>DYGG01000046.1:18503-25118 GCA_020724775.1 Ignavibacterium sp. | reverse complement strand
TTCTGTTTGGATTCATGGCATTGACCTGCGATGAAGACTGCCCGGTCTGCCCGAAAGAGCCGGAGCCGGTGCCGGAAGGGAACTATCGATTGTATGCTTGCGATGCTTACAACCATATTCTTTTTTCTTTTGACATTCCGGCTGACACCATAATCGACAGTGTTAAGCTCGGTTTCGGACTGGACGACCTGGATGTCACTCCCGACGGCAATCGAATAGTGATATCGGACTATTGGAACCTTGATACCAAGATATACAGAGCCTCGGATCTTACCTTGGAGCAGATAATCCCGCGGACAGGACAATATACCTTCGACCCGAAAGGGAGTTATCTGATTTGTTCATTTGGAGGCTACACTGTATTTCTGGACCCGGTTACCTTCGAACCATTAGATTCAGTTTCTGTGGGAGGAGGAGAATATTTTCTTGATACTGTCAACAACTGGTATTTCGGCAGAAACTACGACTCCATGTGGTTCTATCGAGTCGACTGTTTGACATACTCTATCATAGACACAATCAAGATAAGGCTGCCGGGAGGTGAGAGGATGGGGACTTACGAATTCGCCTATAACTGGCTGACAAATGATCTGTATTTTCACGCAAGGACGATTGGAGCGGCATATTTCATGCAGTACAGCCTGGATTCAGATAGCCTAATTGCGTCAATGCGGATTTGGGGTCCCTTTGGAGGAGTGGCTATTTCTACGGATGGCAAATCGGTGTTTATGACGGACGGTGGGGATGGTACAGAAGGAATCTCACCGCCGGGTTATCTGTGGGTATTTGATGCTTTCACGCACAAAGTCCGCGATCTCATTCCGCCATTCATCTACCCGGATAGTCTGCTCAGGAGTCGGCATTATGGCAGTATAGTCGTACCGCCGGACAATCGCAGGGTCTATATCGGAGTGAACACAAATGGTCTTAGCGGTTTGCCGATAATCGATGTTGACCTGATCCAGAGGAGGATGGTAAGGGGCTTTCCTTATTATAACGCGATGTTTTATGAACTTGACATTGGTAAGGTACCAAGTGAATGAAAGGGAGGTAATTTATGAATACTTTGAAGTTCTTAAGCATATTGGTGACACTGGTTGCTATTAGCTTGGCAACTTCATTTCAGTTGGCGTGGGGTCAGAATTACTATTATGGATTGGGAGTACAGCATCTGACAATTGTAGATTCCATAATTACGATAAAATTCGACCCGTCATTCCCTGAAGAGAATTATGGGGATTTCGCCAATGAGATTGAAGCGCTGAATGAAGGAGTCGCACCACATGCTATGTTTATGGGATTTGAAGTTTTTCATGTTAATCCGGGACACGATATTGAATCCCTCCTGACTGTCATCCGTTCAGAACCAGAGGTGATTCTTGCGTATCCAGCTTATAAGGACACAGGGGGATTCGTATTCAAACTGAATGACCGGATTGTAACACGATATAATGATAGTGTGACGACTTCTCAAATGGACAGTATTCAATCCGTCTTAGGGTTAGAACTGATTGAAGGCCCATATGACGGGATTGAAATGAGGGTACTAAGAATTGCATCGCAGTCTCCAGCAACATCTCTTGAGGTTGCGAACATGCTGTACGAATCGGGACTGGTCCGATACTCGCTACCGGATTTTCCCAACGCTCTATTCCATAATCAGGCGCCGAATGACCCTCTTTATCGGTACCAATATCATTTTTACAATGATGGTCAAATGGGTGGAAAAGCGGGAATAGATATCGATGCGGAACGAGCGTGGGGCATTACGCAGTCAATAGAAGGAAGAAACATATGTGTATCTTGAAATTGTCACAAGAACTAATAGTCCTTGGTCTTCTTGTTTTAGCGATGAGCCCAAGACTGTCGTGAGTATCAGGCCGCGCCGGCACTCGGAATGCTCGGGGAAGAACAAGCTTTCTCAGTTGACACAAGATAGGCGTTGGGGTCGTGACCAATTGCGCCATCCGGCAACCAATCCCAAAATTCGCCGAGGTCCCTACGTACTTTTTTCACAAAATACTCGGGGATCTCTGTTGTCTCTTGTTCAAAGAAACGCCGGAGCGGACGGTCAGTCTCCAATCGCCGCCGGATTTCAGAGTAGTATTTGACTCGACCAAATCGTTCCGATGAAAATCCGCGAACAACGTTTAGCCATCTTGGGATTGTCTCTCCGTTTGCCAGAAATCGTCGGACGGTCAAACGAGGAGAGAAAGAGTACTTCGTCACATCAATGAGATAATCGTAAAATTCCGCCCATGAATAATTTCTTGGTTTGATGTTCATCTGAATGTTGCTGAGAAAGTGAAATGGGAACGGCAGGACGCGATTTGCCCTTTGAAATTCCAGATTAAGCGGCGCCGCCTGTCCAAACGCCGAGAGCATTGAATAGGCCGGAAAAGCCCCCGGACTGAGGTCTAGAAACCGCTTGGTAAGCTCAAACGGAGCCGAACCCTCGTCGCCGTCGAGTCCAAATATATGATTGGTTTGCACATAGGGGATATGCCGCAAGATCATATTGACCTGGTCAGAAACCATTCTGACCTTATCCAACCCTGTCGTCTTACCAGTCTTCGATTTCTTGCCCATGTCAAACCATGACTCTATACCCGGCAGCAGAGCCTTGAAGCCATTGTGCTTAAGCCGCTTCACACGGGACTCCGAAAGCAGGGACAAGGTCGATTCGGCGATGAAGTCGATACGACCGGGCGGCACCGCCTCTTCTATGGCATTCATACAACTGTCAAAGCGAACCCCAAAGTTCGGGTCGTGCCACCCAACACGGGGGTGCTTGAATTTGCGGAGAAGAAAACTCAGATCTTCTTTCAATGCATCCGTGTCCAGCGGTTGATACGGCACAGTGGAATCAATACAGAATTCACAAGAATAGGGACAGCCCAGGCTGCTCAAGAGAGGAACTATCTTAACAAATGGCGCCTTCCGCAGGGTCAGTTCTATGAATTTCCAGCGTTCACTTACACCGGGCAAGCGAACGGGATGCTGATCAGCTGAAAGATGCAGGCCGACAGGGCGGTGCCGAGCCCGATCCAGAAGCACCTCATGGATCAATGCTCTGTCGGTGAACCCCAACACATAATCAAAATACTTTTGCGCATCCTGAGAATAACAGCGGGCATGGGGCCCTCCAATAGCGGTGATCGCACCTCGCGAGCGGAACAAATTGCTGAGTGCGTAGGACAGCAGAGCCGCTTCAGTGAATGAGCTTATGAAGACGAAGTCAACTCCTGCCGGCAGTTCCTCAAGGAGATTCTCTCTACCCGTATACGTGACTAATGTGACATCATGCCCTTGCTCTTCGCACCAAGTAGCCACGACTTGAGGCATGATGCTGACAAAGTTCGCACCCATGACACGCATCCACATGGTCCGCGTCGGAGCTTTGGCTACGAGATCGATAATGCCGATTTTCAGCTTATGCATTAAACCTCAATTTCAAATGATTTAAGAAATCCATAAAAGGTAACGTTGGGCACATCATCTTCTGAATGAGACCCGGCGTACATAGCTAACAAAAGCACTGATTATTAGCCTGATCTTCTATTCCTGTCTCTATCTGCCACTAGTTCGTGTCTGACTCCGCAATCCAGATCAACAAAAAACTCTCTCTGCATGAGCTTGCGACCCTGATATAGCCTGGATCTTATTGTCTCCAGGTTATTGTTCCGGCTCAAAGGCATCAAACACGCAATTCCCTCTGACAGACCTTACACAACATATCATACGAGCGAGCCTTCATAGTCAAGTAGGTCAAGACCCCCGACCTCATTGGCAATTCCCCTGTCGGTCGGGTGGTCTTGACACTTTTCTTTTCTACGAAATTATAAATTTTGCGCCGTCATTCTTCGCCGCTTCATGTCACGCCCCATCAGAAGCTTGAGCCAACCTGCCACAACGTCATATTTTTCTCAGAAAATCCGCCCGCGGGCCGACCAACCATGCGCAAAGGCGTCCCGCGGCAGCGGGGCGCCTTTCTTGCTGTAATCTGAACCACTGTTCTATTGCGCGGCGCCGACCGTAAAGGTCATCTCTTTAAGAGTGGCGCCGTCGGCATCGACAATCTTCACCGACCAGTTGCCGGTCCATTCGGGAAGGATGGTCTTGGAACTCCAGGTGCGATAGGAGGAACTTTTCACCGGCAGGTCAACCGTGGCCATTTCCTGTCCGTTGTAATACCAGATATGTTTGACCATGGTGGTATCGGTCGCGCCGAGAATGCGGCACCAGAGGAAGACTTTACCGACCTCGGGGGGGAATTTATCAGCCATACCGGTCGGCATACGGGCGTCAATTCCGGTACAAAGTTGCGCTTCGGCGGTCAAGGTCGTGGTCGGCGTTGTTGCCGGGGCCGACTCCTGCGCCGAAAGAACGCCGGCAAAAAGCATGACAATCGCCAATGCCGCAAGAATTCTTCTGCTCATATTTAAACCTCCGTTCCTATGGATTAAACCCTGCGTCTCATCTTGATGATAAACAGAATGATATTTTTTGGCAACCAAAATCGTCGGCTTATTTCTTGCCCTGCAGCACCCTGATTAAACGCCGGATATCGGACTGGTTGTTAAAAAGATGAGGCGAAACCCGAATGGAGCCTTCCCGAAATGAGGCGATAATCTTGTTGCGAACTACCTCCTTGTGAATTTCGCGGGCATTGTCGCAGGTGAAGGCGAGGATAGAGGAGCGATGTTTCTCTTCCAGCGATGAAGTGATGCGGAATTGTCGCTCGGAGTTCAGATAGTAAATCAGTTCATCGAGCAAGGCGCAATTATGGCGCTGGATATGGCGCACCCCCAGGGAGTTGATAAGTTCGAGCGCTTTTTCGAGAGCGAAAACGTGAGCATAAGGGTAAGTGCCCATCTCGAAACGGCGGGCGGCATCAAAGAACGGAAGGTCATAATGGAAGAGGTCGGTGAAATTCAATTTCCAGTCAACCGAAAGCCAGGAGGCGAAAGGGAAGCGCAGTTTATCCTGCAGTTCCCTGCGAATATAAAAGATACCGGTTCCCAGCGGTGACAGAAGCCACTTCTGCGCTCCCGAGGCAAAGATATCGATATTGGCATCGTTCATTTTCAGCGGCTCATTCCCGCATCCCTGGATGCCGTCAACGATAAAATAAATATCATGCTCCCGGCAGATTCTGCCGATTTCGGGAAGGTCATTTTTGAAGCCGTTAAAGAACTGAACAAAAGAGAGCGACAGAACCTTGCTTCTTTTTCCGATTGCTTTCCGCAGATTCTCCAGATTGAAACGGCGGTTGACCGATTTAACAAATTTGACTCTTATCCCCCGCTCGTTCAGAGCCAGCCAGGGGTAAACATTGGCGGGGAATTCGATATCCGAAAGAAGCACCTCATCCCCGCTCTTGAGAGGCAAGCCGAAAGCGGCGATATTGAGTCCGTAGGTAGTGCTGAAGCCAAATCCGATTTCATCGGAATGAGCCCCCAGCAACAGCGCCCCCTGCTTGCGAATGTTATCGAGGGAAGCGAAAGCCAGGTGGTCGATGGCGCTCTTTTCAAGGTACTGGGTCATTTCATAGTAATTATAGAGGGCATCTTTAACGGGACGGCAGAGCGGTCCGGTCGATGCCGAGTTGAGATAAGTTATTCCTTTCTTCCGGTCGGTGACCGGGAAGAGTTTCCTTATCTTCAGAAATTCCGAATCTTTGGATTTTGTCATGGAGCTCAGGGCTAAAGGTTACAGGGAGTATAAATATCCGATAATTATCAGAGACCCCACCAGTTTAATGAAGATTCCCAGCAATTGATAGAGGATATAGACGACCGGAATCTTGAGACGGAAGAGAATCAGCAGGGCGTAGGGGGTAATGCCGATAAGAAAGACAAAGAGGGCAGTGACGATCCCGCCTCGCGCTCCCGAAAACGGTATAACGGTGTAAAACCATCCGTAAACAAGCGCCGGCAGGAAAACCAGAAAAATAAATTCGACCGTGAAGCAGGAGATGAACCATCCGGCTGTCTTGGTTTCGACCAAGTCATTGGGAAAGCCGGTCAAGACCGGAAGATGATTCTCCAGCCGGTTCCAGAGGAGGTTGAAAAGAATCAGGAATACTCCTCCTGCCAGTAGGCAGTAACCCAGAAGTTCAAAACTGACAATCATAACCACCCTTCTTCACGGTACCAGTGAATGGTATTCTGCGCTCCGAGCGGGAAAGGGAAACGAGAGCGGTATCCCAGTTCCCGGCCCGCTTTTTCCACCGACACCTCCCAATCGGAGAGGATTTCGTTCGCTTTTTCGACAGTAAACATGGGGGGTTTGCCGACCAGACGCAACAGATTTTCAGAAAGAAAAGCAATAATCCGTACGGCTACGCCGGGGAGATAAATCGGCAGAGCGACACGGCCGACCGCCCGGCGGAGCTGGGTGATTAGTTCGGCATAACTGTAACTTCGGTCTTCGGCAATGAAATAGATAGAGCCTGATTCAATTTCAGAGGTAAGGGCAAGACTGACACCGGCACAAAGGTCATCGACATAAACCAATTGGAGGCGACGATTCCAGTCGCCGAGATAGGGGCAGATGCGGTTGTTCAAAATCTGGAAGAAAGCAAACATTTCGATATCGCCCGGTACGTAGATT
>DYGG01000046.1:0-18493 GCA_020724775.1 Ignavibacterium sp. | reverse complement strand
AATAATGACCGTGTTAATTTTATCGCGGTAAGCCAGAACCATTTTTTCGGCTCCCGCTTTGGAGCGGCCATATTCGGTGATGGGGGCGGTTGGAAGTTCTTCGGTCAGAGGTTGCCCGCGTCGGGAGGGACCGGCGGCTGCCATAGATGATATCAAAATAAATTTTCTTAATTTTGAGTTAGTGAGCGCCGCCTCAAGAATGTTGCGCGTTCCTTCGACATTGACCTTATAGAACTGCTCCGGAGAATGGGCTTTGACGAGACCGGCATTATGAATGATCAAATCGACATCGCGCACCATAGCGGGCAACGACTCCGGCTGGGTGACATCACCGTAGCGGCATTCCAGTTGGAATTCCTCGATAAGAGAAGTATTACATCCCCGACGGATACCGGCGATGGGGCGGAAGTTATCGGCAATTAACTGACGGCAGAGACGGCTGCCGACAAAACCATTGGCTCCGGTTACCAGGACGGTCTTAATATCTGAATTAGACATTGGCGCCGATTATTCTACCGCGCTTAATTGATAAGCGAAATCTGACCCCGAGGTCTTAACGGTGAATCCGGTCAGAGCGCCCCCCTGTCTTCAAAATATCTCGGCGGTGAAACGGTAGATTTCCGCCCCTTTATCTTTATAACTGTTTTTGGGAAGACCGGCTTTAAGGCAGGTCTGTTCCAGAAACGTGGTAAGATTCCATCCATGCTCGCGCGCTACCTGCGGCAGCAGAAGTCCGGAGTGGAAATCGAGACGAATCATAACCCCGTCACGTCCCACTCTAATTTCCGAAAAATCATCCACTCTTGACAGAGGCGAGAGGACGGAGATTTCGACTTCGATGCCGTCCAGTTCCGTCTCGGATAGAGGTTGAAATCGAGGGTCATCGAAAGCGGCGGCGTACGCCATCTCTGCGACCGCTTCGTAGAGCGGCTTGGCGGCGCGAATCATCCCGATACAGCCGCGCAGCATTCCGTCCGCTTTCAATGTGACAAAGACTCCACGTTTCTCTTTGAGCGCTTTGACTTCCGGTTCGGTGGGACGGAAAGGGGTCTGGCACAAACCGGCTTTTATCGATTCCCTCGCCAGGTTCAGAAGATACTTCTTATCCGCATCGCCGATTTCCGCGCCGTTTTTCTTTGCCGGGGAACCGAGATTACCATTCTGGGAGGCAACCTTTCTGGGGGAGGTTATGACGGCTGACAGATACCCGACAACTTCATTGAGGTCGCCGGTGACATCACCGGAGGTGGCGTAACCGGTAACAGTGACCTGGTTGCCGCCAAGTCTTTTAGCGGCGATAAGGGTGGCGGCGACCGGTCCGCCGCCGCAGGCTTCTCCCTTACCGGAGGAAAGGGTGTTGAGCAGTTTGTCGGGGCTGAATTCTTCAATGGCGCGGCGCAGATTGCCGTCAAGACGGCGCGCCTCTTTATCCGAATAGAAATGGGACAGGTCGGTCGATGCGACAATCAGCACATTCTTGCCGTTGAGAGTCGAGGCGAGAGTCTCCCCGAGGTCGCGGCAGGAACTTTCTTCCTGGTCGCCCATGACAATCGCCACAAGTTTGAATCGTCCGAGAACCTGCTGCAGGAACGGCAACTGGACTTCAAGAGCATGTTCGCCGCGCACCGAGCCGCCGGTATGCCCTTTATTGGAAAGATATATGGAAGGATGTATGGACGCGATGGCTCCCGATAGTTTTTCGTCGATTTCAATCATGCCGATGGGGGTCTGGTAGGCGGAACCTTCATACACCGATGAGCCTTGAAAAAAAACTGTATGCGAAGGGGAGATGACCACCACGGTATCGTAGGCCTCCCCTTCCAACTGCTTGAAAGCGGCAGCGGCAATTTTCCCGGAATAGATATAGCCGGCATGGGGGGCTATTACCGCCAGAGGATGTCCCGGCAGAGATTTCTTCTC
This sequence comes from Ignavibacterium sp., assembly GCA_020724775.1. Taxonomy (GTDB): domain Bacteria; phylum Zixibacteria; class MSB-5A5; order GN15; family PGXB01; genus DYGG01. The sequence continues at coordinate 16,573 of DYGG01000046.1, read as the reverse complement.
CGTTTCGGAGTAGAATTGCGCCAGAAGTTTGGAGAGTTCCACCGGATTTCCCGGGTAGAAACTTCCCGCCACCGCGGGCCGTCGAACTTCAATGTTATTTTTCATAATTATAAGCCGGCATCAACTTTATGGCAAAATAACGATAATTGACGGTAAAGTCAAATGAGGTCGGTGCCGCGGTCTCTCCTATCGGAGAATTGCAGCCTGACATTTCAGGCGTACGGATAAATCCCCTTTTTGAATTTTTCGAGACTGGCGAGAAGTTTATTGTGCTTGTTCTCGTCTTCCAGCAGATAGTTAAGAAAGTACTCCTGCACCAGCATCTTCTTCCCCTTTAGCGCCGCGAGCGATTCCTCGGCAAATTCAACCGTTTTCTTCTCCAGTTCGATATGATTATCGATAAGTTTCCAGATTTCAGCCAGTTCGTCGGGAGTCAGGGTAACCGCTTTCGATTCGAGGGAGGCGACTATCAATTCCTGCACCCGGTAATGAATCTGGGAATCATGCTGTATGATTTCCATGACCATTCGGAGCAGCGGATTTTCGGTCTTTTCCAGCACCTTGGCGGTAGAGATTACAGAAGCGTTTTCGATTTTCTGCCATTTCTTGAGATTGGAAGCAAGTTGCTCCTGAATTTCTTTCGTCTTCATTCTAAAACCTCTTTTTGATATTGATATTCTGGGGAGAGTAATCTCCACCTGCCTTACACTTGATTCAATTCAATCACGGACAAGATATCTATCTGGCACTACCCTGTCCAGAGGATTGTAACAGGAGGGAAAACGATTCTGTTTCCGGGTATCAGAAAATAATTACTTAAAAGTCATCATAACTGAGAAGATTTATTGACTATGGGCGGTCAATTCTTTAATTGGGCAGATATAATTTGCAGGGAGAAGCCTATGTCCGGAAAGACGACCTCATCAACCAAGAAAACGATACGCACTTTTGCGGCGGCATCGTTCTTAAACGACCTCGGTTCCGATATGATATATCCGGTCTGGCCGCTGTTTGTAACATCATTTACCGGCGCCAATATGGCGGTGCTGGGGTTTATAGATGGGTTAGGGGATGCCATTGTATCTCTATCCCAGGCGTTTTCCGGCTACCTCTCTGACCGGTTACAGAAAAGAAAGATTTTCATTGTTATCGGGTATATGATGGGAGCGCTGTCGCGCGTGGGGTATGCGCTTTCGACATCATGGCAGCATCTGATTCCGATAAGGATTCTGGACCGCGCCGGCAAGATTCGAAGCGCTCCGCGTGACGCCGTGGTGGCGGATTTATCGACCGATGGCAATCGGGGGAGCAATTTTGGATTGCTGCGGGCGATGGATAATCTCGGCGCCATGGTCGGAGTGATTTTAAGTATAATACTTTTCCGATTTATCGGATATAAGGCGATATTTCTTCTGGCGGCGATTCCCTCAGTGGCGGCGTCTGTTATTATCTTCAGCCGCATCAAAGAAAACCGACCGGCTGAAGGGAGAATTTTCAAAGGGATACGCCTCAAAGACCTCAATCGCGATTTTCGGCTTTTCCTGTTTTTGAGCGTTTTTTTTGCCCTGGCGTCATTCAGTTACTCCTTTCTACTGATTTATGCGCGCGACAGCGGCTTCGCCGAGTGGTCGGTACCGGTCCTTTATTTGGTCTTTACCGCCTTTGCCTTTCTGGGTTCTATTCCTTTCGGGAAACTGTCCGACAGGATTGGGAGAAAGAAGGTGCTGCAGATGGCGTTTGCCCTGTGGGTCGGGGTCTGTCTCCTGGTGGTATCGAAGCCGTCGACCATAGCGCTGATAGCGGTCTTTGTTCTTTACGGATTGCATCGGGGGGCGCTGGAGACAGTGCAGCGGGCATTTGTCGCCGAACTCTGCCCGGTAGAGTTTCGTGCCAGCAGCCTGGGGGGATACCAGATGGTTATCGGTCTCTGTGCTCTTCCCGGCTCTTTGATAGCCGGTATTCTCTGGGAAAAAATCGGCATATATGCCCCATTCTATTTCTCTCTCGCCTTGACCGCGGCCGCTTTTCTTATTCTCAGTTTTGTACGGGAAAGGCGACCGGAAAGAAAGTGACCGTATATCTTTGACCTTTCTGAGCCTGGCGCTATTGGTTATATTGGCGCCATGAAAAAGCCAGCCGGCAAGGCGCCATTAGACAGGATAATCGACGCGGAGGTCAAAGACCTCGCTTTTAACGGGAAATCAATTGGGGAGGTGGGGGGGAAAATTGTCTTTCTTGACGGGGGGCTTCCGGGGGAGATGGTCCGCGCCGAGATAATTCGCCGCAAGCCGCGCTATGATATCGCTCACGTAACCGAGATAATTCGCCGGGGGCCTGGACGGGTAAGCGCCCCCTGCCGACATTTCGAAATCTGCGGAGGATGTGTCTGGCAGGACCTGAATTACCAGGAGCAACTGCGCTACAAACGAAAACAGGTCATTGACTGCCTTGAGCATATCGGGCGGTTTTCCGATATTGAAGTTGCCGATACTCTCGCGGTGGAAAATCCCTTCTTCTATCGAAACAAAATGGAATACTCTTTTAATGGTGATTATGACGAAGGATTTGTGTTAGGGTTACATCGGTGCGGGCACTTTGACCGGATATTCAATGTCGAGGAATGCCTTCTTCAGTCCGAAATCTCCAATCAGTTGGTCGCCTGGTTTCGGGCTTTTGTGAAGGAGCGGAAGATTCCGGTTTACGATGTTACGGCGCATAGCGGGTTTGTCCGGTTTCTGGTTATCCGGGAAGGGAAGCATACCGGGCAGATAATGCTGAATATTGTCACAACCGAGGGGGAAATCCCTGACGTAGAGGCGATGGTGCAGCAGGTGACAAGCCGTTTTCCGGAAGTTAAAACTATTGTCCAGAATATAAATAATGCCAAATCGAACATCGCCCGCGGGGAAGCGGAATATCTGCTCTATGGTGACGGCTTTATAGAAGAAGAGATTCTGGGGTACAGATTTCGCATCTACGCCAATTCCTTTTTTCAGACAAATACCCTTCAGGCCGAAAAACTGTATGCGACATCGCTGGCAATGCTGGAATTGTCGCCGGAGGACAGGCTGCTTGATTTATACTGCGGAACCGGCAGTATCGGAATTTGCGCGTCCGGGATGGTCAAAGAGGTGATAGGAATCGAACTGGAGCCGTCGGCAATCAAAGCGGCGGAGCAGAACGCCTTGCTCAACGAGATTGGCAATATCAGGTTTCTTACCGGCTCGGTACAGGAGTTTCTGGCGGAGCGTCAGGAAATATTGACGGGGATACCGGTTGTACTGGTCGATCCGCCGCGAGCGGGGCTTCACCCAAAAGCGCTGAAAGGATTGATAGCGCTCGGCCCGGCGCGCCTGGTTTATGTCTCCTGCAATCCGGCGACATTCGCGCGGGATGCCGCAACGTTGCGGGAGTCCGGTTACAGACTATGCCGCATTATTCCGGTTGATATGTTTCCCCACACGATGCATATTGAACTGGTGGCATCTTTTAAGAAGTGATGAGAAAAATTATTGGAGGATATATGTTGAGAGTTCTGTCTGTGGTACTGGTACTATTGGTATTTTCTCTGCCGACGGCGGCACAGGTTACTGCCGAAGAAAGCCTGAACCGTCTCGGTGATGAGATACTGGAGAATTTTCAGTCATTTTACCCGGTGCTGGCAACCAACAAAGGGATTCATAAGTATGATTATCGTTTCACCGACTATTCGCCGGCGTCGGTAGGAGCGGAAGTCGCCAAATTGAAAAAGTTCCAGTCGCGGCTATTGCAGTACAAGCCGGACCTGATGTCCACCGACGCCCGGGTCAAATGGCGGCTACTGAAAAGCAACGTGGAGATTGCGCTGCAGAATCTGGAGAAAATCAGATGGTATCAACGCTCTCCTTATATTTATGTTGATGACGCCATCAACGGAATATATCTGATACTATCGTCGCCTTATGCCGCCCTTGACGCGCGGGCGCTAAATATAATCGCCCGCTTGAAAGCGGTTCCGGACCTTCTGGCGCAAGCCAAAAAGAACCTGCGTCGGCCGGCGCCGGTCTATCTGCAATTGACCGAAGAATATATTGTCACCGGCATAAGTTTTTTCCGCACCATGGCCGAGGAATTGAAGGTGGAACTCCCGCCGCTGGCGGCGGAGATTGACGGCTCTGTGGAGCGGGCGATTGCCGCAATGGAAGATTTCCAGGGATTTTTGCAGAAAGTCACCCCGGGCGCGGAAGGAGCCTTTGCTATCGGCAAAGAGGCTTTCAACTTTAAACTGAAGAACGAATATTTCCTCGACTATGACGCCGATTCGCTTTTGAGAATCGGTGAAACCCTCTTTCGCGAAGCTGATTCCGCTTATCATGCCTATGAAGCCTGGCTTGATTCGAACCGCGCCGAGGTCGATTCGATTTTCATTTTGACCTGTCTGACCAAGCAGGACCTGCTCGATTATTATAATTGGGAGATAGAGCAGACCAGGTTGTATCTGACTCAGAAAAATATTGTGACCGTCCCGGAAGATATTGCCGAATGCATTGCAGTGGAGACCCCGCAGTTTTTGCGCAACGTGATAAGCAGTATCGCCTACCAGCCGGCGGGGACATTCAACACCAACCAGACCGGCTATTTCTATGTCCGTCCAATTTCCGATTCGCTGGAAGATGCCCAGAAAGAGGCCTATTTCCGATTCATCAACCGGCGCGGATTTAAAGGCTCCGTGGTGCATGAAGCATACCCGGGACATCATCTGCAATTTTACCTGGCTTCGCTTCTGAATGACGATGTCCGCAAATGGCAGGACAATATCCTTTATGCGGAAGGATGGACTCTTTACTGCGAAGAGATGATGTATGAAAGCGATTTCTACGGAAACGATAAGCGGAGATATCTCAATATCCTCGGGGGAATTCGCTTTCGCGCCGCCCGGATTATAGCCGATGTGAAACTGCATACCGGGCAATTCAGTATTGATTCGGCGGTGGCTTGGATGACCGAAGCGCTCGGCTCCGACAGCAGTTTCATAAGAATAGAGGTCAATCGATATGCCCTGCAGCCGACTGTGCCGATGTCGTACCTGATAGGAAAAGGGGAGGTTGTAAGACTTCGGGACGACTTCAAGGCGCGCCAAGGGGAAAATTTCAGCCTGAAAGATTTTCATGACCGGTATCTATCAGTCGGAATGATACCTCCCAAATTGATTCGCGAGTTATGGGGGCTCTGACGAGCCTGAAACATTCTGAATCACCAGGGCGCCAAAAGGCGCCCTTCTTATTTTCCCGAATATCCAAGGGAAAGATTACCGCTTGACAGGTGTAGCGATTGGTCTATATTTGAATTATAAGTCCAGTTTTCTCACTCTTATCAGAGGAGTCCTTATGAAAACAGTCCCCGCTTTGAGTTTGGCTGTTGGGTTGCTATGGAGTGTCTCCCTCACTGTCTCTGCCTCGGTAATTCATATTCCCGCCGATTATCCTGAGATACAGGCCGGTATCGACGCCGCCGTCAGCGGTGATACTGTCAAGGTAAGCCCAGGGCGGTATCTGGTGAATCTCAATTTCGGCGGAAAGAATATCTGTTTAATGAGCGAAGCAGGGCCGCTGCTTACAACTCTGGAACCGGATAGTACTCTCCTTCCGATTATTCACTTTGCAAGTGGTGAAACCAACGGCGCCAAAGTGGTCGGGTTCACCATCACGCGCACGCGGGGAAATGCTGCCATTAGAGTTGAGGGGAGCAGTCCAACTATTGAGGGGAACATCTTTACGGACATCGCCGGGGGGCTCTTTGGAAATAATTCCGCTATATATAATGCTAATAACTCACAGGCGGTGATTGAGAGCAATATCTTCTGGAAAAACGACAGCGCCTACTGCATTATCTGGATTGGCAGCGGCAATTCCGTGGTTGCGCTCAATAACACCATTCATAGCGGCCGACTGGGCATATATCTTTACGGCTTGGGTGCCGTGGTGAAGAACAATATCGTGACCGGATGCCAGATGGGGGTCTCCGCCAATAGCACAGCGCCCCGTGGATATAACAATGTCTGGGGGAATCTGACCGACTGGATTGCCGGCTCGCCGGCGGCAACCGATATCTCAGCAGACCCTGATTTCATTGATGCTTCTGGCGGGAATTTCTCGCTCCTCAGAGGTTCCCCCTGTATCGATGCCGGGGAGGATTCGGCGCAATACAACAGCCCTGACGGAACCCGCAATGATATCGGAGCGGTTCAATTTGACCAGACCTGCCCGACCGTCAATAATATGAATTTGGGAGAGGATATTTCGCATCTGGCCAACCATACGCCAACCTTTTATTGGTCATACTACGATACGGTCTATCTGGAGCAGAACGGCTTTCAATTGCAGGTGGGTACTGATAATAATTGGACGACAGCGGAGAATTGGTCATTCGGGCCGTTTAGTTCGCCTGAAACATCTCTGGTCTATTCCGGAAATCCGCTTGCCGATGGAGAAACATACTACTGGCGGTTACGGATCAGCAACGGCTTAATCCAGAGTGCCTGGAAAGAGGGGTTCTTCCGGATGAATTCGGTTCCTTCAGCGCCAACTCCCCTGTTTCCAGTCGGGGGCGAAGATCTGAGTGTAGCCGGGGTGATATTGAAAATTGAAAACGCCACCGACAGTGAAAACGATATTCTGAAGTACGATTTAGAAGTCTATGAGGACGGGGAACTGACAATTCTGGCGGCAAGTCAATATCTCCTGACAGCGGGAGATTCGATTACAGTTTCGGAACGGATTTACGGGCTGGCGCCGGGAGAAGATTACTTCTGGCGCACGCGAGCGTTTGACGGATATGAGTACGGTGAATGGTCGTTGACCGAGCATTTCGTGGTGCGCCAGCCTTTTGTCATAGATATTCCGACTGATTACGGGACGATTCAGGCCGGTATCGACGCCGCCCAGGAACTGGACACGGTCCTGGTTGCCCCGGGAACATACAGCGGAGAGGGGAATCGTGACCTTGATTTCAAAGGTAAGAATATAAAACTTATCTCCGACGGCATCGGGCAGGCGACCATAGACTGCGGCGGTTCACCCACAGAACCTCACAGGGCGGTCTATCTTCATAATGAAGAAGACACTTCATCCTTGATTGATGGATTCTATATTAGCGGCGCTTACGCCGGTCAAGGCTGGCAGGGAGCGATATTGCTCCTTTCCGGCGCCACTATTCGGAACTGCGCCATTGTCGGGAATGTCTCAAGCGGGCTTACTGCCACGGCGGTCGCTCCCAATTACAAACGATATCGGATTGTGGTTGAAAACTGCCTCTTTCAGGAGAATTCCAATGGCATTGAAGCGGTCGCCGATATCCAGATAAGCAATTGCCGCTTTATCAATAATGACAACGACGGGCTCTTTCTTGCAGATATGGAAACAGTCACCGTGGACAATTGCCTCTTTACCGGCAACGGCTCCCGCGGAATTCATACATCAACCGGTTCCTGGGGAAACTACTCAATTACGAATAATACCATTGTGCTTAACGGGAAAGGACTCTATTTCTGGTATGACCCGCCGAAAGCGCCCGAGAAAGTGGCATCTTCACTTGAGTTATCGCATATTGCGAGAAATCTGGTGGCAAATAATGCGGAGACAGGAATTGAAAGCGAAGGCTTGGGCTTTGTGGGGGTAATTGTTGAATGCAACAATGCTTACGGCAACAGCGGAGGAGATTATGACTCCTGGGTCTCCTGGGGTCCCTATCCCGGCGACACTCTTGGAAACATCTCTGCCGACCCGCAGTTCTGCGATCTGGATACGGCTTATTCTGTGAGCAATCTTTCGCCATGTCTTCCGGAGAATAACAGTTGCGGCGTTATGATTGGGGCTTTTGGTATCGGCTGCTATATTACAGAAGTATGCGGGGATGCCAATGGCAACGGCACCGTCGGCATAACAGATGCCACCTACCTGCTGGCATTTCTATACAAAAGCGGACCGGCGCCGGCGCCGACTTTAAGAGTGGCTGATGTCAACGGCAATGGAACGCTCAATATGCTGGATGTCACCTATTTGATTGCTCATCTGTTTAAAAGCGGGCCGGAACTGAATTGTCCAATGAAATAATTCTCCGGCAGCGAAGAATACGAGCCCTGTTATTGGTCACATACCGAATAACGGATTCTATTTTGAAGAGAGGCTTTTAAGCATCCGGACGCCATTGCGTCCATCAGTGTAATATCCCGGAAGTTCCTTCACGATTCGATACCCGAATTTAGTATACAGCCCGATGGCGGCACGGTTGTCAGAGCGGACCTCAAGAGTGACACGGTCGCATTTATGGTCGCGTGCGGCCTTTTCGCAAAGTTCGAGAAGACTCTCCCCCAACCCTTTTCCTCGATGGCGCGGGTTGATGACAATGGAATAGAGATGACCGCCACGGCTTCTCTTTCGCCAGAGCATGATAGCGGCGCCTTTGACATCGCTCTTACTTCCCAGAATAATTACATCGGCGTTGGCTTCGGTAAGAAGGTACCGGAGTTGACGCCGACTGAAAGCATCACCACCGAAGCTTATGTTTTCAAGTTGAACTAAGAAGGGAAGGTCGTTCAGGGCGCCACGACGGGGCTTATTTCTCATTCCCGTTGCCATTGCCACCGCCGTTGCCGTTACCGCCGGAGGAGGGACCGCGCTCACCTACCAGATATCGAATCAGTTTTTCGTAGATATGGGGGGCTTTTTGGTCTTCTTCATCCTCGGCGATGGTGGGGTTATCGTTGACCTCGATGACGACAAAATCATCGCCGACCTGTTTAAGGTCAACGCCGTACAAGCCGCGTCCGATAGCGTTTGCCGCCCGGACCGCGGTATCGAGAAGTTTGGGGTTGACCTTGTGCAACTCAAACCCTTTGACATTGCCGTAAATTTCACGCCCGGTTTCGGTGTAACTTAGAATTTTCCAGCGCTTCTTGGGGATAAGGTACTGGCAGACATAAAGCGGCTCGCCATCAAGCACCCCCACCCGCCAGTCAAACTCGGAATGAATATATTTTTGCGCCACCACCCGGTCGGCGCGGCGGAGATATTTCTTACCGACCTTGACAAACTCATCCGGATTATAGACCCGCTCGACATACATGGAGAAACTGGTATTGGGGGCTTTGAGCACCAGCGGAGTCCCTTTTTCTTCCAGAAGCCGGGCGCCATAATCCTCGGTCAGGTCTGATTCTTTAAGATAAACGGTTTCCGGCATCGGGACCCCCGCTTTTTCCAGATGGCGGTACATATTCACTTTGTCGCAACAGATAATAATCGACTCGGGGTCATCGATGACCGGCAATTTGTGAAGTTGCGCCAGCCGCGCCGCCACATACGAGGAATTCATCGGGTCGGTTAAGGCGCGGATGAAGATAGCATCGTACTGGGGAATCTTGTACATATCGGCACGAAAAAGAAAATCGAGGCGATGTCCCAGTCGGTGGGCAACCTGTCCCAATTTCATTAGCGCCCCCATCTCTTCGGAACGGGTGACGGTATATCGCTCAATGAAAACCCCTATATTTGCCATTGAACCTGCCCTTCAATGAATCTCTTTTCGCGGGGAGTAAGACGGGCAAAAGGGAGCGGCAGAAGGCCGCTCAGCATGATCTCTCCCTCCGGCATAATAATAGTTCGGACTGTTACCAGCGGAATCCTGAAGACCTCCCAGACCGAACGGGAGAGGTCAAGATAACGCGGCTTGGTGGACCATCCGAGTATTGAGCGAAAATTGCCGATTCTGGCGCCGGCAGGAAGTTCCTGGCAGCAGATAGCGTAAGTGAAATTGCGCGTGAGCGATTTGGCAATTCGCTCTTGATGCCGGTTCTTAAGTACAACACTTCGGCGCGACATGAAAGGATTGATGGAATCGACAATCACCGGCGGCTCAAAATAACTGTTGGTAATATAATATTCGGGGACTTTCAACCCGGCCTGTTTGGCTTTTTCCAGGAAAATCGGCACAACATAAGCGTCAATGATTTCACTGCAGGTGGGGTGAATATCTTTTCCTTCGGCAGAGGCGTCGAGCGAAGCATAATATCCATTTTCCAGATAACCGTAATAGCCGTCAAGATTCAGCAAGAATCCCTCGGTCTTATGGCGGGCAATATAACCGGTCCTCTCAGCAGCGGCTGCTTCCTCAGCGCGGGGGGGCAAAAGCGCCACACCCGGTTTATCCAGTTCTGTTTCGGTCAGGATGATATCTTTCATATTTTATCGATGGGAGAGATGCCCGGGTGTTTTATTGTATCTGAAACGATGCGGAAAGCACAAATGGAAAGGCACCCGGTTCTGCTTTTGGGCGCAACTTGAGACAGAAATAACTTAGAGATTCTCCCTGAGGAAATGACAGGGACGGAACTGAAGACTCTGCCTGATTTACCACTGTCCGTCGTCGGAAATCAACTCCTCAGCGCGAAAAAGTCTGTAAAGGACTTCGACCGCAGGCGGCCAGCCGCATGCAGAGACATTTGTCGCGATATTTGCTCATAAGTGCGTTAGAGAATAACACCGCTAAAACAATTACACAAGCCAAAAAAACAATTCCCGTAACATTTTCTCGATTTATAACGAATAATCGTCAGGATAGTTCCATTTCTTAAGTTCTGCGGGGCTCTTTTTACATCTTGTCAAAAAGCCGATTCCTGCGTAATTTTAACTACCACCCTTCGGCCATGCCAGTAACTGTCCCGGGAGGTAACCGATGAAATTGACCAATTCTTGCTTTCTAACCTTACTCCTCTTAACACTGATATCATCCTCGGCTTTTGCGATTTACCCCGGAAGGGAATCGGCGACTGATGCCTGCCGATATCAGGGGCTCATAATTCGGGTCAATGACAGAGCCCCTCTTTCCCGGATAACCCCGGGAAAAACCGGAGCCGTGGGGGTGGCCGAATTGGATGCCCTGAGCTGGAAATATAGAGTCTTCCGTTTTGAGCCGCTCAAAGACCTGATTCCCAGCCGGCAGGCGCGCGCACTGACCGACGGAACGTTTATATTGAAGTTGCCGCCAGATATTGATATTGAGGAAGCGGCGCGGGAATACCGCCGGTTGCCCTTCGTTTTGTTCGCCGAGCCCGATTATCCGGCAACTCTCTTTGCCACCCCGAACGATTCTCTTTACCTCCAGCAATGGGGGCATAACAATACCGGGCAGTTGCATTATCATGTGCTGCGCCGGGATGGCAACAATAACGACACCCTGATTATGGTTTCCGGCGTCGCCGGAGCAGATGTTAAAGCGGAAGCGGTTTACCAGAACCTGCCTGACAATACCACCACCGTAGTAGTGGCGATAATTGACACCGGTGTCGATACCGGTCATCCTGATATCATTGCCAATACCTGGAGCAACCCCCGTGAAATCGCCGGCAACGGCGTGGATGATGACAATAACGGGTTTATTGACGACATTCGTGGATGGGATTTTGGTGGTGATGGGACTTCCACCACTGCTGGAGACAACAATCCGATGGATGGCGACGGTCATGGGACACATATCGCCGGAATAGTCGCCGCGACAGCCGATAACAGCATAGGCGTGGCGGGATTGGCGCGGAACTGCCGGATAATGCCGCTGAAGATATTCCCGTTGCCGCTGACTTCGTTCATTGTCGGGGCGATAGTCTATGCCGCCGACAACGGGGCTGATGTCATCAATATGAGTTTTGGGTTACCGTTCGCCAGTCAGTTGATGGAGGAGGCGATGGCGTACGCCCGGGCAAAGGGAGTAGTGCTGTGCGCCGCCTCCGGCAACGATTTTACCGAGTTTGTCAATTATCCGGCCGGCTCTCCCCTGACCATAGCGGTCGGGGCGACCGATGACTCCGACCATGTGGCGTCATTTTCTACCTACGGCGCTCATCTTGATATCTGCGCCCCGGGGCATTCGATTCTTTCGCTGCGCGCCGGCAATACCGATATGTATGCCGACTCCTATCCGCGAGAACCAAATGTTCATATAATAAATACTCGCTACTATCTTGCCTCCGGAACCAGCATGGCTTGCCCGTACGTAGTCGGAGCGGCGGCTTACCTTCGGGCCGTTTCTCCGGGACTTACCCCGCAGAGAGTGCAGGAGATTCTTCAGAGTAGCGCCGATGATATTCTCGACCCTTACGGAGTTAACTGGTACCTGCCGGGATGGGATAAATACAGCGGTTACGGTCGGGTAAATCTATACCAGACTTTGCAGGCGGCACCGGCAGTACGGGCGAAAATCACCTCTCCTCTACCGAATGAAATTCTATCCGGGACGGCTGATATAAGCGGCATTGCCGATGACTCCTCCTTCACCGATTATACTCTGGAATATGGAGCGGGGGGGAATCCGCAGAACTGGACGGTAATTAATACCTCAATCAGCCCGGTTACAGACGGCGTCCTCGGGTCATGGAACACCGCCGGACTGAACGGCCGTTACACTATTCGACTTCGGTCAGGCAGTGACCATCAATCACTGGTGTCAGTATATCTGATTAATGAATCGTCGCTCTCGCTGTCTTCCCCTCTGCCGGACGACAGCCTGAGCGGCTCGGTCGATATTGTCGGCAGCGCCTACTGCCCCGATTTCAGCCGTCTGGTAATTGAATATGCCCTAATTGATACTCTGATAAACTGGGATACCATCGCGGTCCGGACGGTGCCTCTTTTTGATGATTTTCTGGCGCGATGGTTTATCGATGACTTGCCGCCGGGCGATTACAATCTGAGGCTGACTATTTATTCCCGCAGCGGCTTCGCCGGCGCCTATGAAATTCCGGTCCATATCGGCTCAATCTTTGCCACGGAGCGGGCGTGGAAAGTCGGGCTGGGACAGTTTCCCGGAATCATTCCGAACTACGGCGATTTTGACAATGACGGCGTGAATGAAATCGTGGTAGGCGGCTCCAATGGAATTAGATTCTTAAATCTCGACGGGACAGCAAAAACCGAAGGAGTGCCGATCGTGCCGCTGAACAATTTCACCACCCCGGTAGCGGTGGGAAACCTCGATAATGACGGCATCGATGATTTTGTGGCGGTTGGCTATGACCCGCCTATCGTTTACGGGTACCCGTCATCAGAGCCCGCCTTCCGCAATTATCTCGGGGTCCTCCCCAGCCTCGGCTCCAACCTGGTGACAGAAGCAGAACTTCCGAGGGTCTTCCTAAAGGACCTCAATTCCGACGGTCGCGATGAGATTCATATCGTCCTGCCCGATTATCAGAAGTCGAAGGTCTTTATCCTATCATCGGAGGGACAATTTCTGCATACCTACGACTACAACAGTGGTTATCATCCGGTTGACCTGAATAACGATGGCATTGATGAACTCTATCTGGGACATGAAGACTTTGGACTAATCCGTCAGATAGGGCCCCTCTCCGGCATCATTCAGGACAGTTTGATAATCACCGAAGGAGGAAGCACCTTCTATACGGTCGATATCTCCTCCCATGATATTGACAACGATAAAGAGCCGGAACTGCTGATTTATGGCTATTATCGCGACCTTGGCTACTGGCTTTATGCCTTTGACTACGGCTTTATGCCGGTCGCCGGTTGGCCCAGAAGGCTTAATATCAATGACTTTGTAGTGCCGACCAATCCGGTCTTTGGCGACATCAATGGCGACCAGATTCCAGAGTATTTCACCACCTATTTCGATTTCAGCGCCAGTTACATTCTCGCTTGGAATCTTGACGGTAGTTCCCTCATTCCGGGAAACGCCGACGGTTACTTCGCCACTGTCCCGGAACTGAGCGTCCTGAATATGCTGCTTCTGGCTGATATGAACGGCGACAGCAGGGCTGAGTTGGTCGCCTGCGCCATAAACGATATCTTTTTCGACTATAGAGTGCAAAGAATCTATGCCTGGAATCAGGCGGGAGAAATTATCGGCGGCTTCCCGATAATTGCCGAAGCCGGGAACTCCACTTATTACCGGCATACTCCGGTGATAGGAGATATGAATGGCAACGGGGATGTCGATTTAATCATGACCACGACCGACAGCAGTTTGATTTTTGTCGAATTTCCCGGAGCAGAATTCTCCCCCTGCGCCTCCCCGGCGCCATTCTGGCGCTACGACCGCGATATGAGCAATATGGGAGGGATTCCCGATTCCTGCGGTCCGACCGCCCTTCCCGATGATGAACCTATTCTGCCATCAGAATTCTTCCTCAGCCAGAACCGCCCCAATCCCTTTAACAGTTCGACGACCATAACATTCGCACTCCCGGCAAAAGAGCATCTGGAACTCACGATTTGTGATATTCTGGGGCGACCGGTCAGAACCTTAGTGGACCGACCGCTATCAGCCGGAAAATATGAATTCAGATGGGACGGACTCGATGATGGCGGCAAGGTCGCGGCGAGCGGAATCTACTTATACCGGATTAAGACCCCCACTTTCTCGGTTACAAGGAAAATGGTCTTGTTGAAATAGACGGGGCGCTTTTCTTGCGAAGGGGTGGCAGACAGGCTCAAATTCCGCTTGCGCGAAAAAGCCGTCAGCCGTAAATTATAGGCAGAAACCTGCTTCTTAGACCTTCATCGCCATCAAATAGAATTTTAAACATACGGGAGGATAAATGAGAAAAATTGCTGTCTTCTTGTCGCTCCTGGGGCTTTTGATACTTGGTTGCAGTAAACAGGGGACAGAACCGGAACCACAGAAGGAGAGCCGTCCCGTTGCCGAGCAGGTCCCGGCCGATATACGCGCTATTTTGAACCAGCATGCTATCACCGATGAAAATCTCCCCGACCACCTCGAGTTCCCTACTTCCGATTGGACCGTCCCGAGCCTGACCGATACCAGTTACGAAATCTTCGTGGTCACTTTTCTCTGGGGACATCTGTTCAACACCCCGGTGGCCAATGCTGCGGCGACCGACTGGTCCGGTAATCTCTATGTAAACGGAGTCGCTTATGTGGGAGTCGCCGGTGTCATCGATTTTGAACGGGGTGAGGACTCACTGGTGCGGACGAATAACCCGGCGATGGCGGCATGGGTATCTTTGACCAGCGGGGATTTTGACGGGCTCGTCGCTTTTGTCTTTCTGAAAAAAGGAATCGTCTATATCACGGCTCCTCAGTTGCATTTTACCACCCCGCCGTTTTCTATCTCTTTCAATTTCGAGGAACTGGTGAATTTCAGCGCTCTTTACAATGTTGACAATGTCAATTCCGTGGCGGTTCTGGCGCGTCGTATCTGGCCTCCGCGCTGCCCCCAGGGATTGCTGGTCGGTGAATGGACAAAAGCCGATATCCCCGGCGACAGCGGCTATTTCAACGGCACCTGGATGGAAGCCAATGGCGCCCCTCTCGGAATCTTTGCCGGAAGATTCTGGACTACCGACAATCATGAAAGAGTTTTTGACGGCACCATCTCCGGAGTCATGCTGACGGTCGTTATCGGGTATATGCGGGGTGTCTGGTATTATGATGACCCGCGCGATTGTATCCTTTGCGGCAGCGGGCACGGGAAGTTCAGGGGTGTTTATAAGATGGTCGCTCCCAACACTCCCGCGGCGGGCGTGATTGAAGGGGAATTCGGCGATTTCTCCTTGCCGGTGGAGCAACTGAACCTTCCGCTGAAAGGAACCTGGAGGCAATTCTGCCCTCACTTTGATGACAACACTACGCCTTCTGAGTAGGGGAAGAATTAATCCGAAGAACAAACCGACGGCAGGAGCAAGACGCTTCTGCCGTCTTCTTTTGAAGACAGAATTTTAAGATTGGTCTTGCCGCAATTCCACCAATGTCGCGCCCCAGGAGCCTCCCGACTCCGGGTCGAGGCGGAATGATTTTACAGCCGGATGTTTTTCCAGAATGGAATGGGTTATCTGACGCAAAACGCCGGTCCCTTTGCCGTGGATAATCCGCAACTGGAATATTTTCCGCTCCAGACAGACTTCAATATAATCCGGGATTAATTGCTTTACCTCTTTGGGGTCGAAAATATGCAGGTCAAGAGTTCCATCAATCGGCAATTCTATCGGGTCGTCGTCGGTCATAGGAAGGCTCTAATCGAAGAAAGGGCGCCATTTTGATTCGGCGGGCGGTTTAGACAAGAGAGAAACGACAATCAGCCCCAGTAGCGACGCCGCCAGAGCCGGGTAAACGGTTGGCAATCCGAAAGGCTGTTTTCCGATTTCCCAGGTCAGGGTCACAGTCATGCCGGCGGCGATGGAGGCGGCGCCTCCGGCCGGAGTGGCTCGTTTCCAGAAGAAGGCCGCCATGACCGCCGGGGTGATACCAACGCCATACATGGTATAGGCGTAGAGCGCCATCTCAAGCACCTTCTCAAAGAACTGCACCTGCACAAAAGCGACCGCTCCGAGCAGAACGACCACGATTCGGGAATAGAGGACCATCTTCTTCTGTGAAATATCGGGATGAAGGAAGCGCTGAACGATATCGCGCATAATATTGGTCGCCGGCACCAACAGAAAGGAATCGGCGGTCGAAACAATCACCGCCACGATGGCGGCAAGCAATATGCACCCGACTGCGACCGGAATGCCGTGCCTGACGGAGTAGAGTATGACCATCTCCCCTTCAATATCAGTGAAAAGAGCGCT
>DYGG01000045.1 GCA_020724775.1 Ignavibacterium sp. | reverse complement strand
CCCAAAAATGGCAAAATAAAAAAAGGGCGTCGACCATTTTGTCAACACCCTGAAAACCCCGCCAAAGCGGGGTTTTTTTTTATGGAATAATTCACCTTATGTATCGCGCGTACTATTCAATTTTGATATTCATCAACAATTCGCTTTGTCAAGTGAAAGTTCGCTGGGACTTGACGAGAACCGCCGATTGAGTACATTCCCTCTAAAAACCGATAAACCCTAAACGACGCTGGGACTTGACGAGAACCGCCGATTGAGTACATTGTTCGCGGCATCTTCCAATTTGACGGAGTCGCTGGGACTTGACGAGAACCGCCGATTGAGTACATTAAACCCCCTATATCCCCTTAAAATATAGGGGGTTTTGACACTTTTACGCGTCAAAAAAGCATCAACTGGTCAGGCGGTTTCTCGGTTTCGACCGCTTTTTTTCCGTAAAAGACATCCATCTTCCCAAACTGTCTCTCTGTTACAGCAAGTAATCTGACCTCACCTTCCGATGGTAAGACGCTTTTTATCCTTTTCTTGAGCGCATCGCTTCTCTCCTCATTGCCGCAATATCTGGCATAGACGGAGAATTGAAGCATGTTGAATCCGAGTTTGAGCAGGCAGCGGCGGAACTCCGTATATCGCTTGCGCGCTGCCGGCGTGTCAACCGGCAAATCAAACATCGCAAATAGCCACATAGCCCGGTACTCCGATAAATTCCGTCTTGCCTCGGCGTCTTTTCGAGATTTCTCTCTTCTTGACTGACTCATATCGCTGGAATCTGAAGTTTACGGCTTTTTCCCAGATAAACCGAGACCAAAGAAACAGCCAATCGAGATGATATCTCAAAGAGAGTTCTTTCCTCCCCCTTTAGTTCAAAGCGGCGTAAAACGATTTTTTCGAGAAGAAGCGTCTTGCTCACTTTATCAAGGGGGGCATCCGGACCCCTTTCTTGTATAATGGTAAAAACGGAGGCATCCACCAGAGGACGAAACGGCTCCATCAGGTCATCGGCAAGGCAAAAGGGGTTGTAACGGTTATGATGATGAATACCGATTGAGGGATGCAAACCGGTGCCACAGATGGCGCGGGCAATAATCCCCCGCAGGATGGCGTAGCCGTAGTTGAGGAGACTATTGATGTTATCCTCAGCGCCGGGGATACGGCGAAAGGTTTCGCCGAACAGAGCCTGCCAGTATCTTCGGGATGCCTGGGCTTCGATATTGGCGGGGTCGCCGCTGCGGATTTTGCGAGCCAGATACCCTATGCCCCAGTCATTACCGGATATTTCCGAGAGTAACTCGGATTGGGCTTTCAATTTGGCATTCACCAATTGAGCCCACAACTGTTTTTGCAGCGGAACGGACGCGTTAATCTGCGCCGAGATTCGCTCGGTCTGTGTTGAGTGCCCTTCCAGCGGTAGAAGCATCCCGGCCGGCAGACGTCGCTCATTGCAGATTATGAAGATACCGCCGTGAGCAATGATGCCATTCAGAACCGCCTGCGTGAAGTTGACAGCCGGATGCGCTACTATGAGCGCCGCCACTTCCTCCAGCGGAACGGAATTCTCTTTATCGCCGCGCTTGATGATGAGTTGCTCGTAATGGATGCGTAACGAAGCCGGCTCTTCCGAAAGGTCGATAATACGGCTTTCCATAATCCCTATCCGTATTATCGACTACCAATTATGATATTATTAGCAATCCAATTTGTCAGTTATTGGCGTGCCGAACCTTTCCTAATGGCGTAACATCAACCTTGCGGCAATGCAATTTTCTCAGAACATCCGGCATAGCCGTTTGCCCGATCTTGCTTATTTTCTTAAGAGGGCGGGCGTCATTTATATCCACCCACCTTACCTGTTTGCTCTGCGGCACGGTTCGGAGAATTACCAGTTTGCGACCTCCCCTCCCGTTATCAATTTCAATTGTATCGCCAGGAGAAATTGAGCATAAATACCGGCAATCTTCACCAAAATCTCTTTTGATAATAGGTTCGTTTGCACGAAGCCGGCGGTAAGCCTCATACAAGGTAACCACGTGCCCTTCCCAATATTTCTCCGTCAATCCTTTTCTTACCCTTTGGCATTCGATTAGTTCCATATGATGGATGCTATCTGAAATCGCGTACCGCGAGCGATAGTCGGATGCAACTTCCATAGGACTTATGTTTACACGGATTCTGACTCGATGGATGGGGATTTCTTTTCCGATTCCGTCGATGATTGTAGGGTGTGAATCCTTTGATTTGAACGCTTTCTTGGGGTCACCGCCCAATTCTGTCACTCGCTGCTTTATAATCGTTTTGATTCGAGGGTCAACAATTTTATCCAAATCTGAATCTGTCAATTCCTCGAGTGGCACTCTAATATGTACGTACGGTCTGTCCTTGTCATCTTTTCTCGGTTTACCATAGAATGTCTCCTTATGCAGCGCCCCTCTTACTCGGTGCGAGACCCGGTGTGATACGACCGTCCTATTAACGGCCTCTTTTACTTGCTCGCAGAAGCCTTCCCAGGGTAGGGGCAGTCTGTCGAATAGTCTTCGCCCGACCACGCCCGCGCGGCTGGCGGCCCCGCTCAGAGCCTTGACAATGCCCTGATCGGTCAAGGCGACCACGACGGCATCAACTAAGTGGTGACGGTGGTCGTCCCGGGATTTTCCAGGTCCATCGCCAAGTATAGAGTTCAGATTCCATTCGTTTCGTAGGAAGGCCGTAGTCTGTCCGCTGGTCACTTGCACCCGCAATTTTCCAGTGGAATCCACGCCATTGGATTCTAAGCCCCCATACAGCAGTCCAAGATATTGCTTTGCCCATCGGGCTGCCCAGCGGGTATCGTTGAGTTGACGTGCTGTGAAATCATCAAGTAGTCTGCTGACTTCCTGCGGATTCATCAGGAATCGACGCAATTTAGCGTTGCGGGCATTCCCCTTGAAACTCTTTACCCGCTGAATAATCTCATCCCACTTCGTGGTGCCGTGATAAGCCTCATAGGGAGTCCGCTTTCCTTTTATGCGGTTTTCATTTACCTCACAAAGCGTCTTGTTCATGTAAGAGTCATCTAAACAGCGATCGAAAGGAATAATATGCTCAATATCGAATTGCGGATTGGAACTTATTAGATTAGACATGGTGATTTTCCTACCCGTATAAGGGCAGGTCCATTCACATTCTTCCGCCAACAAATACTTCAGGATATCACGCTGGGATGGTTCGGAAATTCCGCATTCTTTTATGATTTCGGCAGCGGCTTTTTCTCGGGCTTTTTGATTTTCCCGCATTTTGAAGGCAGTTTCGGCGCGGTCCTTGGCGTTTTGTTTCAGATCACGGGCCAATTCTATTTTCACGACATCCGGTTTGCCATATTCTGAAATGATATTGTTAACCACCCGGCGCAACTCACTCAGAGAGCGATGAACAATTGGATTGGTCAAAGTGGAAAGCCCGGATTTGTCAACCGGCGGCAATGATGGTTGGGGTTCGCCCTTTCTCGCCCATCTCTCCGAATACTCCTCTTTGATTGTTTCTTGAAGCCGCATGCCTGTTTCTAAGTGGGGGAGAAGTTTTTTGATTGCTTTCACGGAGAAACTGCAATAGCCGGATTCGAGGCTGACGTTGCTAAATTTCTTGGCCTTTTCTTCATCTAATCCCCATTTAAATGCCCCATGGTTTGCCAGAATTTCTTCTTTTACCGTTGCCCGCCAGTCTTGGACGACGGCATTCTTCTGCGATTCCTCCATTGCCTTCCATCTATCGAGCCCGAATATCGGCACCAGTCGTGAGGTGGTGCGATTGCCCGGTATTTTTTTCTCGCCGCCCCGCTCCAGATTAAATTTGGAGGCGCGTCCGGAAAGCCCCAGAAGTTTTCGTATCTTGGGGAATTCCTGGTCACCTTCCACTTCCAGTTTCTCTACTAATTTGTTCCTCTCTTCTTCGGTCAATTTCCTACTGCCGGAATCATTTTCAATCATCAAATCATTGACTTTCTGGAGATAGCGGAATTTCTGTGCCTCCATTAATGCCCAGGGAGCGCGCTTTTTCTTAGGCTCCAATTCACATTTCCCGACGAATTTGCTTTGAACTTTTAATGGTCTTTGATGGAAAATTGCTTTGTGGATTTTCTTTTGGTTAGGTCCCGTCAAAATTTCAGGATAGAATTTCGCCTGCTGTTCCCAAATCATCTTGAATTCCGCTTCGACCATATCGCGACCGATATATCGCTGGCGGATTCTTTCTTTCATCGGTTCAATCATGGCAAAATATTCGCCTAAGGATCGGGCAGCTACGGCCGCGATTTTGGCCTGCAATTCGACTATACTCTTCTTGACTTCACCAATCTTCTCGCTTTCCTTCGGAGTTGATTTGCGATTGCTCTTAAAACCGCGCCTCTGAGCAAGGTGGTAAAATGCGCGACCAAGAGCATGCCGTTCCAGTGCAATATCCAACGCCTTTGCACGCAAAGAATAGGGGGAGCCGTATTTGTCGTCCAGCTCCTTGAAGGCTTGATGCCGTTCAATTGGGTCATTATATCTGAAGTCCGGCAACAATTTTATTCGCATAAGCCGATTCGCCACTTTTGTCAATCGGCGGCCCCGCCGTTCCAAGAGACGTCTACGCCCCCGAGCATCACGTCTTTCAGCATTCCGTGATTTCCCCTTGCCGTCCATCTCCAATTCGGCCAGGCCGGCCTCAAAAACTCGGACGCCGCAAACCTTGAGCATATCTGGTGCCCCATCTGATTTTTCAACCAAGGCCCAGCCTATTGAATTAGGGCCAATATCCAGCCCAAGAACAACTTGATTGTGCTCATGTTTTGACATAGATTTCCCCTTGACAAATCATTAAGGACTCGCTAATCTATTAGTGAATGTACTCAATCGGCGGTTGTCTGTCAACTTCCAGTAAGAGACAATCGTCTCGAAGGTTCGGCTCTAAGGAGCCCCCACGCCCGTGCGCCCGCAAGGGTTTCGGGCGTTTTTTATAGGATATTTTCCGAAGCCCCCATGCCGCCCGCTTGTCATTCCCGCTGTCAGTCCTCTGTAAACACCCGGGAACTAATCCCCCCTCCCCGTTGTATTAATTATAATTCCTTTATAGACTAATATGGTCTATAATATTTTTTATAGGATGCGTAATGCGACGACCCCTCTTTGTATATATATCAATACTCCTTGCAATCCTTTCTTCTATGGCTGCCGCCAATCCGGTCCGGGTGGGGCATGTCGAAGTTGCCTTTCTGTCAGAAACCGAACAAATTACCGCCGGAAAGCCTTTCGGGAGCGCCATTCATTTCAAAATCGATGACGGCTGGCATCTGTACTGGAAAAATCCGGGCGATGCCGGCGCGCCCCCGTCAATCGAATGGCAACTTCCCGACGGCTTCTCTGCCGGGGAAATTCAATGGCCCTATCCTCATCGAATAGACCTCCCGCCGCTGACCGATTTCGGATATGACAGAGAACTGACTCTGCTGGTCGAAATCACTCCTCCCTCAAATTTGCCCGAATCGCGCAACGTCGAACTCCGAGCCACCATCGACTGGCTGGTTTGCACAGAAATCTGCATACCGGGGGAGACAGAAGTCAAACTGGAATTGCCGTCAGGCAGTAGTAACCTTACCGCAAACAAATCCGCCAACCACGCGCTCTTTGCCTCCGCGCGGGAAAAACTCCCGATTGAGAATGAAGATTGGGAGATTCAGGCATCAACGACCGAAGACGAACTGCTTCTTTCTATAGTTAAACCGAACTGGGTGGAGGGAAAACTGCAGTCAGTCCTGTTTTTCCCTGAGGAACGGGGCATTATTGACAATTCTGCCCGTCAGATATTTCAATCCGCCGGCGAGCGGCAGACACTCCGAATCCCCCGCGATATGAATGTGCACTCATCGCCGGAGCGATTAAAAGGCATTCTGGTGGCCGAACCGGGCTGGCGCGGACACGATTCGGAAAAAGCCCTGGAAATTGACCTTCCGATAGAGCCGACCGAAGTTATCGCCGGCGCAAAAAACGAAATCTCCGGCCTCTGGATGGCGCTTCTGTTCGCTTTTCTTGGCGGCATGATTCTTAACTTGATGCCCTGTGTCCTGCCGGTTCTGTCGCTTAAAGTGCTCGGCATTGTCGGGCAGGCAGAACAGGGACGTCGAAAGTCATTATGGCACGGAACAATCTTTGCCGCCGGAGTTATTGCCTCATTCCTGGTCCTTGCCGGGATGATTTTAATATTGCAGGCGGGAGGAAATTCGCTTGGGTGGGGTTTTCAATTGCAGTCGCCCGCTTTTGTCTTTGTGCTCTCTTCCTTTCTCTTTCTCTTCGCCCTGAATTTGATGGGTCTTTTCGAAATCGGTGCGGTCTCCCTGGGAAGAAAAGCGGGAGTGTCTCATCACGCCGCCTTTCAGTCATTCTTGAACGGCGTTACCGCCACTGTTGTGGCAACCCCCTGCACGGCGCCTTTTATGGGTTCGGCGTTGGGATATTCTTTATCGCAACCGCCAGTGGCGGCGCTCTTGATATTTGCCTTCCTTGGAGCCGGTATGGCGTTACCTTATATAGTTCTTTCGGCCTTTCCACAACTGTTGCGATTCCTTCCCAAGCCGGGTCGCTGGATGGTCACCCTCAAGCAAGTGATGGGATTTTTACTACTGGGGACAGTGGTCTGGCTGGCTTGGGTTTTGAATATACAGGCTGGCGGAAATGCGGTCGTCATTCTACTTTTGGCGCTTTTGATACTTGCTTTGGCGGCCTGGATTAAAGGCCAGTGGGGAAGCATACCACTGGCCAGGACAAGGACCTTCACGGCCGCCACAGCCTTCGTTTTACTCATTACTTTCGGCGTGAGCATCGGGCTCTACGCCATTGATAAGTTCGGCGCAACCGCATTGACCCGTACGGCGGCAGAACCAAGCGGTCCGGTCTGGGAGAATTATTCCGCCGAACGTCTGGCGGAATTGCGAAGCGAAAACCGTCCGATTCTCATCGACTTCACCGCCGCCTGGTGTCTCAGTTGCCAGGTCAATAAACGGGTGGCGCTCGAAAATGATGGAGTCGAAAAGAGATTGGCCGAGTTAAATCTTGCCCTTATGCGAGCCGACTGGACTAAACGGGATGATAACATCACCAGCGCCTTGGCGCAGTACGGGCGCAATAGCGTGCCGTTATATGTTCTATATACCGGAAAGGACAGCGCCCCCCAATTTTTGCCGGAGATATTGACACCGCAGGTGGTTCTCGATGCCCTGGCTCAAGTTAAAAAGAAATCGATAATCTAAAGTAGTAATGATATAAATTCTTTGAAAGGAGTAATGACCTCTATGACTCGCAGACAATTTTCAATCTCGACTCTCCTCGCGCTCAGCCTATTTGCCATAGCGGTGTTCGCCGAGCAGAAAGCGCCGGAGACAGCCGCCGTTACGGTGGCAACAGTCGGACAGACCGCTCCTGACTTTACGCTTTCTGATGCCGCCGGCAAGAGCCATTCGCTCTCTTTATACAAAGGAAAATATGTGGTGCTGGAATGGATTAATTTCGATTGCCCTTTTGTTCGTAAACATTACAACTCCGGCAATATGCCCCGTCTGCAGAAAGAGATGATGGAAAAGGGAGTTGTCTGGCTCGGTATCTGCTCCTCCGCTTCCGGAAAGCAGGGGTATTTTGAAGGAAAAGAACTGACCGAGCGGCTCAAATCGGAAGGCTTCAGCGCCAACGCCTACTTAATTGACGGCGACGGCAACGTCGGGCGGATGTACGGCGCCAAAACCACTCCCCATATGTATGTAATCAACCCTGAGGGCTCACTTGTATACGCCGGTGCCATTGATGACAAACCTAGCACCAAACTGGATGATGTCAAAGGGGCTACTAACTATATAGTCGCCGCACTGCAAGCGGCGATGGCAGGCAAGGAAATCTCCACCAAGAGCACTGTTTCTTACGGCTGTTCTGTGAAATACTGATTATACTTCGAAATACGCCATCAATAGCCGGTGCTGCGATAGTAAGAAACGTCATTGCGAGGAGCCGCCCGGCTTCCCCCGTTTTAACGGGGAACGGATAGCGCGACGAAGCAATCTCATCCTGTTACAACCGTTGAGATTGCTTCGACTTTCGCAGTTTGCGCGGAGAGCGCAATTTCGTGTTGGAGATTTATCAACAGTCCCAATAGCCGGAGTCCCGAATCTTCCGGCTATCTCTTTCTCGCCGGCAAAATTCTGTTTGACAATTCTTC
The DNA here is from genome assembly GCA_020724775.1 of Ignavibacterium sp. Taxonomy (GTDB): domain Bacteria; phylum Zixibacteria; class MSB-5A5; order GN15; family PGXB01; genus DYGG01. The sequence continues at coordinate 17,184 of DYGG01000045.1, read as the reverse complement.
AAAATACCCGACTATACTAATAAAGGGAAGTCTGTATGTATAGTCTAATTGGGACGAGAAGTTGCGCGAAAATATTCATGCTCATGGTAGTTTTACTGTCTGTCGGTGTGGGGACATCAGTTGCGCAGACAGTAAATCCTTCATCCGGTCTGACATACCTGACTGATGACGACGACTGGGACAAACTTCCGCCCGACCCTAAACCGGTTTTCGAACCGATTCGTGAGCCGGAGCGGAATGAGACTGTCGATGCCCCCGCCGAATGGCTTCTGGCGGTGAATACCGGCGGCATACTGGGGTTTCAGATAAATGGCGATAACCATGACGGCAGGTTCGGCTTCGATTTTGAGATATTGCTGCGTCTGTCAAATTCCCTTGCCTTGAAAGGGGCTTTCCTGGGAACTCCGTCGACAATTACTTCTCAGATCGGCATCGGCGGCGCTCCTCCTCCGCCAGGGTACCGATTACTGAATGCCGAAAAGGAGCATTCTCTCTATCGATACCTGCTGAGCCTTCAGATTTACACATCGCCGCCCCAGTATCGCTCTCGGACGGGCTATCTTTATATTCAAACCGGCGCCGGTATCGCCGTGGAAAAACTCCAAGTGAGTACCCATTATCTGATTGATGATGAAGAATACCAGAGTACAAACCGCGACAGTCGAGGAGGCATTGTGCTTGATATCGGAGGTGGTATCGGGTTCTTCCTGACCGGCAGCGTGGCGCTGGAACTTGCCGTTTCAATTGATGCCCCTTTCATTGTTGGCTCCAACGCCGAATACATTTACGGCGGCGGTGATTTCCCCTCGACTTATTTTAACCGACTGGGCGTTTCCGTCTTCTTCTGACAGACTCCGGGCGGTTACATCATATCATACGGGTCCACATCGACTGTCAATTTCACCCGCGACGGCAAACCGAAGTTTTTCTCGGTCTGCTCCCATTTATCCAGAAATTTCACAAATTGCACCACTTTACCCGTTTTGACGAATAGATGCCGACGGTACAGCCCCCGCAATCTATAAAGCGGGCAGGGGGCCGGACCGAGAATTTCGGAGCGAATCTCCGAGCGGTCGAGGGAAATTTTCAGCCGGTCGCGAAACTCCCGCGAGAACTTGACCACTTCTTCCTCTTTTTTGCAGGCGAATCTAAAATTAATGAGATGAGAAAACGGTGGATAACGAAGTTGCTTGCGGGAGCGGATTTCCCTTTCGAAAAAGGTTTCGTAATCCTGGCGGGCGGCATCATCAATAAGGGGAGTTTCCGGATTATAAGTCTGGATTATCACTTCTCCGGGGATAATACCCCGGCCGGAGCGACCCGCTACCTGAATCAGTTTGGCGAAAAGTTTTTCCGGCGCGCGGAAATCGGGCATCTCCATTCCGATATCCGCCATCAGAACGCCGACCAGGGAAACGTTGGGGAAATCTATTCCCTTGGTTACCATCTGGGTGCCGAGGAGAAGATTATATCTGCCGGATGCGAAATCGCTCAGAATGATATGCGCCCGGTCGCGGCCGGAAGCGCTGTCGGAATCGAGACGAATCATCTTCGCCGACGGAAATATCTCGCCGATTTTGTCTTCGACCTTTTGCGTGCCGGTGCCGATATAGATAAATTTCTCTCCCTGGCAGATGGCGCAGCGGTCATATCCGGGGTCGAGATATCCGCAGAAATGGCACATCAGTTTATTCCCCACCCGATGGTAGGTAAGATGCAGTTCGCAGTGGGGGCACAAGGGAGTGTGTCCGCAGTCGGTGCATTTGATCCGGGGGGAGAACCCGCGACGGTTGAGGTAAAGTATCACCTGCTGGTTTTTTTCCAGCGATTCATTCACTTTGTCGCGAAGGGTCGCGGTGAAGAAGAGATTCTCCGCGGAAACGCGCTTTTCTTTAAGGTCAATCAAGCGCACCACCGGAAGTTCTATCTGTTCCGGGCGGCGGGTTAACTGGAGAAGTTGATAGCGGCCATCACGGGCGTTTTGAAACGATTCGAAAGAGGGGGTGGCAGAACCGAGGACAATCGGGATATTCGCCATTTTGGCGCGCATCACCGCCGCATCCCGCCCCTGAAAGCGGGGTGAGGGGTCATCCTGCTTGTAAGACTCATCATGCTCTTCGTCAACAATGATTATCCCCAGATTTTTTAACGGCGCAAAAATCGCCGAACGGGGACCAATTACAATCGGATATTGTCCGTCGCGAATACTCTGCCAGATAGCGAGACGTTCCTTTCTTCTGAGGGCGGAATGCATCAGGGCGATTTTATCGCCGAAAAAATTCCGGAAATAGGACAAAAGAGTCCCGGCCAGAGCAATCTCCGGTACCATTACCAGCGCCGTCTGCCCCTGCTTGAGAACTTCCTCGACCACCCGGCAGTAGACCAGAGTCTTGCCGCTTCCGGTAATGCCATGCAACAGGTACGGGTTGAATTTCCCCCGGCCTGCCAATATCGCCGCCATCGCCAACTTCTGCTCATCATTTGGTGTCAGACCGCGGGTTTCGGGACGCTCCTGAAAATATTTGAAATCGCTCAGAAGCAGGTCAAGCGAAAAGTCGCTTCGGGGAGCAAGGTAACTGGGTATTAGACCGCCCGAGGCGACCAGAGCGCCAATCATACCGGGGATTTTTTTCTCCAGAGACGTCAAGGTTCGTGACGCCAGAAATTCTTTTCCCCGGTAATTCTTAATCAGTCTTGAAGAGAGCCCCAGTCTTTCCGCCTCCTCCGGGAAAGTCGGAGCGAGTCTATAAACCGGTTTCCGCAGTTTGCGCAGTTCCGGCGGAAGCGCCGCCGTCAACACCTCGGCTATGCCACAGAAGTAATACTCAGCCATCCATTGCAGAAATCGAAAGAGTTCTTCCGAAAAAAGCGAATCCGGCTCCGGCAGAGCCAGCACCGCTTTGATTTCGACGGCCGGAATCACCTTAGCCCGCTCTATAAAGTAGCCCCATACTTTTCGCCGTCCGAACGGCACCAGGCATCGTTGCCCCGGCGCAGGGCGCCCCAGTTTCGCCGTATCAATCCGGTAAGTATAGAATTGTCGCGGTCCCGCCGGAATGGCGAGATTTATCAACTCTTCTTCCATAGAAAAAAAGGCAGGTCGATAAGGACCTGCCTTGGCTTCAGATATATCTTTCTTACAACTTGTTCAGTTCGTCAATCTTCGTCTGGGCTTTGTCGGCTTTGGCGGTGTTGTTGGTGTTGCTGTACAGGTCGCGCAGAACTTCCCAGACCTTCACGTCGCCAGGATCCAGTTCGGACGCCTTTTCCAGCGGCGCAATAGCCTGTTCGAACTTCTGAGTCTGAATATAAATATCGCCCAGGTTAATCCAGTGGTCTTTCTTGAACGGCTCCAGTTCCGTCAGTCTCTTGAACGCCCCGGCGGCATCTTCATACTGGCCGTTGACCAGCGTCACCACACCGTACTGTTCAATCGCCTCAACATTTTCAGGTTCATATTTTATTCCCTGCCCGAGATAATAAGCGGAGGAATCGAGCAGGTTGTCACGAATGCTCATGAAGTTGTTCGCAGCGGCGGTCTTATTCTCCTGAGTCGCCTGCTTGATGGAATCGGAATAAGCCTGCGACTTAATCAGGAAATAACGCCCGACATCGATATAGGCGGCGCTCATGGCGGAATCAGCCTTGATGGCCCGTGTGTCATAGATATAAGCGCTGTCAAACATCCGCATATTGTTAAAACAGATAGCGATGTTCAAGAGCGTGCCGGCGTCATCGGGCACTTTAGCCGACAACTTCTTGAAATAATCCACCGCATTTGCCCAGTCGTTCAACTGTATATATCCATATGCCGTATTCTGAATCAGATAGAGCGAATCCGGCTCAAGGTCGGTCGCCTTGCGATACCAGACCACCGACGAATCGAACTCCTTGAGACGGTCATGAGTGAGCGCCACCCCTTCGAAAGGACGGTACTTGGCGGGATCGACGGCGATAGCCAAACGGAAATACGCCTTGGCGCTGTCCGCCACCGCTTTCATTTCGGCTGACGCCGCCTTTTTCTCGGTTGAGTCGGCCGCTTCTTTTATCCGGGGGAGTATCTCCTCGTCAATCCGGCCAAGGGCTTTGACGCCGTCGTTATAATTCTCCGCCCAGTAGTAAACTTTGATGGAGTCTATCACATTGCTGAACTTCTTGCAGTCATTCTTGAGATTCTTCTTTACGTCGTCGTTCTTGCAGGCGGCAAACATCGAGTCGTAGTTGGCTGCGGCAAGAGAGAAATACTCAATCTTTCGATTGAAATCATTCTCCTTGCCGGCATATTCGGAATAGATATTGCCCTTCAGGAAATACCCTTCCGGAACCGGGCCGTAATGCCCTATCATCTCGTTGATGAACTGAAGCGCCTCCTCGTATCGGGGATTCTTGTCCAGCATGGCGATTTTGGCTGACTTGAGGTAAGCCGACTGCGGCAACTTGGGACGATTCTGGGCATATCCTATCGCCGGCAGGGCTAATGCTAATATGATTAAGGTGACAACAATGTGTTTATAATTCCGCATTGGCTCCTCCCATGCAGGGTTCTGTTTTATTTGTCATAACAGTCCATCAATCTAATATCTTATTCCAAGAGTGTCAACCCAAATTGAGCCATCCGCTCACGATGTCCTCGCGGTGAAATTAAGTAGAACCGTTTCATTGGATTTCACCGGTATCTTGAAAATAATAGTGTTGGCGTCCTCCTTTTCAAATTCAAAATTGCTGTTGAGTATCTTCCATTCTCCCCAGAGTTTCTTTTTCACGCTGATGGTAATATCTTCTTTCTTGTGATTGCGAAGGCTTATTTCGTAACTGCGCTCCTCCACCCGGTCGGAAATCCGCTCGTAATTAGTGACTTTCTCCGTGGCGGAAACATCAAAGGCGAAACCTATTTTGAGATTTACTTTTTCATCCTTAGGGGTATGTTTTATCCGGTCTTCTCCCAAGAGCACCATTGAGCCGTCCGTATCGGCTTTGAATGCGCGCACGCGACCGGCCGGAAGCGGAATACCTAATCCGTCCTGTTTCGAGTTAACAAAGCGCAATTCCACCCGAACTTTCTGGGCATTCAATTCCGGCTCATAGTGGAATTCCTTCGTCACCGCTGTCCTGGCCGGCTCAAAAAGCGAAATCTGTTTGATTTCATTGTTCGCCAGGGTTGCCTTGCGGGGCAGGGTGTAAAGATGGTACTCAAAAAACTCTTTTTCTTCAAATCCGGCAACGCTTGCCTTTGCCATCATTTGAACATCCGCTTCATACATCTCTCGGAATCGTGGCTGCGCCACCCGGCTGATATCGCCCGCAATCAACTTCAAAGTGGCATCCTTGAAAGTCGCCCCGGAGTTGTTGGTTATTGACGACCATCCGCTCACGTCAAGCGTCTTTTCATCCTCGGACAGTATCGCCACATACTCCGCCATCCAGTTCATCCCGCCAGTCTGATAACTGACATCGCAAAGCGCTTTGCCGCTGAAATTGGACTCATACAGCCAGAAAAGGGTGGGACGGGTTATCAACCCTTCCGGAAGTTCCGGGAAATTGGTATTGGTAATCTGGTCCATCCGGACAATCTGAATCTTGCCCGACTTTTCCTTCAAGACCACCGCGCCGCCGGAAAAGGAAAGGAGTGTCCCGCTGAATATCTTGCCGTCCTTGTCGATAAGGTCAACTTCCTTGTCAATATACTTGGCGTAAATTTTTTCCGGGGAGACCAGGTCATAGGCGTAGTTTTGCTCCAGAATCGCGGCCGATTTGGCTTTATCCGATAACTCGAAACCCACCGAGGTAGCATCAATCATCGACGGGACATCAATGAAGGAAAGCATCCCTTGACCCTTTTGGAATTCCAGTTCCCGTCTTTCCCGCACCACCCCGAGGTTGCTGTTGTAAATGGTGACGGCAACTTCATCTGCCAGAGCCGTTCCGCAGAGAAGCATCATAGTCACCGCAAAAACCGAATTTAGAGACTTTGTTTTCACACCGACTCCTTTCTTTATCATTATACAAACCTATTCAGAATTCCTTCCCGATACAACTGTTTGACAATTGCCATTTGCCGTTTGAATCTATTATCTTTGAATATCTTATGGAAGAAAAAAATGCGGGAATCGAGGCTTCGGGCAGTTGCCTTCTGCCTGAGGAAAACTCGTCTATCGTCTATATAAAGGAAGGGCAATTATGTCCTAATTGCCGCTTCGCTAAACTGGTGAGAGAGCCGGGGAGTATTATCCGATGCCCCATCTGCGGTTACGGCAACGGGGCCGGGTGTACGTGATAGAAATCAGCCCGCCGGTACGGCGGGTCAGAAAAAAACAATGGTTGTCAATACCGAAACCAAGTACGGAATCGACTTGAAAGAAATCTTTCTTTTACCCAACCTTCTATCTCTGTCGCGGGTGCTTCTGGCGCCAATTATCATCTACTTTGTCGCCGGAAAAACCGAGCAGGATATCATCATCTGCATTATCCTTATGGCCGTGGCCGGGTTCTCCGATTATTTTGACGGCTTCTTCGCGCGCCGGCGCGGTCAAATAAGCCAACTCGGTATCCTCCTCGACCCGATAGCCGATAAACTCTTCGCCGCCGCCCTGATAGTCGCTCTCCTCCGATACCGCGAGTTCCCGCTCTGGATGGCGGCCGCCGTTATCGCGCGAGACCTGCTGATTATTTTCGCCGGGTCGCTTTTGCTGGGAAAGAAACGGCCGACACTCCCCTCCAACCTGACCGGCAAATATTATTTCGCCTCGCTGGCGCTTCTGATCTTCTGCTATGTCGTCATTTTCCCTTCAGGAGAAAGACTTTTCCTGATTACTACATCACTCCTGCTGGTCGCCTCTTCTATTAATTACGGACGACTTTTCCTGAGAGTTTCCAGAGGGGAAGAGCCTCCGGTTTTCAAAGACCGGCCGTTTTACAGATTCCTTCGCTCCGCCGGGACGGCAATTGTCTGTATATATGGTTTCATAAAATTCTACCAGGAAGTACTCCTGCGAATCATAAAGTGAGGGAGAGACTATGTTGAAACTGGAAGGGAAGAGAATATATCTTCGACCGGTACGGCGCTCTGACGCCGAGCAGATTTACCGGTACGCCCGACATCGGGAAATCAGCCGTTTCACTTATGTCCCTTATCCGTACCGGCTGGAAGACTCATACGCATTCCTGAAATCGCTTCGCCGCTGGAGGAGGAAAGGAACCTCCGAGGTATTTGGAATGGTCGATAAAGGCTCCGACCAATTGCTGGGGCTGATAGGGATGCATCGGATTGACAGAGTTAACAAGCGGGTCGAAATCGGATACTGGCTGGGCAAAGAGCACTGGGGAAAAGGGATAACCTCCGAAGCGGTTCGGCTGGTGGTCCGTTACGCCTTTAAGGAAATGAAACTTCAAAAAGTAGTTGCCCGGGTCTGGCATCCGAATATTGCATCGGCAATACTGCTAAAGAAATGCGGATTCAAACTGGAAGGATGTCTGCGCCGCCAGACTTTCCGCAACAACCGGTGGTATGATGAGTTCATGTTCGGGATACTGAAACGAGAGTATAAATTCAGTGACCGGGAACAATAAAGTCCCTGACTTCGTTCGTAGTATATAAATATCTTCTAACGGCATGGTGATGACAGCCTTTACTAAGAAAACTGCTATTCATCTCACGGTGGTATTGTTGCTCGGGGTTTCCTTTTTTCTAATCGGACTGCACCACCATGAACATAGCGGCGACAATGATCACTGCCCTATCTGTGTTTTTACTTACTCTATAGTCTTCTTTTCATCGGTTGTAGTTTTTCTCTCGGAACATTCATTATCTTCCCGCCCTTACCAAATAGTCGATTGTTTACCGCACCAAAATCGTATTTATAGCCGTTGCGCCCATCGTCGAGCCCCGCCCTTGCTGCCATGAGTCCTTTTTCCAATCAGAACATCAATTCCATTCTGAACCATGCGGCATTAAGCCGCTTGAAAGGATTTTATGGCAAGAACACTCTTGTTTATTTTCATATTAATTTCTGTGATTAATGGCGCCGTAAGGGGGCAAACATCTCTAAATCCTGACCTGTCCGTGGTCGGCGACATCCGGCTCTTCAGTCATAATGACTCCCTTCGTCTTGACGAAAGCGAAGAATTCAATCTCTCAACTCCTGAAATGGAGTTGGTCATCGCCGGATATCTCAATCCTTATGCTCGTGCCGATGCCGTCATCGCTTGGCACGAGGGGGCAAATGCCGAAGTTGAAGAAATATATGCGACGATACTGCGCGGACTTCCGCTCGGGATGAACCTTCGCGCCGGGAAATATCTGCTGGAATTCGGACGCCTGAATCCGGTGCATCCGCATGCGCACTCATTCATATATCGTCCTTTGCCGCATGCGGAGTTCTTTGGCGACGAAGGGCTCCGCGATATGGCTGTCCGGATTTCATTCCTGCTTCCGACCGGAAAAATCTATACCGAACTGATGGGTGCCATTCTGAAAGGAGACCTTTTTGAAGTCCATGAACATGAGCATGAGAACGAGGCTGACACGGCGCTTGAAGAAGAAGCGGGGGACAAAGCCAACCCCGGATTCTTTGGTAGATTGACTGCCTCGATTCCGGTCTCAAAGTACTCGGAACTGGCTCTCGGCGGCTCTTTCGTAAGCGGCATTTATGACCCTCACGAGAATCTTCGGGCGTACCTCGGAGGGGTTGATATAAAATTCAAATGGAAACCGGACAGAAACCGATCGCTGACGGTTGAAGCGGAAGGGCTGCTGAGTCACCGTAAGATTGAAGACCGGAACACCATTGATGCCTGCGGCGGATACGGCTATATAGACTACCGCTTCCGCCAGAAATATAATCTCGGCGGCATCATTGAATACGCGCAGAATAAGCTTGATTCCGAATCTGATACCTGGCGGATTGCAGGTTTTGTCGGCTTCGCTCCGGTTGAAGAGACCTCGCTTTTGCGTTTTGTCGGCAACTGGACAAAACCATCCGACCGTGATGGCTACTGGAGTCTGACCTTGCAATTGGTCTTCTCCCTTGGTCCTCATCAACCGCACAATTTTTAGAGAGGTGGATTATGAAACAACTAACATATACATTACTAATTTTATTTCTCACTATCAATGTTGCTGCAGCGAAATTGAAAGTTGTCGCTTCCACTAGCGACCTCGCCTATTTTGCAGAAATAATCGGAGGCGATAAAATCGAGGTCTCCCGAATTGCTTCCCCCAAAGCGGATATTCACTTCATTGAGGTTCGCCCCAGTTATATGGTCACGGTAAAGAACGCCGATATCGTTCTCAAAGTCGGACTCGAACTCGATACCTGGATGGACCGTATCATCGATGGCTCGCGAAATGGCGATCTGAGAATAGTCGATTGCTCCAAATATATCAAGCCGCTGGAAGTCCCATCGTTCAAAGCCGATGCCCGCTACGGTGACCTGCACCGTTATGGCAATCCCCATTACTGGCTTTCACCGGACAACCTCCCGGCAATATTCCAAGCCATAGAAGTAGGGTTGGCTGGTTCCGACCCAGGGAATGCTGAATATTACTCCGCCAACAGCCTAAAATTCCTTTCTGCTTTGAAACAGTCCATCGACAGTATCATGCCCCGACTATCAGTGCTTGCCGGAAAAGCAGTCATCTACTATCACAATTCCTGGCCCTATTTCAATAAATTCGTCGGCCTGACCGCGGCCGGATTCATCGAGCCGTACCCCGGAGTCCCTCCATCGCCTTCCCATATGGCGGCGCTGGTGAAACTGGTTAAAGAGAAGAATATTCGGTTGATAGTAATGGAGCCGTACTTCGACAAGCGAGTGCCGGAGAAAATCGCCTCCGAAACCGGCGCCCGGGTGGTCGTCCTGTATCCTTCCGTCGGTGGAAGACGGGCGGGCGAAACTTATAGTGAATGGCTCAGCGGCAATATCGATGCCCTGCTTGAGGCGCTTCCATGACTGAATATATTGATTTCCTGCTCTGGCCCTTTCTGGCCTGCGTAGTGCTGGTCGGCATTCATGTCTATTTCGGTCTGCATGTCATCAAGCGCGGCATAATCTTCGTTGATCTTTCTCTGGCGCAGGTGGCGGCGCTTGGCACCACCCTCGCTTTCCTCCTCGGATTCTCGCTGGATGGCGAAGTGGCGTATCTGCTATCTCTTGGTTTTGCTCTATTGGGAGGAACCATATTCACTCTGACGAGGAACGCAGAAACCCGTGTCCCCCAGGAGGCAATAATCGGGATTGTTTATGCCGTCAGTTCGGCGGCATCAATCCTTGCTGTAAGTCATGCCCCCGAAGGAGCCGAGCATATAAAATATATTCTAATCGGAAGCCTTCTCACCGTAACACCGGCGGTCGTACTTAAAACCGCCGGCGTCTACGCCGTCGTGGGGATATTCCATTACCTGGCGCGACAGCCATTCTTGGCTCTTTCGTTCCATGACGTTAATCCTCCCCCAAGAAAACTTCTCTGGGAGTTTCTTTTCTATGCCAGTTTCGGAGTCGTCGTTACCAGTTCGGTCAAAATCACCGGCGTTTTGGTGGTTTTCATCTTTCTGGTAGTCCCGTCGATCTTTGCCGCACTGTTGACCGAAAGTATCGGAAAACGGCTCTGGCTGGGATGGCTCTTCGGTCTGGCCGGCTCGGTCCTGGGGCTGATTCTTTCATTTGTTTTCGATACTCCCCCAGGTGCGACGATTGTCTTTGTCTTCGGCGTTATGCTAATTCTCTTTGCAGCGATGAGGTTTTTCTTGAAGCGAATTCTATATACGAAATGCTCGACGTTTTGAAGCAGTTGGTCAAGTTCCCCGCATTCTTCTATGGACGGCGAGTACGACTAAATCCCTTAAGGTCTATTCATCCAATTTCTTCCCGGTCCAGGGGCAGTATTTCCAGGAAACATGCGCATCTTTGCCGTTGGGGCACTTTCTCGGAACAAAGAGCGAATTGAGGGGGAACTCGATACCGCAACTGACCACCCTCCCTTCCGACTGCGTCAGGCTCACATGCAACTGTCCCGGTCGATAGGGGTCAATCAGCCGTTCCACTGTCAGATACCGGTCAAGAAGAACGAAAAAATGCATGTTGGCCCCCAAATTCCCCATCGCCGCCTTCAAAATCGGCTTGAAAACACCCAGGATTACTTCCAGTTCCGAGGGAAGGTCGGCAATGACGGTAACCTCTTGCGCTGCGCCGGTGCTGTCAGTCAATGACACTTTCATCCCCTGCCGCACCTTTTCCTCGGGGTAGAAGTCGAAAGTACCGAAAGCGCCGATGTCGGCTTGACAGATGGATATGACAGAATAGTCGCGAATCGCCTCCAGATACGCCTCTTTATCCGCTTCACTGATGGAACTGTCGCTGGCGAATACCCCTTTCCAGAACTCCAACGGTATCCACCAGACGATGTTCAGCCGGTCGGCTTCGTTGGGGGGCTGAACTTGAGTTTCGCCGACCAGGGCGTTCATATCGACCTGATGCGGCTCTTTCTTCTGAAGGCAACTGGCCGGGGAATAAAACAGCGGAATGGCGGACAGTATTGTAAAAAGAGTGAAGAGGTATCGGATTATCCTTAAGGAGCGGCTTTGTCCAAGCATTATTGCCTCCAGACAGTTTGGGTTTCTGTCAATGACGCCTGAATATTATTTCGACAGAAATTGAAGAAATTAAACGCTCTCTGTCAATCGCTCAGCCCCCCCACATTCCCCTTGACTTAATCTGCCGGAAACCTTTATTCACTTTGATTGTTCATGGACAGTAATGTGGATTTTTGATGTCCATTTGCACGGCCTCGGATATCTGTAGGGGCAGGGTTTACCCCTGCCCCCGAAATACCGCAAAGCGGTATTTCAAACGGGCCGCAGTACGAGTAGGTCAAAATCCCTCCTGGGTTTTGACACCGACTCAATTGAAGATGCGTGCCGGCATCAGGGATACGTAGGGCAGGGTTTACCCCTGCCCCGAAATACCGCGAAGCGGTATTTCAAACGGGCCGCAGTACGAGTAGGTCAAAATCCCTCCTGGGTTTTGACACCGACTCAATTGAAGATGCGTGCCGGCATCAGGGATATGTAGGGCAGGGTTTACCCCTGCCCCCGAAATACCGCAAACCGGTATTTCAAACGGGCGACCGCGAGGGTCGCCCCTGCCGCAACAATGACAATGGGACCGAAACAGGAATGCTGAAACTTGACGTCCTGAATCTCGCCAAACGGTTTGGCGCCCGAAAAGTGTTCGAGAGTATCAATTTCTCGCTTACGCCGGGAGAGTCTATCGCCATTGTCGGACCGAACGGCTCCGGCAAATCGACCCTGCTGCGACTGATTATCGGACTCAATATCCCGACTAAGGGAAAGGTGGTTTTCTCCGATGACGGTGAACCGCTCGAGTTCGACGCCTACCGCCGCCGGCTGGCGCTGGTTTCCCCGTATCTCTCATTGTATGGTTCACTCACCGGAAAAGAAAACCTTCGCTTCTTCGCCAAAGTCAATGGAGATAATATCAGCGATCAGGAAATCGATTCGCTTCTGGCGCAAGTCGGATTGCAGGGAAGAGGGGAGGATTTCGTCTCGGCTTATTCCTCCGGAATGCTGCAGCGTCTCAAATATGCTGTCGCCCTCGCCAAGAATGCGGAAATTCTGATGCTGGATGAGCCGTCAGCTAATCTCGATGAGTCCGGGAAAGAGGCTGTTTCTGATATAATCGAATCGCGCCGAAAAAATTCCATTCTGATAATCGCTACCAACGAAAAGGAGGAGTACGCCCTTGCCGAGCGGCAATGTCAACTGGGTCAGTAAGGTTCTGGCTGTCACCGAAAAAGATATCGTCTCCGAGTTTCGGACACGGTACGCCATCAATGCCATCCTGATGTTCGCTCTGGTGACTCTGACCGTTATCTCCTTTGCGGTCGGCGCCTTTTCGCCGACCAAAGAGGTGATGGCGGCGCTGTTCTGGATCATCCTCTTTTTTGCCGCTATGTCGGGACTGGCGCAGGTTTTTATCAAGGAAGAAGAATCCGGCACCGCGCTGGCGCTGAAACTTGCGTCCGACGGCACCGTCATCTTCTTCGGCAAACTGCTTTTCAACCTGGCGCTCCTCTTTGCTTTGACTGTAATCGTTGTGCCGCTCTTTATTATCCTTCTTAAGACCGAGCCGGCCAACTGGCTTTTCTTTTTGTATGCTATCTTACTAGGAAACATTGGCTTAGCCGGAGCGACGACCATTATTGCGGCAATTGTCTCCAAAGCAACTATAAAAGGCGCCCTGTTTACTGTCCTCTCCTTCCCGGTACTGATGCCGCTCCTGATAGCTGTGATAGAAATCACAAAGTCGGCTTTTCTGGGAGGGGTATTTAAGGATATTGCGGCGCCTATGCAACTTCTTGTTGCATATGATGTTGTAATGATAATATTATCCTATTTATTATTCGATTTTGTCTGGCGACAATAATAAAAGAATACAAAAAAGATTGGATTTTACCATTATTGTTGTTATTATAAGGTATAACCTACGTAGTTAGGTTGAAAAAAATATGATTTGGAAATTACTGATTTTTCTGGCGATGTCCTTTGTGGTGGTGATGGCGTTTGTTACCCCCTCGCCGATGAACCCTGCCAACACTCTAGGTCCGGTCGATGTTTACCGGATTTTCTATTTCCATGTCCCTCAGTCCTGGGTGGCGACATTGGCGTTTTTGATGTCGATGTTCTTTTCTATCCGTTTTCTGCAGACCAGGAATATGGCATTCGATATCAAAGCGGTAACTGCCAACCGTCTGGGACTGATGTTTGCCATACTGGCGACTGTTACCGGCTCCATCTTTGCCAAGATGACCTGGGGGGAGTTCTGGAACTGGTCGGAGATTCGCGAGGTCTCTATATTTATTCTGCTTATAATCTATGGCGCTTATTTTGCTCTCCGCTCGGCTCTGCCTGACCCTGACCAGCGGGCAACGCTTTCGGCGGTTCTCTCGATAATTTTTGCCGTTTCGGCGGTTTTCCTGATATTTATTTTGCCGCGCATCTATCCCTCGTTTTCGCAGCATCCGACCGATTCGGTTGTGGATAAAAGCGGCAAACTGACAATGGGGGGGACGGTCAGCCTGATTTTTTTTACCTCGCTGGCTGTTTTTACCGCTCTTTTCGTATGGATTTATGACCTTTCTATAAGACTTCAGAACATATATGAAAAAAGATTGTTGGAGGATAAATGATGGATGCCAATTATGTCGTAATGGCGGTAACCCTTATCGTCTGGTTAGGGATATTCTTGTATCTGCTTTCGATAGACCGTAAAGTTCGCCGTTTGGAGGGAAAAAATGAAAGTTAAATATATCATCGGCGTCGCCGTCATACTGCTTTTTGTCGTCTGGGGCGCCTCGGCGTTTCTGAAGACCACGGTGCAGTATGTTACCATAGCCGAAGCGCGCCAGTCGGATAAACCAGTTCAAGTTCTGGGCAATATTGACTTCAATGATTACCGTTATGATGTCGATAAACGTAGATTAGAATTCTCTATTTTCGACGCTGAGGCTTCCAACCCCGAAGCCGCGGAGAAAATGCGAGTGGTGTACTACGGGGTCGTTCCGGGCAATTTCGAACAGGCCACGCAGGTCGTGGTCAAAGGCAAGCCGGGCGCTGATGGTTTCGAAGCCGATAAACTTCTGGTGAAGTGCCCTTCGAAATATCAGGGAATGGAAGAAGACTCGATGGAGTCGGCCGGGACCACCGGTTCTTAACAAAGGATATATATGTCAATTCCGCATGTCGGCAATCTGGCGCTTTTTTTGGCGTTTGCCATGATGATAATCAGCGGTGTCTCGTTTCTGCTCACCGCTCTGGGACGCAAAAACCTTTTTGAACTGGGGCGAAAAGCCTATTCCCTGCAGATTGTCTTTGTCGTCTTTGCCGCCGCTATTCTGTACTACCTTTTCTTCACCCACGATTTCAGCGTCAAATATGTTTTTGAATACTCTTCCAGCGACCTTCCTTTCTTCTATCTGCTCTCTTCTTTCTGGGGCGGTCAGGAAGGAACTTATCTTCTCTGGGCGGTGCTGAGTTCGCTTTTTGGGCTCTTCATACTTTATCGCGCCAAACAGTATACCAACTGGGGGATGTTCTTCCACTCGCTGGTGCATCTCTTTCTCTTTTCCGTGATGGTCTTTGCCCTCTCGCCGTTCCGCACTCTGGACTTTGCGCAAGCCGAAGGGGCCGGGCTCAATCCGCTTCTGCAGGATCCCTGGATGGTTATCCATCCGCCGATTATGTTTTGCTCTTTTGCCATGGCCGGCGTTCCCTTTGCCCTGGCGCTGGCGGCTCTGATGAAAAAAGATTTCTCCCAGTGGCTCAAAGTTACTTTCCCTTTTGTCGCCATGACCTCCTTTGGTCTTATACTTGCCAATGTCCTGGGCGGCTACTGGGCGTATAAGACCCTCGGATGGGGCGGCTACTGGGCGTGGGACCCGGTGGAGAATACATCATTTGTCCCCTGGGTCACGTCGGTCGGTCTTATTCACGGGATGATTGTCGAGCGGCGGACCGGCGCTCTGCGCCGCGCCAATCTTCTGGTCTCGATGATGCTTTTCCTGCTGATAATTTACGGCACCTTTCTTACCCGCTCGGGAGTGCTCGCTGACTTTTCTGTCCACTCGTTTGTGGACCTCGGCATGAACGGAATTCTGGTCGGTTTCATGCTGGGCTACTTCCTGCTCGGTCTGACGGTTTTCTTTTTTAACCGGACTCCCGACATAGTCGGCAAGCCGCTTAACTATAATATCTTCTCCCGCGATTTTATCATGTTCAGCGGGATGGCGCTATTCATCATCCTGGGAGTGGTCGTCCTCTTCTGGTCGTCGCTGCCGCTTATCACCCGTTATCTTACTCCCAACCCGTCGGCGGCCGATGTCTCTACCTACAACGCCTTCGCCTTCCCCTTCGCGATTATCATCAGCCTCTTTCTGACCTTCAGCCCGATTCTCATGGGTCCCGGTCTCAAAGTGGATAATATGAAATCACGCGCCCTGATCGCCGTGATAATCGCTCTTATTGTCTCCGGCGTTCTTTTCCTTCTGGAACTTATCAGCATAACCATCGCCATTGCGGCGCTTATTTATCTTTCGATAATGCTGATTTACTTGCGAGAGAAGTCAATTCTGAAGCATGTAACCCGTGGTTTCATTCTGGCGGCGATCGGTATTGTTGTCGCGCTCTTTCTCGGTGTTCGCCAGGTGGAGTACCTTTTCTTTATCGCCGCGGCGCTTATCGCCGCCGGCGCCCATATGAATATTATCGTCCAGTATCTGCCCAAACGCCCCGACCTCGCCGGAGGACATCTCTGCCATTTCGGTTTCGGCTTGATGCTGGTCGGCATCCTCGCTTCCTCGGCTTTCTCGGTCAATGAGCAGGTGGTTATTCCCCGCAACAAGCAAAGTGCCGCATTCGATTACGCTATCGCTTATCATGGCACCGGCGGAAGTATCATGCAGAAAGATAACGAAATCCTGCTCACCCTCGAAAAGAACGGCAATCAGGTTGACGCCCGCCCCAAGTTCTTTTACATCCAGCGGATGGAAAGCATGATGAAAAAGCCGTTTATCAAGAGATCGTTATTTTATGACTTATATATCTCGCCGCAGGATATTCAGGAGATGCCGCACTTGCCAGGGCTGAAACTGGCCAAAGGGGAGAGCGCTAAAGTTGATGATTTCGAATTCAAGTTTATCAATTTTGATATGGGTTCGCACGGCGCTTCCGAAGGTATTTCGGTCGGCGCTGTTCTGGAAGTGACCCATAACGACAAAGTCGATACTCTCTTGCCGCGGTTGGTCTCTAATCCAAATGCCGCCCAGGGAGGACCGAATATGCTTTCTGAGCCGGCCAAATTGACCGGAAGCAAGAGTTATGATGTCCATATTGAGCAGGTCTTTGCCGGGGAAGGGGCGGTGTCATTTTCGATTCCGGGACTGATTGAGCATTCCGCTCCCGACCGGGTGATTCTCGATATCTCCCGCAAGCCGGCGATTAATCTTCTCTGGCTCGGCACGACATTGATTTTTCTTGGGATGGTGATGGTTATCTATTACCGCTTCAAGAAGCAATAGTACGGGATAATCATGTTGAATTTGAAGGCGTCCGCAGGGACGCCTCAGACTGATGACAAAGGGCAGTTTTTCGGGACTGTCCTTTGTTTTTGTGT
>DYGG01000079.1 GCA_020724775.1 Ignavibacterium sp. | reverse complement strand
GTCGGAGCGAGACCCGCCGCAATCTTGACCGGTCGATCTGTTCGTCTTAGAATCCGCCGTGGCGGAAAGACCGACCGAGTTAGGCCGCTTTTCGTTTTTCCAGTCCAAAGATTGCCGAAAAAATCCGCGGTCAAACCACTTGCATTTTCCGTGAAAAATCGTATAATCTATTAACCCTGATGAGGCGCGAAGCCTTGTACTTACCGCTTTCGCGTCATAATGCCTTTACTTGCGTCGTGTTCTTATTATAGAGGGGATGGAGGATGAACCATGATATACAAAAAGGTTCTCTATTGTTTTTTGTGCGCCATCGCCGGTTTTTCAAGCCCGGCAGAGGCCATAACAATTCAGCATTATACTATCGACAGCAGCACCACCAAGATATTTGACCCCCTGGCAATTCCGCGTTTTCAAATCGCCCCACTATCCGACAGCGGTCATGTCGCATTCTTTTTGAGCGGATTTCCCAATAAGGAAGCCTTCCGCGTCACGTACAATCTCGACAGCACAGTGCGCTGGGTGGCACACAATATGGGAGCGCTTTCGGACCTGGACCATTCGCACATTACCGTGTACAACGATACCATCTATCAGGGGCGGACCTCCGATAATCGTCTCTATGCCTTCAGCATGATAGATGATTCTCTCACTACCCTGTTCACCTATGACTGGGGTTTGCCGGAATCGGAATTATATGTCGCCTCGGCAATAAGGCTTCCCGGTTCCGATACCGTCATATCGGTCTCCCGAGGATATAATGACAATAATGCCGTCCTCTACTGGATTTCAGAAAATAAAGGGGTCAGTTTTGACAATGGCGCCTATCTGGTCAGACGGGAGGGCACCGGTCGCTGCCGTATCGGGACTCTGTACTGCGATAATACGATAGCGGCGATAATCGATTCGGCGGACAATTCCATCGGTTGGTACACCTGGGACAGAGGGAACCGTCGCTGGCAAAGCGAAGGGCGGGCTTTCAATCGTTCTATGTTCCGCGGTTTCGCCGGTAATATCATGCAGGATTCTATTCGATTCCTGGTCGGCACCAGAGATTTCCGGGAGGGCGATTCCGTAATATGGGCGTACAAGAGCCGCGGCGCTTCCCAATGGACCGAGGGGGAATCGTTTCAAACCTCGGTCGGCGACCAGGACTACCCCCCTTATCTCGCCCTGACTTACATAGAAGCCTCCGACCGTCTGGTGCTGTTTTATAATCAGAGCCGTTTTCCGACGGTCGATTCCTTTGATATCTATATGAGGTATTTCGACAAAGAGACCTGGAACTGGTCGAGCCCGACAAAGATTTCCCGCGGGAGACACAGTTGGAAAGTAACCACGGCGCAGATTGTCCCGGCATCGCACGGGGATGTCTGCTATGTCATGTATCCGATGGACTCCACTATCGGCTCAACCACCTATCACTTTGCCGATGCGGTTAAAATCACTTTCGATGGTGCGCCGCCGAACAACGCCCCCGTTCTGAACGATATTGGCTCGAAATCGGTCAATGAAGGGCAGAGTCTCAGTTTTTTGGTGACGGCAACTGACGCCGACGGCACCCTCCTTACGCTGGGCGCCGTACCATTGCCGGCCGGGGCATCTTTTGTCCCCCAGGGGAATAACACCGGAAGATTCAGCTGGATACCGAGTTTCAGCCAGGCCGGTGCCTACAATATTACCTTCTATGTATCCGACGGTATCGATATCGATTCGGAACTGGTGGTGATAACGGTCAACAACGTCAACCGCCCGCCGGTTCTATCATCAATCGGTTCCCAGTCAGTCCGCGAGAATGAAGAAATCAGAATTAATTTATCAGCAACCGACCCTGACGGCACTACTCCAACGCTCAGTTCCTCGGCTCTTCCCGGCGGCGCATCGTTTACCAGTTCCAATGGCGCCGGTACCTTTGGGTGGACTCCAAATTTCAATCAAGCCGGCAATTACACGGTTACTTTCTATGCCTCGGATGGAACCGCAGTCGATTCGGAGCGGGTCGTCATAACGGTCACTGATGTCAACCGACCGCCGGTTCTGGCGCCGATAGGACCTCTGTTTGTCACCGAGGGAGCCAACCTCGACATTACTGTTTCCGCCATCGACCCCGACGGTACCATTCCGGTTCTTTCCCTCGCTCCTCTTCCCCCCGGAGCCTTTTTTACCAGCAGCGGCGGTGTCGGAAACCTTGATTGGACCCCCAATCATGAACAGGCGGGACTTTACTCTGTCACATTTTACGCCTCCGATAACTTGAGCCTCGATTCCGAGAGAGTGGTGATTACGGTGGATGACTCGCAGGGCGATACTATCCCCCCGGCTCCGATAACCGACCTGGCGGTGACCAATGGTCCTCTGCCGGGGCAGGTAATATTAACCTGGACCGCAACCGGCGATGACGGGACCGAAGGACAGGCTCATCATTATGTGGTGAAGACCGGCAATTTCTATATCTATTCGGAGATAAGATGGTTACGAGCCGATACCTGTCCTAATCCGCCCGTGCCGCCGTTACCGGGTGAGTTGGTCTCTTTCACGGTAGAAGACCTGACTTCAACTCTACCTTACTGTTTTGTTTTGAAGGCGTATGACGAGGTTAGTAACGCCTCTTCAATGTCAAATGCGGTGGTGATATCGACCGATAACGGCGACGCGGTATCTTCGGCCGATTTTGATGACTCCTTCAACATCTTCCCCAATCCGTCCAACAGCGCCGTCAAGATAAGTTATACTCTGGAGGCGGCGACGGAGGTATCGCTGATAGTGTACAATATACTGGGGCAGAAAGTCGCCGCTCTGGTCAGCGACTGGCGAAGCGCCGGGGAGCATGCGGTCTTGTGGGATGGCCGGGATGATGACGGGTTGCCGGTCGCCAGCGGCATATATTTCTGCAAACTGCACAGCGCCGGCCGCTCGGAAGTCAAAAGAATTATGATGCTGAAGTAACGTAGGTCAAGACCCCCGACTCACTTTGTCTTTTCGTTGTTAGTCGGGCGGTCTTGACATTCTTCTGACGCAATCGGTGAAGGGTTGAGGCAGCGCTTCTCCTCCCGAATGTCAAAACCCCCACTCGCGCCGTGCTTTGGACGAGTGGCTCGGGGGGATTTTGACCTACTCCGCTGATTGACCATCAGCAATTTTACCGTTGTAAAGAGAACCCGGTTCTCTTTATCGTCATTCCCGCGAAGGCGGGAATCCAGAAACA
>DYGG01000044.1:317-26294 GCA_020724775.1 Ignavibacterium sp. | reverse complement strand
GATTAACACAAAAACAAAGGACAGTCCCGAAAAACTGCCCTTTGTCATCAGTCTGGCCGGCGAAATGCCGGTCTTTTTTTGGACCAGACCCGTTTATAAATCGAATCCAGTCAGATTCATCTCCGTTGCAAATCCAAATCTGCGAAAGATGGTCAAGCCGGAATATGTCGAGAAGAAAGGTTGACGTTACTTATTGATTTTGGTGCCGTGCAGTATTTTTCCGGCGATTTCGAGGAGAAATCCAACAGGCGCACCCTGTTCATCGAGATGGAAAGTAATTTGGAAGTCGGCACTGTAATGAAAGAATCGGATTGATGAATTGGGATAGACTGCGACCGCTTCCCCGTTGCCAATGGAGATTTCCAGGTGCTCTTCTCTATTTTCTACCTGCAGAAACAGGCTATCTTCGAAATTACCGGCGACGGAGTCGAATTTATAGAGTCCGGCAAATTTCCCGAGAGAGGCAGCATCGAGCAAAAAAGGGGTGCGGTCGAGCATAAGAGCGGCGGTATCCGGTCCAAAAATTCTGAGAGCGGTAAGAAAGTAGATATCGTCGGTTATATGGAGATGGTCGATAATACCTTTGTCGTTTCTGCCGAATGATAGCAGTTTGTTGTTGTCGGAGGCGTAAAAGAAATTGTCTCGGGAAAGGGGGAGCAATACCTGGCGGGGCATTCCTCGGAAGTTAGTATAGAGGGTATCTTCGTGTAAACTGATGAACTGGTAGGTTTCATCCTCATATTTGTAAACCCCGGCATATTCTCTCAATTTCTTCGGGTTGGCCTTAATTGCTCTTCTGCGAAGCGGTCTTTCGTAAGGCTCATCAAACTTGATAGCCGAGAGCCCGCGGGCAATTTTGGCGACCGGCGCTTCATCTTCGTTGCTGAAGACTATGACCGAGACGGAGTCATCAAGCCAGCGATATAAAACGGCATTAAAGCCGTCAAGGAATCCGCCGTGGAAGGCAAGACGCCGCTCAAAGAGGGAATCGATATACCAACCGTACCCGTAATTATGCTGCGAAGGGGTAAATATCTCGGCGATAGTCGCTCGATTCAGAATGGCATCGGTATAGAGAAGACTATCCCAGCGGTAGATATCCAGGACGGTGGAGTAAAGAGCGCCGGCTGAAAACATGACAGAGAAGTCAATCGGAAGGGCATTGATAATATTGCCGCTCTGGTCAATGGTGTAGCCGTCGGCACGGTCGGGAATCCCTGATTCGCGTCGGCCATAGCCGGTGCTTAGCATTCCGGCCGGTTTCAATATCCGTCGGTGGAGAAAGGCTTCATATGATTGCCCGGAGACCGTTTCGATAATTTTGCCCAAGAGAATATATCCGGAATTGCTATATTGAAAGGACGTCCCCGGCTCGAATTCGAGGGGACGATTGCGAAAGAAGCTGATAATATCGTCGGGAGTCAAAGGTTCCGTTCGCATCAAAACGATTTCTGGGTCATCGGTATAGTTGGGGATACCAGAGGTATGCGTTAGGAGGTGGCGGATAGTAATACGGCGACCGGGGTCGGGGGTATAATCAGGCAGGTATTTGATAATGGGGGAATCTAAGTTTAGAAGCGAATCGTTGCGCAAAGCGAGAATGGCCGCCGCGGTAAACTGCTTGGTAATAGAACCGATAAAGAAGCGGGTCTGGGGGGTGTTGGGCTGACCGAAGTCTTTGTTGGAAAAGCCATAACCGCGACAAAGGAGGATTTCTCCCCGGTCAGCCACCAGCACGGTACCATTGAAGCGCCAGAGTTCATTTGCCAGGTTGAGATATTCATCCATTCTCTCGTATCGGCTTTCGCTCCGAAGAGGAACGAAGAGAATGAGAAACATCAGGAAAAGAATCAGAGCTGTTGATATTGACTGAAACATCGGGCTAAATACTCGCGCCATTTAAATGAAATCCTAATACGCTGATATTAAACAACAATCGGCAGAAGTTAGCCAGAGATTTTCTGGCGTTAGATGCGCGGATAGATTGATTTTGAGGCGAATTTGCGGTCCTACAGACCGGTTTTCCTCTAAGTGACGGTTCCGGGACAGCGATAAAATTAACGAAATCTGAACAATTCACTAAAGAGAGACTAACATCAAAAAGGTTAAATGGGGCGTCAATGCAAAGGAAGGATTTTATCCTATTGAAATGCGATAGAGAATTTTGGACAGATCAGATCAGGAGGAAAAGGTGCGAGTAACAAATGACAAACGTAACAGAACAGCGGAGACGGCCTCAGGGATGATGCTGGTACTGCTTCTGATAATCGGTTTGGTTCCTGCAATTAGCGCAAAAGCGGCCGACACCGGCCAACTTAGCGGTAAAGTAGTCGATGCCAAAACCGGCGAGTTACTGCTGGGAGTGACGGTGATGCTGGAAGGAACGACCAAGGGCAGCACCACCAACGTTGACGGAACATTTGTCATCAAGAGTGTTCCGGTGGGAGTATACAATCTGGTAGTCAGCAGTGTTGGATATATCACAAAAAAATATGATAGCCTGGAGGTCAAAAAGGGGTTGCAGAATTTCGACCTTTCGCTGGAGCAGCAGACCGTTGACCTGAACAAGAAAATAGTGGTTACAGCGAAGATGGCAGAGAGTTCGGATGCGGCGGTGCTCCGGAATCGTCAAAAGGCGGTGACAGTGAGCGACGCTATCGGCGCCCAGGCGATATCTCGCGCGGGAGGGGGCAATACGGCACAGGCTTTAATTCGGGTTACCGGCGCCTCGACCGATGGAAAATTTGTCTTCATTCGTGGTTTGGGAGACCGTTATTCCAACACGCAGATGAACGGCACGGTTCTTCCGACACCGGACCCGGACAAGCAGGCGGTGCCATTAGACCTGGTGCCCTCGGACCTTCTCGAGAATGTGGTGGTA
This sequence comes from Ignavibacterium sp., assembly GCA_020724775.1. Taxonomy (GTDB): domain Bacteria; phylum Zixibacteria; class MSB-5A5; order GN15; family PGXB01; genus DYGG01. The sequence continues at coordinate 23,413 of DYGG01000044.1, read as the reverse complement.
ACCAAGAGTTTCATGGCTGATATGCCGGGGAATTTCTCCGGCGGAAGTATTAACCTGATTACAAAGGATTTCCCGGAGAAAAGGACAATCAGTTTTGCGACCGGGACATCTTATAACAGCATCGTGACCAACTCTACCGTGCTGGGCTCTTCAACCAGTTCAACGGACTGGAGGGCCAGTGATGATGGGATGAGGCAGTTGCCGGAATTCCTTCAGAATCCAGATAACATTGATGACCTTCCTAAAGGAAACACGATTATAAGGGATTCTACCGTAGCGGAAGCGATAAAGAAAGCGAGCCAGTCGTTTCGGAATGATTATTCCCCCAAAAAGAGGACCGCGCCGCTCAATCAGAGTTACGCCATAAATTTTGGCGACAATATTCAACTGCTCGGCAACTCCCTGGGAATAGTAGGCAGCCTGGCTTATTCGCGCCAGCAGAAGTATTATGAGAACGGTGAGATTAGATTATCGTACGCCGCCAATGATAGCCTGCTGGAAACATACTACGAATTTACCGATTCCCGCGGGGTGGATGAAGTTCTCTGGGGCGGTCTGGCGAGCGCTTCATATCGGCTGGGGACGAATCATATCCTTGGTATTAACTATATATACAATCGTAACGCTGAGTCGGAAGCCCGCTACCTGGTGGGGCATGAATATTACAACGACCCCTATAGCTGGCTGGAATCGCGGGTGGTAAGTTATACGGAGCGGAATCTGGGGAGCCTTCAGTTCAAAGGGGAGCATCGGTTTTCAATATTACTGCCACTGCATCTGGAGTGGCGATATGGCAATTCGACAACGCGTCAAGAGCAGCCGGACCTGCGCGAGTTTGAAAATAACTATTTCGTAGATTCGTCAAATTTTCCGGAAATTGATACCCTGTACGGAATCGGGTCGGGCTATCGATGGCCGGCCCGGTTCTGGCGCAGTTTGGAAGAGACTAATAATGAATATGGTTTCAATCTGACCGCCAAGTTATCGCGCAATATCAAACTGAAAATTGGCGCGAGTTATCTGAAAAAGGAACGAGAAAATCGTCAGATTCAGTTCAACATGACCGGCGACCCCAACCTGTTGAACAATTTTGACGGAGATGTGGACCGTTTTGCCGACACTGCCGGCTATTATACCCGGTACGGGTCTAACCCCTCGAATTACTCCTATGTCTTTTCGGCGTACTACATTAACGGCACCCAATTGCGCGACCAGTATGACGGTACCCAGAAGATTACGGCGGAGTATCTGATGTTGGAGATGCCGCTAATCGCCAATCTGAATTTTGTAGGCGGGATTCGTCATGAAAACACTGATATGGAGGTCAAGAGTTTTGACCCCTCTCGTCGCGGCGGAAAGATTGACGGAAGCGACTGGCTGCCGTCGTTAAGCCTGATTTACGAACTCAGCGACAAGATGAACTTCCGTCTGGCTTACGGCCGGACACTGGCGCGTCCCAATCTTCGCGAGATTGCGCCGTATGGCGCCGAAGAATTTGCCGGGTCGCGGCTGTTTATCGGCAACGACAGCCTGACCTATACTAAAATCAGGAATTATGATGTGCGGTGGGAGTGGTTTATGCAGTCGGGCGAGATTGTGGCGATTAGCGCTTTTTACAAGAAATTCAAAGATCCGATTGAGTTGACTTTCTTCTCATCCAATTACGATATCTGGCCGGTCAATGCTCCCGAGGCGAAAAACTACGGTCTGGAGTTCGAGTTCCGGAAACGACTCGATATAGTTGCCGACTTTCTGCGTAATTTCAATCTGGGAGGAAATATGACCCTGGTCAATTCCAAACTGGAGATTCCGGAGAAAGAATGGCAGGAGATGCAAAGCGTTGACCGGAGCGCGCCGCGCCATCGTCCGATGGCAAACCAGTCCCCCTATATCATTAATGCCAACATCGGATTCAGCAGTTTTCGGTCGGGCACTACCGCAGACATATTTTATAATGTCTTCGGCAGGCGATTTTACTACAACGCCCAAGGGGGGGCGCCTGACATATATGAAATGCCAAGACATTCGCTTGATATGACCTTCTCGCAGGCAATCTGGCGAGGAGTTAGTCTGAAACTGTCAGGCAAGAATCTTCTCAACGCCCATTTCGAGGCAGATTATTACTACCTTGGTACGGGGGAAAAGGTGGTCTACCGTAAGTATGATATCGGGAGAACAATCGGCATAAGCCTCAATTACCGCGTGCTCTAAGCGCGAACTTTAATCGATTTCGAACAGAAACTTAATCTCAGCAAAATCTGAAATGACTAAGTTGCCGACCGGCTCCCAAAAAGGAGCCGGTTTGAGCGCGTGTAAAGTAGAACTGCGGTTGCATCCGAGAGCCACACCAGATACAGCCGGCAAAGCGGGATTACCGAGAAGGATTTGAAGAGAAGTCAATAGCAACAGAAATCATGGACTAAATCAAGGGAGAAGCAAGGATTCAGAGAGTTCGATGATTCGACTGAAGAATGAGAATTTACCAAAAAGAAGATTTATAACCAAAATGGTAGGAGGACAGAAGATGCGAAAACCGTATCTAATGATTTTCGTGATGCTGCTTGCGGCGCCCTTTGCAGCGTTTGGGCAGCTGTGTGAGACGGGATGGCCTGTAATTGATGTTGGCAGTCCCGCTCCGAGCACAACCATACTTCCGACCGGTACCACCACCTGGTCGGCCGGCAATGTCTATCATATGCAGGGTTTTATATTTGTTCCTGAAGGAGCAACCTTAGTTATTGAACCAGGTACAATCATAAAGAGCGACCCGGGTCAGGGTTCGAATGCCACTGCCCTGATTGTTGCCCGTGGTGGGATGCTCATGGCACAGGGGACACCAACCTTGCCGATCATCTTTACTTCAATAAGCGATATGGTTTGTGACACCGGTGATATTCCTGATTTAGCCACCAGTCGTGGACTCTGGGGCGGTGTTATTATTGAAGGTAAGTCTTACGCTTGCGTTTCCGGCGGTGAAGCCTCTATCGAAGGAATTCCCGATCTTGGCGCCCTTACCAGATACGGTGGAGGACTCACCCCGGATTGCGCTGATAATTCCGGTATTCTCCAGTATGTTTCGATTCGTTACCCCGGGTCGATAATAGGCGCCAATAATGAAATCAACGGCTTGACTCTTGCCGGTGTCGGCACCGGTACAACTGTCGACCATATTGAGACCTATTATGCGCTGGATGACGATGTCGAATTTTTCGGCGGTTCCGTAAATATCAGTTATGTCGCCGCTTTCTATGGTGACGATGACTGTATCGATACCGATGAGTGCTACAGCGGGACGCGCCAGTTTATATTTCAGATTAAAGATCCTCGCTGGGGTGACCGCTTGACCGAAACTGACGGACGTCAATCAGCCGTCCTGACCGATACCACCAGCGCCGGAGTGGCGCCCGCGGCAGTCCCTTCGGGATGGGGATGCGCTTACCCGAGTTATTCCCTTTCTGCCAACTTCACCTGTATAGGCCAGGGACCGAATTTCACCGGCACCAACGGCAACCGTCAACTGTTCACCGATAACTATCGCGGTTATTGGTATAATAGTGTCTTTATGGAGCAACCGAAGACAGCCCTGGAGATTCAGGTAGTTGGCGGTGACGCTGGCATAGATGCGCAGCCCAGTTCAACCCGAAACCTTCCTTCCGGCGCGGCAAGCATAGCTGCCGGTCGTCCTCTACTTGATTTTGTGGGCAATTTCTGGTACAAGTCTTATAACGGAACCAATCCCCCGACCGGCACCTCATTGAGCCACTTCTTTGCTACGGGAGATGCAACCAATCCGGTATCGACGGCGCGGGTTCGCAATGACATATTCCCTGGGGGTGATACCACTCTAACCGGCAAGAACCACTGCGGTATCAATCCGATGTTGACCAGTTATGAAGTGGTCAATCCTCCGGTTCGTCATGGAATCATCAATCCTGTGCCTGCGACAGGAAGCCCCCTGGCCACCAGCGCCGCTGTTGTGCCCGGCTATGCCGTGTCGTCTTACTACCAGCCCGTGAGTTATGTCGGCGCTTTTGACCCGAATGTAGCGATTGAAGATTCCTGGATCTGGGGATGGACTTTTGGCTCGGTCGCAAATATTCTGGGGTCGCCCAGTTGCTGCAATCTGGCGGCGGACGCCAATAATAATGGTACCGTCAACATCCTCGATGCGACTTATATCATCGCATATCGATTTAAGGGGGGACCTGCCCCGGGCTGCCTGCAAGAAGCGGATGCCAACGGCAACGGCACGATTAACATTCTTGATGCTACATATATTATTGCATATCGCTTCAAGAGTGGTCCGGCTCCTGTCTGCGGACCGTAAGCACTTTGGCCAGACTGCGGGAGAATTTTCTAACCTCGCCGCCTGAACCGAATTTAAGAGGGACCGCCGAAAGGCGGTCCTTTTTCTATTATCAGCGAACTCCGAGGTTAACATATTTCTTGCAAATCCCTAACAAAAAATTCGTCATCTTTCCCTAACATTCGGTGTTAGAATTTTGAGAGTATGACAAGAAAATGATCTGGAGGAGAGAGATGATAAAATCACTGGTTTTTCTTATGGCGTTTCTGACATTTCCGGTATCAGATTCCTCAGCACAGGATTACCCATCGCAACGGGCGGCACGGCTGGGATATGAGATGTTTGCGGATTTCTACGATATACTGGCGCCGTTATGGCTTAAGGCATTGCCCTCAAAAGACTATGGTACGTTGATGGCGGCGGCGCCTTTGCTCGATTCGGCGGTAACGGCGATTCATGAGATGAAGTATTCTTCGCGATACCAATATAAACTCGAAGGTTTTAAGTCGAGGCGTCATCAATTACTAAGCCTGGTAGTGGAGTATGAAAAGGCGGTACAAAGGAATGACAGCGCCGGAGTTTACAGTAAATTACCGCAAATTCAGGCGGTGTTCGAATCGACAGCAGTTTTTCTGCTACCTCTTCCCTATCCGACTTTTGACCGGGCGCTGACGGAAGTCTCCCGATTTACCGCCGCCCTTCCGGCGGTGAAGGACGTAAGCGAACGCTCAAAAGCCTGTGAAAGTATAATTCAGATGATTAGACAGATATCACCGGAGGATGCCCCTTCGGAATTGAAGGAGAGAGATCTGTCAGCTATGGTTCCTAAAGAGTTAGTCTACTTTGAAACCTTATCGGTTCGAATGCGCCAGACGCTTGACAGCGGTGAAATTCCCAAATTCGAACAGATAGCCAAAGAACTCAACACCCGCTTCCAAAACTTCAGGCGGATTTACCTGGAGTAGTTAGACCACTTATCAGACTCCAAGGATGCGCCTGAAATTGATTAGCGCTGTCAAGAAAAAATCAGTTAAGCTGAATTTCGGGTGCACTACTGCGGCGATTTCCCGTTCTTTGACGTATAGAAATCAATATTGCCGTGGCGGACAATTTCACCGTCAATCATATAAACAACATCTTCGGCAATATTGGTGGCGTGGTCGGCGATTCGCTCCAACTGCCGAGAAACCGCCAGGAGATTTATCAGACAGTCCAGCCTGTCCGGCTCTTTGAGAATCCCCTCCTGCACCTTGGCGTACATTTTTCGGTGCATCTCATCAACTTCGTCATCCGCCAGCATGACTTCACGGGCCAGGTTGGAATCCATGTTGACCAGGGCATCGAGACTCTTACGCAACATTTCTTTGACCTTTTCCGACATACCACGGAAGTCAAAGGGAATATCGATTCTCTCCTTTGTGGCAAGGAAAGCGGCCCGCTCGGCGATATTAACGGCGAGGTCGCCGATTCTCTCGAGGTCGTTGTTGATTTTTAGGACTGCAATAATAAAGCGAAGGTCGATAGCCACCGGCTGGTTAAGCGCCAGGGTTTTGAGGCAATCCTCTTCGACCTCGACTTCCATCTGGTCGATCTCTTCATCGTTTTCAATCACCCGGTTAGCCAGTTTGAGGTCGCGCTCGCTAATGGCGCGGACGGCGTGATGTACGCTTTCCTCGACGATGGCGCTCAAGGAAAGAATCTTTTTCTTAATCAGGTCAACTTCGTGCTGGAAATGTCGGGTCATTTCGTCCCTTCCTTATCTCATCCGAAACGGCCGGTGATATAGTCTTCGGTTTTCTTCAGCGACGGCTTGGTAAAAATGGTCTTAGTTTCGCCAAATTCGACCATATATCCTTCATAGAAGAAGGCGGTGAAATCGGAGATACGTGCCGCCTGCTGCATGTTATGCGTAACTATCACAATAGTATAGTTGTTTTTTAATTCGGCAATCAAATCTTCAATTTTAGAAGTAGAAAGAGGGTCGAGGGCGGATGCCGGCTCATCCATAAGGAGAACCTCGGGCCGTACCGCCAGGGCCCGGGCGATACAGAGACGTTGCTGCTGTCCTCCGGAGAGAAGATAAGCGCTGTGGCGCAATTTATCTTTGACCTCTTCCCAGAGATAGGCGCGCCGCAGGGCATCCTCGACCGCTTCCTCGACAATTTGGTGGTTTCTTATGCCGTTCACCCGCAATCCGTAAGCGACGTTGTCGAATATCGGCTGGGGAAAAGGGTTTGATTTCTGGAACACCATGCCGACGCGGGTGCGGATAGTGGAGACATCCTTGACATCCTTGTATATGTCGATGTCGTCAAGGCGAACGGTTCCATCCATCCGAGTGCCGGGGATAGTCTCGTTCATCCGGTTCAAAGTCCGGAGGAAGGTCGATTTGCCGCAGCCGGAAGGACCGATAAGCGCGGTGACTTTATGTTTCTCAATATTGAGGGAGACATCATGTAGCGCCTGACTGTTGCCATAGAAGAAGTTTAGATTACGGACAGTCATCTTGAACCGTTGCGGCACTGATGGGAAATCCGGGGGCATATTCTCAGCCATTCTTAACTCTACTTTGTTGGTCTCTTTAGGCATGAACGCGCCTCGTTCTTATTCGGGAGCGGATAAATATGGCGACAAAATTTAGCAGGAATGTCAGAACCAAAAGCACCAGCACGGTGCCATAGAGAATCGGCTTGGTTTTTTCGACATCCGGAGACTGAGTCGCCATAACATAGATATGATATCCTAAATCCATGAATTGGTCATTCAGTTGGGTCGGGAGATACGGCAGATAATATGCCGCGCCGGTAAACATTATGGGAGCAACTTCGCCGGCTCCTCGGCTAATACCGAGAATGGCTCCGGTGAAAATACCGGGCATCGCCTGTGGTATAATAATGCGAATAATAGTTTGCAGTTTGGTGGCGCCGAGAGCATAACTGGCTTCTTTCAGTTCTCGGGGAATGGCGCGGAGAGCCTCCTCAGTAGAGACAATGACGACCGGCATGGTGAGAATGGAAAGGGTCAGGGCAGCCCAGATGATTGCCGGCTGACCCCAAACCGGGCGCCCCGGCTCATAGAAGATAGAATCGATGCCGGAGCCGATAAAACCGACAAAAAAGCCGAGTCCAAAAAGCCCGAAGACAATTGACGGCACGCCTGCGAGGTTATTTACCGCCACCCGGATAAGGCGGGTGGTCACCGAATCAGGGCGGGTATATTCATGAAGATAGATGGCGGTCATCACCCCAAAAGGGATGACAGCAATGACCATCAAAAATACCAGCGCTACGGTTCCAAAGATTGCCGGGAAGATACCGCCGGCTTCCATCCCCTGCTCGGGAGGACTGCTCAGGAATTCCCAGGAGATAACCCCAATTCCGCCGAGTATTATATTGAACATTATTACCGCCAGAATCAGCACAATTATAAGGACAGCCGCCAGGGTGAGACCGCGAGGAATAGTGCCCTTTGCTTTAGGTCCGAACTGATACGGGGTCAAAGAGGAATCAACCGGTGTGACTGTTTCGCTTACGGAAGTCATCAACTTTTCCCCTGCAATCTCTCCTTAAGGCGATTGAGAATGAAATCACCGCCGAGATTGATGACAAAAGTGAATATGAACAAAAGCGTCCCGATAAAGAAGAGCACGTTATAATGGGGACTTCCAAAAACTACCTCCGCCAGTTCGGCGGCGATGGTAGCGGAAAAAGTCCTGATGGATTCGGTGAATCTTGCCGAAATAATGGCGGCATTTCCTGAAGCCATCAGCACAATCATGGTTTCTCCAATGGCTCTGCCGAAACCGAGCACAACTCCGGCGGCAATTCCGGGCAGCGCGGCCGGCAGGACCATCGTGAATGAGACCTGCCAGGGATTGGCGCCGAGGGCGATGGCAGCATCACGAAGAGACTTAGGAACAGCATTCATGGCATCTTCGGCTACGGTGAAGATTATCGGGATGACAGCAATACCGAGGGCGACGCCGGCATTGATGGCGTTGAGACGGAAGGTGAAACCAAAAGATTTCTGCAGCACCGTGGCAAGAACTACCAGCGCAAAGAAACCGAGGACAACGGAAGGAAGTCCGGCTAAGAGTTCAATTATCGGTTTGATAAATTCCCGCATGCGACGAGAAGCGAATTCCGAGGTATAAATGGCGGCGCCGACCGCCAGAGGGACAGCGAAAAGCATCGCTACGATGGCGGCTTTTATCGTGCCGAGGAACAGCGGCAAGAGAGAATACTTGGGGACAGTAGAAATAGGTTGCCATGACCATTTCGGTTCGCGCCCTTCGTAATAGACCTGTTTGTACAACATTTTGGAGAGACTGGCTTCCTCTTGAACCTCCCGGTCGGTGAAAATAGGAACGGCTTCCTTGAAAATGAAAATGAAAATAAGAAGGATGCCGATTAGAGCGGCAAGGGCATTAAGGGCGATAAACTTCTCGCCAATAAATTCCCTAATCCGTGATTTAGGCTTGAACCGGTATTTTTCCATAAGTTCCCTCTCAACATTTTTGTGGGTGAGGTATTACCTCACCCACATTCAGACAGAGAGGAGGGTCAAAGTAATGTCCGTGTTATTCTATCATATTCTTTTCAGCGACATCTTTGGGAAGGGGAATGTAATCAACCTCTTCGGCTACTTTCTGCCCCTCCGGAGAGAGAGCCCAGTTGACCAACGCTTTCAGTTCGCCGGTGGGGACACCGTTAAAGTACCAGTACAGTTCTCGCGATATCGGGTAAGAGCCGCCGGAGACGGTCTCCATAGTCGGCAGAACGGCCTGAGACGTGTCATCTTTCTTAACAGCGCAGTCCTTGACTCCCTTTGCCCAGGCGATTCCGCCGTAACCGATACCCCATTCGTCTTTGGAGACGGCATTGACGACGGCGGCGGTGCCGGGTAGTGTTTGAGTCTGGTCAGCATAGTCTTCTTCGTTGAGAACATGCTCTTTGAAGAAGGCGTAGGTACCGGAGTTGTTTTCGCGACCATAGAGTATGATTCTTCGGTCCGCTCCGCCGACTTCTTTCCAATTGGTGATGACCCCGGTGTAGATTCCTTTAAGTTGAGTCAGGGTCAGTTCGGCGATAGGATTTTTCTCGTTTAGGAAGACGGCGATACCGTCAAGCGCCACTGCGACTTCGTGCGGGGTGATGCCCTTATCCTGTGCCAGTTTATATTCCCTCTCCTTCATGGGACGGGAGGACTGGCAGATATCGGTAGTACCATTGATAAGAGCGGCAATTCCGGTACCGGAGCCCCCTCCGGAGACCTGGATGACAGAGCCGGGGTTTCCCTTCATATATTCCTCAGCCCATCTCTGGCCGAGACGGACCAGGGTATCGGAGCCCTTGATGGTTATGTTACCGGCAAGAGCGATGCTGAATGCCGCCAGAACAAGCCCCACCACTATGGCTAATCTTTTCATTATTCCTCCTGTGTAATATTCAAAATCTTAGAACCTCAGGTCAGTGTTGAGGCTCAGGTATTCATCATTTTTCTTGCCGGATTGCTGGTAATCAATAGTGCGATAGTTTACCGAGGCTTTGATATTCTTGGCGGGCGCGCACTCCATGCCGAATATATACATATTATGGCCGTCGTCATCAGTACCAGTGTCATAGTCAAAGGCATCGAATCGTCCGAAGAGATTCAAGGTGCGAAGCAGAGATTTCTCTCCGAAAAATTTCTTTAGATAAAGAGTGGCCATAAAAGAGTGAGCAAACTGCGAAATGTCGGCGGAACCCTGCCCCTGACCGAGCGTCTGCCAGTTGAAATCAACACCGAGGTCAAAGCGGTCATTGTCTACCAGGGAACCGGCCAGAGAGAAGATCTTGCGGCGATAATCTTCTCCATCCAGGGAATCTCCGAAGGCGATATTCTGTGTGCCGCTGTAGAATTGCCCGGCAAGAACGCTATTGCCCCATTCCGGGTCATCGGTAAGAGGCTTCAGAGCGAGGAAAAGATTTATATCTTTCTGCTTATTTTTCTCGACGACATCGGAGTATGAAGCGCCGTTAAAAATGGACAGGGCGGCCTCGCCCCATTTTCCTTTCTCACCCAATTTGAAATTGAATGTCGCTCCGAGATCGGCGGAGGAACGGAATTTGTTTAAGTCACCGACGGTTCTGAGGATATAACGGCGTTTCCAGACACTGTTGTCGGCAAAACCGACATATTTTACCGATTGCAAGCCGAGAATAATATTGAGGTAGCCGGAGGCAAATTCCGGTTGCCAATCGAGATATCCGTACTTGAGGATAACATAATAGCCGTTATCGGTATCAGAATTTTTCTCTTTCAGGTCGAATGTAATTACGGCCGATGTGTAATCGCCGATTTTCGATTTGGCGGTAATATAAGAGCGTTCTAAGCCGAATTTGTTGTAACTGTCGGCGCCTTCAGTCATATTCAATGACCAACTTCCGAACACCCGCCCTTCCAGTTTTGTATCTGCCGCCAGCGAGGTGCCTGCCTTCAAAGCGGCCAAGATCAGAGCTGTCAAGAGAACTTTTCGCAACATATCTTTCCCTTCCTTCATTAAACTGACTTTTCAGTCGGACAATCTATCTTTGCAGCGGTCTGACAGATCGTCCTGATTTACTCTCGCGGTCTTAGAGAACCGAATTTTTGTTAGGATTATGTTAGAGTTTGATTAATACTGAATTATTTTTGCCAGGTCATTTAGGTGGTCATCAATGAACGGCATTGCGGACATTTTAGTCGTTTATGTCAGTCCAACCGACAAACCAACTAATTACGCGGCAATACGATAGTAAAGGTGCTTCCTTTGCCGACCACGCTTTCGACATTAATTCTTCCCTTGTGCGCCAGAACGATATGTTTGACTATTGCCAGCCCGAGACCGGTGCCCCCCATAGTGCGGCTTCTCCCTTTATCAATCCTATAAAACCGTTCGAAAATCCGCGAGAGGTGCTCCGGTTCAATGCCGCAGCCGTTATCTCTGATAGAAATTTGATAGTCGGTAGTTTCTTCTTTTGCCGCCACCAGAACCCGGCTGTTCGGCTCCGCATATTTAATGGCGTTATCTATCAAATTGACTACGGCCTGTTCCAGAAGGGGGGCATTTGCCAAAATCTTCATATTTTCCGGGCAGTCGAGCAGAAGTCCAACGTTTCTCTCTTTCGCCTTGATTTCGCACGCTTGAAGGCAGTCGGCGAGCAGTTCTTTCAAATCTATTTTTTCTAATTCAAGCGAAGCGTGTTGTGATTCATCTTCGAGGCGGGAAAGGCTGAGAAGGTCGGCGATTAGGGCGTTAAGACGCTCCACCTGTTTTTCTATGATCCGAAGAAACCGCTCCGCCTCTTCGGGTTTCTTCAAAGCGCCATCAAGAAGAGTTTCCACAAATCCCTGGATGGTAGTAAGAGGTGTCCGCAGTTCGTGGGAGACATTGGCGACGAAATCGCGACGCATCGTCTCCAGTTTTCTGATGCGGGTAACATCGTTCAAGACAATTAAAGCGCCGATGATGTTACCGTTGGCGTCGCGCAGGGTGGCTCCATGTGCCTGCAGAAACTGCTCGGAGGCGCCAGTAATATATATTTCCCGCTCGATCGGCTGGGGACTTGCCAGGGCTGTTTTCACAGCCAGGTTAAGGTCATGGTTACGGATGACCTCCGGCACGGTTTTCCCTATCGCGCGGTTAACGTCCACTCCGATAAGTTGCGCCACCGCCTGATTCATACTGATGATTTTCTCGTCGTTGTCGACCGCCAGGACACCTTCAACCATGCTTGCCAGAATTGCTTCGCGCTCGTTGCGCTGGCGAGTGATAGTGTTGAGCCGCTGGCTTATGTTGGCAGCCATTTCGTTCATTGCCTGCGCCAGGGCTTCGATTTCTTCGGAGTCCTTCAGATATATGCGTGAACCGAGTTCCCCGCGGGTAAATCTGATGGCGGTATCCCGGAGTTCTTCGATAGGCCGGCTGATTCGTCGGCTGAAATAAAGACTGACCATCGCCACCAAAGCGGTGATTATTAAGAGTCCCAAAGCCATTCTTATTCTTATGCCGTTAATGGCATCGTTTATCGACTCTATAGAGACTGCGGCTCGGATAACCCCGACTGTGGCGCCGTCTCTATATAATGGTTGCGCCCGATACATCAGGGTGTAATAGACGGTATTGCTGTACCGGGTTGAGACACCGCTTCCAGCGGTGAGGGCTTCTTGCACCTCGGGGCGGTTCATATGATTATCCATCTCGGCCGGGTTTTTTCGGCTGTCGCCGATTACTTTCCCCGAAGGGAGAATCATGGTAAAGCGGGTGTCGGAACGTCGCCCCATCTCTTTGCAGAGAGAATCTACGGCTGCATAATTTCCGGCGGATACGTAGTCGGTGACGAGATTACCAAACAGTTCCAACCGGGAGCGCAGGCTCTCACCAGTTTCGGCGAGCCAGGCTTTGCGGATGGTATTCTGTCCCAGCCAGCCGACGGCTATCAGTATGAAAAAGGTAATGATGAGATAAGATGGGAATAGGCGCCAGAGAATCCGTTTGCGGGGCATTATAAGTCCTTGAACCGGTATCCCACTCCCCGGACGGTTTCGATATATTTTCCGGCGGCGCCTAATTTCTTGCGCAGGCCGACAATCTGAACATCGACTGAGCGGTCGGTGACAATCGTTTCTTCGCCGCGAACACCGTTAACTATTTCGTAACGGGAATAAACCCAGCCGGGACGCCGGGCGAGGAAATGCAGGATTAGAAACTCGGTAAGGGTCAGGTCAACCGGTTTATCCTTGATAAGAACTTCATGTCGTCCTGGATTGATAGTTATTTCACGGATTTTAAGCGGTTCGAGTTCGCCGGTTTTCTCTTTGGCTTTACGGCGGAAGATCGAGCGGACGCGGGCAGTCAACACCCGTGGGCTGAATGGTTTGACGATATAGTCATCGGCGCCGACTTCAAGTCCCGTGACGATATCAGAGTCCTCCCCCTTGGCGGTTACCATAATGACCGGAATCTGAGCAGTGGCGGAATCGTGCTTAAGAATCTGGCAGACTTCAAGACCGTCAATGCCGGGGAGCATTAAGTCAAGAATGATTAGTTTGGGGTGGGTCTGACGAGCCGTTTTCAACGCGGCCTCACCGGTGCCGACAGCGGTAACGCGGTAACCCTCTTTTGTCAAATTGTATTTGATAAGTTGCAGAATATCTTCCTCATCTTCTACGACAAGGATATTTTCATGCGCCATAGTACCCTCTAAACTGAATGAAAAAGGGTTATTGTTAAATTTACAGGAGGGAGATAAAGGAGGCAACTTAATAATGTCAAGACCCCTAACAAATTACTAACAATTATCTGGGGGTATTTTTTCCGAGGTGCAAGGGATAAAGAAGTAACTCTTCGATTTATCAGTGGTTAGAGCGCTTGATTTCGATTTTCCTCATGCTATATTAGTATATATATGAAGCGGGTAAGCCAAGGAGTGCTCAAAAGAGCATGGTTGCCAGTGAGATAACAGCCGCCTCCGGCAGGACTTTGCGTCATATCCTGCGCGCCCTGAGGCATCGCAATTACCGTCTCTTTTTCATCGGTCAGGGGATTTCGCTTATCGGGACCTGGATGCAACGAGTGGCGGTGTCGTGGCTGGTTTACCGGATGACTAATTCCCCCTTTCTTCTGGGGCTGGTGGGGTTCTCGGGGCAGATGCCGACTTTCATCATGGCGCCGTTTGCCGGCGCGCTTGCCGACCGATGGGACAGGATGAAGATTTTGCTGGTGACTCAGTATCTGGCAATGTTTCAGGCGCTGGCGCTGGCCGTGTTGGTTTTGACAGAATCCGTGCAAGTCTGGCATGTGGTAGTGCTGGCGATTATACTGGGAATAATAAACGGCTTTGAGATACCAACGCGGCAGTCGCTGGTGGTGAAGATGATTGACAAACGAGAAGACCTGGGGAACGCCATAGCGCTGAATTCTTCGATATTCAACGGGGCGCGGTTGATAGGGCCAACCGTCGCGGGGATATTGATTGCCCTGGTCGGCGAGGGAGTCTGCTTCTTGATAAACGGTTTGAGTTTTGTAGCAGTGATTGCGGCGATAATGGCGATGCGAATTTCCGACAGCAAGAGCGTTAAGAAGAGTGCCGGAATGACCGAGGGATTGAAAGAGGGGTTTGCCTATGCCTTTGGTTTCGCGCCGATTCGGTCGATATTGCTTCTGCTGTCACTTCTCAATTTTATGGCGATGCCGTTTACGGTGCTGATGCCGATATTCGCCAAAGATATTCTTCACGGGGGACCAAATACTCTGGGGTATCTGCTGGGCGCGACCGGCTTGGGGGCATTGACCGGAGCGATATTTCTGGCGGCGCGGAAAAGTGTGGTGGGGCTGGGAAAATGGATTGCGATTGCGGCGATTATTATGGGAAGCGCTCTGGCGGTTTTTTCGATTTCCAAGAATTTTATTCTGTCTCTGCTGCTTTTGTACCCGACCGGATTCGGAATGATGGTGCATATGGCGTCGAGCAATACGGTACTCCAAACGATAGTCGATGACGACAAGCGGGCGCGGTTGATGAGTCTTTACGCCATGTCCTTTATGGGGATGACGCCGCTGGGGAGCCTGCTGGCGGGAGCGATAGCGGGACGAATTGGAGCGCCTTTAACGTTGGCGATAGGCGGAATGATAACGGTCCTTGGGGCATTGATTTTCATGAGGAAACTTCCGGAGATGCGCAAACTGGTTCGCCCCATTTATCAACAGAAGGGGATAATTTCAGAGGTGGCATCGGGGATTCAATCAGCAACGGAGGCTTCGGTTCCACCCCGCGGAATAAGCAATTTTTGAAATTTGAATGTCAGATGCGGAATCAGTTCTCAGTTTTTCAAAAGAATAGGGGCATTTTCCGTTTAATTTTCGTATAAAGGAAATGTTTTAGAAAATACTTTACTGACTGGAGCGCAACATGGACGGTGTAACAAGAAAAGATATGATAGAGCAGTTTGGGCGAGGATACGATGACCTTATCGATGCGTTGATGGAGATACCGAAGGAAGCCTGGTGGTTCAAGGCATCGGATGACAAATGGTCAATAAATGAAATTATAGTTCATCTGGTGGACAGCGAAACCCACGGTTACCTTCGCTGCCGGATGGCGCTGGCGGAAACGGGACATGAAATAATGGCGTACAATCAGACCGAATGGGCGTCGCGTCTGAATTACAATGAGAAGAGTACTGAAGATTACCTGGAGTTATTCAAATGGCTCCGGCTGACCACCTATGATCTGATTGCGGCTCTTCCGGAAAGCGAATGGGAGAAGTATTATATCCATCCCGAACGGGGAAAAGAAACCCTGGAAAACTGGCTTACAATATATGTCAATCATGCCAGCAACCATATTCGTCAGATTCAGCAGACATACGAAGAGTGGAAAGAGAGCTGAAAAAGGGGCCCCGTGGCTTTGAAAATCATGGGGCTTAAGTCACTGCCCGCCAGATAGCCTATTGACATGGCTAAATCCTTTAGATTATCTTTATCGCCAACAACTTTGCAACCAATTAACAGGCGATAAGAATGACTCCACAAAATCTCGTAGAAAAAATAGCCCAGCGGTTTGCCGTCGGGTTGGAAAAAGGACATGTCGTACAGGCGGGGGACTATCTCACCATCATGCCGGCATACTGCATGACACACGACAATACCGGCGCGGTGATTCCGAAATTTAAGCAGATAGGGGCGACGCGGGTGGCAAATCCCCGTCAGATTGTGATAACGCTCGACCATAATGTCCAGGATAAGAGCGAGGAAAATCTAAAAAAATACTCCAAGATTGAACAGTTTGCTAAAGAAATGGGGCTTGATTTCTATCCGGCGGGCCGCGGGATAGGGCATCAGATAATGTGCGAAGAAGGATATGCCTGGCCCGGGACGATGGCGGTAGCATCAGATTCGCATTCGAACATGTACGGAGGGTTGGGATGTCTGGGGACGCCCATAGTCAGGACCGATGCGGCGGCGATCTGGGCGACCGGCAAAACCTGGTGGCAGGTGCCACCGGTGGCAAAGATAGAATTTACCGGCAGATTGAAACCGGGGGTGACCGGAAAAGATGTCATCATAACTCTCTGCGGTCTTTTCAACAAAGATGAAGTGCTCAATTATGCTCTGGAGTTTAGCGGCGAAGGGGTGAAATCGCTTAATATTGACCAGCGTTTGACCATCGCCAATATGACAACCGAATGGGGCGCGCTGGTAGGGTTGTTTCCGATAGACGAGATTACGATGGAGTGGCTGATGAAGAGAGCAGAGTATATTGCGAAACGCGGTTTGGCCGGTGTCCCCTCGGACAAAGATGGAAACGGTGTTCATCCGCGCCTCAACAGGAATCGTATCGCCGAACTCGGAAAGACCGCTCTCAAAGCCGACCCGGAGGCTTACTACGCCCGGGAACTGAGTCTTGATTTGAGTACGGTGCAGCCGCATGTGTCGGGTCCCAACAGCGTCAAGACAATGACCTCAGTGGCGGAAATTCGCGAGAAGAAGATTCAGATACAAAAGGCATATCTGGTATCCTGTGTAAATAGCCGATTGGAAGATATCGCTGAAGCGGCGGCGGTAGTGCGCGGCAAAAAAGTGGCGCCGACGGTAGAATTTTATGTATCGGCGGCCTCCAGCGAAGTTCAATCGGAGAGTGAAAAGCGGGGTGACTGGCAGGCGCTTCTGGATGCCGGGGCGATACCGCTTCCGCCGGGATGCGGACCCTGCATCGGATTGGGCAAAGGACTGCTTCAGGATGGTGAAGTAGGGATTTCGGCAACCAACCGGAATTTCAAGGGGAGAATGGGCTCGCCAAAGGCGCAGGCATATCTGGCGTCACCGGCAGTCGTAGCGGCATCGGCGATATCGGGGCAAATCGATTTTCCGTACGAAGTGGAAGTCGCACTTCCGGAAGGAAAAATTGCGATCAAGGAGAAGCCGGCCGCACCTGCGCAGGAGGTGCGGATTATTGACGGTTTTCCGGCATCACTTACCGGCGAGTTAATCTTCTGTCATCAGGATAATTTAAATACTGACGGAATATATCCTGGGAAATATACCTATATCGATGATTTTACTCCGCAGCAACAGGCATCGGTGGTCATGGAAAATTACGACCCGGAATTCGGAAAGATAGTGAGTGAGGGGGATATTCTGGTGGGAGGATTCAATTTCGGCACCGGCAGTTCTCGCGAGCAGGCGGCGACGGCGCTTAAGTACCGCGGGATAAGACTGGTGATTGCCGGGTCATTCTCTGAAACATACAAGAGAAACGCCATAAACAACGGTTACCTGGTGATTGAAGCCCCCGAACTGGTCAATGACCTGAAGAAGAAATTTGGGACGTCAAGCCTGACGATCAAGAGTGGAATTTCGGCGGTCGTGAACTTCAGGAAATCGTCCATTGAAGCCGACGGCAAGAGATATATGATAGGACCGATCGGAGCGGCGGCTCAGGAACTGGTATTGACGGACGGGTTGGAGAACTGGACCAGGAAAAATCTGAATAAATGACCGAAAGTGGAACACCTGAGGGACTGAAGACCATTTCGTCGGTATCGGCAACCGGAGAGGGACCGGCACGTTTACTGAACAAGAATTTCCTTCTCCTCTGGCAGGGGCAATTTGTCAGTCAGTTTGGGACGCAGTTGCATGCTTTTGCCATGATGTTCTGGATTAAGCATGCGACCGGTTCGGCAATGCTGATGGGAACAATTATGATGCTTTCGACCTTACCCGGTGTGATACTGGCGCCATTGGGGGGAACTATTGCCGACAGAATATCCCGAAATAAAATAATCATCTGGAGGGATTTTATTGCCGGCGTATCAGTGCTGCTTCTTTCGGTCTTTCTTTTCTATTATCCGGAAAAGGTTGACCTCTCAATAACATTTCTGGGAATGGTGGCGGTGATTCTGAGCGTAATCTCGGCAATATTCAATCCGGCTATCGGAGCGGCGATTCCCGACATCGTGACGCGGGATAGAATTCCGGCGGCAAATTCGATGCGTCAGTCGGCGGCGCAGACGGCGTCGCTGGTGGGACAGGGAATCGGAGGAGTTCTATTTCGGGTTTTGGGAGCGCCGATGCTTCTTTTGATTGACGGTTTGAGTTATATTTTTTCGGGAATCAGTTGTCTTTTTATCAAAGTACCGCAAAAATTTCCGGAAAAGAAGAAGGGGCTCCGGGAGATTATACGAGCATTCAATCACGATTTGAAAGAAGGGATGCGATATGTCTGGCAGAGGAAAGGGATGCGTGATTTTATACTGGCGGCAACCGTGATGAATTTCTTCTTCGCTCCGCTGGCGGCGCTTCTCCCCTTCCATGTGGAAGACCACCTGCATGCGACGCCGGACTGGTTCGGCTATATGATTGCGTCTATCGGGGCAGGTTCGCTTATCGGGTATGCTGTCGCCGGTACCCTGAAAGTGAGCGGCTTGGGGCGCACTCGGCTATTTATTGCCGCCATGTTTGGGGTGGGGTTGATGTTTTTCCTGTTCGGTCTAATCCGCGACCGATTCGCAGCAGTCGCCATAATGACATTGCTTGGCGTCACCCTGGGCATTATAAATATATTCGTGGCATCGATTCTTCAGGCGACAACGCCGACCGAGATCCGGGGGCGGGTCTTTGGACTTTTGACCACCATATCGGGGGGGGTTGATGCCGCTCGGAATGGGGCTGGCAGGAGTAATCGCCGATTTGACCGGGCAGAGAATTCCACTGATTTTCACAGTGAGCGGCATTCTGGTGTTGCCTACGGTGACGGCGCTCTCGCGCTCGAAGGAATTCCGAATTTTCATAGCATTCGAAAATAAAGAAAGTGTCGAAACAAGAGAAAGAACAACATAGAGGAGTTTATGGAAAAATCGATTTCAAGACAGATAGCCGAGTTTACGGCAAGACTGAGCTTTGAAGAACTTCCGGCAGAAGTAATCAACGAAGTCAAACGTTACCTGTATGACTCTGTGGGTTGCGCGTACGGCGCGTATCATACTAAAGACGTCAATATCGTCCGTGATATCTATCGTGAGATGGGTGGTAAAGAGGAAGCAACGGTCTTCGCTTTCGGCGACAGGATTCCGGCGGTTAATGCCACGTTAGTAAATTCACTGATGATACGGGCGCTCGACTTCAATGATATCTATTGGAAAGAAGACCCCTCGCATCCCTCCGATATAATTCCGGCGGCGCTAACTGTGGGCGAAATGGTCGGGGCATCGATGAAAGAGGTCATAGTAGGTATCGTGTTAGCCTATGAGTTTGAGCAAAGGCTGTGCGAGTTTGCGGTGCCGGGGGTAAGGGAAAGGAAATGGCATCACGCTACCTTAACGCAGTTTGTCTCCCCGGTCGTGGCAGGGAAACTTCTCGGTCTAACGGTGGACCAGATGGTCTATGCCATCGGAATTAACGGCTCGCATAATCATACTATCGGGTGCCCCACGGCGGGGCAATTGACGATGATGAAGAATACGGTTGACCCGATGGCGGTGCAGAGCGGCGTTTTTGCGGCGTTGATGGCGAAAAAGGGATATACCGGCACGGAAAAGGTTTTCGAAGGGAAGGAAGGACTAATGGATGTTTTTGGTCCTGCTTGGGCGGTGGAAAAACTTACCGGAGGGCTCGGTGAAAAGTACAAAATCCTGGAATGCAGCATGAAGGCGTTCCCGACCGAGGCGCTAACGCACACCCATATCACGGCTACATTGAAAGCGGTGCGAAACAATAATATCAATTATGACCAGATTGAAAGCGTAATCGTGACAACAATAGCGCGCGCCTGTGATATTCTGTTCGACCCGCATAAGTACCGCCCGGAATCGCGCGAAACGGCCGACCACTCTCTTCCCTATTGTATCGCCGCCGCCATAGTTGACAAGCAGATAACAACGCAGTCCTTTTCGGAAGAGAAATTGAAAGACAAGCGAATCTGGGAGGTTATTGACAAAATCAAAGGGGAGGCATCGGTCGAGTTCGAGAAAATGTTTCCGGCAAAGCAACCCTCGCGAGTGGTAGTGAGGACCAAAGACGGACGAGAATACTCCGAATACCTTGAATATCCAAAGGGGGACCCGCGCGAACCGATGACAATGGATGACCTACAGGCAAAGTTCAATGCC
Source organism: Ignavibacterium sp. (assembly GCA_020724775.1). Lineage (GTDB taxonomy): Bacteria > Zixibacteria > MSB-5A5 > GN15 > PGXB01 > DYGG01. The sequence continues at coordinate 2,979 of DYGG01000044.1, read as the reverse complement.
CTCTCTTCAAAGTTAATGGATACCAAAAGACAGAAACAGATTCAGGAGATGATATTCTCCTGCGAGAACTTCACCGCCCGCGATTTCATGAAGGGGCTGGTGATTTAGAGCATAGTAGTTTTTCAGTCCTGCTTGTGCCGGACTTAATTTGTACGAAGTGGTACAGATTATGTCCGGTTTTCTTATTTTCGGTCTCTGTTATTCTATAGCGCTTGACAGGAAAGGGAAAGTTTAGTACCGTCGTATTTGTGAAATAAATCACTAATAAGTAATCAATAGGAGTCAGGAGGAGACAGGTGTTAGAAAAAAGGGAAGGCGCCAAGTTCGGGCGGAGTCTTGTGGCGACTCTGGTAATTGTACTGATGATGCCATGGATGGTGCAGGCGCAGGGCGAGCCGAAGACCGGCGACCACGCTCTGGGTACAATTCCGTATGACAAATATGATACCCCCGAGTATTGCGGGGCATCGTGCCACACTGATTTTTATCAGCAATGGCGGCAAGCGATGATGTCGCAGGCATATACTCATCATTGGGACGAAATCGAGTATTTCAAACTGGCGGTTCCTCATGCCGAAAAGGATTCAATGGTAGCCGGTGTGAAAGCGGGTTGCAACGGATGCCACGCGCCGATTTCGTTTTTGGCGGGGGATGTTCCACCGCCGCGGCCGGAGGCAAATAGCCGCGCCAATGAGTCGGTTTCGTGCGACCTCTGTCACACCGTAATCGGGCACAGTGGCGACACTCCCTACAATTTCAATTTCATTGCCTCACCGGGAAATAAGAAATACGGTCCTCGCGACCAGGGAGCATCGCCCGCGCATGAGATGGTGAAATCAGATTTTCTCTCGAAGGCGGAGTTCTGCGGTGTCTGCCATAATGAGATGAGCCCTTATGGTGTCTGGGTAAAATCGACACATCTGGAATGGAAAGAAGGTCCCTATGCGGCGGAGGGAGTCCCTTGCCACAAGTGCCATATGACCTATGCGCCGATGGAGACGGCGTCAATGGGAACCAAATACCCGGATGCTAGACAGCATCTGTTCCACGGGGCGCATGACCTGGGAAAAGTGCGCGGGACAATCGAACTCAGGATTCACCCCGACATTCGGGAAGCGGAGCCGGGCGAGACAGTCAAGTTGACCTGCGCCCTCTTCAATCAGAAAACCGGACATAAGTTTCCCACTGGCTCGGTGGAAGACAGGATTCTTTGGCTGCATGTGGAGGCAAAAGATGCCGCCGGAAAAGTCTATCATCTGAAAGTTGACCCAAAGGGTTTCGAAGGCGAGGAGTACACTATCGCATCGGATGTATTGGCTTACCAGGATATGGGAATTGCGTTGAATGACCCAAATTTCGCGGGAGTGCAGCGCGACGGCGTGCCGGTCGGCGACCGAATCTTCAGGATGCCCTATTTTGACCCTCAGGGGAGAATGACTATCCAGCAGTGGAACACAAAATCACTGGGAGTTGACTATCGTTTGGGACCGCGCGAAACGAAACTGGAGACTTTCACGTTCGCTCTTCCGATAGAGACGGCGCCGGGCGAAATGACGATAACGGCAACGCTCAATTACCAGAAACTGGTCAAGCCGGTGGCTGACTTCCTGGAGGTCCCTGACGACGAAGAAGAAATAATGGAAGTCAATTCTCATTCTACCGTAATCAACGTTCTGCCGTGAGGGAGGAAATAATGCGTAAACTTACAATGGGAAGCCTGCTACTTTTCACGTTCATAATTATGTCGCTGACAATTCTGATGCCATCAGACGAAGCGCAGGCGATACCGGCTTTTGCCCGGAAATACAGCATGTCGTGCACGACCTGCCATGCGCCCTACCCGCGTTTGAAGGAGTACGGTGATGAATTTGCGGGGAATGGATTCATATTGAAAGACAAAGATGCGCCGCGCTATTTTGTGGAGACCGGGGACCGGAAACTGTCGCTGATTCGGGAACTTCCGTTCGCGGTTCGTTTGGAAGGATATACGTCATATAATAGCGCATCGAACCGGAATCTCGATTTCACCTCTCCTTACATCGCCAAACTGCTTTCCGGAGGGACGCTGGCGAAGGATATCTCCTACTATTTCTATTTCTTTTTCAGTGAGCGAGGCGACGCCACAGTCGGCATTGAAGATGCCTTTATCATGTTCAATAATCTCTTCAACAGCGAACTTGATTTCTATATTGGGCAGTTTCAGGTCTCCGACCCATTATTCAAGCGGGAGTTGCGGCTGACTTACGAAGACTATCAGGTATACAAGTTTCGACCGGGGTCATCGCTTATCAACTTGGCGTACGACCGGGGAATAATGATGACCTACGGTTTCCCTTCGGGGACCGATGTCGTTCTGGAAGTGCTTAACGGCAACGGGCTGAATGCCGCCGATGAGATGCATCTCTATGACAGCGACAAATACAAGAATATTCTTGGCCGGATGTCGCAGAATATCGGAGAGTATTTGCGAGTCGGTGGAATCGGGTTCTATGGCAAGGAGAAGCAGGAAGCGGTGAATGAGGTAACCATGTTCGGAGGTGATGCCACTCTTGCCTACGGACCGCTGGAACTAAATCTTCAGTATCTCGACCGAAAAGATACCGACCCGGACATGACCGGCGCCGCAATAGACCTGAAGACTCAGGGAGGGATGGCGGAGTTG
>DYGG01000044.1:0-307 GCA_020724775.1 Ignavibacterium sp. | reverse complement strand
GATTATCAACCCGCACGGAGACCGGAGCGACTGGTATCTGGTGGCGCTTTATAATCAGATCGATTCCGACCGTCAGGAACTGAAGTACCAGACTCTGACGGGGCATATCGGATATCTATTGAGGACCAATGTACGGCTGACCGGTGAAGTCAGTTACGATATCGAGAACGAAGAGAGCCGGGTGGTTCTGGGAATAATAACGGCATTCTGAAGAAGCGCTCCTTCAAAAAAGAAAGGCGGCATCAAAGCCGCCTCAGACTGATGACAAAGGGCAGTTTTTCGGGACTGTCCTTTGTTTTTGTGTTAA
>DYGG01000043.1 GCA_020724775.1 Ignavibacterium sp. | reverse complement strand
GAAATATTTATAGAATCCTCGCTCTCTCGTTACGGAAAGGAGATGCAGGATATCGAGGCAAGACTGGCGACTATGATGAAGACTTTCAGCGGCAAACCCTGGACTGACTCGAAGAAGGGAAAGTATCCTAAGCGGGATGACCTCAAAATGGCGGCGTCGGTGCGGATTCCGACACTGCTCATCGCTGGCAAAAGAGATATTGCCTGGCTGCCGTTGTCGCAGAAATTGAGTGAAAGAATACTTGATTCACGGCTGGTGGTGCTGTCGGGGGCAGGGCATATGTCTAATATGGAAGCGCCGGAAAAGTTCAATGTAACCCTGGCAGGATTCTTGAATGATGTTGAAAGCCAATCGGGGAAAGATCTGAATTGAGCGCAAGAATGGACAATCCGGGACGATTCGAAGCGGTCATAGGTTTGGAAGTGCATGCTCAACTGGCAACAGCAAGCAAGATATTTTGCGGTTGCCGCGTGGAGTTTGGAGCGCCGCCGAATAGCCTGACCTGCCCGGTATGTCAGGGACTGCCGGGTGCCCTGCCGGTGCTGAATAAGAGAGCGGTGGAATTCGCGGTTAGATTAGTACTGGCGACCGGCGGAACTGTAAATCAACGGTCCGTTTTCGCCCGGAAGAATTACTTTTATCCCGACCTTCCCAAAGGGTACCAGATTTCACAATACGAGGCTCCTCTCGGCATCGGCGGCAGACTCAAAATTCCTTCAACTTCTGAAGATGTCAACAAAGTGGTTCGTCTGAAAAGAGTGCATCTTGAGGAGGATGCCGGCAAATCGCTCCATCCGGAGACGGGAGAATATCAGACTCGCATCGACCTGAACCGCTGCGGCACGCCGCTGATAGAAATTGTCACGGAACCGGAAATCAGAACGCCCCGCGAAGCATATGAATATCTGGTTATGCTGAAGCAGATTCTCCAGTATCTCGAAATTTGCACCGGTGACATGGAAAAAGGGCATTTGCGTTGTGACGCCAATATCTCGGTCAAACCAGCCGACTCGTCGGAGTTTGGAACCAGAACGGAGTTGAAAAATCTCAATTCTTTCCGCTGGGTGGAGCGGGCTCTGGCTTATGAAATTGATAGACAGACCCAAACTATCGTTGCGGGGAGAAAAGTGGAGCAGATGACTCTTCTCTGGAACGAAAAAAAGCAGATAGCCGAGCCGATGCGCTCCAAAGAAGAATCTCACGATTACAGGTATTTCCCCGAACCGGACCTGGTCAACCTGGTTATTGATGATGTGTGGTTGGCAAAGTTAAAAAGCAACTTGCCGGAACTTCCGGAGCAGAAAGCGGCACGCTTTGTCAAGCAGTTTCAAATTCCGGAATATGACGCCGGCGTCCTTACTTCCAGTAGGGGACTGGCAGACTATTATGAAACGGTCATGAGAAATTACACTGACGGCAAGACCGCCTCCAACTGGGTCATGACAGAGATAATGCGGGTGCTGAATGAAGAAAAGTCAGATATTGAATCATTCCGATTGAAACCGGAGGCGACCGCAGAACTATTGAATCTCATCAAAGATGGCACTGTCTCCGGAAAAATCGCCAAAGAGATATTTGCCGAAATGCTGGCGACCGGCAAGAGCGCTTCCGAAATATTATCGGCAAAGGGGTTGACACAGATTTCTGATTCTACGTTAATTAATGAGATTATTGAGCGAGTTCTGACTCAGGACAGGGAGAACCTCAAAAAATATCTCTCCGGAAAGACCCAGATATTCGGTCATTTCGTCGGAGCGGTAATGAAAGAGACCAAAGGGAAAGCGAATCCGGCGCTGGTGAATAAACTCTTGAAGGAAAAACTCGATGCCCTTGCCCGTTAATCTGGCGGTATTTATATCCGGTGGCGGAAGTAACCTGCAATCGCTGATTGACGCCGCTAAAGCGGGAAGATTGTCGGCTAAAATCGTGCTGGTGGTTTCAAGCCGCGCCGACGCTTTCGGATTGGAGCGCGCCCGACGAGAAGGGATAGACTCGGTCGTTTACAGAGCTAAGGATTATCCCAACCCGGAAGAGGCGGAAGCGGAACTTCTGAAAATTCTGGAGCAATACAAAGTCGACTTCATCGCTCTGGCAGGTTATATGAAGATGATTCCGGCAACTGTCATTAAGAGATTTATAGATAAGATTACAAATATTCACCCGGCATTGCTTCCCAAATATGGCGGTAAAGGAATGTACGGCCATTTTGTGCACGAGGCGGTGCTCGCCTCCCGGGATAAGGAATCGGGCGCAACCGTTCATCTGGTGGATGAAATATTCGACCACGGGAAAATCCTCATGCAGGAAAGAGTACCGGTCATCCCCGGCGATACCCCCGAGAGTCTGGCTGAAAGAGTTTTGAAAGTTGAACATGAAATATACCCGTTAGCCTTGGAACAATTAATAAGAGGAGAATTTGGCAATGGATAAGGTAGTATTGAGCACCGACATTAAAGAGTACCCGCTTTTCTCCAAGGGGAAAGTTCGCGATGTCTATGACCTCGGTGACAGACTGTTGATTGTTACAACCGACCGGGTGTCAGCATTTGACTGTGTACTGCCCAACGGAATTCCGGGAAAGGGAAAAGTGCTGACATCAATGTCACTTTTCTGGTTTGAACTTATCAAAGATTTGATAGACTCGCATCTTGTCACCGCTGACGTCTCCAAATTCCCCGCCAATCTTCACAAATATGCCGACATACTTGAGGGGCGCTCCATGCTGGTTGTCAAAGCCAAAAGAGTCGATATTGAGTGTGTCGTGCGGGGATATATTTCCGGCTCTCTCTGGAAAGAACTGTTGGACGCGCGCCGGAAGGGAACTAATATGGTGCATGGATTCAGTTTCCCCCCGAATCTCAGGGAGTCCGAGCAGTTGCCGGAGCCGCTTTTCACTCCCGCCACGAAAGCGGAAGACGGGCATGATGAGAATATCTCTTTTGAGCAGATGATTAATGTCGTCGGTAGAGAGACTGCCGAACTCTGTCGCGACAAATCGCTCGCAATCTATAAGAAGGCGGCTGAGTACGCCCGCGGTCGCGGAATTATTATCGCCGATACTAAGTTTGAATTCGGATTTCACAATGGCAAGTTCATAATAATTGACGAGGTTCTGTCCCCCGACTCCTCCCGTTTCTGGCCTGTGAGCCAGTATGCGCTTGGAAAAGGGCAACCGTCATTTGACAAGCAGTTCATACGGGATTATCTTGCCGAACTTGACTGGGACAAGAATCCTCCGGCGCCGCCGCTGCCGGAAGAGATTGTCCTGAAATCGGCGGAGAAATATCGTGAGGCGGAGAGACTCTTGATTGGAAGGTAATGATGACAGACTTGATAAAAATAAGGCGGGCGCTGATATCGGTTTCGGACAAGACAGGATTGACCGAATTTGCCCGGGCATTAGCCAAATTTAATATTGAAATCATTTCCACCGGTGGCACTCTTGCCGCGCTGAAAAAAGCCGGCATTCAGGCCGTTTCCGTATCGACCTTCACCGGCGCCCCAGAAGTACTGGGCGGGCGGGTAAAAACGCTTCACCCCAAAATTCATGCCGGAATCCTCTTTCGCCGTGACAATCCTGATGATTGCGCCGAATTGACCCATCAAGAGTACAAATCAATCGACATGGTTGTGGTCAATCTCTATCCTTTTGAGAAGACTGTCGGCAATCCCAAATCGACGGATGCGGAGATAATCGAGAATATTGACATCGGGGGACCGTCCATGGTTAGAGCCTCCGCTAAGAATTTCGCCGGCGTAGCCATAATTACCGACCCCGCCGATTATCCTTCCATAGTGGCAGAGATGGATACTAATGATGGCGCGATCGCTTTTAGCACCCGTCGACATCTGGCGGCAAAAGCCTTTGACCTCACTTACCGCTATGACCGCCTTATCGCCCAGTACTTTGGCGGTCTCTCCACGGTTGAAGATACCGGTTTTCCCACCCATCTGGAGTTTTCCTACACTCTACAATCGAAATTGCGCTACGGAGAAAACCCCCATCAATTGGGCGCCTTTTATATTGACGGGCATTTCAAAGGACCGTCGCTTAGCCGGGCCGAAATACTTGCCGGCAAAGAACTCTCCTACAACAATATTGCTGATATGGACTCCTGCCTGGAAATGCTTCTTGATTTCAAGGAGCCGTTCGCCTGTATTGTCAAGCATGCTAATCCCTGTGGGGCGGCGACCGGAAAATCCCCGGCTGATGCCTACCGTGACGCCCTCGCTTCTGACCCTCTCTCCGCCTTCGGCTCAATTATCGGCTTGAACCGCAAAGTTGATATGGCTACGGCGCAATTGCTCTATGACACGGAATTCATCGAATGCATCCTGGCGCCGGGATATGATGTCGAGGCTCTGGAACTGCTCAAAAAGAAAAAAACTCGTCGCTTGCTGTCGCTTCCCGAAATAACTGCAGGACGGCCCTCCGGCGAAAAGACGGCGAAATTCGTTCGCGGGGCGATACTCTATCAGACCGCCGATGACCATCAACTGGACCCGGCCACACTTCAAGTCGCCAGCAAGCGGAAGCCGACCGATGCCGAGTTGACATCACTACTGTTTGCCTGGAAAGTGGTCAAACATACCAAGTCGAATGCCATCGTAATCGCACGCAATGCCGCTACCGTCGGAATCGGAATGGGGCAAACGTCGCGGGTTGACGCCTCCGCGTTAGCGGTGAAACGTGCCGGCGAAAGAGCCAAAGGCGCGGTTTTAGCGTCCGACGCCTTTTTCCCGATGCCGGATGGCGCCGAAGTTGCTCTGGAATCTGGCGTTACCGCCATCATTCAACCGGGCGGCTCTAAAGGCGACCCCAAAGTGATTGAAGCGGTGGACAAAGCCGGCGCAGCCATGGTCTTTACCGGTGTAAGGCATTTTCGGCATTGAGATTAAAAAATAGTAAGTTAATTCGCTTGCCAGAAATTTGAATTTCCCCTAAATTGATTGAAGATAACTTTTGGCAGCGAAAGGGAACTGAAGTGGGTGACAGGGTCCTTGAAATTGTAGTTCTCTTGATGACTCATATAAAAGAGTCACGGGGGCTGCTTGAAAACCTCGAGGATATCTCCGATAGTCTTAGAAGCCAAGGATTTACGGACAACGAGATAACCACTGCCTATTCCTGGGTGCTTGACCAGTTACAGACCGACTCGCAACTGCTGCACACCATTTCCCAGCCCTCAAATTCCTACCGAGTCTTTTCCGAAAAAGAGCGGCAGCATTTCGACAAGGACGCGCTCGGCTATATTATGCAATTGCGCCACTTGGGGCTTCTGAACCTGTCGCAACTGGAGACGGTGCTGGAGCGGGGCGCTCTGGTCGGCCCGGCCCCTATCAATATCGACCATATTAAAATTCTTGTGGGAACGGTACTGTTCCGAGATTCCGGACGACCGGAATTGTTCCGACAATCGTCATACATCTTCAATGATGACGAGGGCTCTATCAACTAATCGATAAATCCGTTTGATTCTGATTCTTGATGTCATTAAAAAACAGGAAAATTATTGTCGGGATTACCGGCGGTATTGCGGCTTATAAAACCCCCAATCTGATTCGTTTGCTGAAGAAAGATGAGGCAGAGGTCCGCTCCATCATGACATCTTCGGCAACCAAATTCATCACGGCCTTAACGATTGAAACCGTATCGCAAAATCCGGTATCGGTGGAAATGTTTCCGGAGGACCGCTTTGCCGGCACACATCATATTGATATGGCAGACTGGCCCGACCTTTTTGTAATTGCGCCGGCAACCGCCAATTTCATTGCCAAGGTGGCATCCGGCATCTGTGATGACCTCCTCTCCACCGTGATCTGCGCCACCCGCAAACCGATTCTGATTGCTCCGGCAATGAACACCAACATGTATCTGAATCCGATAACCCAGAAGAATATTAAATTTCTCAAGGAACTGGGATATCAGTTTATCGACCCCAACGAGGGGGAACTGGCTTGCAACGTGGTCGGGTGGGGCAGAATGGCGGAACCGGAAGAAATCTACTCCTATATCCTCAAACAGTTTCAAAAAAAAAAGTCTCTGAGTAACAAGAAAGTGCTGGTGACAGCCGGTCCCTGTCGCGAAGCGATTGACCCGGTTCGCTATATTTCCAACCGTTCTTCAGGCAAAATGGGGTACGCCCTGGCATCGGCGGCTAAAGATGCCGGCGCCGAGGTGACTTTAGTCTCAGGACCATCATCATTGAGTGACCCCTCGGGAATAAAAGTGATAAAAGTCGAATCTACCGATGAGATGTACCATGCTGTAAAGGAGCGCTTTCCCCAATCGGATATCCTGATTATGGCGGCGGCACCGGCTGACTTTACTCCCGAAATAGTTGAGAAGAGAAAAATGAAAAAGTCTGATTCTATGGTATTGAGATTGAAACCGACAATTGATATATTGTCTTCTCTCCGGCGCCAGCGCAAGAATCAGAAGATAATCGGGTTTGCATTGGAGACCGACCGGGGACCGGAGAACGCCCTGGCAAAGTTGAAAGCAAAGGCCCTCGATATGATTGTTCTTAATATGATGGAAAAGCAAACTCCCTTTGATAGCGATCTTAACCGGGTGACCATCATATACAAAAATGGAAAGACCGAAAAAACGGCTCTTATGCCTAAGACCAAACTGGCAGAAATTCTGATAGAGAAAATTGCGACTCTGAAATAATATGACAGCATTCCGCAAAAAATTGGACCCCAAGACAACGGCTTTAATCAAGAAAGCAGCCCGCAGTCAGGCGGAAAATGGACTGAAAGAAATTGTAATATCAAGTACTAACGTGCTCCGAAGAAAGCGGGAACTGGCAGGACGCCGACGCGTTGCCGAGGTTCGGCTGTACGGCAGTCTTGAGGAACATTATCGTGAAATCTGCGAGTGCCAGAAATGTCCCCTCGGAGCCACCCGGACAAAATTTGTTTACGGCGTAGGTAGCGGCCGGGCAAAGGTAATGTTTATCGGTGAAGCGCCGGGTCGGGATGAAGACCTGCAGGGCGAGCCGTTTGTGGGGCGCGCCGGACAACTGCTGGAAAAAATCCTGGCGGCTATCAAATTTTCCCGGCAGGAGGTTTATATTGCCAATATCCTCAAATGTCGCCCGCCTAATAATCGCGACCCGCTCCCGGAGGAGATGGCTACCTGTCTTCCATACCTGATGGAGCAAATTAGATTAATCAAGCCGCAACTTATCTGCGCTCTGGGACGAATTGCGGCTCAGGCTTTACTGCAGACCACCACTCCTATCGGCAAACTGCGCAAAGTCTGGCATGAATTTCAAGGGACCCCGTTTCTGGTAACTTATCATCCGGCGGCGCTGCTGCGATTTCCGACCTACAAAAAAGATGTCTGGGAAGATGTGCAGATGCTCCGCGCCCGATACGATGAACTAAATCCGGTGAATTAGAGTGGCGACTAAGGAAAGAAAAAGCAAGAGCAAAGATCAGGATATCGCTCACCTTGAGCCGCCGCAGTCGGTTGACGCCGAACAGCAGGTGCTGGCATCGATACTGAAAGACCCCGATGCTATCAGCACCGTCATTGAGATAATTGATGACGCAGAGCATTTTTATGCGGGTCGTCACAAGTTGATTTTCAAAGCGATGCTTCGGCTGTATGACCGCGGGGGACCATGCGACATCACCACCGTCGCCGAAGAACTCGCCAAAATGGATGCCCTCGATGATGCTGGCGGAAGAATCTATCTGATTGAATTGGTCGAGGGACTGGTCTCAACAGCCAACGTCGGAAATTATGCCGAGATAGTTCTGGAAAAATCAACTCTTCGCAGTCTGATTGGCGTCTCCAACGAAATCATCAAAGATTGCTATGTACAGGAGGGGGGAGTCTCCGAGATTCTGGATGAAGCGGAACATAAGATATTCAGCATTTCCGAAAGCCGTCTTCGGAAGGGCTTCACGGCGCTCTCGTCACTGCTTCCGCGGACTTTTGAGCAGATCGAAGACTTTCAGGAGACCAAGGGGGGACTGGTTGGGGTCAAAACCGGTTTTGACCATCTCGATGCCTTGACCGCAGGTCTTCACAACGGCGACTTTGTCGTTGTCGCGGGACGACCGTCTATGGGGAAAACCGCTCTTGCCCTGAATATAGCCGAAACCGTCGCGATTGAAGGTAAACTTCCGGTCGGAATATTCTCCATTGAAATGTCCAAAGAGCAGGTAGCATTGCGGTTTCTTTGTGGCAGGGCCCGCATCAGTCAGCATCTGTTGCGAACCGACCGTCTGCGGGAAACCGACTGGAAGCGGCTGGGAATGGCAAGCGGCCCGCTGTCCGATGCGCCGATCTTTATCGATGATTCAGCCACCCTGTCGACGCTCGAAATGCGCGCTAAAGCCCGTCGTCTCAAGGCGCAGCATAATGTCGGACTTCTGATAATCGATTATATCCAGATGATCCATTCCGCGCAACGCTCCGAAAACCGTCAACAGGAAATGTCGCTCATTTCACGCTCCATTAAGAGTCTCGCAAAAGAGTTGAACATCCCGGTCATCGCCTGCAGCCAGTTATCGCGCATGGTGGAAATGAGAGGCGGCGACAAAAGACCGCAACTCTCCGACCTGAGAGAGTCGGGGGCGATTGAGCAGGATGCCGATGTGGTGATGTTTGTGTACCGTCCCGAATTCTATCTGTCGCATAAGGACAAGGATGACCCGGACCGTATGGCGGTGGAAGGACAGGCCGAGATAATTGTCGCCAAGCAACGTAACGGCCCCACCGGCAGCGTCCGACTGGCGTTTCTTAAAGATTTTGTTCGCTTCGAGAATCTGGAGTACCGCCCGGTCCCTGCCGGTGAAGCCGATACCCCCTTCTAACAAATGGCAAACGGATTCTTATTAGTCGGTCGACGCGCTCTCAATTTTGTCGCCCGTCTGGGCAGTACATTTATTCTCCTTCTGAAAACCGTCTATTATTTTAAAGAGATTCCCCGCTCGCTCGGTCTGATTGTCGACCAGTTTTTTTTCATCGGCAATAAATCGCTCCCTTTAATTGTAATAACGTCGATATTCATCGGGGCCGTGTCAGCATGGCAGGCGGCATACCAGTTTCAGTTTATCGGAGCGCCGCTTCGCTATCTCGGCGCCGCCGTTGGCAAAGCGATTGTTATTGAACTGGCGCCGGTTCTGACGGCGCTGGTGGTGGCGGGACGGGTCGGAGCCGGCATTGCCGCCGAAATCGGCACCATGAAAGTGACCGAGCAGATTGACGCCTTGGAATCGATGGCTATCAGCCCGGTCAGGTATCTGGTGATGCCCCGCTTTTTTGCCAGCCTTACCATGATTCCGCTTCTGACCATCTTTTCCAATTTTGTCGCCATTGCCGGAGCCCTTGCCGTATCCGTCCTTTTTGTTGACCTCTCCTATGAAACTTTTCTGAACGGGATCAAAAACTCCTTCCAGATTTTCGATATGGTTTCGGGATTGACCAAATCGGCGGTTTTCGGCGCCATTATCGGAATTGTCGGGTGCCACGAGGGGTATCGCGCTGAGGGCGGCGCCCGGGGCGTCGGCAAATCTACTATGGAAGCAGTGGTGATATCGTCGGTCATGATTCTTATCGCCGATTATATCATCGCCACCGTGCTGTTCAAGGTGTAAATGATGAGCGCGCAGGTTATCAGAATTGAAAATATTAGCCGAGCCTTCGGCTCAAAAAAAGTCTTGAACGGTATCAATCTGGCCGTGGACAAAGGTGAGTCGCTCGTGATTATTGGCCAGTCGGGATGCGGAAAATCGGTCTTGCTCAAACATCTGAATCGTCTCCTAAGACCCGATTCCGGAGCCGTCTATATACATGATAAAGATATTTCGCTCATGCCATCCGAAGAACTCTTTGAATTGCGAAAAACCATCGGCATGCTGTTTCAATCGGCGGCCCTATTGGATTCGCTGACGGTCGGCGAAAATGTCGGACTCGGTCTCAGGGAAGGCTGGAAATATTCAAAGAGCGAAATCGCTGACATGGTGCGCGACAAACTGGAGTTGGTGGGACTGGCAAATACCGAAAATCTGTACCCGTCGGACCTCTCCGGCGGGATGCGCAAGCGGGTCGGGCTGGCGCGCGCTATCGCCACCAATCCGGAAATTCTTCTTTATGATGAGCCGACCACCGGACTTGACCCCATAACGTCAGATATCATTAATAATCTGATGATAGAACTACGGGAAAAATTGAAAGTCACCTCGATTGCGGTGACCCATGATATGACCTCCGCTTATAAAATAGCCGACCGGATTGTGATGCTCTACAATGGCAAGATTGAATTTGAAGGCACTCCCGAGCAGGTCAGAAATTCCGGCAATGAAATTGTCAGTCAGTTTATAAACGGACGGGCGACCGGTCCGATTGAGGTTCAGTGATGGGTTCCGAGCGGAAATTCATCAGCGCCTTCATCTGCACCCGTTGCGGCACGGTGCATAGCAAGTGGCAGGGGCAATGCAAAGAATGCGGCGAATGGAACAGCCTTACCGAAGAGAAAATTATAAAGTCTTCAGGAAAGCGGACCCGTGCCGTCGCGGAAAAACCGGCGACCCTTGATGAAATCAAGGTCGACTTTGCCGGGGGGTACAAAACCGGGCTGGCCGAGTTTGACCGGGTGCTGGGTGGAGGATTGCTTCCGGGAAGCGCTGTCCTGCTTGCCGGTGAACCGGGTATCGGAAAATCTACTCTGATTCTTCAGGCAGCGGAAGCCTACTCCGAGAACGAATGTAACGTTTTATATATCACCGGCGAGGAATCGCTGGGGCAGTTGAAAAAAAGGGCGGAGCGGCTTTCGGTGCGGGGAAAAAATATCGGTTTTGTCAATCAGAACAATCTTGAAGATATCATTTCTATAATTACTCAGAATGAAGCCCACATTGTGGTGGTTGATTCCATCCAGACTGTTTCCAGTTCCCTTTTTGAATCACCTCCGGGGACGATTGGACAGATTCGCGAATCAGCCGGACGATTGATTGAGATTGCCAAGAAAGAGGGAATATCGCTCTTTTTAATCGGCCATGTTACCAAAGAGGGGCTGGTCGCCGGACCGAAACTTCTGGAGCATATGGTCGACGCTGTAATCCACTTTGAAGGAGACAGCCAGCATCTCTATCGGCTTTTAAGGCCATCCAAGAATCGGTACGGCTCCACGTTTGAACTGGGGGTCTTTGAGATGACACCCCAGGGTTTGCGCGAAGTGGACAACCCGTCATCACTGTTCTTATCCGATTTCGGGGCGATTCAGCGAAGCGGCGCGGTCGTGGCGGCATCGTGCGAAGGGAACCGCCCGATACTGGTCGAAATTCAGGCGTTGGTAGCGTCGGCATCATATGGAACTCCCCAGCGAGTCGCCGGCGGCATTGATAATAAGAGACTGTCGCTGCTTCTGGCGATATTGGAAAAGCGCGCCGGCATGCCAATGGGAAGCAACGACGTGTTTGTCTCGATTGCCGGTGGGCTGAAATTGAGTGAACCGGCGATAGATTTGGCGGTGGTGGCGGCAATTGTCTCTTCTCTTCGCGACATCCCGCTTGATGCTAAACTTGCCGTTGCGGGGGAGATAGGCCTTTCCGGAGAAGTGCGTCCCATCACCATGCCAGAGCAGAGAGCCATGGAAACCGCTAAACTCGGATTCCAGAGAATTCTTCTTCCGGAGTCAAATCTGCGGGGACCGCTTACCGGAGATATTGAAGTCATAGGAGTGGCAACTCTGGAACAGGCGCTGGAGATTTTGCTGTAATCTTTAAAGAGGAGACTATGGGGAAAATAGAACTCAAACCGCAGACGATTCTGGTGCCGCTTCCGGCGGCGCTCATTTCCTGTCAGGCGGAAGGATTCAATGCCAATATTATCACTATCTCCTGGATTGGGATTGTCAATTCGGAGCCGCCGTTGCTGTCAATTTCAATTCAACCGAAACGATTCTCGCATGCCATTGTCCGGAAAGCGGGGGAATTTGTGGTCAATGTGACCTCCGAGGATAATCTTCGCGAAGTCGACTTTTGCGGTAACCGCTCCGGCCGTGAATTCGACAAATTCAAGGAATTGGGATTAACCGCTATACCGGCGAAAAAAATTAAAGCGCCGCTCATTGCCGAATGCCCGCTCAATCTGGAATGTATCACTCGCCAGAGCCTGATGCTGGGGACGCATGAGATGTTTATAGCCGAAATCGTCGCCGCGCACGTTGATGAAGATAAATTGACATCTGATGGCCGTCTCGATATAGACAAGATTAAACCGCTTGCCTACTGCCCGGGAGCGCGTGAATATCGCGGAGGGTATACGAAGATGATGGGCAAATATGGTCAGATCGCAGGGAAAAAATAACGGACGGCAATGTCATCAAGTTCGTTTGCATTTGAGATAAACGCCAGTGACAATTTCGCCCGACGGGGCAATGCAGTAACGGCACACGGAACGTTCCAGACGCCGGCTTTTATGCCGGTCGGCACTTCAGGCGCCGTTAAAGCCCTCACGTCAGACGACCTTGAAGAATGCGGGGCGGAAATCATTCTCGGCAATACCTATCACCTCTACCTGCGTCCCGGCGAAAAATTGATACAGCAGTTGGGCGGTCTGGCCAAGTTCAACGGCTGGAACAGGCCGACTCTGACCGACTCGGGTGGATATCAGATCTTTTCCTTACAGGAACTATCCGTAATTGATGATGACGGGGTCACCTTTCGGTCGCACCTTGACGGTTCCGAGCGTCGCTTCACGCCGGAAAAGGTTGTCGAAATTCAAGTTGCTCTGGGGGCCGATATTATCATGTCCTTTGACCAGTGTGTGCCCTTTCCGGCAGTTATTAGGTCCGCTGAAATCGGCGTCCACAGGACTTTCGATTGGGCAAAGCGGGGTCTTCGTCGTTATCAAGAGTTATGCAACGCGGTTGAGGTCAAATCATCGCTTTTTGGCATCGTCCAGGGCTCCGTATATGAATCATTGCGAAAACTCTCGGCGGAGCAGATTGTCTCGCTCGATTTTGCCGGCTATGCCGTTGGGGGATTGGCCGTCGGTGAATCGAAGGAAGCAATGGAGGAAATGCTCGCTCTGGCTATTCAGTATCTGCCGTCCGATAAACCTCGTTATCTAATGGGGGTGGGATATCCTGAGGATATTTTCATGGCCGTCTCTTACGGGGTCGACATGTTTGATTGCGTTCTTCCAACTCGTAATGCCCGCACCGGAATGGTTTTCACTTCCGAGGGTCCGCTCGTCTTCAGGAACGCCGACTGTGCCGATGATGAACGCCCTCTTGACCTTAACTGTGACTGCAAAGTCTGTCGACGGTACAGCCGAGCCTATATCCGTCACCTGTATAACCAGCGAGAAATTACTGCTTTGATTCTTGCCAGTTATCATTCCACCTATTTCTATCAGAAATTGATGAGAGATATTCGCGCCAGCATCGAAAAGAACGCTTTCAGCGCTTTTAGAGGCTGGTTTCTGGAAAGATATCTAAGGGGAAAAGATATATCCCAGGGTGATTCTTAAGGTCGAGAGTTTGCTCGGTCGATAATAAACGTTATACTTGTCATTTTCCTGCGGGCTGTACAGGAGAAAATTAGGGCGGGTTTCCTGATACCCCAATTCCAGGGAATATCTCTCTTGAATACGAACGCCAAGCATGAAACGGTACCCGTATTTATCCTCAATTTCAATTCTCGAAATGCTGCGGACAATTGTATCCGTCACCGTGAAGATGGTATCCATATATCTGCCTTCGGCATTGAAACTGTTGACCGAGTAAACTGCCCCTACCCCCAGATAGGCGGTCAATTTTTTCCTTCCTCGGTAAACAAATGCCTCGGCGGCAATATCGAAAGAGCGTCGGTCACCCAGCGGATATCGGCTGTTCTTTATAGAAGAGAAACTGTAATCGACTGAAGTCCGAAGCACCAGAGGGTGGACCAGCAAATATTCTATTTTGGCGCCGAATTCCGGAGCCGATTTGATAATATCATTGGCGGTCCGAACCCCGGCCGCAATATGAATATTGAAAGTCGCCAACGTATCCTGCTCCACCGGATTTTTTGAGACTATCGGCGACAGAAGTATCAAGGTCAGAAGTAACGCATTCATGCCGGACAATATATGTAATCCATTCTTTTTTCTCAAAAAATATTCTATCCTGTCTTCCAATAAATGAAGGTCAAAACAATAGTTGCGTTCATTATCTTCTTCAAATTGCGACTCAATTTATGTATAATGTAGTAATAAATTGAAAAGCAACCTCCAGGAAGAATGCGAATCCTGCAAAAATCGTTCTCTTTGATTGTTTACCTGCTCTGGCTTTCTGTGCCAAGTACGGTGTCCGCACAGAGCAAAGCCACTCCCACCGTTTTTGACTATTATCTGCAGATGATCGACTCGACCCACCGCGCTAATTATATATTCCGCGCCAGTACCGATTTTGAGGTATCGGTCCGCTCCATTTATATTCGTCTTGATTCACGCGGCGGATTTGTCAGCGCCGATACCGCCGGATTTCGTCTGGTCTTCGCCGCCGACTCCATATCTGCGCTGGAAATTCTCGATTCGACCGATGAACCAAATAATACCCCGCCTGAAATATTCGACTTCGAACCTCCGACCGGAGTGGCATACCGGTACAATTTCTTTCCCAATGACACCGGCGCCGGAATTCTGGCAATCGGTTTTGAACCGCCGGAAGAAAAGAGGCTGAAACTCCCCAGCGGTCTGATGACTTTCGAACGGAACAGTTACCGCCTTTCCCACCTGGTGCTATATTACAATGAGAAGAAAGGATATCAGAGATATTCGGAGGTGTTCAAATTCGGAACCTTTGAAGAATTTCAGGTCCTCGAGCGGATGCAGATTAATGCCGCCCGTGAAGGATTGATACGGAATATATATTATAAGATGGTCTATGAATTCTATGACTATCGTCGAGGCAAGAGATAATTTTCTTGCCCCGCAACAAGTTGCCATCTATAATTGAACTTATGTCAAGTGATGCGGACAGTCTGAAAGCAAAAATTGACCCCAAAAGTGTGCCCCTCCATATTGCCATTATTATGGATGGTAACGGCCGCTGGGCAAAAAAACGGAATTTTCCTCGAACAGCCGGTCATGAAGCCGGTGTGGAGGCGGTGCGGGAAGTGGTCAAGGCGGCGGCTGAGGTCGGTATTAAATACCTGACTCTCTACACCTTTTCTGTCGAAAACTGGAAAAGGCCCCGAGAGGAAGTTACCGCTATTATGAGGCTTTTGACCCGCACCACCAAAAGGGAAGTGGATGAACTTAACCGCAACAATGTTCGTTTGATAACGACGGGGAGAATTGAAGGGTTATCACCTACCCGTCGGCGGGTGCTGGCTGTGGCTACTGCCAAGACAAAAAAGAATACCGGTCTGGTGCTGAATCTTGCCCTAAACTATGGCGGCCGTTCCGAAATCATTGATGCCGTCAAAGCCATTGCCTCATCGGTCAAATCAGGCTTAATAAACCCCCTTGATATCAATGAAGAACTCTTCGCCAATTATCTATATACGGCCGGCCTTCCTGACCCCGACCTCCTGGTCAGAACCTCCGGTGAAAAACGTCTCTCTAATTTCCTTCTCTGGCAGACCAGTTATACGGAACTATATATAACCGATGTCCTCTGGCCCGATTTCGGTCGCATGGAACTCTTTGCGGCTATCATTGACTATCAGGGACGGGAAAGACGATTCGGAAAAATCTGAGGCTATAAATGAGCGCCAACCTTATTATACGAATTATTGTTGCCGTCATTTTTGGACCAATCATAATCGCCTTTGGCTATCTTGGTGGAGGCTGGCTCATCGGGCTGGTAATGCTTCTATCAACGATAGGTATCATAGAGTTCCTTATCAACAGCAGATTCAAGCCGAACAGCGCCCTATTCTGGGTGGCGTTGATTTTCACCGCGGGAATGGTGGCGGCTTCTATGTTGGTTTCTCCGGTGGCGTCAATGACTCTCTTCATTATATTCTTTCTGATTGCCGGCATGGTAAGTTCCGCCGAAAAAGACCGCCCCTTGAATCTGTTCACACGCCTGACCGCGCTGACCTGGGGAGTCGCCTATATCGGTTTCCTTTATCCTTTCGTCTATCACCTTCATTACATAATGCCGCCGAAAGGGGGAGACTGGCTTCTGTTTCTTTTCGGGACCATCTGGCTGTCCGATACCATCGCCATGTGGGTCGGCAAGAGCGTCGGAAAACGCAAACTGGCGCCCCATATATCACCCGGCAAAACGGTCGAGGGATTTGTCGGGGGACTGTTTGGCGGGCTCATTGTGGCGATGATTCTCGGATTCTGGCGACTGTCCGATATCATTATGGTTCTTCTCCTCTTCACCGGGATTATTATTTCGTTTGTCGGTCAGTTAGGCGATCTGGTAGAATCGGTCTGGAAACGCTCCCTGGGCATAAAAGATTCATCCGGCATCATCCCCGGTCACGGAGGGATTCTCGACCGTTTCGATTCGCTGCTTTTTGCCGCCCCCGCGCTTTATCTCATTCTCAAATATCTTATCTATGGATAAGCGGGGCGGGCGATGAAGCTCATTGACTTCATCTTTGCCGCCCGTCCGATGCTTCTTCTACCGGTCTGGTCTATCTTTCTTCTGGCTTATCATCGGGTCGCTTCCGGGGAGCCGCTCCATTTTGCCGAATATGCCAAACTCATCTCCATTACCTTGATGACCGCAGGAATTTATTACATCAATCAATATTTCGATTACGAAACCGACTTGATTAACAGGAAACTCGGTTTTCTTCAGAAAGAGATTATCAGCAAACGCCAATTAGTGGCTGCCTACCTTTCAGTCTCATTTTTGGCAATCATAATTTCAGTATTCGTTGGAGCAATTTTCGCGCTCCTGGTTGGAACGGTTTTTGTACTTGGTCTTTTTTACTCCGCGCCGCCGCTTCGTTTCAAAGATAGACCGGTTGCCGGTCTCCTCGCAAATATGGCCGGTTATGGGCTGTTTCTGCCGTTATCGCTTACCTATGACATAACTTCTATTAGTCTGTCTGTAATCGCTCTGGCAGCATATTTCAGTCTTGTGGTCGGGGCAACGTTCATGTTAACGGTAATTCCTGACCGTGTCGGTGACGCCGCCGTTCGAAAGCAAACCGCCGCCCTGTTCATGAGCGACCGTGCCCTGCTGACGGTTGCTATCGCCATGGTGACCCTCGCCGGCGGACTGATGCTCGCCTTTGAAATCTATCAGTTGGCGGTTGTCTCGCTGGTCGCTGGGGCACTCTACCTCGCCGCTCTCATATTCCGGTCACCTCCTTTTCTGCTGTTTAGTTGCAAGTTTCCTGTCCTGCTTATCAGCCTCCTCGCCGGCTGGTATTTCCCGGCTTATCTGGTTTTCATTCTTGTTTTGATGGCAACCACGCAGTTATATTACAAGAAGAGATTTGGAATAAATTATCCGAGGTTGAATTAATGAAATCGCTCCTGCTAATAATTGTCCTCATACTGATTGCGGCTTGTAGGCCAAATCCC
This sequence comes from Ignavibacterium sp., assembly GCA_020724775.1. GTDB lineage: Bacteria > Zixibacteria > MSB-5A5 > GN15 > PGXB01 > DYGG01. Next base: position 9,031 of record DYGG01000043.1, on the reverse strand, counting down.
CGCTATCGGGTGGGGGAACTTCCGCCCCGGGAATCGGCCGATACGACCGTCGTCACAGAGGAAAATTCCTACCGGCAGTGGCGCGAAAAAAATCGGATGCAGACATTGCGCTCCGCCGACCTGATTGAACTGGGGCGAGTAATCCAATGGTATCTGGGCCGTCCCTACAAACCGGCAACACGGTATGACCGGGGGCTTGATTGCAGCCGTTTCACGATGGAGGTATTTCGCAAGTTCAACGGCACCGAACTGCCCCGTTCATCCGAAGAGCAGTTTCGGACCGGTCAGAGTGTCAATCGGGACAGGCTGCAGTTCGGCGACCTGGTCTTCTTCAAAATCGACCGACGGCAGATTTCTCATGTCGGGATCTTTATAGATTTCGGCGAGTTCATTCATGCCTCGGAATCGACCGGAATTATGATTTCCCGCCTTGATGATGAATACTGGCGACGGCGATATGCCGGGGCAAGAAGAATTCTCTATTGATTTTCGGGGCGGAGTAATGTTGCCTCCGATATGACTTCCAACGTAAAAAGAATATGAAATACGAAAATCTGAGTCTCAAACTCAAGAATCTGCCTGATGCTCCCGGGGTTTACCTCTTTCGTAATCTGGAAGGCAAAATCATTTACATCGGCAAAGCGAAAAGCCTGCGCAACCGGGTGCGGACTTATTTTCAATCGGGACTGAGGCACGACCCGAAAACGGCAAAAATGGTCTCCGCCATAGACGATTGCGACCTGCTCGTGACCGATTCGGAAATCGAAGCGATGATTCTGGAAGCGAATCTGGTCAAAGAGCATAAACCGCGCTACAATGTAAATCTCAAGGATGACAAGCATTTTCCATATATCAAAGTGACGGTCAACGAGCCTTTTCCGAGAATTCTGGTAGTGCGGAGACTGGCAAAAGACGGAGCGCGCTATTTTGGACCTTTTACCAGCGCCAAAGGTATGCGCAAAACTATCAAATTTCTCAGCAATCTTTTCCGGATTCGTTCCTGCAATCTCACCATCCCGCATCCCTCAGGAAGACTCCAGAAGGTCTGCCTTGATTATCATATCGGACGGTGTGGCGGGCCGTGCGAAGGGTTCCAGACGGAAAAAGAATATCGCCGGCAAGTGGAGTCGGTAATAATGTATCTTGCGGGAAAGAGCGAGACTCTCGTTTCAGAGTTGAAAAAGCAGATGGAATCGCTGTCGCGCCGGATGAAATTCGAGGAAGCCGGAAGAGTTCGCGACCAGATTACGGCGCTGGAATCGGTGCGGCAGAAGCAGAAAGTTGACGCCGGCCTGGTCATTGACCGCGATATTATCGCCTTTGCCCGCGAAGCCTCCGATACGGTCGTGGTAGTCCTGCAGATAAGAGAAGGAATCCTCATCGGCAGGCAGGATTTTCAGTTGATATCCGAAGCGGAAGAAACCGACAATGAAGTCCTTTCCAGTTTCATTCGTCAGTACTACAATAATCAGCCAAATCTTCCGGACAATATCTATCTTCCGCTGGCAATTCCCGATGCCCCTTTAATTGCGCGCTGGCTAACCGAAGTAAGGGAGAAGAAGGTGACCTTGCATACTCCCCTAAAAGGAGAGAAACTTCGTCTGGTCGATATGGCGGCGGCTAACGCCCGGTTGCTCCTTGATGAACTTCTGATTCAGAAAAAAGAATTCAAAGAGCGGCTCTCCGGCGCGATTCAAGCCTTGAAAAGCGACCTGCGCCTGGAGCATTCACCCCGCACTATTGCCTGCGTCGATATCTCCAATACCGGCGCCACCGACGCCGTCGGCTCGCTCGTCTATTTCGACAACGGCAAACCGCGCAAATCGGAATACCGTCACTTCAGGATAAAGGAAATCAAAGGGCAGGATGACTTTGCCATGATGCGGGAGGTGGTAGGACGGTACTTCTATCGTCTGAAACAGGAAAAGAAAGAGCCGCCCGACCTGCTTGTGGTTGATGGTGGCAAAGGACAACTTAATTCCGTCCTGAAAGAACTGGAGTCACTGGGATATGCCAGGCAGAATATCCTGGGGCTGGCAAAACGGCTGGAAGAGGTTTATCTGCCGGGTAACTCCGAGCCTCTGACCATCCCGAAATCTTCTCCCGGTCTGGGGTTACTCAAGCGTCTTCGCGATGAGGCGCATCGCTTTGCCGTTGAATTCAACCGCAAGGTCCGCACCCGCCGAACCATCAAGTCGGCGCTGGATGCCCTGGAGGGAATCGGGCCGAAAAGAAGAGACCTGCTTCTCAAGCAGTTCGGCTCCGTTAAGGGTATCAAGGAAGCCTCGCTGCCGGAACTTCTCTCTGTCAAGGGGCTGCCGAAAGGGCTGGCAGAAAAAATTCATCGAAAATATCATCCTTCGGCAAGTTAACCGGGCAATTTCAGGATTGCCTTGAAAGTTGAAAGGTATAAATTTGAAGATATGGCGCCCTCAGAAGAAAAGATTTTCACGGTCACCGCAATAACGCGGGCAATTCGTTTCACCCTCGAGGAGACTTTCCCCTCCGTTTGGGTCGAAGGCGAAATCTCCAATTATCTGCATCATTCGTCAGGGCATCGCTATCTTTCGCTGAAAGACGAAAACGCCTCCCTTAAAGTAACCGTTTGGCGGTCAGCCGGACAGTATTTAAAATTCAAACCGGAAGACGGAATGAAAGTGCGTATTTTCGGGGATATTACGGTTTATGAAAAAGGCGGCTCCTACCAACTCAATGCCCGAAAAATACTGCCTGTCGGCGTCGGTGAACTGGAAGTGGCGTTCCGGCAATTGTACGAAAAATTGCAGAAGGAAGGACTATTTGAATCGTCCCGAAAAAAGCCGCTGCCGGAATACCCTCTGAAAGTCGGCGTCGTAACGTCGTTGACCGGCGCCGCCATACGCGATATCATTCAAATCGCCCGGCGCCGCAATGACTCCGTGCAGTTGGTTATATATCCGGCGCTGGTGCAGGGCGACACGGCGCCGCTCACCCTGATTTCAGGAATCGAATACTTTAACAGCCGCGATGATATAGACCTGATTATCGTCGGACGCGGCGGCGGTTCCATTGAAGACCTCTGGGCGTTCAATGACGAATCTCTGGTACGAACGATTGCCGATTCAAAAAAGCCGGTGGTCTCCGCAGTGGGGCATGAAATCGATGTCACTCTGGCCGACCTGGCATCCGACCTGCGGGCGCCAACCCCTTCCGCTGCGGCCGAACTGGTTATCTGGGACAAGAATGAATTCCTCCGCTACCTGGCTGAAAGCCTGATGACTCTTCGCCGCCTCCTGGCAGAGATGACTTCTTCCCGACGGGAGCGGCTCGCTCATCTAATAAGCCGTCCCGTGTTCATCCGACCTGAAAGCATGATACGAGAGAAAGAGCAAACGCTCGACTTTCTCCGAAAACATCTGGAAGGGGCGGGAAAATTACTATTGGAAAAAGAGAAAAATCGTTTATCTTTGGTGCTGTCCCGGTTGGAGTCGCTGTCACCGCTGGCGATTCTGAGTCGGGGGTATGCGGTCTTAAAGAGTTTGCCGTCAGGAACTCCGATAAAATCTGTAGCGGGATTGAAAATTGATGGGCTGGTCGAGGCAATCTTGAAGGATGGCTCCGCGGTGGCTCAGATAAAAGAAATCAAGTGACCTTCTTATGACTTCCAAAAAAAAATTTAACGACTTTGAAACGGCTCTGGCTCGCCTCGAAGTGATAACCGCCAGAATGGAGTCCGGCGACGCCAGTCTGGAGGAAGCGATTACTCTCTATACCGAAGGGATGGAAATCGCCGCCTTCTGCACCGGGAAACTGGCCGAAGCCGAAAAGAAAATCGTGGCTCTCAAAAAAATAGATAACTCCCTGACCGAAATTCCTTTTGAACCGGAGTCTTCTCCGGGAAACGCTACCGGTAATAATGATGAAGACTGAGCCGGCAACGATAGGGATGGATTACCTGGAGCAGAAACGGCGCCGGGTCGATTTGCTGCTTGACCGTTATCTCCCCTCCGAAAAATTGTATCCCCAGAGACTCCATCAGGCGCTCCGCTATTCCGTACTTGCCGGCGGAAAGAGAATTCGCCCTATTCTGGCGCTGATGGCCTATGAATCATTCGGTGGCGAAAATGAAGAGACAATAAATCCGGCCGCCTGTGCTATAGAATTCGTTCATACCTATTCTCTGATTCACGATGACCTCCCCTGTATGGATGATGATGACCTGCGCCGCGGAATGCCGACCCTGCACCGCAAATTTGATGAAGCCACTGCCGTGCTTGCCGGTGACGCCCTGCACGACCTCGCTTTTCAACTTATGGCTCAAACCGGAAATCCCCGTGTGGTAAGTGAACTGGCTGAGGCCATCGGCACTTTTGGCATGCTGGGAGGGCAGATGGCTGATGTCGAGGCTGAAGGCAAGGATATCTCCTTTGAGCAGATAAGTTACATCCATACGCACAAAACCGGCTCCCTCATTCGCGGCTCGCTCCGTATTGGCGGTATTCTCGCCGGAATCAGCGAAGAATCACTGGTGAAACTCTCGCATTACGGCGAAAGAGTCGGACTCGCTTTCCAGATTATTGATGATATCCTGGATGTCGAAGGAGACCAGAGAAAGTTGGGAAAGAAAACTGGCAGTGATTGTAAGAATAAGAAAGCCACATACCCCGGAACGGTCGGCATGGAAAAAGCCCGTCTTGATGCCGACCACCTGATTGATGAAGCCATCGCCATAAGTGAAGAATTACCGCTTAAAGACAATCACTTTGCCTTCATCGCCCGTTACATAGGACAGAGAGAAAGTTGAAAATGGGTCTTCTGGATAAAATCAAAGATTCTTCGGATATAAGCCAACTCGATGACACAACCCTGGTTGAATTGGCCGAAGAAATTCGTCAGGAAATCATCTCCGTGGTGGCGGAAACAGGCGGGCATCTGGCTTCCAATCTGGGGGCGGTCGAATTAACTCTGGCTCTGCACCACTGTTTCCATATCCCTGAAGACAAGATTCTCTGGGATGTAGGGCATCAGTGCTATGTCCACAAAATGCTGACCGGTCGCCGCGACCGGATGCGAACCCTCCGCCAGTACAACGGTATCGCCGGATTCCCCAAGAGAGATGAATCTCCCGCTGACCCCTTCGGAGCCGGGCATGCCTCCACTGCCATCTCCGCGGCGTTGGGATTTGCCGCCTCACGCGACAACCTCGGGAAGAATTATCAGGTAGTGGCGGTGGTCGGTGACGGTGCCCTGACCGGCGGACTCGCTTATGAAGGACTCAACAACGCCGGGGCATCCAGGAAAAATCTGCTGGTCATCCTCAATGATAACAATATGTCTATTTCCAAAAACGTCGGCGCTATCTCCAAGTACCTCACCAATATTATGGCTGACCAGAGATTCAATAAACTCCGCAATGAAATCTGGGAGTTGACCGGAAAATTCAAACGGCGCGACAAGATAAGAAGCATTGTCTCCAATCTTGAGGACTCCATTAAGGGACTTTTTGTACCCGGATATCTTTTCGACAAACTTGGATTTCGGTATTTTGGACCTATCGATGGCCACGACCTTCCTTTGCTTATAAAGACTATAAATCAGATCAAAGACCTGCCGGGACCGAAGATGCTTCATATCGCTACCGTCAAGGGGAAAGGGTACCCGCCGGCGGAAGCGGATGCGATGAAATATCATGGAGTTGGTTCCTTCGACAAAATTACCGGAAACGCAAATCTGTCAGCCGATCTCCCACAGTACACCACTGTCTTTGGCGAGACCATGCTGGAACTGGCTGCGGCCGACAAGAGGGTAATTGCCGTGACCGCTGCCATGACATCCGGAACAGGACTCTCCAAATTCGCCGAAAAATTCCCGGAGCGGTTCTATGATGTCGGTATCGCTGAAGCCCATGCCAGTTGCTTTGCCGCCGGTCTTGCCGCCAGCGGTTCCCGCCCTTTTGTTGCCATATACTCAACCTTCCTCCAGAGAGCCTACGACCAGGTCATTCATGATATAGCCCTGCAGAAACTTCCGGTCATCTTCTGCATTGACCGCGCCGGATTGGTTGGCGAGGACGGCCCCACCCACCACGGATGCTTTGATATCGCCTATCTCTCGGCCGTGCCCAAAATGACCATTATGGCACCCAAAGATGGCGATGAATTCCGCTCCATGCTCTTTCTGGCGCTGAAAAGAGAACTCGAGGGTCCATGCGCGATCCGTTACCCCCGCGCTTCCGTGCCCAAACCGATGACAAATATCATTGAGGATATTGAATGGGGAAGATGGGAAAAAATCCAGACCTCCGGGGATACGGTCTTAATCGCGTATGGCACCATGGTAACTCTTGCCCGTGAGGTCGCCGAAATGCTCAAGGAAGAAAAAGAACTGGCAATTTTTAATGCCCGGTTTGTCAAACCCCTCGATTCGGATACGCTTGAATTCTGCTTTGAAACGTACCGCAATATTTTAGTTATTGAAGAAGCGGCCGCCAGCGGCGGACTCGGTCAGGCGGTCGGCGGCTATCTGGCTTCGCGCGGTTTCAAGGGACGGTTCGAATCTTTTGCCATTCCTGATGAGTTCATTCATCACGGTAACAGAAAAATTCTGCTGGAAGAACTCGGATTGACAGCCGATGCCGTCGCCGAATTTGTCCGGAAATTCCAGTCGCCGCGGCGGACCTTCTTGCAAAAGATTACCTTCCGCAAAGGCGGAACGGCCGAGTTCCCGGCGCGCGCCGGAAATGGCGTGCAACAAAAACATCTATACAAATAATATGCGCTTCGCCATAATCGCCAATTTGCAGCGCCCTGATGCCAACGATACGGTTGTCGCGGCAATAAATTGGTGCCTCAAAAATAAGCATGAGATTTGTCTCTGCGATGATATCGCCGGCGATATAAAAGTGAATGTTGACACCTGCCCCCGAAGTGAATTGTCCGGATGCGCCGATATCATTATCTCCATGGGCGGCGATGGCACTATCCTTGCCTCGGTCAGAACCCTCGGACATAATTCGCTTCCGATTCTGGGAATCAATCTCGGCTCGCTCGGATTCTTAACTCAGATTACCGCTGACCGCATGTCCGAAGCGCTCGACCGGATTGCCCGGGGTGATTACAAAGTTGAAGACCGGATGGTTCTCAAGACGGAGGTCATTAACGATACTCAGCCGCAGAGCCCCTACGCTTTAAATGACGTCGTGATTGACAAAGGAAATATCAGCCGCGTAATCAACCTGAGCCTTTACGCCAATGGTGAATATATCTCCTCTTATACCGCAGATGGCCTCATTATTTCCACTCCTACCGGCTCCACCGCTTACTCGCTTGCCGTGGGAGGACCAATTCTGAGCCCGACTATGATGGCAATAATTGTCTCGCCCATTTCCCCCTTTTCCCTGACCAGCCGTCCTCTGGTATTTCCTCCCGATGTCGCGCTGGAAATTCGCCTTCGCTCCGAGCACGGCAACGCCATGCTGACCATCGACGGGCAGGTGGCAAGCGAATTCAGCCCGACCGGCACCGTTCGGATCACTCGCGCCGAGCATGTCGCCAAACTGGTGCGCTTTGAAGAAAATTCCTTTTACGATATACTCCGGCGAAAACTTCACTGGGGCAAACTGCCCGTGGTAGATTATCGCAAAACCGATTTTAAGGGATAGTCCAGAATTATCAGGACTAAGAAGAAAGGGGAGAACTATGACTTCAGAAAGAAAACCGGGCGGCGGTGAAACAATTGCGGCAGCGCTGATGCTCGGGATTGCGCTGATAGTATGCGCGTTTGTCGTTAAGTCGGCATTGATTACGGTTAAAGGTTTCGGTCGCACCATTTCCGTCACCGGCGCGGCATCAAAGCCGATAACATCTGATTTCGCTCTCTGGGATGGAAAAATTCAGGCTTCCGCGGCTACCCTGGAAAACGCCTACGCCAAAGTCAATAAAGGTCTGCTTGAAACGCGAGCCTTTATGGCGGCTCAGGGGTTCGCTGAAAAAGAGTACGATATCGGCGCCGTGCAGATGAACCGTTATCAAGACCGGGAAACAGGCGCGGTTACCTATTATCTGGTCAGCACCGTTAAGGCACAATCCTCCGATATCGAGCGGATTAAGTCCCTGTCTGTAAATGCCGCTGCTTTGATAGAAAAAGGGATTGAATTCGTATCACAGACCCCACGTTATATCTGCACCAGGACCGACGAAGTTAAAATTGAAATGATAAAGGCCGCGACAGAAAACGCCAAACTTCGCGCCGAACAACTGGCGCAATCGACCGGCCGAAAAATCGGCGCGCCGACGTCCGCTCGAGTCGGTGTCTTTCAAATTCGCCCGCGCAACTCCCAGGAAGTCTCCGACTACGGTGTCAATGACGTAACATCTATCGAGAAAGAGATAGTCTGCACCGTCCAGGCAAGTTTCCTGATAGAATAATTGGCGTCAGCTCAGAAATATCGCTTGCCAAGCGCTCGGCAATGATTTAGATTTTCGCCTGCTTGGCCGGACCTTCGAAGAAGAAAATTCCGGCTGAATGGCTTTCGCGGGAGTAACTCAGTTGGCTAGAGTCACAGCCTTCCAAGCTGTTGGTCGCGGGTTCGAGCCCCGTCTCCCGCTTTTTTATTTGCATCGACAGTAATTGGCGAGGGACATCTGAGGGCGGCTCTCCAAGGAAAATTGTATATTTTTTGAGCAGGCGCCTAAAGTTCCGGGATAACTTGACGATATATAAAGAGTTAGCTGTTTTTTCGGGTGAGGGACTCTCCCCATCCTCTATCTAATGGGAGAACTGGCAGGTGCCAAGGCGGGCGAAAATAATTCTTGACAGGGTTGTTGGCGGATATATATTTAGGGCTCGCTTATTTGGCGAGGTACGCCTTTTTTTGTTAAAAAGGAAATCTAAAGCCCAAGTAGCTCAGTTGGTAGAGCACGTCCTTGGTAAGGACGAGGTCACCAGTTCAATCCTGGTCTTGGGCTTCTGAAAATATTTTTTTTGGAGGGTGTTCGCACCAATGGCGAAGGAGAAATTTGTACGGACGAAGCCGCATGTTAATGTAGGTACG
>DYGG01000042.1:2377-26723 GCA_020724775.1 Ignavibacterium sp. | reverse complement strand
CAGAAAAACTCGAAACCGTGAGGTTATGATTGGACCAATAAATGGGGGAAGGTCATCATCCCATAGATTGATTATATCAGGCAATGCTATTGGCCCTTTGGTTTTCAAGAATGACGTTACAATTGCTTCACCGAATACGCGGTCGTCGCTTGGGATATGGTTTAGCGCTCGACTGATTGGCAAGACTATCTTATCGCACGCGATGATGAACACTAGAACTTCTTTGACAGACTTTAGTTCACTGCCAATGTCCTCTATCAATTTATTGACTTGCCCAATTTTGTTTGTGTTCTTCCATCTATTCAAGAAACTGCTAGAAATGAGCTCAACGGCTACACCCACGAAAGACTTGGTATCGGAAAATTTCTCCCGCCCTTTGTAAAGCGTCTGCAATTCTAGTGTCAACTTCTCAATGCCCTTAGCGTCACTCGCTACTCCGCCGTATTTGTCGGTATTGATTAGCATTCGGGCAAACCAGTAAACATTGTCCCAAGGATTAGACAATATTGTCGGGTCAATGCTTTGCTGAATATCCGTCAGACTTTGAGGAACCTTCTTCTTCACAATCAATTACGGCTTCCAGAAATCAAGTAGATACTCATAAGTTACCCCCATCGTAATGTAATTTGAGGGCCAGCCAAAGATTCCAACTCGATTAACAATGTTGGTCCGGTCCCATATTATAATGTTGCGCAGTTCATATCCAACCGAACGCAAAGAATCTATTACTGAAAGATGAATGGTGACTCTTTTGTCTTCCAACCACATATCAGGGACATTTATTACACAATGAGCGTGTTTTCGTAAGAGAGGAAGGAATGCCCCAAATATTGATGCCATTTCTCTTGAATAGTCATCCAATGTAAGTATGCCTAAGTCACGCCCATCCTGGCTGTATTGCTCAACTTTGAGATACTGTCCGTTCTTTCTTTCGGAACCACGCCTACTCTTATTTTTTCTTGGTCTGTTAAGAAGGTTGGCATATGGTGGTGAGGTAAAAATCAAACTAAGACAATCCTCTGAGAAATATGCGGGAATGCGGCGGGCATCATCGCATACTATCAATTGTTTTGAGCCGTTAAACAAGGACTTTGTATTTAGTCGCTGTTTGCCCAAATCAACATATTTCTGCAACAAGTCGAATCCCACGGCGTTTCTGTCACAGTCTGCAGCCGCAACGAGTGTGGTCCCAGAACCAACGAAGGGGTCGAGAACTAGCTCGCCTCTATGAGTAAAAAGCTCTATGACCCTGCGCGCCAAGGATATCGGGAAGGTCGCAGGATGTAGGTCTTTATCTCGGACATCTCTAGATTCATAATTAAACTGCCATACACCAATCTGTGACTTAATCCACTCTTTAGCAGTCAAGCAATTTAGATGGTTCTTCGAACAAGCGCATGTCTTTATATGGGGTAAATTCTTAACCTCCGATATCAAGTCGCGTGACGACCCCTCTACGCATTCGATTCTGGAAACTGGTGTGTCCATTTTATTGCCCTGTGGTTCCATTAAAAAATATAATGTCTGAAATCGTGTCGTCTGTCAAGCAATATAATTCAAATGTGATACTTGGAGGGTTGGTCAAATCTTTGCCCGGGCCCATTAGACGCGGCACATACCAATGCTTAATCCCACTTGCTTATCAATTCCAATCCCACCACCGCTATCCCGACCGCTATCGCCGCCGAGATATAAAACAGCATCGGTACCCCGGTTGTCAGTACAATCAGTCCCGCCGTCAGGCCGGCCAGCACCTCCCCGATGGAACTGACCAGGTTGAATCCCGACAGGAATGTCGCCCGGTTGTTTCCGCGATAGAAGCGATTAAGATTTGTCGAAAGAACCGGACGAATCAGTTCCTTGAGGGCGAAAAAGAGAATCAGAAATGCTGCTGCGGACCATGACGGCGCTACGGCTGCCGCGGCGATGGAGATACCGGCTCCGAAAAGGAGGATTGACAGGGTCATCGGCAGGCGCTCATAATATTTTTCCAGCGGACGGCTCAATGCCAGCACCAGAAGCGAGCCGGAAAGAGTAATCAGCCCGAAATAGGCAACATCGACCAACTTTATCTCGCTTAAGAGAACCTGCCAGAACTGGTCCACCCCTTCAAAAGAGAAATTGACCAGTAATCCGACGGCAAACAGCAAAGCAATAACCGGGACACGCGAAACCGATTCAATGAGCGCTTTGAAATCGACTTTCAGTGACGCCCTCTCGCCCGACGATGCGCTTCTACGCACTTCTTTCAAAAGGAATGCCGACAGGAAGCCGGCAAAGAGAATCAAAGTAAAAGGGAGAAACAGATACTGCGGCGCAGCTCCGCCTATTATGCCGCCGGCGATCATACCGAGCGACAGGCTCGAGGTTTTGACAACGGTTCGGGTGGAAAATAGACGGCTCAGGGTTCTCGCGCGGTCGTTTTCTGCCGTTGAATCGACCGTCAGGGCTTCCAGGGCTCCGGAGATGAAAGTTTCTCCAATGCCAAAGATAATCTCGGCGACCAGAAAACCGTAAAACGATTTCCATCCCAGGAAAACCGCTCCGGAGATGGTCAGAAGGAAAAATCCAATTGCCGTTGACAACTTTCGTCCGTACCGGTCGGCGAAAATGCCAGTGGGAAGTTCGCACAGAATGATGGTTGCCTCAAAAACCGCCGCCAGGAGGGCGACCTGAAAAAGTGTAACATCGTACAGGCGAAAATAAATGACATAGACCGGCAAGATAAGACCGCCGGTTAATGAGAGCGCCGCCTCAAGAAAATAGAATACCCGAATGTTTCTCGCATTCAATTCTTAGACCATCGCAATCGCTTCAATTTCGACTTTGACATCTTTCGGCAGACGGGCAACCTCCACTGTTGCTCGCGCCGGCATATCGAAGGTGAAATATTTCCCGTAAACCTCATTCACCGCGGCGAAATCATTCATGCTGGTCAAGAAAATCGTTGTCTTCACCACATGTTTCATTTCCGCTCCGGCGGCAAGAAGAATCGCCTGGATATTCTTCAGCACTTGTTCCGCCTGTTCGGCCGCGGTGATACCGATGATTTTGCCCTCTTTCGGGTCGAGCGGTATCTGTCCCGAGCAGAAAATCATTGTGCCGCACGGAATTTTGATTGCCTGCGAATAAGGTCCAATCGCCGCCGGCGCGCCTGACGTTTTGATTACTTCCTTCATCCTCTCTCCTTCCTATCATTGAGTAATCATGCCTGTTTTGCTGCAATACAATAACCGGCGGAATCGGCACTGTCAACAATCAATCAGTTCTCGCAAAAGCGCCGAATTTTCGTATAAGATAAAAACCAGTCAAAAAAGCGAGGTAGATATGCAGGAAACCGCCAACACCACTGCGATAGAACTGAAAATTTATGATGATTTCAAGACTCCCAAACTCAACCCGACCAAGTGGGTCACCGCGAAACTTCCTTTAGGTGACGGTAATTTCTGGGAATATTACGACCCGAACACGGTCGTTAAAACCGGCAACGGAAGATGCGAGATTACCGTTAATCCATTCTCCCGAAGCCATAACCAGATTCAGATTGCCGACAACCCGAAAACCTTGTTTGCCTCGGCCGAGCCGGTGAGAATCGGCAAGGACGATATATTGACGGTTTCGGTCGATATCGCCGCTATCGCCCATAACAACAATCCGCATGACCTTTACGACGCCTTTATTACCTTTAACCTTTTCGATTTCAACAGCGGCATCGTGCTTGATTTTCTTCTTAACGGCAATCTCATCTACGCCTTTTATGAACGTCTTTATATCCCTGGTCTGACCGATGAAACCACCGCTTTTACCCGCGCCGCCGACCTGGCGGTCAACACCAAACCGGGGCAGTTCCATAATCTGATAATGACCTACGACCGGAAGTTTGACACCGCTTTGTGGATTGTCGATGGCCAGCCGATGTACCGTGTGCCACACATGCCGGTGAAAGTGGACCAGTTCCTTATGGGAATGGGTCTGATGACCCTCAAACCGATTGCGGCGCCGTTTCCTTATTATTTCCCGAAATCGACGTCGCTTCACGGGCAAGGGATAACAGGCATCTGGTCTAATTACAGGGTGGGGTTGACGCCGAATTCGTGAGCCGGGCCGAACTCATTGCGGCTCGCTCCATTCTCATATCGCGAACGACACGAGATGCATAAACGAATCTATTAGCATCATGATTGATAGCGACAAAAGCCCGCCGCAGGCGGGGTGACTGGGAATGCCGAAGCAAACACGTAGAAAGAAGCGGAGAGATTGCTTCGTCGCCCTTGCCCGAATCGCCTTGCGGCGATTGCTCTGTTGCTCCTCGCAATGACGAATTCAAGATTCTTTGACAGAAAGTCGTAGGGCACATGCCATACAGGCAAAGCTCTGTGCGGCTCGCGCCATCCTCATATCGCGAACGACACAAGATGCTTAAACGAATCCATTAGCATCATGATTGATAGCGACAAAAGCCCGCCGCAGGAGGGGTATACCCGCCCCTATGTTTTCCTCTCCTTCTTCTTCGCTGCCGGGAAAAGCACGTTATTCAATATCAAGCGGTACCCCGGCGAATTCTTATGAAGCGTCAAATCGGTCGGCGGGTCTTCCACCATATGCTGGTAATCTTCCGGGTCATGTCCCGACAGAAAAGTGAAGGTTCCCCGGCCGAAATTGCCGTGGATATACCGCACTTCATCAAACCCTTCCACTGTCCCCAGGATAGTAACATACTTCTTCAGATGCGACCGCCGGAAGGCGGTGGTCTGCCCCATGAATCCTTTCACCATCCCGACATGGTCCTGCACCAGCATGGTCGGCACCGGGTCAAGTTTGGCGGAGAACTCGAAAAGAAGGAAATAATCATTCTCCAGGGTGGGAAATCGCACCATCCGTTCCGGATAGGTATCGATATCGCTGTGACGATATAAAAGCGGGTCTAAGACGATACGGAAATTCTCGAAGGCAAGTGTCTGGGAATAATCGAGACGTTGCTGCGCATCCGGGTCGGCCGGGTCGCCGTCAAACTCCCGCGGACAGATATCGACCCCTTCGGCGGCAAGGGCGATATCAATGGTTTCCGGCGCCGAGCACATCGAAAAGAGAAAGCCGCCTCGTCGGACATAGTCTTTTATCGTTTTGGCAACCTCCAGTTTCATCTCGGAGACTTTGCGGAATCCCAGTTTTCGCGCCAGCGATTCATTTGCCTCCACTTCCTGACGGTACCACAACTGATTATGGAAATTGGCGTAGAATTTTCCGTACTGCCCGGTAAAATCTTCATGATGCAAATGCAGCCAGTCGTAATCATCCAGCGCCCCCGAAATAACCTCCTCATCCCAAATTAGGCTGTATTTGATATCGGCGTAAGAAAGAGCCAGAGTGACCGCGTCATCCCACGGCTCCACGTTTTTGGGGGAATATACCGCGATAGCCGGAACCTTTTCCAGCACCACTCGCTCCATATTTTCCACGTCGATAGTCCGGTAAATATCGGCCAGGTCGGCTGAGGTTATCTCCATCGCGGTAACACCGCGAATCAGGCATAAACGGGCAATCTCCGGGTCGGAATCGATCACAAACGAACCGGCGCGATAATTCAAAAGCCACTCGACTTTTTTTCCCATCTCGAGCGCTTTGAAAGCGATACCGTACGCTTTGAGATGGTCCGATTGCGCCTCATCCATCGGGATGAGCGTCACCTGCGCTGAGACCGCTGCGGAAGTGAAGAAAAGCAGCAAAGCCAAAAGAATAGTTTTAGTCTTTTTCATATTTCAATATAATATAACGTCTCATCGGCAGCCTTGTTTTACTTATACAACTGTCATTTCTGGAAAATCCGGACTTTCTGCCGATAAGATATTCAAAAGCGATTTCCTCACCGCCAAGAATTGCGTATTCTTCATGAATGAAACAACCTGAGGAACAGCCATGAGCCTACCTCTTGAGAGACGTGATTTTCTCACTCTCTGCGCCGGCATCGTTCTTGCCCCGCATAATCTTCTGACCGCCGTGGATGAAACCCCCGACCGCGACCTGCAGAAAATTCTGCGGGAACTTCCCCACGCCAAACCGCATATCCCGCGGATTCAAGCCGCCTGCGAGAAATATGCGCCGCTCTATCCGGTGCCGTTTATCTGGCCCGTCAAGATGGTCGCTATCGAGTCGGCATATAATCCTGATGCCATCTCCAATTCTTATGCCATCGGTTCGGCGCAGTTCATGCCGGCCACGGCCCGCGAACTGGGCGCTCAGGTCCCTCCTGCCGAGGAATTTGCCAGACAGGAAGAGGTTCTTACTTTGCGGAGGCAGTATCAATCCAAATTCGAGGAGGCGGTGGCCGCTTTTCGGCGCGGCGACGACAGTCTCGCCGCCCACCATCGCGAAAAAGCCCGCACTCTCCAGCAGATGCATGATGAACTTCATATGAAGACTACGACCGACTACAAAGAGAAAGTTTTCGCTATGACGGTTGACGAGCGACGTAAGTACGATGCCCGTTTCGACCCCGAAGTCTCCGATGACCTGCTGGTGCACTACATGGCGATTCTCTGCCGCTCCGTTAAGAAGGAACTCGATTTGATTGATGACTCGCATATTCTTCTTCTCGCCGCCGTTGCCTACAACGCCGGCATCGGCAATGTCAAACGGAAATCGGGCATACCGGTTGTTTCGCAGAATGTCGAATATGCCAATAAACTGATGCTGTTCCAGAATCTGAAATTGTAATCTATCTTCCGTAGGGCAGGAGCCCTGTGCTCCTGCCTGACATTCCCCCGCTTCAGCGGGGGAATCCAGAGAGGTTTGCATACACGCTGGCTCTTGAGTCATATTTTCGTACTTCTCCGTAATTTCCCTATTGATTATTCCGATAATCCCACTATATTAGATGCGGTTGCTATAGAGTTAACAAATTTCCGCCCACAACCTAAAAATTAGGAGGCGTGGCTTTATGTACAAAAGAGTCGCAGTCATAATGATGCTGGCACGCCCGCGGAACTCCGTAGCCGGACCCAATTCCCTCGCCTAAATTCTCTCCGGTTATCCCTTCAGACTGAATCGAAATCCCGCGGGTATGGAAGTCTGCCTGCGCGGAAACCATCCCGTCACGCGGTGCGACAAAACCGTTAGTCGAGTAGGTCAAAATCCCCCTGGGTTTGGTCAATATTACGATGTCGAAACCTAAGTCGCCTACGGCGCCCAGGGAAGGATTTCGACCTACTCCAACTCAAACGTTCGGAGAGGAGAAATTATATGTCGGTAATAAACAAACTCGATTTTTCTGGTAGGTCAAAACCCTCGACCCGCTTGGCTCTTCCCTTGTCGGTCGAGCGGTCAAGACAATTGAAGGAGTAGGTCAGGATCCCTGTGATCCTGACTGTCATTCCGGGCCTTGACCCGCCTGCCCGCCGAAGGAGGGGAATCCATTCTTCTCGGTAGGTCAAGACCCTCGACCCACTTGCCTGTTCCCTTGTCGGTCGAGCGGTCAAGACAATTGAAGGAGTAGGTCAGGGTCCCTGCGCTCCTGACTGTCATTCCGGGCCTTGACCTACGGTGGCTGTTGGTTTAATATATTGGGGCGCAATGAATTGCGCAATCAAGGGGCGCCGTTAAAAAAGATAACTGGTTGAGGCGCAAGATGTAATAGGTTCGTATTCGTTTTGGTTTTTAATTTTGCGGTTACCCGGTTCTGGGGAGAGGCGGTTCGCGGGTGAAATTTTTTGGGTCTGGTGTTGGGACGTATGAATATCTCCTTTATAATATGCCACTGGGGCAAATTTATCAGCAGTTTGATGGCGAATTTGCGGGGAGGGGATGTGAAGAATGGGTGGGTATGCGTCAAGACCACTCGACAGAATTGGAAAACTCCTATGAGTGTCGAGGGTCTTGACCTACTTGCCTATTTTTGAATCGTCTACTTAACAGAGAAGATTGTGGTCTATCCTTTTTTGTCACGTAGCATACGCCTGATAACTTGGAGTGCTTTGTCAGCACTATTCAATTCAATTTCCTTGCTCTTAACTCCCTTCGCTTGAAGCAGTTGACGGCTTTCAAGCGCTGTCGTCACCGCAGTGCCGCCTGATGTTGTCAGTGTGAACACCTCTGCTTCATCAAACTGAAGAGTCTGTCCATTCTTGAATCTAAACGAAGTGCTCATTGATTTCGTGGATGCTGATACCACATCTTTATAGAAATATTCATCAGTGGCTACATCTAGCATGTTACCAGTTGTTAAATCAAGTAGGCAATTAAAATACACCAGTTGTTTCTCACCAAATCCAATAGCCGTACACCCAATCGGGGTATACCTGCATCTCAAGTCAGACCCAACCTTCCATAGATCAGCTACACCTGACTTGTACTCTCCAGGACCATAAACGTATTGGGTTTCTGCTACCAATTCACTTTCATCAAGGCCGAGTTTCTTCAACATCTGCTTATTTACTCTCTCAAAATCTTCCTTGATGTATTCATCCATTTGGCTATCTGAAGGCTTTCCTCCAGCACTAGCATAGATTGCCAGACCCCCT
Organism: Ignavibacterium sp.; assembly: GCA_020724775.1. Classification (GTDB taxonomy): domain Bacteria; phylum Zixibacteria; class MSB-5A5; order GN15; family PGXB01; genus DYGG01. Next base: position 18,207 of record DYGG01000042.1, on the reverse strand, counting down.
ATAGCAAGACTCACAATTCCAGCTACAGCGACTCCTCCTGAACTCTGAGTGCCTATTATAAACACGACAATCCCTAAGAGAATGAACAAAATCGACCAATAGGGAAATGGTTTAAAGTACTTCTTAATCGCTTTTCTCTTAGCATCTTCTGACATGGAAATGCCTCCTCTCCTCTTTTGCTCAATATGTCAGTTATATTAAATTTAATCCTCTTACATATGTCTCTACATCTTCCACCTTCACAGCTTCTTTCATCCGTGAAAACTCACTGGAATGAACATCCTGTCCGTGGAGTTCCGCCAATAAGTCGTCTGGCCCTGGAGGGCTGATTTTCATGCCATTCGATTCGTAATAATCTCGTTTCAACATTGCGAGAAGTAGCTTGTAATGGGATGAGTTTTCATCTAATTGAATTGCAGTTTCCAGATAGTTCTCGATCTTACGCACTTCTTTCAGCGGCAATATCTTTAGACGACGCCCCCTTACGTTAGCGAGTGCAAAGTAGTAATATGCCTGTGAAATCTCCGGTGACAAGTCAATCACTTGCTCAAAGTATTTTTGAGCCAAGGGGTATGTTCCCATTTGCAGATAACACAAACCCAAACCAAGAAAACCCTCTGTATTGTCAGGTTCCTCACGAGTTAGTTCCTTGTAATGTTTCATGTACTTACTGATCCCATTGGTATCGAAATTGCTTAAGTAGGCAATACTGGTCACGAAGAACTCAGCCTTACAATAGTCGCACGATTTGGCTGAACCATTCGCAGGGGCGCCACATTGCGGGCACTCATTTACTTCCATCTACTATCTCCTGATTCTATTTTTGCTTGCTAGCTTTACCTGGTTCAGCAAACTACTTGTGTTCGAAATAAGGTCATCGACAGAAATGTTGGGGGACGCATCAGAGTAACTGCTCATGGATTGGCATAGTTCAGTAATCCCCGCGCACACTAGGTGGTATTCTTGCGAATTCGCCAGGCTGGATGAATCATTAAGTGAGTACTTCACTGATTCCCTAAGTCGTTTGATACCTCGCGTCAATTCCGATATGGATTCATCTTTACACTTGGTGGTCAACGAAGCCTCGCAGGAAGCGAGCATGTCGTGTAGTTGAGAGGGCGATGGAGTACTGCTACCATAATTGAGCCCGGCGCTTGCTCCCACTTTTGCCTTGTACAGAGAAAGTACAGTCAAGGCAGCGCCAGACAAGAAAACAATCTGGGCGATCCAATGGATTCGATTACCTGTATTTGTTTCATTAACGAAAGCATGTAGCATCATAGAGATAAAACTCAGGACCGAGTAAGATATGACTACAATGCAAATGGTCGGTGCGATACCGCCCATTCTCTTTAGATGATCTAGGGGGTCTACAGTTGCTCTAAAATACAAGTAGAAACTACTCCAAATCATAAGAAGCAAGACTTCTGTCCAAACTAACCGATACCAAAAGAACTCAGACCGACTATCTTCAGGTACGGAAATCACAGCAATGAAGTATACAGCTGCTGCTGAAATCAGTAATCCCAGAATAGATGTGGTTCGAAATGTACTTGCTTTTGCCATTAGGTCTTTCTTTACATAGAGTCTAAAATTTGCTTTTTCTTCGCCTCAAATTCTTCTTTAGTTATCAATTCCGCTTCAAGCATTTGTTTCAATTTCTGAAGCTTTGCCATCGGATCAACTGATTGTTTGGATAGATCGTTCTCGTCTGGCTGCACGTTCATCGAATCACCGACCTGCCTTCCAATTGGAACGCCAGCTCCCAATCCAGCACCTAAACCTAATCCAGCACCAAGCAATTGGCCGGCACCCCCACCTTCGTTTTCGGCGGCTTTTTCCAGGGTGTCAAAGGTTCGCATAGTTGAATAGGCTTTCCCAACTTTCGCCTGACTTATCTGATCAATTTCCATACGCTTCCCAAGAATTTCTTGGAATTTTTTTTGTTCTTCCTCGGGTATACTTACCCGCTCTACATTGAAATTCACAATCTCGATTCCGAAACGGTCAAACTCCGGACCAATATCTCCGGCGATAAAGGAAGAAAGTTCATTGATCCGCGCGCTCGCCTGAAATACTGAAGTGTTCTTTTCAACAAAGTACTTAGCAAGGGCGTCCGAAAGTCGCTGGATAATCTCGCCCACGAAATACTCTTCTACTCTTTCGGAGCCAATGTATTTCATTCGGGAGTCTGAAATCGATTGGTCGTCATCGACAAGTGTACGAGATGTCTGGCGATCTGATGAAACCTGAGAACCGACTATTTGTACTAGAAAGCTCCTGGCGTCACTTATGCGCATACCCCAGCGACCGAAAGCTCGGACGCTTACAGGGTAATTGTAAAGCGGGTCGATCACTTGTATGGGGCCTTTTGTCCCCCATTTCAAATCCCGTTTTACTGTCTTGTTTACATACCAGATTTCGGCTGAAAAGGGAGTTTTACCCCCGAAGGGAAGGTTAATGAGTTTTCTTAGTAGTGGAATATTGTCGCTTGAAAGCGTGTGTGTGCCCGCTCCAAAAGTATCTAAGGCTTTGCCCCCTTTAAAGAAGACTGCCTCTTGGCTCTCATTTACAATAAGCTGAGCACCGAGGCGAATTTCCTCACTTGGGTATTTCCAGACGATAGCATCATCTGAAGGAGAATCATATTTAATACGATCTATTAGAGCCATCAAGTCACCTCTTTCTTCTATGTTTACGTTCTTTGCCTCTGGAGGCGAGTTTTGCGTATTCACAGCCATTCATCTAGCTGAGTTGCATCGATTCTCCACAGCGGGCTTACTCTGTGGGCAGGAATTTTGTCTCGTGAGAGAAGCCTATAGATTATAGATTTCCCCAATCTGTGATACTCCGCCGCCTCAATAAAAGTCAGCCATTTAGTAACCATTGCGTCCCTCCTTCAACCCGGCATCGCTTTAATGGGGTGAAAACTGAGCAGTGCTGAACGCTGTCAAGCAATATCGACGATTATTTAATAATATATTAATCCCAACACCCGGTGTCAAGGAGTTAGTCGACCATTTTTCCTGAAACTCGGCGTTAATGGGGAAGTGCTGGGCCTTGGTGGCTCACCCATCGCGTGAGTTCTTCTCGCTCAAGCTGCTAGCCCACACCAGACAAGAAAGGGGCATCCTTGCGTCCGCCCTGGTAGCGTTCCGGATTCCCCCGCCGAAGCGGGGGAATGACCCGCCTACGGCGGGCAGGCAGGGGCGTCTGCGATGCACTGGCGTGGATTCAGGGTCAAGGCCAGGGATGACAAGAACCGTGAGGAGATCCCGCTTGAAGCGGGACTGACGGCGCGAGAAGAATCAAGGGGGGCGGACTTGCGTCCCCCCGTGCATCGTTCTGGATTCCCGCCTGCGCGGGAATGACGGAGGGAGCGCCCTCCTTCGGCGGGCAAGCAGGGACCCTGACCTACTTCTTCACCGGCACTTTGGCGCTCTTTTTCTCTAACTGGGTGGCGATGACTTTTTCTTCGATATTCTTAGGAAGCGGGGCGTACTCGAGAAACTCCATCGAGAAATTTGCTCGCCCGCTCGACATCGTCCGAAGCGAGGAGGCGTAACCGAACATCTCCATCAAAGGCACGGTGCCGTTCACCTTCTGGGAGCCTTTACGGTGACGGCGCATGCTGGCAATCTTGCCGCGCCGACGGGTGATATCGCCGATAATATCCCCCATATATTCATCCGGTGTGTTCACCTCTATTTTCATAATAGGCTCGAGAAGCTGCGGGTGGGTTCTATGGATGATTTCCTTGAGGGCATGCACGGTGCAGATGCGGAACGCCATATCGCTCGAATCGACCTCGTGATATCCGCCGTCAAGCAGAACAAATTTGACATCAATCATCGGGAAACCGGCGACCAGCCCCTCGTTGACGGTCTGCAAAAATCCTTTCTCGACTGCCGGAATATACTCGCGGGGGATATTGCCGCCTTTGACGCGGTCCACAAACTCGATTCCCTTGCCGTGGTTCGGACCGAGCAGGAATTCGATATGGGCATACTGCCCTTTACCGCCGGTCTGCTTTTTGTATTTATAGACATGCTCCGCTTCGCGGGTCACCGTCTCGCGGAACGCCACCGCCGGCTCGCCGACCATAACTCCAACTTTGTGGTCGTTTTTGATACGGTCAACGATGATTTCCAAATGCAGTTCCCCCATGCCGGAGATGACGGTCTCTTCGGTTTCATCGTCAAAGCGGATTTTGAACGACGGGTCCTCGAGCGCGATTTTGCTTAAGGCGGCGCCGAGTTTGTCGCGGTCTTTGATACTCTCCGGCTCAATGCGCATATCGAGAACGGTCTCCGGGGTGTGAATCTTCTCCAGAAGTATCGGCTGCTCCTCATCACAGAGGGTATCGCCGGTGGTGGTATATTTCATCCCGACCAGCGCCCCGATATCGCCGGCTTTAAGCGCGCCGACATCCTGACGGTCGTTGGCGTGAATACGCAAAATCCGCCCGATGCGCTCCCGCTCCCCTTTGGAAGAATTATAGACATAACTTCCGGCTTTCAGTTCTCCCGAATAGACCCGGACAAAAGTCTGCTGTCCGACATAGGGGTCGGTGATAATTTTGAAGGCGAGGGCCGATGACGGCGACTTGGTGGAGGGATGACGGGAGATGGTGGTATCGCCGTTCTTGATATCAAGTCCGGAGATAATTCCGCGGTCAACCGGCGAGGGAAGGTAATCGACGACGGCATCGAGCAGAAGTTCAATTCCTTTATTCTTAAATGCCGCGCCGCAGAAGACCGGCGTGATAAGAATCCCCATAACGGCGTGCCGGGCGACATGCTTGAGCGTGTCGTTACTGATTTCTTCGCCGTTAAGGTATTTTTCCATGAGGTCGTCATCGAACTCGGCCAGTTTGGCGATAAGATTATCGCGGAACTGCGCCGCTTTTTCTTTGAGCGTCGCCGGGATTTCGCTCACTTTGGCGTCGGCCCCGTTATGGATGAAGGCTTTCATTGCAATCAGGTCGATGACCCCTTCGAACTTTTCTTCGCTTCCGATGGGCAACTGGAAGGGCACGGCATTGGCGCCGAGCATCTCGTTCATCATCGTGATGGTATGGTCGAAATCTGCCCCCTGACGGTCCATCTTGTTGATGAAGGCGATTCGGGGGACTTTGTACCGGTCGGCCTGATGCCAGACGGTTTCGCTTTGCGGCTCGACGCCGCCGACGGCGCAGAAGAGCATGACGATGCCATCGAGCACGCGCAGGGAGCGCTCCACTTCCAGCGTGAAATCGATATGGCCGGGAGTGTCGATAATATTTATCTGATGGTCATGCCATTGGGTGGTGATAGCGGCCGAGGAAATAGTAATTCCCCGCTCCTGCTCCTGTTTCATGAAATCCATCACCGCCTGGCCGTCATGCACTTCGCCCATCTTATGGGTAACGCCGGTGAAGAACAAAATGCGCTCGGTGGTGGTGGTTTTGCCGGCATCTATATGGGCGACTATCCCGATATTTCTGATTTTTTTAGTGCTCGCCTGCTCCAACGTATACTCCTTCTAAACAATGCTCAACGCGGCGTTAAAAATAAGCAACCGCTTTACTAACGAGATATCCTGTCTTTACTGCGGGAAACCGGTTCGCCGCGGAGAGAAAAGGGCAAGAAATCCCCAACAATACGGGAGGATAACGATTTTTTTTGAAAATAGTTCCGAATTTTTTGTTCTGCTTAAAAATCCTGAAAAATGGATAAAACGATTCTGCCAACGGATGCCCCGGCGTGCTCGTAACTTGTTCACTTATATAAAGAAAGGACAATGTCATGGACAAGAAAACGATTCTGGTAACCGGGGCGACCGGCTGGCAAGGGGGAAGTGTGGCGAGGTTTCTTATCAAGGACGGCAAATATCATCTGCGCGCTCTTACCCGCAAACCGGATTCCGATACCGCCCGGGAACTGGGCAAAATGGGGGTTGAACTATTCCAAGGCGACCTCTCCGATATCAATTCGATTCGTCCCGCAGTAAAGGATTGCTACGGCGTTTTCGGCGTCACCAATTTCTGGGAGCATTTCGATAAAGAGTACGAGCAGGGGATGAACTTAGAGCGGGCGGTAAAGGAAGCCGGGGTGAAACATTTCGTTTTCAGTTCGCTGCCGCATCCCAAATCGTTCGGATATAATTACTCGGTACCGCACTTTGAAATTAAGGCGCAAGTGGAGGAGGCGATCAGAAAAGATGGTATTCCGGCAACGATAATTCATGTTGCCTTCTATTATGAGAATTTTTTGTTCTTCGTGATGCCGCAGAAGAACGGTGACGGCACCTTCTCTTACGGATTTCCGCAGGGGGATACTCTATTGGCCGGGGCATCGGCGGCCGATGTCGGCGGAGTGGTTACGCAGATTTTCAATCGACCGGAGGAATTTATGGGGCGTACCGTGGGCGTTGTGGGCGACGACCTTAAAGCGAGCGATTACGCCGCGATAATGAGTCGTCACACCGGGAAAAAGATCGTTTTCAATCATATCCCCAGAGAGGTTTTTGCGAAATTTGATTTTCCCGGGGCGGAGGATGTCGCCAATATGTTTGACATGAACCGTCTTCATATCCCTAACCGCCAGAAGGATATTGAAGAGAGCCATCGGCTCTATCCCGGGATGAAGAGGTTCGAGACCTGGGTGGCTGAAAACAAAGAGAAACTGGAAAAGGTATTCAGCGGCTAAGTTACATGAGGACGACTTGAACGAAGGGACGACCCTTGCGGTCGTCCGAAGAAGACTCTCCGAGGAAAAGGCAGAGAAAGGGTCTTAACTTACTTGACTTCTCACGCGCTTTCTGCCGGGACTGCGTCCAGTATTTCGGTCGCAGCAGGTTTTCTTTCCGATGACAGATAAGTATATAGAGCCGGGATGACGAATAGAGTCAAACCGAGCGAGAAGAGCAATCCGCCGATGATGACAATTCCCATCGGGACCCGGCTCCTGGCGGCGGCGCCCAGAGCCAGGGCAATCGGGAGAACACCGAAGGCGGTGGCAAGGCTGGTCATCAGAATGGGTCGAAACCGCTGAGCGGCGGCGTCAATAACGGCATCTCTTATCGATAAACCTTGCGACTTTCGCTGATTGGCAAATTCGACAATCAGAATTCCATTTTTAGTGACAATCCCGACCAGCGCGATGATGCCGATCTGACTGAATATATTAAAGGTCTGCCCGAACAGCCAGAGTGAGAGCACCGCTCCGGCAAGCGCCAGCGGCACCGTAAACATAATTATCAGGGGGTCGCGGAAACTTTCAAACTGAGCCGAAAGAATCAGATAGACCAAAATCAGCGCCAGGACAAAAGCGAATAGAAGGGTATTGGAACTTTCGGAATATTCTTTGGATACGCCGGCAAGACTGGTGGCAAAGGTCTCATCAAGAACGTCGTCGGCAATCCGATTCATCTCGTCGATTCCCTCGCCCAGAGTAAAACCTTTAGCGGGAGAAGCCATAACCGTGGCGGAGACATATCGATTATAGCGATAAAGTTGCGGCGGGCTGCTTCGATACGACAAGGTCACGACATTATCCAGTTGAATCAATTCATTGCGGTTATTGCGGACATAGATAGAACTCAGGTCGAGCGGTTCATCGCGGTTGGGACGGTCCGCCTGTGCAATAACCGAGTACTGCTTACCGTTCAATACAAAGAAGCCGTACCGCTGACCGCTGAAGTACAGTTGCAGGCTTTCGGCGATATCTCGCATCGTAATTCCCAGGGCACGCGCCCGGTCGCGGTCGATTTCGATTGTCAGTTCCGGTTTGTTGAATTTGAGATTGAGGTCAACTACCTGAAATACCGGATTTGATTGCGCCTTTTCCATAAACTCCGGTATAACATCTTTCAATTTTTCCAGAGTGGGCGACTGAACAACAAATTGCACCGGCAGGCCGGAGCCGCGGCCGCCGCCGATAGTCTGCTCCTGGGTAACGTAAGCGCGGGCGAAAGTCAACTTGCGCACTTCTGCGCCCAGGGCATCGGCCAACTCCTGCTGGCTTCGGTCACGCTGGTCCGGCGGAACCAGGTTCAGTCGCACAAATCCGCTGTTAACCGCGGCGCTCGCTCCAAATCCGGGGGCGGTCACGGAAACAATGTAATCTTTCTCGGGAAGAGTATCGACCAGGGAAATCAGTTTGCCTATATAGTCGTACATTGCCTCATAGGATGTGCCCTCCGGCGCCGTGGCGCTTATCACCAAACGACTGCGGTCTTCCAGCGGCGCCAACTCCGACGGTATGATCGCGCCCAATCCGAATATTATTGCCACCGCCACCGTCATGACCACAGGAGCCAGCCAGCGACGCTCAATAAAGGCTCCCAGCGAGCGTCGGTACCACCCGCTCAAGCGATTAAATTGACGCTCACTCCAGTCATAAAATCTATTTTCATGTTCATGTCTGCGCAGGGTCCGCGCGCTCATCATCGGCGTCAGCGTCAGCGAGACAAAAGCCGAAATCAGCACCGAGCCGGCGACAACTATGCCAAATTCGCGAAAGAGCCGTCCTGTCAAACCCTGCAGGAAAATTATGGGCAGGAAAACCGACGCCAGAGTTATGGTCGTTGATATAATGGCGAAGAAAATCTCTTTGGAGCCTTTGTGTCCCGCTTCCAGCGGAGGCATCCCCCGCTCAATCTTGCTGTAAATATTTTCCAGCACCACAATGGCGTCATCGACCACAATTCCGGTTGAAAGGACAATCCCGAGAAGGGTCAAAATATTTATAGAAAAATTTGCGATGTACATGATGAAGAATGCCCCGATGAGCGATATAGGAATCGCGAGCATCGGGATAATGGTCGTCCGCCAGTGACGTAAGAATGCCCAAATCACCAAAAGCACCAGCAGAAAAGCAATGATAATGGTCTCCACCACTTCCGTAATTGATTTGCGGATATTGGTGGTGGTATCTATCGCCATACCGAGAATGATATCCGAGGGCAATTCTTTCTTAATCTGGTCGCGGCGGCGGTAGAATTCATCGGCAATGGCGATATGATTCGAGCCCGGCTGCGGGGTGAGCGCCACCGCCACCATCGGGATGCCGCCGTTACCGCGGAGAATGGTCCGCTCATTTTCCGGCGCCAGGACCGCCCGGCCGACATCTTTCAATCGCACCACCGAGCCGGCGGTCTCCTTAATTATCAACTGATTGAATTCATCAGGTGTTGTCAGTCGCCCGAAGGTCCTTATTGACAATTCCGTATTGTACCCTTCGATTCGTCCCGACGGCAGTTCCACGTTTTCCCGATTGAGAGCGTTCCGAACATCCAGCGGAGTCAATCCGTGTGCCGCCAGTTTGACCGGGTCGATGAGAAGTTTCATGGCATATTTCTTCTCACCCCAGATTAGTATTTCGCTTACCCCCGGAATGGTCTGAAGCCTCTCTTTGAAAATATCGTTGGCGATCGCCGACAGTTCCAGAAGCGAGCGACGGTCGCTCTGAACCGTCATAGTTATGATAGGACTGGAATCGGCATCCGATTTCGAAACTACCGGCGGGTCAATATCGGGAGGAAGATTCCGAAGCGCCCGCGACACCCGATCGCGCACGTCATTGGCGGCCGTTTCCATATCTACCCCCAATTCAAACTCCACCGTGATGGTGCTTCGCCCATCGCTGCTGACTGAGGTCAGGGAGCGGATTCCGGCTACGCCGTTGATAGATTCTTCCAGCGGTTCGGTAATCTGCGATTCAATCACATCGGCGTTGGCGCCGGTGTAATTGGTGGTCACGGTCACCACCGGCGGATCGACACTCGGATATTCCCGCACCCCCAGGAAGAGGAAACTTATCACTCCGAAAAGTACGATAAGAATAGAAAGCACTATCGAAAGTACGGGGCGGTTGATTGACAGAGACGAGAGAGTCATAGAAAAATAATTTTCAGTTGCCCTGTAGGTTGCCTATCTGCACCGCCTTGCCGTCACCCAACTGCAGCAAACCGGTGGTAATCAAGGTATCATTGGCGGCAAGACCGCTGGTTATCTGAACGCCGGTTTCCGTCCGGATTCCTGTTTTCACCGACACGGCGCGGGCGGCGCCGTTCTGGCAGAGATAAATCTTCTCCCCGCCCAATTCCGGAATCACCGAGCCGGCCGGAACCATCAGAGCATCCGGAATCTCGGCCAGAGTCAATTCCACTTTGGCAAAAGAACCGGGAATCAATGTCTCCCGCCGATTGGGGATTTTAGCCCGGGCTTTTATAGTCCGCGTTCCCGGGTCAACTTTCGATTCGATGGCGTAAACTACCCCCTTATATTCCTCTTGCGAATCGCCTATTCTGACGGTCACGTTGGTCCCGCCGGTTATCTCACGGGCATACTTCTCCGGCACAGAGAACTCCACTTTCATCGGGTCGATATCCTGCATCGTCGCCACCGGCATATTAGTGGTGACATATCCCCCTTCGCTTATATACCGAAGCCCCACGATGCCGTCAAAGGGCGCCATAATTTCTGTTTTGGCTATTTGCGATTCTATGACTTCCCGCTCCGCCTGTTTCAATTTCAACGTCGTCAGCGACTTATCGTACTCTTCCTGGCTTATCAGGGCTCTCTCGAATAGATTGCGTCTCCGCTGTTCCTCATCGGCGGCAAGTTTCTCCTCCAGCAATTTGCCTTTAATTTGCGCTTTCAAGTCGGCATCATTTATTTTGAGCAAGAGTTGTCCCTTTTTAATGTGACTTCCCTCTTCAAAATAAACGCCGATAACCCGCCCCGAGATTTCCGGTCGGAGTTCCACCTCTTCATTGGCAATCAGGGTGCCGGTCGTGTAAATCTTATTCAGTAGCAACTGCGGCTTGACTACAAGAGCATCGACCAGGACCTTTTCAGCCCCGCGGCGCGCCCCGGTGGTCGCTTTATTCTGGCTGCATCCTGTCAGCGAAATAAGAATCACCGTCAGAAATAGCAGGTATGAGATAAGCCGTTCTAATTTCATCTTATAATTCCTTTAACTGCGGAATAGACGACAGGTTCCGTCCAATTTACTCTTTCTGGCGCGATGGCGCGCTTTTCCTCCCGCTAACTTTCGCTCTTATCACTAAAATATCTTGATTTCTCTGGTTTTGGCGCGGGTCTCCGGCGAATACCAGATTTCGACAAATCTCTGTATCGAATCTTCCTCTCTACGGCTCCATTCTTCGACAATGGGATACCGCAGAAGCCCCTTGAGGGCGGCGTAATGAGGTCCGTAATGGCCGACCATCTCTTCTACTTTCCTATGCGCCGCGGCCGGCAGTTCCGGTTCCGGGACGAGAAAATCGACCAGCCCCAGTTTATGCGCGTCCTGCGGGGTGAACATCTTGCCGCCCAGGAGCACCTCCGCAGCATTTTTGTTTCCGACAACGTAACGTAGCATCTCAACCGCACCGGCAAAAAGCGCCGCCCCGAAGGTCACTTCATTCAACGCCATCTTGCCGTTACTTTCAACCATGATTCTGTAATCAGCCATTAACGCCAGAATACAACCGCCGGCGACAGCATGCCCGTTGATAGCGGCGACCAGCGGTTTCGGAAATAGAAAGACTTCACGGTACATCCGGCAGAAAGCGCGCAAGAACTGGGTGAACTCCTGCGGCGAATAGTCGTACAGCAAAGGCAGGTCAAATCCGAATGAAAAAAACTTCCCCTGGCCGGTCAAGATCACGCCCCGGACCCGTTCGTCCTTGGAAAGAGCGGAAAATAATTGAGAAAACTCATCAATCACTTCCTGGTCGATCGCATTCACTTTTCCCCGAGTGAATGTAACTACTGCCGTTTCCTCATGTTTTTCAGTATGTAGATATTTCATACTTAATTCTCCTGTCGACAATTAATGGAACCGCTTACCTGCCGGGGATATCTGTACGCAATATAATAAATCGTCGAGTCAGGAAAAGAGAGGAATTTGGGAATTGTGGCGCTCCCAAACTGCCCCTTATTTGTCATAATGGAGTTATGAGCCTTGAAACTTGAAAAAGAGTCTGGGTAATGTCCCTTTCTTGCTCACTTATAGACATCGGCGCTGAGATATTTCAAACCGGAATCTACCATTAATGTGACAACATTGGCATCCGGTCCCAGCCTTTCGGCGATTCGAATTGCGGCAACAACATTGGCTCCCGACGATGTTCCAGCGAATAGCCCCTCTTCTTGCGCCAATCTTCGCGCCATTGCCTTGGCGTCGTCAGTTTTCACCGGAATAATCTCATCCACGAGGTTCGGCTCCCAGAGCGGCGGGGTATATCCAATCCCGACCCCTTCAATCTTGTGCGGTCCCGGCTGTCCCCCGGATAGAACGGCTGATTCGGCCGACTCAACCGCCGCAATCTGAATCTTCGAATTATGCCGATTCAATACGGTCGCCACTCCTCTGATTGATGCCGCCGTACCTACCGACTGTACAAAGGCGTCAATTTTGCCATCGGTCTGGCTCCAGATTTCTTCCGCTAATTGCTGATAACCGGTGATGCTGTCAAGATTATGCAGTTGGTCGGTCCAGAAGGTTTTGGGTCGGCGGCTTATTTCGCGGGCAACTTCTATCATATCCAGAATCAGTTTCTTGGTGGTTAAACCTCCTTCGCTTGGCACCATTGTCAGTTCGCCGCCAAGCGCCGCCATATGCCGCAGTTTATCCCGACTGAAGGCATCAGAGGTGACAATATGAAGGCGGTACCCCTTTGCCACGGCAACCAACGCCAGCGAAATGCCGGTGCTTCCGCCGGTGTATTCGACGATAGTGTATCCCGGTTTCAGACGGCCATCCTCTTCGGCCCGGGCAATCATCGCCTGCGCGGCACGGTCTTTCATACTTCCGGTCGGATTTTCCCACTCCAGTTTGACGAATACCGGGGCGCATCCTGCCGGCACGACTTTTTTCAGTTGCACCATGGAGGTATTCCCGATGGCGTGAAGGATGCTGTTACGACTATTCATAATGGTCCTCAGTTCAAAATCTCTGCGGCTTCGGAGAACGGCAATAGCCGCAATAATCGTTTGCCCCGATTAGATATATCTGTGCGTGAATAATGTCAATCTTATATTGAAGTGGTGGGGGTCCAGGTTTTTGGTAGCGGGGGCGGGATTTGAACCCGCGATCTATGATTTTGGCGGAGCAAACCTAATTCCCGAGAAACGGCTGTTTCTGAGAATATCTATCCTGAAAAAGGATGCTATTTCTTTATCTGCTTGTACGGGAATTTCTTCGAAATATTCTTCATCAATGACTCGGCCAACTTCTCCGAGGAACTACCTACTGAACCGCTCGCTTCATGAACATACTCCCATACAAGGTCTCCGTTTAGCGATTCGTGCACATTCATTTTTACATCGACTTTATTGGTACTGCCCCAGAACCCAAACAATACGCCGGTGACTATCGCTGCGCCGGTCGACATTGGACGTTCTCGATGAATTGTGCCCGAAATTATCGCATCAACTTCGAGCAATCGACATATCTCATCTTTGGTATGCCAACCTAAATCCGCGTACTTCACATTTGCTTTTGCTAGCAAAGCATTGGTCTTGTCAACATCTTGGAACTCTACAGTGTATCCTCCCCTTTGTTGCCTGTCTAGGAAACGGATGTATAGCTCTCTCTGAATATTATACCCCTCGTCCTTTTCCGCCTCCCTAGCCATTTCAAGAGTATAGTCCTTTGGAAGCTTTTTTGAATCGATGTCAACGTCAAATGGCAATATGGCCACCTTCTTGTGAACCTCTTTATATTCTTCAAACTTCGGAGAAACATAAATAGTGGGACTAGCACAGTCCGACAGATAAATGCCCATCATTAAAACAATTGTTCCCAGTAGCAACTTACGCACGTTAAGACCCTCCTTAGGACACCCAGACAGGTTTTTGGTAGCGGGGGCGGGATTTGAACCCGCGATCCGCCGCGGCGAATTATGAGCCCGACGACTCTGGTTCAGTCATAAGTATCTTTTTCAAATAATCCCGCCCGGCACCAGATTTCAGCCACTTCTCTCTAACAATCGCCTCACGCCGCGTTTCATATTGTTCAAAGAATATAAGCCGCCACTTTTTATTCCGCTTAGTAAAAAAACTCAGGCCCTCGTTATGTTGTCGTAATTTCTTCACCAGATTGTCGGTCTGGCCTATATATTTTCGGCCAGTATCAGACTTAATGACATAAACGAAAAACAGACGCTCCCCACAATTTTTGGTAGCGGGGGCGGGATTTGAACCCGCGATCCGCCGCGGCGGATTATGAGCCCGACGACTCTGGTTCAGTCATAAGTATCTTTTTCAAATAATCCCGCCCGGCACCAGATTTCAGCCACTTCTCTCTAACAATCGCCTCACGCCGCGTTTCATATTGTTCAAAGAATATAAGCCGCCACTTTTTATTCCGCTTAGTAAAAAAACTCAGGCCCTCGTTATGTTGTCGTAATTTCTTCACCAGATTGTCGGTCTGGCCTATATATTTTCGGCCAGTATCAGACTTAATGACATAAACGAAAAACAGACGCTCCCCACAATTTTTGGTAGCGGGGGCGGGATTTGAACCCGCGACCTTCGGGTTATGAGCCGACTAATCTGTCCAGACACCAGAAAGCACCAGACACTAACCTGTAGTATTAGCAATGACTTACGGGAAACCAAGTGTCTGGTGTTTTCCTTTATTTTGGCCTGTTTTGGCTTGTTTTGTTAGAAAAATGTTAGAAAGAGGGCTCTTTCAATATGGACTGATATTGCCATAATCGCTTTCTTACTAACTCCTCCGCTGCAGTCCTCAGAACATTTTTCTCATCCACTTTATAATTGGCTGGCAGTCTGCGAATCAAGAACCTCAGACCGCCTACTTTTCTGCAATTTCGAGTTTTGGGATCAACTATACTCTGGGTTGAATATGAGAAAATCGCTTGCGGAGGGCGGTAATTTCGGTATATTAGAAATAATATATATTTGGCAAGGGCAATCCTGTCCGCTTTCAGCATTGCTTTTCATTTCATCATTGCATCTACGCCAGGAGCGGGGGATTCCTTTGCGGGATTTTAAATCTGAATAAGATATGAAACTTGGGAGTGAGTTATGAGGCGTTTGGTAATTTTCGCTGGATTGACGTTATTACTACTGGTCAGTTTCTTATTTCTGATCACTTGTAGCGAGGACAAGCCCACTGAGCCTGCAAACAGGGCACCGTCTGCACCTGCTATTGACGGACCCTCGGGATCGCCGTCAAATGGAGGCACAAATGTGTCTCGAACACCTACACTCAGATGGACTTGCACCGATCCGGATGGTGATGCTCTCACTTACGATGTACATTTCGGAAAGAGTTCTACTCCTTCCGTGGTATCAAGCGCCCAAAGCGGGACTTCTTATTCCCCAGGGACTTTGGACTACAACACTAAATACTATTGGCGCGTGGTCGCTAAGGACAGGGATGGCGCAGCGACCAGTTCTGACACTTGGAATTTTACCACAGTTTCCGAGCCAGTTCCCGGCCAGCCGACACTTTTCTCACCGACGAATGGTTCGACGACTGATGATAACACGCCGTCGTTTGACTGGAGCGATCCGACATATGCCTACCGATATGAGTTACAGGTGGACAATAATAGTGGATTTACGTCGCCGGAGATCAGCCAGAATGATTTGAGCAGCAGTGCTTACACGGCGCCGTCGGCTCTCTCAGACGGTACCTATTATTGGCGGGCGCGGGCGCGGAACAGCGCCGGAACTTGGGGTAATTGGTCAAGTACTTGGAGTTTCACAATTGACACGCCTGATCCCGTTCCGGGGTCTCCCACTTTGTACAGTCCGACGAATGGTTCGACGACTGATGATAACACGCCGTCGTTTGACTGGAGCGATC
>DYGG01000042.1:0-2277 GCA_020724775.1 Ignavibacterium sp. | reverse complement strand
TTGGGGTAATTGGTCAAGTACTTGGAGTTTCACAATTGACACGCCTGATCCCGTTACATATAGCATATACGACTCCTGGTGGGTCGATGTGGCTGATTGTGATGGTGACGGATATTTCCATGATGGAAATCTGGTAATTGATGTTAATGCCTCAAGTGGCACTCACTCTATTTATCTTAAACTTTGGATAAAACCATCATCAAGTTCTTACTGGCAGGAATGGGGTACAACAGCTTGTTTTAATATCACGTATAACAGTTCAGGTGATACATATACGTGGGAACATCCATTTATTTATGACATTACTAAGGGGACTTATGACTTTATGGTGCGAGCATATGAGTGCGGAAGCGCTGTAACTGTCGCATCAAGAGCACCAGCTGATGATCCCGATTTGGATGACGTTCGTTTGGAGAAAACAGGAGAAGATATTCCAAATGTGTGGATATCAAGTACTTCTTGGTCAAATATAATTGATTATGATCTTGATGGATATTCCCGGAGTCGGAAATTGAATTTCCGTGTATATACAGACTGTTTAAGCACCACGGTAGATTATGTAATAGAATATTACTCGGGCATTGCAAATGGGTGGGAGCCAATTACTTGTGGCGACGTCTCTGAAATCCGCAATGGCACAAGTGCATTGGTATCCTCTACGATTTCAGGGTTATCCCATAACGAATATGACTTTCGGCTTCTGTTAGTCACAGATGGATGGCCAGGTGATTGCGATGACGATGATTATAGAAATTATGTAATATTTACATATTCCCCTACGGTTTTGCAAGATCAGGCATTTGAACTTTCTACGGAGGATTAATCGAATAATAACTGATCAGATTGCTCAGCTGTAATGTGCTTTATTATGTTAGAAAGTGGTGTATTATATTCCGATCTGACGAAACACCAAATTCTTGCTGCGACTATAAACGCACGCATGGAACACTTGAATCAGTGGGCACTATTCTGCATTAGAATTCCACTTGGTATTGTTCGCTTCGCCGATTTATCAATGTGCTGGACATGCCTGCAGGTTTTTTCAGTGTATCATAGAGACTTCAGTATCCGTCCAAGGTAGTAACCAGTCTCCACCTTGACGGACGGCACGGCGTCGGCTGATGGATAGCCAGGCTACCCACAGCGCAGTGCCGCTTGGCCTTCTTTCTTCAGCCGCTTCAGGCATCCGCCTGTAATTTTCGCGGCAGGCATCAATCTCGGCTACTCCAGCCCTCTATGTTTTCTGAGGGGTTCTGGAGAGGCAAGTCCAGCGTAAGCCAATCCACAATATCAAATCATCGCTGGTGAAAGGATTCATCACGTATGAATCTCAACAAGGCAGAGCTAATCGGCAATCTGGTCGCGGACCCGGTTGCCAAATCCATGCCCTCAGGCACGGAAATCGTCCGTTTCACGATGGCCACAAGCCGGAGCTGGAAGGACGACAAGCAGCAGCCGAAGCGCGAGGTCGATTACCATGCGGTAGTCGCCTTCGGAAAGCTGGGCAAAGTCGTTCTAACTTATCTGAAAAAGGGCAACAAGGTTTATATCTCAGGGCGGCTTAGGACTCCGCAGTGGCAGGCAAAGGGCAAGACCCGGAGCGGCCAGACAGTCATCATAGCGGAGAATCTGATAATGCTGGGACAGGGGAAATCCGAGGGAAAAGGCACAGACGAGGCAGTAGTTGAAGAAATTGAGGTTCCACGCGGAGATGGTTAATCCCCTCTCGGCTTTTTGCGTTCGGTGAAAAATGCCATTACTTTATTTTTAAGGCTTCAATTTTGCGCGAAGCGATATTTCCGAACCACCCATAATTCGAAGCTCTTTTCGATAGTTGTTGTATCCCATGCTCTTTATTTCAAGAATGTGTATCCCATCTTTCAAGTTGAGTGTCGCGGGCGCATTCCCGACAAACATACCATCAACATAGATTTCGGCCTCCTCCAAATCACATGAAATAATAACCTTGCCAAATGAATTTCCTTCACCTGATGTTGGTATTATCACTGTTTGTTGCTGCTGCTGCTGTTGCTGTTGTTGGGCACTGGGTGCTGTTTCTCTCTCCTTCCGCTGCAGTATGGCAGTATAGCTTTTGCGAACTCCTCCCAATGATCCTATCAAATCACAGTCACCAATGCCCATTATAGTTGTCCGCTGAATATTAACTATAGGCTCCGATATCAAGTACGGTTCATAACCGTCTTCTACAATCATGCAGTGAAAATGCCCTTCCCCCATTTATTGGTCCAATCATAACCTCACGGTTTCGAGTTTTTC
>DYGG01000003.1 GCA_020724775.1 Ignavibacterium sp. | reverse complement strand
CCCGACAGCCTTGCCCGCGACCAGATTCACCCCAATGACAAAGGTTGCATGGTAATGGCTAACGTCCTGATGCCGGTTCTTAACTGAGTTATAACTGGCGACTGGGAGGCAGGTATCCAAATACGTCCCCTTAACCATGATGGGGGAATTCGGTGGCGATGAAACGGGTTCTCTTTGTCTGTTACGCTTTTCCCCCGATGGCGGCGGTTGGCGCCCAGCGGATAGTCAACTTCTGCAAGTTCCTCCCTCGTTTGCAGTGGCAGCCGGTCGTCTTGACCGTTAAAGGCGGGTCCAACAGTTCCTGGGATGCTTCCCCTCTTGAGCAGATTCCGGACACAATAATCTATCGCTCGCGGACATTTGAGCCGTTTGCCAGGCAAGAAATAGCAACCTCAGACCGGCCCATGTTCAATCTGGAAGAAGACTCATGGCGAGCGGCTTTGAAAAACGTCCGGCCGAGTTTGTGGCGTCGTATTAAGCGATTTATCCGGCTACTTATGACTGTTCCCGACTCCAATATTTTCTGGGTGCCGTTTGGGGTCATGACCGGCTGGAGGGCTATCCGGCGGGAAAAGATAGATATTATCGCCTCATCATCACCTCCGGTCTCGGGGCACATTATTGCGTCGATTCTATCCCGCTTTACCGGAAAGCCCCATATTGTTGATTTCCGAGACCTCTGGACTCTGAACCACGCCTATGGCAAAAGGAATTATCCGACAATTTTCCGTAAGTACGACCGCTTCTGGGAGAAATTTGTCCTGAAACATGCCATCGGCATAATCACGGCATCGCCCGGTTTTTCCAAGCAGATGGAGAATCATCTCAACGGAAAACTTCGCGGAAAGATTGCGACCATCACCAACGGCTTCGATTACAAGGAGTTCGTGGAAGCGCAGGTAAGTGTTCCGGACCGCAACCCCCAGTTGCGATTGATTTACAGCGGTTCTATTTATGGGGATTTTAATCCGGTCTTCTTTTTGAAAGTTTTATCCCGATGGATGACCGAAAAACAGATATCGCCGGAAAAGATTCGAGTCGAATTCTATGGAAATCATGATTATGATTACCGGGAACTCCTGAAACAGTTGCATCTGCAGCAGACGGTATCTTTTAACGGCTTCAAACCTCGCAAGGAACTGGTGCCGCTTTTACTTCAGGCGGACTATCTACTTCTCCTGCTGGGGTTTAACGAAGAAAGCAGGAGTGTCATCCCGGCTAAACTTTTGGAATATCTGGCCTCCGGTGCAAAGATATTGGCGCTGGCGCCGGAAGGAGTGACGACCGCTATCATAAGACGCTACAATGCCGGGGAGTGCCTTACGGAGCCGGATGAAAATCTACTTGCCGAGACACTGAATCGTATATTATTAGAGTGGGAGAATAATCCCTCCAGGAATCGAGGTTTCCGCTACATTGAAGAGTTTGACCGAGAGAAACTGGTGGGAAAATTGGCGCAGTTACTTGAGGAAGTGACCCCGATGGCAGCCGCAGCCGATTAATTGAATATTTAAAGAGTGATTTGGAATTCTGATGGCAGAAATTAACCTGAATAGCGGCGCTCGTCAATTTGTGACCAATCGACACCTTCTTTGGTCAGGTCTGGTATTTCTGGCGCTCGTTTTCGGGGTTCTCACCGCTTTTGTCAAGCCGATGATGTTGATAGTCGGGATTATCGGTATCACCTGCGTCGTCCTGATGTTCAAGTACGACTACTTCGGGTTGATAGTCTATCTTCTGGTATTCCTGCTTCGTCCCGGGGAGACTTATCCGGCGCTGGCAAAGGTCCGGCCGGAACTTCTGGTAGGAGCGGCGCTCTCTTTTCTGACACTGATAAAAAACAAATACAAGTACGGAACCTTTCACAATTCCCTACAGCCGCCTGAATATAGATTTCCTTCTAATACTTGCCGCGATGGCGGCATCTTTTATTCTCTCCTCCTGCAAAGACTGCACCAAGAACGCCATAATCGACATGGTCAAATTGGGTGTCTTCTACTTAATGATTATTCTCCAGGTAAACTCCAAGAAGAGGATGGAGATATTCATTTGGTTGTTTCTGGCCATTAACGCCAAACTGGCGATCGATATCATGCGAGGCTATTTCGGGGGACAGGCCGTAATCAAAGGAGATTTGAGCCGGGCATCGGGCGGAAACTCGACCATGGATAATTTTAACGGTATCGCCATCACCATGAACACCCTGATTCCTTTCGCCTATTTCTATATGGTGCACTACAAGGAAGTATGGAAGAAACTTCTGATGATATTGATGACCGGAATCTTTGTATATACCATGATTATAACCGGTTCTCGCGGAGGATTCCTCGGTTTTGTGGGGATACTGGGCTGTATTTGGTGGTTCTCCAAGAAAAAACTGGCGATGGGGATAGTTATCTTGATGATTCTTGTGGTCGGCTGGTCTTTCCTCGGTGATGCCAGCAAGGAAAGATATAAATCGATTTTTGCCGAAAATATGGATGAGTCATCTCAGGGAAGAATCAACTCTTGGATGGATGGGTTGGCGCTTTTTGCCATAAGGCCGATTGCCGGCGTAGGAGCGGGGGCTTTTGCCACGGCGCGAATGGAGAATTTCGGAGTCTTTTTAAGCCCCCATAGTCTATATATTCAGGTAATTGCCGAACTGGGACTGTTTGGCATAATTGTCTATTTTATGTTTTTCCGAGATATTTTCCGACTTAATATGCGAAATGTCCGGGACATCAGAAGATACGAACTGCCGGCCGAAGAACTATCCCCCCTTTGCAAGGGAATTGTGGTCTCCGCCATTTCTCTGCTGATTACCGGGCTGTTTGCGCATTCGGCTTATCGCTACACCTGGTATTTTCTGGCCGGCATTACTGCGGCATCGCAGCATATTGTGGACAATCTCAGGGCCGCCAAAGAAGCCGGCGCTATCGCCGGGCAACCACAGGATTCTTCAAAAGTAGAAAGCAATATTTAACCAGCCGCATGGTGTTCCTATGGGACTGTACTCCGCCGGACTAAGAACTTTCGTTTTGCCGCTTCTATTGAAAAGAGACAATCGTCAGAAGGCGCTGCGCTATTACAGGTTTTTTGAAAGAAGCCAGTACTGGCCCAGAGATATGCTGGTTGAATATCAGTGGGCAAAGATTAGGGAACTTCTCGATTACAGTTACAAAAATAGCCGGTATTACCGGAATCTTTTCGCCAGGCTCGGCACAAAACCGGAAGAGATAAGGAATATCGACGACTTTGCCGGGCTCCCCATACTTACTCGTGACCACCTGTTTGAACATCGTTTGGATATCCTCTCAAGCGAATATGATTTGGCGAATGTACAGGAAGTGCTGACCGGGGGGACCACCGGGCAGCAGGCGATACTGCACCGTTCCTATGATAGTTATAACATAAAGGCGGGGTTAGCCTGGAGGCATGAGTCCTGGATGGGACGTCGACCCTGCGACAAAATGGCATTTTTCTGGCCCGCCCATGTTGATTTGTACGATGCCGGCAGTTGGAAAACACAGTTCAAACGGCGATATCTGGAGCGGGAAGTAATGTACTACTCGGGAACATTTGCTCCGGAGATAATGAGGCGGTTCTATGATGACGTAACGCGGTTCCGCCCTTCATACTTCAAAGTTTTTCCCAATGCCCTTTTCGGTTTCGCACAATTTCTGACCGAGCATAAACTGAAACCGCTCAAACTCAAAGGGATTCTCTCGACCGGAGAGCCGCTATTTGAAAATCAGCGAAGGCTTTTCGAAGAACTGTTTCAATGCCGCGTATTCGATATGTACGGCTCCCGGGAGGTGGGTAACACGTCTTCGGAATGTGAAGCCCACGAGGGGCTGCATATTGCAATGGAAACCTCGTATGTCGAATTCGTCCGCGACGGCAAAGCGGTGGCGCCGGGTGAGGAAGGAGAAATTCTGATAACCGACCTGACCAATTTCGCGTTTCCGATGATTCGCTATCGCATCAACGATTACGGCATCCCGCTTGACAAGCGCTGCAGTTGCGGACGACAATTAAGCCTGATGAGCCCCGGAATTGGAAGATTGTTTGACGATATCTGGAGACCCGATGGTGTGAAACTCTCGGGGAATCTGCTGGGATATCACCTGACCACCGACCACGAAATTCATATTGGACAGATGCAGATAATTCAGGAGAGCCTGACCGATTTCAAAATCTTAATTACCGACCGCCCCGAGCCGAATCAAAAATCCTTTGAATTCATACGCAAGAAGATGGCGACTATTCTGGGCGACCGGATAAAAGTAGATATTGAGGTGGTCAGAGAGATTCCGAGGGAAAAATCGGGCAAGATGAGATATGTTGTCTCAAAAATTGCTTCGTCCCGAACCTGAAATTCCGTATATAGTTATCGCTGTTATGCCGATATCGGGAAAGCCGGCTCAGTTTGTACTTGTCTAAGAGCCTAAAATTGATTAAAAATTGAACAAGGCTTTGTCGGTATTAAATAAATATCGAGAGAGTAACGGTCGAAAAATGGTATAAAGGGCAATAATGCGTGAAACTGCCCGAAGTCTGCCGTGGTATTACCGCGGCGGAAAAGTTACTGGTCCTATAAAGTATTGGGAATTTGTTATGAATAGAAAATTAGCCCTTGTTTTTCTGGCAACCGCGCTGGCCGGCAATATCGCCTGGGCGGCGCCTTCCATTACGGTCAAACACTATACTATTGACAGCAGCACTTCAGATATTTTTAATCCCTTAGCCATCCCCCGTTTTCAGATTGCCCCGCTTTCTGCTCCAGGGCACGTAGCGCTCTATACAATGGGTTTTCCGGATGGTGAGGCTTTTCGTGTCACTTTTAACATCGATAGCACCGTCCGCTGGGTAAGTACCCATATGGGGGCATTGTCGGACCTCGACCATTCCCATATCAGCGTGCATAATGATACCATTTACCAGGGACGAAGCAACGACAGCAGGATGTATGCTTTTGCCATGCGGGGGGATTCTCTCACCCAGTTATTTACGCATAGTTGGGGATTGCCGGAGTCGGAATTATATATCGCTTCGGTGCTGCGCTTGCCCGGTTCCGACACCGCCATTGCCATCACCCGGGGCCACGACGACAATAACGCCGTGCTCTACTGGATTTCTACCAATAAAGGTCAAACCTGGGGTCCCAGTACATTCCTTGTCGACCGCGAAGGGACAGGTCGATGCCGCATTGGAGGGCTGTATTACAACAATACCGTCGCGGCGATTATTGATTCCGCTGACAATTCTATCGGATGGTACACCTGGGATAGAGCGAATCGCCGATGGATAAACGACGGGCGGGTATTTAATCGCTCCATGTATCGCGGCTTTGCCGGAAACGTCCTGCAGGATACCATCAGATTTCTGATCGGGACTATCGATAAAAATACAGGCGATTCCGTTATCTGGGCTTATCGCAGTAAGAACGCTTCACAGTGGACCGAAGGTCCGGCTTTCCAAACCTCCACTATCGACCAAAGCCTGCCGCCCTATACGGCTTTGACCTATATTGAAGCCTCGCGGCGATTAGTCCTGTTCTACACCAAGAACGACCAGAATAACGATGACGCCTGGACCGTATATATGCGATATTTCGACACCAACACCTGGAACTGGTCGGCTCCCACCAGAGTCTCCCGCGGAAATTATGTCTGGAAGGTAACGACCGCGCAAATTGTCCCGGCTTCGCATGGTGATGTCTGCTATGCCATGTATCCGATGGATTCCGGCTCCTTCCACTACGCGGACCTGGTTAAGATAACATTTCAAGAGGGAGGAGATGTCACTCCCCCCGGTCGCATCAATGACCTCGGCGCCGCCCCGGGACCGGTTCTCGGGCAGATGCGCCTTACCTGGACTGCGCCGGGAGATGATGGGACAAGCGGAACGGTAAGCCGGTGGGAAGTGAAATATGCCACGGCGCCTATAAGCGAAACCAACTGGTTAAGCGCCATTACATATCCCAACCCGCCCGCTCCGGTGCCGGCGGGCCAATCGGTCTCTTGTGTCGTGAGCGGATTAACCCCCGGCGAAACCTATTTTTCGGCGGCAAAATCTTATGACGAAGCCAACAATGTCTCTCCACTTTCCAACGTAGCCTTCATCGACATTGCTCTGGATGTCAGCGATGATGAGGAGATGTTACCCAGAAACCATCGACTTCTCGGAAACCACCCGAATCCTTTCAACAGCGCCACCCGGATTGATTACTTTCTGGCGACAAACTCCGACGTTTCCCTGTCTATCTATGATATTCTGGGACACGAAATCAGTGAGTTAGTGGACGGCCGGCAGACGATGGGGAGTCATACTGTCATCTGGGATGGAAGAGATGCCCGTGGTCATGAAGTGGCTACGGGCGTGTACCTCTGCCGACTCCGCGCCGATAACTGGCTGGATTCAAAAAAACTTCTGCTGCTCAGATAGCAGGGCCGATTAGGTCCAAGACCGGGTGACGCCTCTCTTCAGTTTTATCTGAACTGCTAAACAATGAAAATTCTAATACTGGATGAAGAATTTCCTTTCCCTCTCAACACGGGTAAGAGAATAAGAACCTTCAATCTGGTTGCGCGGCTCGCGAAAAATCATCAAGTCTATTATATTGCCAATGGACAAAGCGATTCGGTCGGGTTCAAGGCGCTGGCTGCGGCCGGAATTACCCCGGTGGTGGTCGAGCGGGCAATCCCTTCCAAATCGGGACTGCTGTTCTATCTGAGATTGCTATTTAATCTATTTTCACCGTACCCGTATATTGTCTCAAGTCATTATTCCGCGTTGTTTGAAAAAAAATTGTCAGACTGTCTCAGACAGGTTTGCTTTGATATTGTTATTGCGGAATGGACGCCTTATGCGGTCTATCTTAAAAAGGTCACGGGGGCAAAGAAGGTAATCGTTGCTCATAATCTGGAGTATCGTATATGGGAACGATATTACTTGAATGAAAGCAATCTGTTCAAGAAATGGTACATCGGGAAACAGTTGAAAAAAGTGCGGCGCTTTGAGGTTGACTCTTTCGCCGCTGTTGATGCCGTGACGGCTGTATCTCCGGTCGAGGCGGAGGAGATTGCTCGGTACGGGAGGGAATTGAAGGTCGAAGTTGTACCCAACGGTGTTGACCTCGATTATTTCGGCGGCGAAGGAGTGGAATCGGACAATTCGAGCATGATATTTGTCGGGTCAATGAACTGGAGGCCCAATCAGGATGCCATTCAATATTTCGTCCGTGACATCTTTCCTCTTATCAAGAAAGATATAATTGATGCGAAAACGGTCTTCGTGGGACAGGACCCACCGGCGTCAATTCTGAAATTAGGGGATACCGCCGGGATTGAGATAGTCGGTCGGGTTGATGATATTCGTCCTTTTGTGCGGAAAGCCGGTGTTTATGTTGTGCCGCTTCGAATCGGAGGGGGAACAAGATTAAAAATTCTGGAGGCGCTGGCAATGAAAAAAGCGGTTGTCTCGACCTCGGTCGGCGCCGAGGGAATTGCGGTTACCCCGGAAGTCAATATTCTGATTGGCGACAGTCCCGAAGAATTCGCATCACAGGTAAAGAGAGTAATCTCGGATGAAAATTTGCGAAATAAATTGGGGGATGCCGGGAGGGAACTGGTGGAAAAGAATTACGGGTGGGACAGGATAGCGGTGACGATGGAAAAATTCCTGCACCGGCTTTTGGGGGAATCGTGAAGATTTTCCACCTGCGAGCGTCAAACTTCTACGGCGGTCCCGAGCGCCAACTGCATTGGCATGCCCGGAAAGCCAAGGGGACCGAGTATGAAATCATACTCGGTTCTTATACGGAACAGGGCAAAAGCCCGGAGTTTCTCGACATTGCTTCTTCCGATGGGATTGAGACTAATCTCTTCAAAGTCAAAAGCGCTTACGATTCCGGAGCCGTGAGGCAAATTCATCAATATATTGTCGAAAAACGGATAGAAATTGTATGCACCCATGATTATCGCTCGCATTTTCTGACCTGCTGGGCAACAAGAAATCTGAGAAGGAATGGAAAAGTGCGCTGGATTGCATTTTCGCGAGGTTGGACCAGTGATACCCTGCGAGTAAAGGTTTACACGATGCTGGAAAAGTTTCTCGTGCGCTTCGCCGACCATATCGTGGCGGTTTCGCAGGCACAGCGGGAGAGGCTTCGGCGCCTCTTGATTCCGGCCGATAAAATCAGCGTCGTTTTCAACTCTGTAGATGCCGGCAGTCTGGCGAAGATTGAGGGTGAAAACCTTCGAACAAGGTACAATTTCCCCCAGAAGAGCGTAATCCTGATTTCAGCGGGGCGATTTAGCCGGGAAAAAGGGCAGGGGATATTAGTTGAAGCAATGAAAAAAGCGGTAGTCTTGGATACAAGGTTGCGTCTCGTGTTATACGGTGATGGCCCTGAACTGGAATCGGTCAGGATGAGGGTGAAGAGTTTCAAACTGGAAGATAAAATTTTGCTGCCCGGTTTCGAAAAGAATTTGTTGAGCCATTTGAAGGGCGCCGACATTCTGGTGAACCCGTCACTTTCTGAGGGATTGCCGAATATTGTTTTGGAGGCGATGGCGCTGGGGGTGCCGGTGGTGGCTACCGCGGTCGGAGGAGTGCCGGAAATTATCACCGATGGGACCGAAGGGAGACTGGTGCCGCCGAGGGACGCCGGTCGTCTAGTCGAAGCGATTTTGGAACTGGCGCAGTCTCAGCAAAAGGCTGGTACGCTGGCGGAGGCCGCCCGCAGAAGAGTGGAGAGGGAGTTTTCCTTTGAGAGTCAATTGTCGGCTTTGATGACGATTTATCGGAAATTTGCTTCGAAAACAATGGTGGCAGGAAGTTGAAATAGAAGTGAAGCGACTCATCTATTTTGTCCTCTATTATACAGGACTCTGGCTGATAGTCAGATTTTTCAACCGGAAGAAACTTGCCATTTTGATGTATCATGGCGTGACCGACAAAGATTACAATGTCTGGACACAGTTGCCCCGCTCTCAATTCCAGGAACAGATGGAATATATCAGCCGTCGATACCACCCGGTTTCCCTGGAGGACGCGGTTACCTCACTGAAAAAAGAAAAGAGCGAACTGCGCTATGCGGTGGCAGTTACCTTTGATGACGGCTTCAGGAATAACTTCAGTGTGGCTTTTCCGATTCTGAAGAAGCACAATATCCCCGCGCTCATTTTCATGACCACCTCTTTTGTCGATAAAGAACCGGAATTTCGAGGGCTTTTGTGGACCGACTACATTTATCTTCTGCTGCGGGGCGCCCGTGGAAGCAAGGTCGATTTCGGTGACCTCGGTTTGAAAGAGTATGATTTATCCGATTACGACGCATGCGCCAAAGCAAAAAGCGATATTATGACCAGGTTAAAGACTATTCCTGCCGGGGAGAAAAACCGGATTGTGCAGGATATGGCGCGGCGACTTAATTATGCCATCAAACCTGAGGATTATGTCGTATTTGAGAGTCTTGAATGGAATGAAGCCAAAGAGATGCTAACATCGCAATTGGTGACTTTCGGGGCGCACACCGTTCGCCACGAAATCTTGACCAGATTGACAACGGAGGAAGCGGAAAAAGAGATGCGCCTTTCAAAAGAACTGATTGAAAGCCGTCTGGGTGTGCCGGTCACCGCTTTTGCCTATCCCAATGGCAAGAGGGATGATTTTGACGACTCGACTGAAGCGCTTGCCGCCAAATATTTCGACTGTGCGGTCAGTACCGTTGAAGGATTGAATGACCGGAATCAAGACCTGTATGCGCTTCGCCGTATAAATATCGGCAACGATATCGATTTGCTGGAATTCAAGATGCATCTCTCTGGTGTGTATGAATTCCTGCAAATGCTGCTTAACCGAAACGGTCAGGCGCAGTCAGCAAATAAGAAAGGATATTAACCGGGCAAATAGATGAAGATAGATTTAATTCATGATATAGAAGGCTTTCGGAAACTTAAACCGGACTGGAACAATCTGATCGCAAGGTCATTCTTCGATAATCCTTTTCTGACATTTGAATGGTTCGATGCCTGGCTTGATATCTTTGGTGACCAGGGAGAAGTTGCTATTGCAGCGGTGCGAAATGAGGAAAAACTGATTGCTCTGGCGCCGCTTTTTCTCCAGCGAAACAAAACGCTCACTTTTATCGGATACCCACAAAATGATTATGCCGGGTTCATAATTGACCGGCAGTTCCCGGAGGCGGCCGCCGGCCTGGCATCGGTCATCAGGCAACTCAAAGGGAAATGGAAACGGGCAATTTTTGACCAGATTTCGGAGCAGGACGAGAGTTTCACACTTCTCTCTAAGGAGTTTCAAAAACAGGGGTTGGCAATTCGGGTTGAGCCGTCGGACAAATGTCCGGCGATGACCCTGGAGGATACCGAAGCGGCGAAGAAGATGTATTATAAGCGCAATATCACCAGTTATGTGAACTGGTTCAAGAAAGAGGGGGATTTCAGATATTATATATATACCGACCGCGAAGAAGCACTAACCCGATTGGAAGACCTCTTTTCCCAGCACATTAAACGCTGGAATGGTACCTCTACGCCAAGTTATTTTCGTAACGAATCGATGCGGCAATTTTATCGTCGGATGGTGGAAAAGATGCATCCGTCCGGATGGATACATTTTTCCAGTCTCACCCTGGACAGCAATTTCCTGGCTTTGTATATTAGTCTGGAGTACGGTAAGAAATTATATTTTTATAAGACCTGTTATAATCTGGAGTATGCAAAGAAATCGCCGGGGCAGGTGATTTTGAGATATCATCTTGATTATGCTCTTTCCCGGGGGATTGGGGAACTCGACTTCGCCCGCGGAGATGAAGGGTATAAAGACCGCTTTGCCAACCGGGTCAGGCAGAGCCGCCGCTTAATTGTGTACCAAGACCGTTTGCGTCAGATGGCAGCGCAGGCCCTCTTTGATTTTAGATATTCAAAATTGGTCGATATATTATATCGTAACAGATTTACACAGCAGTTGAAAGACCGAATCCTCGCCAAAAAGAGGAAACGGTAAAAGACAACTGCAGGTTTACCGGAAATGGGAAAAATAATCAATTTCTTTTCGACTTTGAGGAAGTTCAAACGCGACCTGGAAGGGCGGCGGTTCCTTTACACGCAGGCGATACTGGCATGGATTCCGAGTTTTATCGGATATACTATTCGGGGAAGATTTTACCGCAAATGGATTAAATCGGTCGGACCCAACACTCTTTTTCTGGAGCGGCTCTATATCCGGAATCCGCAACTCATGACCATCGGCTCCAACTGCTCCATGGGTATCGACTGCGCCATTCAGGCGGCGGGAGGTCTTACAATCGGCAACTATGTCATTCTCGGTCCCGGAGTAAAAATCTGGACCTCCAATCATATCTACGCCGACCCTGATGTACCTATTTACAATCAGGGATCGGAATTCAAGCCCGTGGTAATCGAAGATGATACCTGGATTGGCGCTAACGCCTTCATAATGCCGGGGACACATCTTGGAAGAGGCTGTGTGGTTGCTGCCGGCGCGATTGTCAGCGGCAGAAGGTACAAGGATTTTTCTATCCTGGCGGGCAATCCGGCGCGGGTTATCGGTTTCCGCGGACAGCAAAACAAGCCGGAAGCACCCGCTTCCGAGAAAGAATCTTAAATGGTCGGAAATATTAAGGTTTCCATTGTCATTGGGACCTACAATCATGGCCGCTATATCGCCGACTGTATTCAAAGCGTTCTGAATCAAACGTACAAGCAATTTGAAATAATTGTCATCGATGACGGCTCCACCGATAATACCGCGGACGTAGTCCGTCCTTTCCTCGATAAAATAACGTACATTCACCAGAAAAACAGCGGGAGAGCGGCGTCACGCAATGCCGGGATTCGTCAGGCACGATACGACTGGGTGGCCTTTCTCGATGCCGATGACCTCTGGGTCGAGAATAAACTGGAAAAGCAGGTGGCCGCGGTGACAGCGCATCCCGAAATTGACCTACTTGTCACCAACGCCTGCTGGTTCAATGAATCCGGAATTGTCAAAGCCGATTATTTCAAGACTATGAACTTGATGCCCCTTCAGAAGCAGAAAAGAGAAGGGTCGCTCATTAAATTTGAAGAACGGCTGTTTCCTCTCTTCATCGATGAGAATTTTGTCAACCTCTCCAGTGTGTTGGTAAAGAAAGAATGTCTCATAAAGGAAGGACTTTTTGATGAAGCGCTGCCACGGGCGCAGGATAGAGACCTCTGGCTGCGAATGTCGCGCCATTGCCGCTTTGCCGCCCTCGATGAAATCCTGACAAGGAGCCGTCAGCATACTCTCTCAGACGGTCCCAAAACCATTGTGCCGTATCTCAGCCGGGTGACGTTATTTGAGAAAGCGTATCGCGGTGAGGGAGAGTTTGAAAACAGATATCGGCGGGAACTGGCATCTCGGGTCGGGCGCTGCCATTTCGACCTGGGGCATTTCTATTTCTTCCGCGAAAATGATTTTCCCAAAGCGCGCCAGGAATTCCGTCTCAGTTATGATTACGGCTATCGTCCGGTCATTCTGCCACTCTATATTACGGCAACTTATTTCCCCAGAGGAATAATCATCGGACTGCGCCGTTTCAAAAATCTTTTCCGGTGGTAGCCCGGGAATTGCCGGTGTCCCTGTTTTTTGTCAAAGGCTTATAGGAAACCTGTCTGATTTATTGCTGCTCGAGTGTACAAGCCTGCCGTCGTAACAGAAATTCTGTCCCTGCAAAAAGCCCACTTGACGTCTTCCGTCCGGGGCGTTGTGGTCGATAGCCAGCAAGGCATCAGTTTCAAATAGTCCCAGTTTCCGCTTCTGTCCGCTGCAATTCATGCCCAGACGCAGTTCAAATTCCCCCTGCTTGATATTGATAAGAAAGGACAAAGGCACCGGAGAATCACCCTGTTCTATATCATGGCACTGTATTTCCAGTGGCTCATCCCGACGGGAACGACTGCGCATCCAAATCACCGTAAGCAGTGAGAAACGGTCGGTATCCTTCATATAAGCGCGAATTGACTGCGATTGAATTTTGGTATTATATACCGGGGATAGCCAGTCATCTTCGATGCTCAGGGAATGCTCGGCGCCGGAGGGGGAAAAGAAAGATATTAAGTGTTCCTTTTCAGAGGCTCTGACCCTGACATTATTCCCATCTAATGACGCGCGCAGATTGGCGCCCAGATGGTATGAGCAAATCCATCGATGAGGCGCCTTAGACGTTACCATATCATAGACAACGATGGCATCAGGTAGGTAGCCGATTATATGCCGCTCCTGGGTATGATTAATCTCGTCAGAACGAGTCTTGAAATCAGTCAATCTTGCAGCAAAGTGCAGAAGCGGTCCGCTGGAGTTCTGACTCAGAAGAGTGACTTCCGGAGGTCGGGAATTCCAGGCTTCATATCCTCCGAAATCAGCGCCGTTCGGCGAAATAGTATTATGGCTAACGGTGCTTCTAAAATACCGACGCCAGTTTCGGCTGTTGATTTCTTTGAAACGGGGATGAATGGAATGATATATCAGTTTCTTAGGAGCGTTGAATCTCTTGGTTCCTTTGAAGAATGGTATCGGATTGCGGAAAATGGGGGCGTAGGTAAAACGGCCCGGATCAGCCAGAAATGGTCCATCGGTTGTCGTTATCAGATACTGAAGTTCATCGGCGTGCGAATGCCAGTATCGCCTTTCGGGAGGTCGGGTGGCAAAGTCAAAAAGAAGATACCCGTCTTGATTGTCCTCTGTCTTCCATCGCCGGATAGTCCAGCCGGTTGCCGGCAGCGTTACGAATGGCTGGTCGGCGGGCAATTTCAATTCCGCAGGACGAATATCCTCCATAACCGCATTTCGGAAATTGATGATATAATCAATATCGAAGGCATCAGAATCGCCGATTTGAGGAATCTTCCCCTGCGGGTCCGCCAGAGAGACCAGCACACCAATCATTTTTTCGTTAAGCGCGGCCAGGTCCGGAGCGATTGCTATTTTATTCGTTCTTTGGATGGCGAAGTAATCGAGAAGTGTCAGAATCACTTCACCGTGATACATTGGGCATTTTTCAATTAACATACCGTCCGGCAGAATTTCCGTAACCGTGATTTCATTCAACCGCTCTAATCCCCTTGTACGCCAACGTTCGGTATCGCTCAGGTTTGCCAGATACTCACCGGCGGTCAGAAGGGACGTCACTATGAAGAATTCCCAGTTGCCCACTTTCTGTCCCAATCCATCACACAAAAAATCAGCGTCCTCCAGTATTAGAGAAGAAAGGAGTATGACCGCTTCGTCGGGAAGTTCTTTGCGCTCTCTTATCAGGTCGAAGGCTTTGATAAGGTTGAATAAACGAACGGCGGCATCAAGACGGTTGGTCTTATTTGTACGGAGCAGTTTCTTGCGAGAATCAGCAAAACTGGCTATATGGTCGGTCAAGATTTCGAGGTATGCAGGATTATTATTCAGGCAGAAGCCGGCCGCCAGGTCGAAGATATGGAAAAACCGCATCAGGGAGTGGCGCCATTCATCATCTCCGTTTGGCACATTAAGCCAGTCGATTTTCTTCCCGATTTTCTCGGGAAGGGTAGAAGTCTCCATATGCCAGGGGTGCCAGAATATGATCTCCCCCCGGCTGATAAGGTCTGCCGACCTGATAATTTCCCCGGCATCGGGAAAACGGGTTTGGAACAAATTTGAATGCACTCCTTCGGCAGGCCAGTACCGTTTGCCGGGGTTTCGAAGACACCTTGCCAGCAAGGATAACTCAATCAGTCCTACCGGCTTTTCCTTGAGTCTACTGGAAAGACCAAGAATGGCGCTTTGCAGATCGACGTCGCTTAAGGGGGAAATTCTCATAATCAATCATATGATATCGAAACGGCGTATTGGAGTCAAGAAAATGAAATCGCTGCGTCCGGCGCGGTCATCAGGCCGACTGGACAAATAATGAGGTACATCCGATAAATTAATATAATGACTATCCACCTGCAAAATCTTATCATTGCGTTGCTGTTTGAGTGAATTTAAGGAAATAGAATGTCCGGGAGTGAAACACTAAACGGGTCAATCCGCAAAATCAATATCCTCTTCATAATCGATGAGATTCCGGGCGCTTATGGTGGGACCGAAGGGCAGTTATTTCTGCTTGTCAAAAACCTCGACCGCAGCAGGTTCTGCCCTCATTTCGCCACCCTGGCCGATACCCCCTGGTTACATGAGGGACATCTGAATGCGCCGGTGGTAGTATTCAAGACAGAGCGATTGCTCAGTTTGGGAACAGTTCGACAGATGTTCCGCTTCCGCAGATATTGCCGGGAACATAAGATTGACATTATTCAAACCTACTTTAACGATGCCTATATTTTTGCGGCTCTGGCTGGGAGAATGGCCGGAATCAAGAATATTGTTGCGGGACGACGGAATCTCGGACCCGGTTTTTGGAATAAGAAGTCCCTTCTTCGTATTTTTCGCTTTCTACGTCATATCACCCGGTTATATATCGCCAATAGTGAGGCAACCAGGGCATCGATTGTCCAGTATGAAAAAATCGACCCCGAAAGAGTGAAAGTTATCTACAACGGGCTGGATTTGAGTCGTTTCCCTCCAATCACGGAATCTTCCAGAAAGGCGGCGCGAAATCAACTGCAGTACGCTGATTCCAACCTCGTAATCGGTATGGTGGCGCATCTTCGTCCCGAGAAGAATATCGAGTTTTTCATCGATGCCGCCGCCGTTGTCGCCGCCAAATATCCCGCTGCCCGCTTTGTCGTCATTGGCGAGGGACCTCTGGAGGAAAATCTGCGTAAACGAATCCGGGAGAGAAATATAGACACGGTGTTTCAACTGACCGGGTCGGTGCCCGATATCGCCCCTTATCTTCCGGCATTTGATATAGCCTGCCTGACTTCCGGCGGTGAAAGTTTTTCCAACGCCATTATTGAGTATCAGGCATTGGGGCTTCCCGTAATCGCCACCGCCGTTGGCGGCAATATTGAGGCGGTCGGTGACAGCGGCAGATTATTCCCTGCCGGTGATATGGAGACTTTTTTGAAGACGCTCTGTGAACTGCTTGAAACCGAATCGCTTCGTAAAGTGCTGGGGAGTAAAGGAAGAGCGCTGGTGGCGGAAAGATACAGCGTCGAAAAAATGGTGCGTCAACACGAGGAAATCTACTCTCGAATCTTAAATAGTTGAGATTGTAGATGCTTACCGGATATTGAGATGGCAACGACTGAAATAAGAATTATCTCCAATATTATCGGTCTGGAGGGAGCCTCGGGGAAAGGGCTTAAAGTCAAACTGATTCCTTATCCCAAAGAAGAGATAGGGGTCTTCAGCATTTTTCGACTCTTCTTGAAATCCTTTTCCTGCGACTATATCATTCTGAATTTCAATTCCTTCGATTTTTTTGTGCTGGCATTTTTCAAACTGATTTTCTTCTTTAACCGTTGTCGTCTGGTTACCCTTGACCTTTTCCTGATACAGCCGGAAAATTTCAAGGAGCGATTCAGCCGCCTGATAAAAATCCTTCTCCTCAAAAAGGCGTACCGTTTTCTTGTTTACAGTAGGAATAATGAAGGGTACGAAATTCATTACCGCATCCCGGGCGAGAAATTTGTCTATGTACCATATAAGGTAAACGCCTTAAATCTTATTCAGAGGACCGCGACTACTGATGGTGGTTACATTTTCTGCGGGGGAAAATCCCGCCGCGATTTTAACGCCTTATTTGATGCGGTTAGAGACAACCGGCTGCCGGTCAAAGTCGTAACGGTGGATAACCGCGAACTTCAGCGGCATGGCTCCTTTCTCGATGAAAAAGCGGCGCCCAATAATGTGGAGATAGTTCGTCACGACGGAACTGTGGAGAAATTTGTGGAAGTAATGGCGGGGGCGCGTATGGTGGTAATTCCGATAAAGAAAGATATCATCACCCAGGCCGGAATCGCGGTCTATTTGATGGCAATGGCGCTGAAGAAGTGCGTTATGATTTCATCGGGTCCCGGTGTAGATGATGTGCTTCCGGATGGAGCCGCGCTCATCGTGCCTCCCGGCGATGTGACAGAGCTGCGCCGCGCTTTGGAGAGACTATATCATGATGCGGCGGAAAGAGAGCGGATAGCCGTCGCCGGTTATAATTATGCCGCAAGCCTCAAGGGGATAATTTCCATGCAGGACGCCATAGAGAATTTTATATATGACGATTTCATCGCTTGGAAAAATCTCCCTTTGCCCGAGAAAATTTAATTAAGAGAATAATCTATGAAACTGAAAATGATGTTCCGGATTCTTGCCACGCAAATTCGCTTCAGTTTCGCCGCCAGTGAAATTTTCAGTTTTCTTCTGATGGTCCTTGGACTTATCCTGTTGCCTGTCTCCAGAATTCAGTCAATGGGATTGTTAATGCGGTCACACCGTAACACTCGAAAGTTGAAAAGGCAACTCTTCATAGAGAGGACTTATCGGAAATTCAACCTCAATTCCCTGGACGTCGTTACCAGACTCTTCCCCAAAAGAATTTATGTTGACCGGATCTATGAGAGACGAGTATTCAAATTGAAAGAACCCCAGGGCAAGGAAAAAGGGGTGCTGGTGATGAAATACAGCGATACCGCCGCCAAAGTAATGTTAAGATATGACATCAATAAGATAATGGAGGATTATTACCTGGTGGTTGAGCCCAGTTTTTCCGGGTACTGCACAGCCGAGGTGCTAAGTCTTATGGAACTTCGGGGAACAAAATCGCTGATTCAGTGTCCGCATAAGATGGATTATGATTTTGTCATGAGAGCGGACCGTAACCTGATACCGGTCGATACCGGATCCAACAGTTGGGTGGACGACCGTGTCTTCACAGATATCGGTCTTCCCAAAGAGTATGACTGTGTAATGGTGGCGTTGTGGGGGGACATTAAAAGGCACTACCTTCTCTTTGAAGCCATGAAGAACATAAACGACCCCGGTTATCGCGTCTGCCTGATCGGCGGACCGTGGGGACGTCTGCAAAGAGATATTGAGGATTTGGCGGAATATTATGGCGTCCGTGACAGCATAGACTTCTTCGAACGGCTGGCGCCTGCGGAAGTTAACCGACTGCTGAATAAGTCGAAAGTTAATGCCCTTCTGAGTCTGAAGGAAGGTGCGAATAAGGCAATTGTGGAAGGGTTCTTTGCCAATGTTCCGGCGGTGGCGATGGAAGAAAATCTCGCTATCGGGACATCCTATATCAATGAATATACGGGACGTCTGGTCAGACGGGAAGATCTTGCCGAAACATTGCTCTGGTTTCGCGAAAATTACAGGACATTTCAGCCGCGAAAGTGGGCATTAGAAAATATCGCCCCGAAAATCTCGACGGCAAAAATCGAAGGGAAACTGAAAGCGATTGCCGCCGAGCGGGGGGAGCCTTGGACCCGCTCCTTGGTGGTAAAAGTGAATCGTCCCGAATGTGAATATTACAACCCGGAGGAGGCGCTTGCGCCGCTGGATTTGAGTCTGTACAGCAAACAATAAGGTCTGAAAGAATCGACAGGAAAGCCGTTCAGAAAGTGAACATATCGGGGATTTCGAACAATTTTTCACGGGACGAGGAATCCGGTTTAATGAACAAAAGATTGACACTTATCGACTTAGGAAATCGTTGCAATGCTTGCGGGACGGCACATTTTTTGAAATAATACTTGTGTGATGTACTATAATTTTTTCATATTGTTGACAGTCACAATATTAACAGCCGTATCTTTTTGGTGCGGCAGATTGGTCATATCTTCGTCTTGTCGTTGTGCGGAAAAACAGAACCATTTTAGTTGTCAAATAATTTACCGATTAAGATGAGATGAAGGGTATAAGAGGAGTGGGAATCTTCTTCTTGATTTCCCTGCCAGTAGGTCATTGAATCGAATAAGGAGGTAGGATGCACAGCCCGATTAATAGATTGTCCCGGTGGAAAATCGGCAGGATATCTGCCGGTCTGTCAATACTGGCGCTCGTCCTGTTGATGGTTTCCCCGGCGGAAGCGGCGATACGGTATATTACGTCATTGCCGGATACCATCACCACGGCCGACAATTATGACACCGTCATTGTCAATGTGGATAACCTTTCGGCCGACCGGGATGCGATTGTTTTCAGTACCAATGTGCATGACGTAGTTCTGGACCTGAATAACAAGCGGATAAACTTCGGCATAATTTACACCGGCACCACCGGCACATCACCGATGCAGGGGCCAATAGGGCTCAATCTTCGCGCCACCGGCATATACAACGTTATGGTCAAGAACGGTTTTGTAATTCATAATGCACCGGATACGGTCAAGAATACCCCCTCGCTGCATACCTGGGCTTCGGCTGTGCGGCATGGCTCCGGCGGACGAAATATCACCTATGACAATGTCTATTTCCGCGTCTTTGGTCGCAACAGCAAGATTCTCTATGACGGCGCCAATACCTACAACATACTTTTCAATAACTGCAAATTTGATGATAGTATGCGTTCATTTGGGGACCGCCAAATTTGGATTGATAACTCTATGATAGTATCCTCGTCTCACAACATTGTTGACCCGTCCTGGACCGACTTTGACTACCATATCGCCATCAGAAATTGCTCCACCATTTGCGCCCACTGGACCGCATTTTATATCAATGGTTCAAATACAGTGGCTGACATTTTCAATAACTATATCATAGTTGACGGCCGAAATGATTTAGGTAGCAGATTCCCGACTTCTGCGGCGCAACGATATGCTATCTCGGTCCGTGGCGACCCGGGAGCAATAAGAGTTAAGATTCGCAACAACCGAATACGGAGCGGCACCGATTTCCTTGGCGGCCGCGGAATATTTATCGCTGAAGTTGACGGTATGAATCTCCGCCACCCGGACAGTTGCCTTTATATCTATGGCAACGACATGATTGTGCATCAGGGGTATGACGGCGAGGAGGCTACGGTTAATGGCATCCTCATTCGTCAGGCGAACTGGTCTAACATCTGGGTGGACAGCAATTCTATCGTCTGTATCGGTGATACGGTTCGCAATACCTCGGCTATCGATATCGGGCCTATGTCCGGCTTTCGTCTGACCGGTCCCGGCAGTGATCTGATAATCGAGCGGAATCATGTCAAAATGTACTATACCACCGGATTTACACCTCATTATGGAACCAGCAACGCCCATGGCGCCTGTATAATGTTTGATGAATTCCATATGAATCTTCCCAACATCGTTATCCGCAACAATATCTTTGAATCGGAGAGCGTGGCGATTCGCTGGGGATTTTTCAACGGGCATGGTGGTAATGTCACGATGGACAACTGCACCTATCGGGCATATACCGGCGGACGCAGTTTGAACGATAATTACACTTTCTATGTCGGTTATGGTGCCGGGGCGACGCACCATGCCTACAACAATGTGATTCGGAACGGCAATTTCGAAGGGAACATGTACGACACTTCCATATTCATGGATGATAACGAGCCCGATTCCCTGAGTATCGGCTTGCGTGTTACGCTCCAGGTGAATGTAATCGGCAATAACGGCAAGCCGGTGACCAACGCCGATGTCTGGGTTACCAATAACTATAACCGCGTGGTGGCGCAGGGCTCCACCGGCGGCAGTGGTCGCTTAGTGTCTGATGTCACCTATTGGTGGGAATGCAACGCCGCTGTAGGAGTGGCTGACTCCACCAATTTCAACCCGTTCCGGATCAAAGCGAAAAAAGGAACCGACAGCACCCTGCTGAATTACCAGGTGCGGTGGAATGCTAAATCTGTCAATATCACGCTTCTAAATACAGCCGGAAGTGACGTGGCCGATTCAGTTGCGCCCGGAAGAATCAATAATCTTGGCGCCGCTCCGGGATTCAATGCCGGTGAAGTGTTCCTGAGCTGGACGGCTCCCGGTGACGACGGCTATACTGGCACCGCCGCCCAGTACGATTTGCGCTATTCGACTGCCGCAATCTCCGACGGCAATTGGGCAGGCGCCACCCCTTTCACCGGTGAGCCGGTGCCGATGTCAGCCGGGGTTTCGCAGTCGGTTCTGATGAGCGGCCTGACACCGGGCCAAACTTATTATTTTGCCATCAAGAGCCTCGATGAAATCGGCAATACTTCGGTGCTGTCTAATGTCCCTTCAGCGAGAGCCCAGGACAGCATTTCGCTCGGTGAGGATGACTTTCAGGCAGTGCTGGTCAGTCCCCGGAGTCATACTGTGGTGAACACTTCGAAACCGACTCTAATGGTCCGCAATCTCGAGATTCCCGGGGATGTGGCTTTCTTCTTTGAAGTTGCGACCGACTCTTTTTTCCTGTCAACCGCCGTGCTTTCGCCGGCGGTTCCTCAGGATGCGGCAAAATCATCGACGGCATGGAAGATTGATTCTTCCCTGACAGCCAATACAACTTACTTCTGGCGGGTAAAGGCGAATGATTACAGTTACAGTGACGTTGCCACTTTCACTATCGAGCCGGCGGTACACGCCTATCCCAATCCTTTCAAACCATCGCGCGGGCAGGTGGCAACCTTCACCGAGATTCCGGAAAGTTCCAGTCTCATGATAATGTCGGTTTCCGGCGCTATTATTCGTCAGTTCTCCAATATTACCGGCGGGGAAGTGACCTGGGACGGCAAAAATTCCGATGGAAATCCGGTTGCTTCCGGCTCCTATTTATGGCAGATTGAAGGGACCGATATGAGAGGCAAGATTTTGTTAATTCGATAACTTCGCAGGAGATGCCGGGTGGCTGAATGCCGGGCATCTCTAAAGAAAGCATTTAAATAACGCCAATGAAAAAGCCCCATTATTTTGTGGTCATCGGAATCCTGGTTGTCGGAGGATTCTTTGGTAACCTCCTCCGTTTTAGCGCCAATATTCCCGAACGGGGACCGGACTTCAATCTGATACCAAACGAAATTGGCGGTTATTGGGGGCAGGAAAAATTCTTCACGCAGGAAGTCTATGAAATCCTGAATGCCGATACCACCACCTACCGTGATTTTGTTTCCAGCAAAGGAGAGCATGCGGGTCTTTTCATCGCCTATTTCCAATCGCAACGTTTCGGCGGGTCGGTTCATTCTCCCAAGCATTGCCTGCCGGGTGGGGGATGGCGAATCGAGAAGATATCGCCTTTAAAAGTGGACCTGCCGGGGCGCCCCCCCATAGTGATAAACAATATGCTTATCGCCAGCAAAACTAACAGCTCGGTAGTGCTGTACTGGTATCAGAGTCGTATTGGAATCATCCGCAATGAATATATGCTCCTGCTCGACCGTGCCAAAAACTCCCTCTTGCTTCGGCCTAACGACATTGCCATTGTCCGTCTGACCGTTGATGCCCCCGACGGAGATATAGATGCCGCAACGAATAAAGGGGTGGCTCTTTTGAAGCAACTTCACCCGTACATCGAGCAAGCCCTCCCATTTGAATCTTCAGGCGTATAGTCGGGTCACATTCAGCGTCTGACAGGCTAGTCCGGAATTATCAAAACAGAATTTGTCCGAATAAGACAACCCTGTCCGAGCCCCTTTTATTGTAGACATTACCCGCGAATTGTATATCTTAAGCCAGAGTTGATATACTGGAGATCTATGCCGACATTGGTTGCGAGAGTGTTTAGAGGGGATAGGGAAGAGTCGGTCCATTATGGCTCTGTCGCTGTTGTCAATAAGAAGGGGGAATTGATCCATTATGTCGGCGACCCAGACTTTTTCACCTTTGTCCGCTCTTCTGCCAAGCCTTTTCAGGTTCTTCCGCTTGTCCTGACCGGCGCTGCGGACCATTTCGGCTTTAGCCCCAAGCAACTGTCGATAATGTGCGGCTCCCATGCCGGAACCGACCACCATCGGGAAGTGGTTCTTGCCAACCTGGAAAAGATAGACGTTTCGCCGGACCGTCTCAAATGCGGCACCCACCTGCCTCTTTTTATGCAAATGAATGGGGAATACCCAAAGCGTGATGAACATTTGGACCCGCTGCGGCATAATTGTTCGGGGAAGCACTCCGGTTTCCTGGCACTGACAAAGTTCTTGGGAAGGAGTATCGAGGAATATCTGGAGGTTCGCTCCGAGGCACAATCGATGGTTCTTGAGACAGCGGCTAAGATGTATGGAGTTGACAAGAGTCAGGTTCTGATAGGGATTGACGGCTGTTCTGCCCCCAATTTTGGGCTGCCGCTGCGTCACACCGCGAATGCCTTTTGCAAACTGGCTGTCGGTGACGGTGGCGCGCCGGAGATTTCATTCGGATTGAAACGGGTGAAGGCGGCGATGACCGAATTTCCGGAGATGTTTTCCGGGGAAGGACGGTTCGACCTGGCGCTGATGCGCACGTTTCCGGGCAATATTATCTGCAAAGGGGGAGCGGAAGCGATTCAGGGGATCGGCTTCGCTGAACCGTCACTCGGAATTGCCGTCAAAATTGACGATGGCAATCCGCGGGCGTTATATACAGTCTGTATTGAGGTATTAAAGCAACTGGGATTGCTGAAAATCGAAGATATGGCGCTGCTTCAGCCTTTCTATAATCCGGAAATAAGAAACTATCGTAAGATGCTGACAGGAAGAATTGTTGCAGATTTCACTCTTGTGAAAACGCCGGCAGTCGGCAGATGAAGTTATCAGGCTGGTCTAAATGAAATTTTCCAGGGAATAACGGGAGAAAATGATGGATAAATTCAAGCATCCGGCGGAACCGTTCCGAATAAAGGCGGTCGAGCCGATAGCGCTTCTGCCGCGTGAAAAGCGGGAAGAGGTGTTACGAGCGGCAAAATATAATGTCTTTAAGATTAAAGCACAGGATATATATATTGACCTCTTGACTGATTCCGGCACCGGGGCAATGTCGAATCAGCAATGGGCGGCGCTTATGATGGGGGATGAATCGTATGCCGGCGCCCGCTCTTTTTACAGGTTCGAAAGCATTGTCCGGGATATCACTGGGAAGAAACATATTATTCCAACTCATCAGGGAAGAGTCGCGGAGAATGTTCTCTTCAGTTCTATTCTGAAGAAAGGGGACTATATCCCCAACAATACCCATTTTGATACGACCCGCGCCAATGTATCGCACAAAGGGGGCATCCCGATCGATTTCCCCTGTCCAGAAGCGTCCAGTGATGAAGAACTCCCTTTCAAAGGGAATATGGATACCTTGCGGCTGAGAAGGTTTATCGAAGAGAAGGGAGCCGACAGGATACCGGCGGTATTTATGACCGTCACCAATAATTCCATGGGGGGACAGCCGGTATCGATGTCAAATATCAGGGAGACTGCCGCTCTCTGCAAGGAGAACGGCATACTCTTCTTTTTTGACTGCGCCCGCTATGCGGAAAATTGCTATTTTATTAAGCAGTATGAACCGGGGTATCAGAATAAGAGCATAAAAGAGATTGCTCTGGAACTATTTTCGTACGCCGACGGCGCTCTAATGTCCGCCAAAAAGGATGGCCTGGCTAATATGGGTGGATTCGCTGCCGTGAATGATGACGACTTAGCCCGAAGAATTATCGAACTGCTGATAATCATCGAAGGGTTTCCGACGTATGGTGGTATGTCGGGGCGCGATATCGATGCCGTCGCTGTCGGGTTACAGGAAGCGCTCAATGAAGACTATCTTGAATATCGTATCGGACAAGTTGCCTACTTTGGAAGAATTCTGGAAAGAGCCGGAGCGCCGATTATAAAACCAAGCGGTGGTCACGCTATTTTTATCGATGCCGCCAGATTCCTGCCGCATATCCCGAACCGTCACTTTCCGGGACAGGCTCTTACGGTAGAACTATACCGCGAGGGGGGAATAAGAGCGGTTGAAATAGGTTCCCTGATGTTCGGGGGGTATGACCCGAACACCGGAGAAGAAATTCATGCGGCACGAGAACTGGTCAGGCTGGCGGTACCGCGGAGAGTTTACACCGCATCGCACCTTGACTATGTAGCGGAGATTGTCGGCAGAATCGGGAACCGAAAAGACCAGATTGGCGGATTCAAGATAACCCGACAGGCGACCTACTTGAGACACTTCACCGTGGAGTTAGATGAGATTGCCCCCAAAGGAATCTCCGTAAAGTAGTCCAACCGTTTCAGGTGCAATCTCTGCGACTGCTTGTCCGGAACTAATAATATGCAGAATTTTGCCGACGTGATGAGTGTCTGGACCGAGTCCACGTTTGAAGAAGACCGCTAAGTCATTGAGAAATATGCCTGTTGAGCAATTGGCTCTCCCGGCAAGTGATTTTGGCGAACTATTTGCGTGAATGAGCCGATAAAGTTAGTGTCATTTAATCAATGGCCGACTTGACTTATCATGGGAACCTTATATATTGACTGAGATTATATAAGTTAAGAGAAGGAGAAAAAGTATCGATTAATCGGTTAAAGGACTACTGTTTTTTGAAAATGAGGAAAAATTAGATTCTTCGTCGGCCCTCTAACCGAAAATCGGCTTGTTAATCCTGCCGGGTTAAGGGCCGGGTTGAGTGACCCGGTTTCTTTATGACCCAGATTACTATCCTTCTCTTTTTAGGCTTTGCCTTTCTCTATTCTCCCGTCGCTTCGGAACCTCTTTCTGATATTGAACTGGTATCATCAGGCCGAAACCTGATATCCTTCCGGCTGCAGGTCTCCGAGTCGGATAGATATCTCCTTGTCACACCGAATAGTCCCGGCGCGATAATGCTCCGCTCCGTAGTCATAGCAGTTCCCTCCGGTACGGAGCCCCAACTGCTTTCTGCCAGCAGTTCTGGCCCTCTTCCGCAATCTCTTACTTCTGCGGAATTAAGTGATGCCGGTAAAGGG
The DNA here is from genome assembly GCA_020724775.1 of Ignavibacterium sp. Taxonomy (GTDB): domain Bacteria; phylum Zixibacteria; class MSB-5A5; order GN15; family PGXB01; genus DYGG01. The sequence continues at coordinate 85,400 of DYGG01000003.1, read as the reverse complement.
CTGGTGGAAATTCTGCCGTCGATTCGCTCTCGTGGTTTCAATCTCGCGACAGTTAATATATACCCCTATCAACTGGGCCAGATTTATCAGACCGTTGAGGTGGCTATATCTTTTCAGACAGTCAATAAAGTTACGACTGACGATGAGTGGACCAGAATGAGCCCGACGTTTGATAGAATCTGGGCGCAGACAGTGCTAAACTATGAACAGATGATCTCCTGGGCAAATGAAATGCCGCAATCGGCTGCCAAGATTGCCCAGAACCCTTTTGAGCCATCGGATACCTGGTATCGATTGGATATCAATCGTGAAGGAATTGTTAGAGTGACCGCGCAGAATCTTCAGGCGGCAGGATTATCTCTTTCCAACCTGCGGACGGACGCCTTGCGGTTGTTCAACGGCGGCGGAGAGCCTCTGCCGGTTCTGAATAACCGTCCCCGACCGGCCCTTAACGAGATCGCGCTTCGTATCTTTGACGGCGGCGACGGGCTTTTCAACGCCACCGATTACCTTCTGTTTTTTGCCGAAGGCGCCGACCGTTGGAGGTATCCGGTCGATTCGGCGCCGGTCTTCCTGCAGAACCCCTATACCGCGGAGAACTGCTACTGGCTCACAACAACCGGAACTTTCACCGCTCCGGCGGCAAGGATTGACAGTGTCAGTGGGAGTCCTGTCGGGACGCCGGACACGATAGTCACTGAGGGAAAATTCTCGCTCCGTTTTGAGCAGAACAAGATGTTGATGTACCAGAATGACACCAGAATTGCCGACTATTATACCTGGTACTGGAGTGACCAGAGCGCCTTCACTTTTTTTGCCTCGGTGCCTAACGCCATTCTGAACCGGTCCGCGAAAGTTCGCCTTGCCGCCAGAACGGCCGGCACAACCTTGATGGTAAATAATATCTTGGCACAGCAGACTTATGCCAGCCCGACTGAGTATATTTTCAGCACCGACCGACTCTTTCCCGGGTTTAACCGATTGACCTTAGGAATGACCCCCAATTTTGACGCTCCGCCGTTTTTCAATTTCTGCGAGATATCGTACGACGGTAACCTGGCTCCTTCGGGAGACCTGCTTGATTTCAGTTTCGGAGATTCGCTTCTTCTGGCGGAGTTTCATGTCGCCGACAATTTCAATGCTCCGCCGCTGATATTTGACCTCAATGACCCCCGGTCGCCGCGATTCATTTACGGGGCGACAACCGCGGCCGACACTATCCGCTTTCAGTACGCAGTCGGTGATAATTATCTCAATCGCTTCTATCTTTGCCCACCGGGTAAGGCTATCCAGCCGTTGAGAATTACAAAATATAGCCGTCCCGACCTTATGAATGCCGCATCTCAGGCCGACCTGATACTGATAGCGCCATCGGCTTTCCTTCCGGCATTGCAGGAGTATCGCCAGTACCGAGAGCAGAATTCCGGGATTACCGTGAAAATGGCGGCGGTTGAGGAAATAATGAACCAGTTTTCCTACGGTCTGAATGACCCGACGGCAATAAGAGATTTCCTCAAATTTGCCTATGAGAGTTATCCGGCCCCGGCCCCCTCGGCGGTTCTGCTGGTTGGAGATGGCAACTATGACTTCGAAAATAATCTCTCGACCGCCACGGCCGACCTGCTGCCGCCGTACATTCATCCCTTTGATTCCACCGCCTCCGATGACAACTATGTTTATTTTGGACTGTACGGCTTGCTTGACAGCGACACTTCCTACTATCAGCCGGATCGCGGATATGATATGATGATAGCCCGCTGGCCTGTTAAGTCAGTTTCAGAACTAAATGTTATAATGAATAAGATCCGAAATTATGAATCATCCTCGAACTTTGGTCCCTGGAGAGCGACCGTAACACTTGTCGCGGATGACGAAATCGGCGCCTATGACACGGAATCATTTCATACGCGGCAAACGGAGGAACTTCAGAGATATCACCTGCCGGCGGCGTTCTACCGCAATAAGATTTATCTCTGGGACTACCCCTTCGATTCCAACCGTCAAAAACCGCTGGTCAATGATGCCATCGTGAGGAGCATTAACAACGGGACGCTGGTTATAAATTACGCCGGGCACGGCAATCCCGATACCTGGGCGCATGAGCATGTGTTTAACCGCAATACCGACCTGCCGCGACTGCAGAATTCCGACCGGCTCACCCTGGTCTTTACCGCCTCCTGCTCCATTGGATTCTTTGATGACCCAACCCGCGAGGGAATGGCCGAGGACTTGCTGCGTTATCCCGGCGGTGGCGCTATCGCAACCGTCGCCGCCACGCGACTTGTCTATGCCGGCGAAAACTCCGATTTCAATCAGCAGATTTTTGATGTCCTGTTCGGCGGCGGAAATCTTTCCATCTGTGAAGCGTTCTTCGCCGGAAAATTGATTCGTCAATACAGCGCCGGATATCCCCGTCCCATCCGAAATGACCGCACCTACGCCTTCTTCGGCGACCCTTTCCTGAAATTAGGAGTACCGAAATACCAGATAAATTTCTCATCGCTTCCCGATACCCTGATGGCGCTCCGGCGTCACGATATCTCCGGCGAAATTGTTGACTCAATTACCGGGAATAGGGTTGCGACCGACGGAACTATTGATATCTTTGTCTATGATTCCGAAATCGAGAAAAGTTATAAAGTGGTAAACAGTTCCGGGCAGATTACCGACATCGTCAACTATGCTCTGGCCGGTTCGATGATTTATCGCGGAACCACTGAGGTCACAGACGGTCGCTTCCAGTTCTCCTTTATCGCGCCGCTTGATATCGGCTACGGAGGCAGAGGAGCGAAAATCTCGCTGTATGGTTCTTTTCCCAATACCGATGCCTTTACTCTTGCCGATTCCATTCCGGTCTCGCCGCATATAAATCCTGTAACCGATTCTCTGGGACCTTCCATCGCCATATCCTTCGGGGACCGGACCAGTTTCGTATCGGGAGATAAGATTCGCTCCGGCGAACCCTTGAAAATTGCCCTCGAAGACCAGTCCGGTATCAATCTGATTGGCGGCTCGGGACATGGTATAATTCTTACCATTGATAATCAGATTGAAAACATGCGCGACCTGACCGATTTATTCCGATATAATCCGGGTAGTTATACTGCCGGGACTATTACTGCCGATATCGGCGCCCTGGCGCCAGGCCGACACACTTTCAATATCAAAGTTTGGGACAATGCCAACAACTCCCAGGTGGTGATATTTGAAGCCGAAGTAGTGGCGGCCGACAAAATGATGATTTCCGAACTGCTTAATTACCCCAATCCGATGTCGGAGGAGACTCTCTTCTCATTCAATCTGACCGGTTCGGCGCGGCAGGTGAGTCTGAAAATATTTACCCTCTCCGGACGAAAGATAAGAGAGATTAGCCGCGATTATGTTCGGGCCGATTATCACGAATTTTACCGCTGGAATGGAACTGACGACCTTGGCGACCGTGTTGCCAATGGCGTTTACCTTTATAAAGTTACTGCCGCCTCAGAAGCGACCGGCGAGGTGGTTGAAGCCGTTGGAAAAGTTGTTGTTAATTAATATATTTGGAGGTTTTCGATGCGAAAATTATTCGCTTTCCTGATAATGATAACCCTGACATTTGGAGTCGCCGCCGACAGTTACGGCAATGTCTCCAGCGCCGCTGTGTTATTCTTGAGGATAGCGGCGGGAGCCCGCGCCGCCGGAATGGGCGAGGCGTTTGTTGCCGTTGCCGACGACGCGACGACCACGCATTGGAATCCGGCCGGACTGGGAACATACCCACTTTCGAGCAAATGGTTCGAAATCAAAGTTCCCGAATATTTGCAGCCGATCAGGAAGATGGCAATTCTAAAGAATGAGTCGTTTGAAGAAGATTATAAGAGTTACGATATCTGGGCGTTATCAAAACTGGGCCTGGTTAAATTCAATTTCGAGAACGGCGAAAAACTTGCTCGTAATACGACTTCATCCACAAGCAAGTACGGTGTCGGCGCGGCAATGTCGCAGACCAATGTATATGAAGGCGCTCTGGTAAGCAGCCGCGACAAGATGACTCTGGGTGAGATAGTCGAACCGAAAGCCGAACAGAATATAGAATCGGTCCTGCGGCAGAGCATGGGACTGGCGGGAGAAATAGAGCCGGAGAGACTTCAGTCACTACTTAATAAGATCGCTATGGCTAATAACGAACGACCCAGAGAATATTTGGACAGCCTGAAAGAAATGGTAATGTCGCGCCTTACGGAGGTAAATAAAGCCCGCCGCGACATAGATAGCGCTTTCTCCGAACTTCAGTCGGCATACAATCAATGCCTGATTGACTGGGCCGGCGTGGAAAAGGCGGCCGACCTCTCCCGTGACGGTCTTAAGGACTCCGTGCTGAATGAATCGGAAGCCGACCGCATCCTCTTTGCTCTTCAGAAATCGAAGCGCAGAATCCTTCCCTCGGAGATTATCGTTCCGTACGAGATAAATTTCGAAGGGGCTATTAACGACATTGCCGCAGATGATGATTATCTCTGGGTTGCCGCAGAATCGGGATTGTACCGTCTCAAAAGGCAGCGGTGGCAGAGATTGAGCATGAATGAGGGCCTCCCGACCAACAATATTCGGCAGGTCAAGATCTACGGGAAGAAAGCGTTTCTGGCGACCGATGTCGGCCTGGTTGTCTATGAAGCGGGAGCCTTCACCTACTATAATCAAACTTTCGGATTGCCGGAAAAGCCGATTCAGGCGATGACAGCCGGCGATAACAACAGAGCCTGGGTGATGATTGAGGGTGACTTTTACTTTTTCAACGGCACATACTGGAAAAACTACTACGAATATAATGATGTGCTCGGGGAGTCCGATTCATCTTTCTATGAGAAGATGAAAATATTCGGAACGGCAGAAGAGCGGGAGGCATATATTGTTAAGTTAGTCGAGCGGAATATGCTCGGCGCGCCCGTCAAAATGCCGCCTCACGAAGGAATGAAGACTGATTCCGCGACTGTTGCCGATTCGCTTAAGACTGTCTCTAAAGAGACTCCGCCGGTCGGAAGAATGGTGCTTGTCCCGTACACCGCCGGAATCAACTATCGGGTCACCGATATGGAGGTTGACCGCAAGGGGAATATCTGGATAGGCACCGAATTCGGCTTACTTCGTTTTGACGGTCGGGAGTGGCGCCGGTACGGTTACCGCCACTATACTCCCGAGCGAGATATGGCCGTTATAGACCTGGCGCTGGAAAGACTGAAAGGGGATACGCTTCGCGCCGAAAGATTAGCCGAGAATATCCGCCAGGTAAACAACCTGACAGGCGATACCATAACCGCGGGGCAGCGAATTCAGTTGTACGCCAATCCTGCCGGCTCGGAAATAAATCAGATTCGTCCCTTTGAAGGGAAGATCTTCTTTGCCACCTCCAGCGGCACTATTGTTTATGACGGCGCCTGGTCACGATACAATGCCGAGGGACTGGGGGCGCGCAACACCAATTCCATAGCCGAACGGTCGAACAATATGTGGTTCGCGGCCGGTGACCGTATCCTGATTAAAGCCGGCGGAAAGCGGGAAATCACCATGATGCACGTCAACTGGCTCCCGGAATTAGCCAGTGACATTTATTATGAATTCTTCTCCTATGTGCAGAGTGTTGAAGGATGGGGGACAGTCGGCGGCAATGTGACATTTCTATCTTATGGCAATATCACGCGCACCGATGAAAGCGGACGTGACCTGGGCGATTTCTCCGCCTTTGATATCGCCCTGACCCTTTCCTACGGCACCGCCCTGTCGCCATCATTGAGCGGCGGGCTCTCGGCGCGGGTCATATATTCACACCTGTCGTCAATCGGGGCCGGCAAGGAAAAAGGTAGCGGCACCTCTACCGGACTTGCCCTGGACGTGGGCTTGCTCTATAAACTGCATCCGCGGTTAAATCTGGGCGTCGCCGTTACCAACCTGGGACCGGATATTTCATATATTGACGTCTCTCAGGCAGACCCCCTGCCGCGCAATCTGGCGGTAGGCTTCGCCTGGAAACTACTGGAGTCATCATATAATCGCGCTTTGATTACTATCGAAGCAAATAAGTCTCTGGTCGGTATGGGGGATGGCTTCAGCGAGGAAGTGAAAGAAGTCGTTCTCAACGGTGGCGCCGAGTACTGGTACGGCAGTTTTATCGCCTTCCGCGGCGGATATATCTATGACCAGGAGGGAGAGATCAAGACACCGACTCTGGGTTTTGGACTGGCATATCGTCTCTTCCGTTTTGATTTCGCCTATATACCGTCCAATGACCAGGTCCCGCTGGCGAATACGATGAGATTTGCCTTGACTATCAATATGTAAAATCGGCACTATCGGAGCAAAGAATTGAAACTAAAACTTGAAATAGGACTTCTATCCGGCATCTTTTTACTGCTGCTGGTATCGCTTCCGGTTTTTGGCAGAGAAGGGAAATTGATGGTTCCCTCCGGGCTGCAGAAACGGAATATCGATAAGAATGACCGGAGAATAATCCAATCCGGATTCCATTCGCAGGCGTCGAAAAGGAATATTCTCAAGAAGGAGAGAGAGAATCCCTGGAGTCTTCCCAAATTGTCCGGAGCGCAGGCTGAAGTTGATACTTTGAAAATCCTCGCCCTCCGTTTTGATTTCGTTTACGAAGTACCGGATGACCCCAATACCACCGGCCGAGGCCGGTTCGATATGCGCGATACGCTAACTTTTCAGAATGAAGAGGGGCACATGATTGACCCCTCGCCGCACGGCCGGGAATATTTTGAGAAACATCTTGAAGCGCTTGCCTACTATTACTTTTTCGTTTCCGAAGGAAAGTTGGTTCTGGAGTGGGAGGTCTTTCCCCGTCAGAGCGACTCGGTTTACCATCTTCCTCAGACGATGGGATACTACGGCTCCGTAAATCCTTATATCGGACTGGTGCAGTTTATGGAAGACTGCCTCCTGCTCGCGGATACCGCCGAGCCGGGCATCAGTTTCGCCGATTACGACTCCTATTTTCTATTCCATGCCGGCTCCGACCGACAGAATGATATCGGGTTTCCCCCCACTGAGTCGGACCTCTTCACAGGAAATGTCTTCCTGGCAGAGCCTATATACGTTGATAAGACAGGAACCGATTCGGTTGCAGTCGGCGATGTGGTGATATATCCGGAGACCGCCTGCCAGGATAACCGCGCCACCGCGCTGAACGCCGTTATGGCGCACGAATACGGACATCAATTAGGGCTGGTTGACCTGTACAATACTTTCAACTTCTTCACGCAGGTCGGCGATTTTGCCTTGATGGACAATAACGGTTTCGGAACCGGAATAGACTTCGGTTTTTCGGTGGGACGGGTCTTTGGTGTGATGCCGGTGTACCCGGAAGCCTGGTCGCGTGCTTTCCTCGGCTTTGTCGACGTGGTCGAGTATCGGCAGGGAACCGATATTGAACTGGTGGCGGCGGAAATGACGGCTCTCGGCACCAAAGTTGCCAAAATTCCTATCTCCGCCTTCGAATATTACCTGCTGGAGAACCGTCAAGAGGAAGTTGATGGGTTACCCACCGCCATTCTGGCTGACTCGGCGACTTCGGTCATTCTGGGACCGGTAAACTACAATAAAGAATTTACCCATGAGTATGACCTTCTTCTTCCCGGCTCCGGGATACTTATATGGCATGTTGACGAGCGAGTTGCCGCGATGGACTTTGACGGCGATGGTTATAATAATTTTGATGAGAATACCCTTCAGGTCAACCCGGAACTCCGCTTCCTGGAATTAATGGAGGCGGACGGATTGGTGAATTTCGGGGGATATTATTACTCCGGCTACGGCACTCAGGAAGATATGTATTATGCCGGCAATAATACCTCTTTCACACCGAATACCAATCCGCCGTCGATTGGCCATTACGGCGTAAACAGCCATATTCGCATTACGGATATTTCCTCTTCGGGAGTCAGGATGAATTTTGACCTGGAATATGATTTTGTTTCATCCGGTTTCCCTCAGAGAGCCGGATATCCGATGTATGGTCTGGCTCCGATTTCTGCCGATCTGGACAATGACGGCATCCCTGAGGTCATTGTGGCATCAGGCCGCAATCTACTTGTGATGAAAGATGACGGGACCGATTTTCTTCCCGCCGGCGCTTCCGTGTATGATACCGCTTACTCCTTTACCGGACCCAAAGCCCACCTTATGCCGCTCTTTGCTCGCACCTCCGAATTTATGACAGCGGGACCGGTGGTCGGTGATTTTGGAAAAGGCTCCGATTCAATGCGTGTGGTTGTAGCAGATGGAAAGACAATTCACATTTTCAACTCCTTTGACCTCAATTCCGATGGCACCGCAGACTATCAACAATCCCCAAGGAACATTGGTGTTGACATTCTGAGTCTATTTTTCAATGGTGACACTTTGATGCTGGTGGCTGATGAAGGGGACTACTTTCGTTCGTATAAATGGGTGGGTAACACTCAAATTCGAACTTCTCCCGAGCTACATGGAACTGAATTGTATGGAGTAATTGCTCTAGGTCACAAATTCATTCTCTCTCTAGGGGACAGCTTACAGACGCGACTTTATCTTATTACCCCCAGCGGAAGTTTTCCCTTTGGCGATACCGTCTCTTATGACCTGAACGGCATTTACCGATATGGACCGGTTGCAGCCGACTTCGACCGGGATGGAAAATCGGAAATTATTATGGTCAGTGCCGACGGTGACGTGAGGGCTGTCACGGTTGATACGTCCGGGGCGCCGACCTTTGCCGAATACAATCGGATTCGACTGGAGGACTCCGTTTTTGCCAACCCGTGCGTTGCTGACTTTGACGACGACGGCTATGCCGATATCATCATCGGGGCACAAGGGCATATCTATGCCTTTGATAAAAATTTCACAACCCTGCTCGATTTCCCTCTCATAATTGACCGCGCCTATCCGAGCGATTTCGTCATCGCCTCTCCGACGGTGGCCGATATTGATGGCGATGGCAGGCAGGACGTAATCGTCATGAGCGCCTCCGGCAACTGTTACGCTTTCGGTCCGGAACTATTGTATCAATTTCCAATATCGGCCGGCGGTATCGGCATCAGCCCCGCGCTGGTTTACTCGAAAGAAAATGGCGGTGGATTGGGAGTGCTCGGAGCCGATGGCTGGTTTTATTCGTATGACATCTCTTTTGATTCCACTCGCGCCGATTGGCCCATGGGGGGAGGGAATGCTCGGGGCACATATCTTCTGCCGAATTCAAAACTGGGCCCGGTTGTTAGTTATGCCGATAAACTACCCGCCGACAAATTCTTTTGTTACCCCAACCCGACTCTCGACGGAAAAACGACTATCAGGTATTTCTTGGGAGAGGATGCCTCGGTGACCCTGACCTTTTATGACCTCTCTGGAAAACAAGTCGACCAACTTAGCCTTCCGAGCAATCAGGGGACGGTGGAATGGTCCTGGAACGGCTCGGCTTTGCCGACTGGGGTATATAGATGTCTTCTAAAAGCCAGTTTCGGAAACGAAACGGTTTCGGCTTTTACTGATATCGCGATAATTAAATAGGAAAGGATATATAATGAAGAGACTTCTTTTTTGGGGAATGGCGACATTGCTGGCGCTGCCAATAAGCGCCGGGGCACAGATGGTTGACAAAACCGAAAGCAAAATATGGGTCAAACTGGAATCGCTCAAGACTAGCGGAACGTCATATATCAATCATTACGTCAATTACGGGCAGCAGGATGATAACGCCGGTTTGAAGGGACCCAAAGACGATAATATTTATGAATATGAATATAAGTCTCCCAAGCGCGCCTTTCTCTATTCTTTGATAATTCCCGGATGGGGACAGAAGTATGCCGGTTCCCACGTCGCTAAACCGCTTTTATTCCTGGCGGCGGAAGCAACATCCTGGGTCTTCTACTTCAAATATCGTGGCGACGGAAATGACAAAACAGATGAGTTTGAGGCGTTCGCCAATCAGCACTGGATAGAGGGTGACCAGTCAACCGTGGAGTCTTATCGGGGCTGGCTTTATACCTTTTATATCAATGAAGACACCATGACTCACCAATTGCCAGACTCCAAGACACAACAGTACTACGAAATGATAGGCAAGTATGACCAATTCCGGGCCGGGTGGGATGATTACTGGGATAACCCAACTCTGTACGATACCACCCTGTCGCCCCATAGGACAGTTTATAATAATTTGCGCGGTGAAGCCAATAACCTTCTGGATAAGGCTGATAAGTTTGTCATCGTGGCTATGGCAAATCACCTGATATCGGCTTTTGATGCTGCCCTCTCGGCGCGCCGGCATAACCGCAGTCAGTCCGGTGATGCCTGGCTGTCGGTGAATGCCGAATTGAAAAAATACTCGGCTACCGATGAAATTCCCATCTTAAGATTCACTCATAAATTTTAAGATTATGAAGAGTGCCTTAATATTGATGTCGGGCTTGATACTGTTAGCGGCGCCCCCGATTGTCCTCGGAAAGATTGTAGTCGAGCCTTCGCCGCTTTATCAACCGATTGGATTTGTTTATGCCGATTGGGATGAGTTTGACGAGTTTGAACCGGCCAAGCCTAAAGAGAAGCCGAAGAAGGAGCAAGAGGCGGAGAAATCTCCGGAGTCAAAGCCGGAGAAAGTCTCCAAAATGAAGGCGGTGGCGCTTTCCATTTTGGTCCCCGGCGCCGGGCAGTACTATGCCGGTGAAAAAGGTCGGGCCGAGATTTTCTTTGGGGCGGAAGTCCTCACCTGGGCAGGTTGGCTCGGATTCCACACCTATGGCAAGTGGAAAGAAGATGATTACATCCGGTACGCCCAACAGCATGCCGGAATCGACCCGAGTGGGAAGGATGATGAATTTTTCAAGAATCTCACTTTTTACGACAATCGATACGATTACAACACCGCCGGCAGGATTATAAATCCTCGTGCTCCCTATTATCCCGATAACCGTTCTTTCTATTGGCAGTGGGACACTGATGATTCGCGCGCGACATATCGTACCATTCGGAACGCCAGCAAAACCGCCTTCAGAAAAGCGACTTTTATGGTCGGCGTGGCGGTCTTCAATCGTATTATCTCCGGTATAGATGCCTTCCGCACCGCCAGCAGAGTAACGCAAAAAGTAAAAGATGACGAATTTGAAGAGCCGGACTCTGAGGAGTTTAAATTTAAATTCCGCGGGACCCCTTTTGGAGACAATCCGAATTTTAAAGTGACCGTCTCCCGGAAATTTTAGGCTCGCCGGCTCGAGCCGTCGCACTTATGATTTCGTCGTCGCTTTCCGAAGACTGCCTCTGTAACGGTGTCAGTCATCTCGGGCAATTTAATTATTGACTGAATCTCCCCACGACTTTATCCTGCCTACATGCGGAATATTTTATCTCTTCTTAAACTAATCCGAGTGCAGAATTGCCTGATGACCGCCGCCGGGGTCTGGCTGGGAGCCTATCTTACCGGTCACGATTACTCGGCCGTGGTCATCTATATCGCTTCATTAATCGGCGCCCTGGTTTGTGCCGCGGGAAATATTTTCAATGATATTACCGACATCGAAATCGACAGGATTAATCATCCCCAAAGACCTCTTCCTGCCGGCGAAATCTCCGTCCCCGTGGCGACGACCGCCGCCACTCTCTTCGCTTTCATATCCCTGACTGTCAGTATTATTACCAGCGGAATTCTGGCATTGGCGGCGGCGATCTCCCTCCTCCTACTGACACTTTACAACCTCTGGCTGAAAAAACTGCCCCTGGTTGGCAACCTCACGGTGGCATTGCTGGGGTCTTTTCCCGTCGCACTCGGGGCGTTTCTGGTGGCTCCGAAATCGCTTTCCATTGTCCCCGGACCAATTGTCGCAGTTGGATTCGCCTTTCTGGTTCACCTGACTAGAGAAATCGTGAAAGATTTGGCTGACTGGAAGGGGGATATTAGCGCATCATACAAAACTCTTCCGTCATACCTGAATTCAAAGTCTGTCAGCCTGATTGCTGCGGCATTAATGATTCTGACCGCCCTGCTGGTCCTGATAACCATCACCCTTGAATGGTACAGCCGGTACTTCTCATATGCTGCCGGATTTCTGGTGTTGCCCCTGCTTCTATCATTGACAGCGTCTCTTCTGATAAAGCAAGACATTGATAGATACAGAGTTACCGCATCGGCATTGAAACTTGTCATGGTCACTGGAATGATTGCCTTCCTCGTCGGAAGACACTAAATTTATTGCAACCTCGTGTGAAAAATCCGGTATAAATCAAATTAACTGAATGTGATGTCTTATTGCCAAAGATGTTAAAATATTAGATCTTACCCGCTCGTTATGAAAAGAGTCAATGCAACCTTGCTGCTGGCAAGATTTTTATTCTTGCTGGGGGCGATGATTCTGATTAATCATCCTGCGGTGGCCGGTAAGATATCCCTAAGCGCCGGTATCGACAGGAATGATATTCACTTCAAAGATTCGCTCTCTTTCTCACTCGAAATTCGCTGGGAAGGAAAAGTAGGGGATTATCAATTCGAACTTCTCCCACTTCCTACTACCCAGAATCTCAAGATACTGGGAAGCAGTTCGGCGGTAAGCAGCGACGTTGTGAATGGCACCGACATCACTATCAGAAATTTTAGATATACTCTTCAACCCATGAAAGGCGGGGTAGGCATTATCGAGCCGGTAGTCTTGAAATATATTTCCCTTCCGGATTCCCTGCCGGGGGAACTCTCCAGCCAGCAGTTTCAGATACTTATCAGAGAGCCCGCTCCAATGGAAAAGCCCGAAGGCAGCGGTCTGAAGTTTCTTTTGTGGGCTATTCCGGCTCTGATGGCGGCGTCATTAGCAGCGGTAATTATAGTAGTACGACGGCGAAAACGCGCGCAAGCCGTGCCGGCAAAAAGCGCTGAGGAACTGTTGCTGGAATCATTATCCTCGGCAAAAAAAGAATCACTTTCGGACCGAAAACTATTCTCCACCCGGCTGTACGCTATACTGTCGCATTATCTCGACCTGAAATTTGGATTGAAAACTGCCGGTCGGACCGCCTCTGAAATAGTCGGTGATATGGCGTCGTCCCCGATGCCGGACACGATGAAGGAGAAGATGTCCGCTTGGCTGTCGCAGGCCGAAAGGGAAAAATATGCGCCGTTGCCAGGCGAGCCGGGGGATGTGCTTCGGCTGGTGACCGAAATGGAAAACCTTTTTGAACAAATTTTGAATAATGATAAAGCGGAGGCAAAATGAACAAAGAGATTGCCGAGATTCAAGCGATAGTGGAAAAGGAATCGGCCTTTGTTGAAAAACTTACTTCACAGATGGGAGCGGTGATTGTTGGGCAGAAATATATGATAGAGCGGCTCCTCGTCGGGATTCTCGCCGATGGCCATGTTCTTCTCGAAGGAGTCCCGGGATTAGCCAAAACCCTGTCGGTCAAAACTCTTGCAGACTCTATCGACGCCAAGTTTCATCGCCTTCAATTCACCCCTGACCTACTGCCTGCCGATTTGATCGGCACCATGATTTACAATCCGCAGAAAGGGGAATTCAGTGTCAAGAAGGGACCCATCTTTGCCAATATAATTTTAGCCGATGAAATCAATCGCGCTCCGGCAAAGGTGCAATCGGCCCTTCTGGAAGCGATGCAGGAGCGGCAGGTAACTATTGGTGACAACACCTATAAACTGGACGAGCCTTTCCTGGTGCTGGCGACCCAGAATCCTATCGAGCAGGAAGGAACATACCCCCTTCCGGAAGCGCAGGTGGACCGGTTTATGCTCAAATTGAAAGTGACCTATCCTTCGCCGGCGGAGGAGCGGATGATTATGGATCGGATGACGGTCGGGAAGATCTACCAGGCGGAACGAATTGTTTCTCCCCAGGAGATAAACAAAGCGCGTCGGGTCATAAGTGAAATCTATGTCGATGAAAAAGTCAAAGAGTATATCATCAATATTGTCTTTGCCACGCGCGAACCGGAGAAATACGGCTTAAGCGAACTAAAAGACCTGATTGCTTATGGAGCATCGCCGCGCGCCACTATCTATCTCAATACCGCCGCCAAAGCGCACGCCTTCCTTAAGGGCAGAGGATATATCACGCCGGAGGATATCAAAGCAATTGGCAAAGATGTCCTGCGACATCGAATCATAGTAACTTATGAAGCCGAAGCGGAAGAGAAAACTTCGGATGATCTTGTTCAGAAGATTTTTGACACCATTGAAGTTCCTTGATTTAGACGATGGACCAGAAAGAGATATTTAAAAAGATTCGGCGAATTGAAATTAAGACGCGCCGCGTTGTCAATGACCTTTTCTCGGGCGAGTACCATTCCACCTTCAAAGGGCGTGGAATGGAGTTCGAAGAGGTGCGGCAGTACGAGCCGGGTGATGACATTCGTTTGATAGACTGGAATGTTACGGCGCGCACGGGATATCCGTTCATAAAAAAATTCCGGGAAGAACGGGAATTGTCGGTGATTTTTCTGGTCGATATGTCTTCCTCAGGCTTTTTCGGCACCAAAGAGCGGTTCAAAGAGGAAACTGCGGCAGAACTCTGCTCTCTACTGGCTTTTTCCGCCATTAAGAACAATGATAAAGTGGGGATGATTATCTTTACCGACCGGATAGAGAAATTTATTCCGCCCAAAAAAGGGAAAGCGCACGTCCTGCGGCTAATTCGCGAGATACTATATTTCGAACCGGTCGGAAAGAAAACCGATATCGCAGCCGGATTGGAGTATTTCAACAGAGTCATCAAGAAGAAGTCGGTCGTGTTTCTTATTTCCGATTTTCTCTCGGAAGATTACCTCAAACCGCTGCATATCGCCAATAACAAGCATGACATTATCGCCGTAAAGATTTCCGATCCCAGGGAATTGAAGTTTGAGAATGTCGGACTCATCGAACTGGAGGATGCCGAAACGGGCGAAACAGTTATAATCGATACCGGCTCCTCGGCATTTCGTCTTGATTTTGCGCAAAAAGCAGAGACCGATAATTTTGCCCTGAAACGCTCGTTCCACCTGATAAATATTGATTTCATCCAAATAGTGACGGACCAATCATATATTGTGCCGTTAATTAATTTCTTCAGAATGAGGGAGAAAAGACGTTAGTATGTCGCACTGGTCAGGCCATCGGGGAGCGGTATCCCTGGCAACGGTCAATCTCGTAATATCGCTTTTGACACTGGCGGCAATCGTCTATCTGGCGGTGTCAATGACCTCGGCCGTCAGGAATCCGGATTACAGAGCGGAGAAGAATCTCGCCGGCGAACTGAGCGATAACAACCTCCCCATGGCGGCAATAGAAGAATACCTGAAAGTTCTGGACGACCGCAACCTTGACCTGGCCGTCAAGGGGAATATCTGTTATCTGATAGGCCAACTCTATTTTGAGAAACTGGCTGATTATGAGAATGCCGCGGCATATTACATCCGCGCCCGCAGCCTGCATCCGAAGGGGAGTTTCTATGATGAAGCCGGGCGCGGTCTGATCGCCTCGCTGGAGCGAATGGGGCGAAGAGCCAGCGCCAAACGGGAACTGGACCGGGCGGTGAATCTTGATTCAATCGTGACTGTCAAGCCGGGTGAAACCGTGGTAGCTAGAATCGGGGAAACGCCGATTTATTTATCCGAACTTGAAAATGAAATTCAGAACCTGCCGGCGCAGGCGCAGGCGGAATATCTGAGCAAGCAGGGGAAACTCAATTTGTTAAATCAGATGGTCGGTTTGGAACTGATGTACCGCGCCGCCTTAAGGGAGAAATTCGACCGCGACCCGCGGCTGTTGAAAAGAAAAGAGAATCTGGAAAAACAATTGTTAGTCGAGAAATATGTGACCGAGCGAATCCTTCCTCAAATCAATATCGATACTCTCGATTTGCGCAATTTCTATCTCGCCGGCAAGAAAGAGAGATACGGAGATAATTCGTATGAGGAGGTTCGCTCAAAAGTTCTTCTTGATTATCAGCAGGAAAAGTCGCAAAAAGCGCTCAACGAATTAATCAGCAAACTGGCTGAAATCGAGCAGGTCAGAGTTTTCGAAGAGAATATCCGGTAATATGAAGAAGAAATATTTATATCTATTGCTATTAATTCTTGCCGTTCACCTGGCGCTGCTGGTTTTCTTCGCCACGCACAGGTTTGTCGGGGGTGACGAAGGTTTTTATCTCAATGCCGCTCGTATGGTGGGCATGGGAAAGACTCCGTATCTTGATTTCTTTTTCTCCCAGGTAAGCCTCTTTCCTCTGGTTTTCTCGTCTCTTGCGCTTGATGGCTGGAATTCATTCTGGATTCTCAGGGGTATGGCAGTTGCCGCAGGTCTCCTCTCGGCTTTGCTTCTGTTCGGCATTGCGCTTAAAATGACCCGAAATGCAAAAATGGCTCTGCTGGCGCTGAGTCTTTATGCCTTCTCAGGTCTGATAATTTCCAATCACTCCGTCTTTGAGCCGCTGGTTTTCGCCAATCTCCTGGCTCTGGCAACATTTTTCTTCTGGCTCCTTTTTCATGAGAAGCGGAATGTCATTTACCTGATAATGCTCGGCTTATCCCTCTCGGCGTTGATTAATCTGAGGATAATTTTTGCTATCCTGCTGCCGATTTATGCCTGCTCACTCTGGCGCAGCGAGGCAGACAGACGTCTTAAATTGTCTCTGGTCTTTGTGCTTTCGCTTGTTCCCTTCTCAATTCCGAATCTGCTGTTGTTTCTTCGGGCGCCCCAGCATTTCCTCCAGAATACTTTTGTCTTTCAGATTTTCCGGGGTGATGAAACCAACCTTGCCGGAATTTTTCTCCAGAAACTGGCGGTAATCGCCAAAATGATTATTGAACCGTATCTGTTTCTTCTCCTTATTGCCGTGATTGCATCGGTGAAATTCTTGCGGCAGGAGCGTCGGCTAACGCCCCGCTATCAACTTTTCGATAGTCCGGAGGGGATGGCGCTGCTCAATCTTGTCGCCCTGGCCGCCGTATATCTCGTTCCTTATCCGATACTCCGCCATTACGCCGAGCAGTATCTCGGCTTTGCTATAATTGTGGCATCCCTAAGTGCGGAAAGAATGATAGCAGTATTCAATGAGAACATTCCGATAAAATGGCAGAAATTTGTGACAGGTGGGCTGGTTGCCCTGCTTGCATTGTCCTTTGTGCCTTATTACGCCATTTTTATCAAGGGCATAAGACCTAATGACCAAAAATATGAGATTGCGGAAGTACAGCGTATAACGTCCCAAATGAGACTCCTTGCGGAAAAGTCCGATACCGTTTTGTCGGAATGGGCCGGATACTCCTTCTTTTCAGAGCAGGTTCCACTTCCCATGACCGAGATTCTCGGTTTTGAATATCCCCTGCCATTCAGCCATGAAGAGAGAATGAAGTACAAACTGTGCGACAATATTTATTTAAGAGATGAATTGAGCCGACAAACACCGGTGCTGGCAGTGATAATCAATGAACCGCCGGCCGCCTTTGCCGCTACCCTTGATTCCGGATATAGCCGGGAATATCAGACCGGCTCCGTGAGTATATATAAGAGAAGATGAAGTCACTTAAGTTCCTATGGGTCATGGCGATATTTCTGCCGATTGTCGGCAACGCCCAATCTGTTTCAGTCGATACGGTAAAGTCGGCTCCGGGTATTACTGTCGAGACGGCGGTAGATAAATCGGAGATTTATATCGGCGACCTGATTAATTATCGACTGACAGTTATCCACGATTCCAATATTGTTCTGACACCGCCGCCGATAGGGGCGAATCTGGGGGCGTTTGATGTAAAAGATTATCAGGCTGATGAAGAGGTGCGTCTCCCCAACGGGCAAATTAAACTGGAGAGCCGATTCCTTCTGACCACTTTCACGACCGGCGATTATGTCATTCCTCCCATCCCAGTAGAATTCATGCTCCCCGACAGCAGTGTCAAGTATCTGATTTCGGAGCCGACACCGATTCGGGTAAAATCGCTTCTGGCGGAGTCGGCCGATACCTCGGACATCAGAGACATTAAAGGACCAATCGAATTCAAAGAAGACCTGACAATGTATTACATCCTCGGCGGCGTCTTGCTTCTGCTTCTGGCTGGAGGATATATATATTGGAGAATTCGCAGACGGCGCGCCGGTCTTGCGGCGCCGCTCGACACCCGCAAGCCGTGGGAAATCGCTTTTGAGCAACTGGCGCTGCTGGAGTCAAAAAAATATCTCACCGAACAGAAATTCAAAATATTCTATATTGAATTGACCGATATAATCAGAGCCTTTCTGGGGCGAGTCTATCAGATTCCGGCGCTGGATATGACAACCGAAGAGTTTCTGGTGGTGGCGGAGAAGACCGAATTTCCGGTCGAAATCAAAGAGCGGCTCGGGATTTTTCTGAAATTTGCCGACCTGGTGAAATTTGCCAAGTTGATCCCAGAACCGGAGAGACCGGCCGCCGATTTTGAGGAAGCCCGGTTCTTTGTGGAGCAGGTTCGCCTGTCGGAGATATCCAAGATGGCGCTGGCGGCGCCGACCGCGGCCGTGGGGGAGAGCGCCAATGTTTAGGTTTGCCGGGTTTCAGATGTCGCTTTTCGAGAAGGAAATCGCTGTTTCCGCGACGGCGATATTCATCGTTGCGGCAATTCTCATTGGCTTTATTATCGCATTTCAACTGCTGCGGAAAAGAGCCCATTCCGCCAGTATCCGATACAGCGACCTTAAAATTGTCAAACGCTCGGCGAAAACCGGACGTGCCCGGTTTCGGTTTGTATTGAGCCTGCTGCGAGTCCTGGCGCTGGCGCTCTTGGCGGTTGCTTTTGCCAGACCTCAGGCCGGCACAGAAAACAGGGAAGTATCTTCCGAGGGGATTGATATTATAATGGCGCTCGATATTTCCGGTTCAATGCGGGCTGAAGACTTCAAACCTTACAATCGCCTGTACGTGGCTAAAGAAGAAATCAAGAAATTCGTCTCTAAAAGAGTCAGCGACCGCATCGGGCTGGTGGTTTTCTCGGCAACCTCTTTCACGCAATGCCCATTGACCCTCGATTACGGGGTGCTCCTTACCTTTCTTGACCAGGTGAAATTCGGAATGGTACAGGATGGCACCGCTATCGGAATGGCTTTAGCCAATTGCGTCAATCGCCTTCGCGAGTCAACCGCCAAATCCAAGGTAATAATTCTGCTGACTGATGGAATCAACAATTCCGGTCAGATTGACCCTTTGACCGCTGCCGGCATCGCCAGGACTATGGGCGTCAAAATTTACACCATCGGTGTCGGCAAGCCAGGCAACGCCATGTATCCGGTTGATGACCCTATCTTCGGGAAAAGATATGTCTATCTGCCAAATGAAATCGATGAAGTTGTCTTGCGGGAGATAGCGGCAAAAACGGGTGGGAAATATTTCCGCGCCCGTTCAGAAAAAGAACTGGAAGCGATATATTCGGAAATCGACCAACTTGAGAAAACCAAGATAAAGGTCAGCCAGTATATCCAGTACAAGGAGTTGTTTCCCCCCTTTGTTTATCTGGGGCTGGCATTCCTGGTGCTTGAAGTGCTCTTGAGTCAGACCATTTTCCGAAAGATTCCATGAGGAGACTGCGATGAGATTCGGCGCCCCTGAAAACTTGATTCTTCTTTCGCTGGTTGCGGCTCTGGCGCTCTTTTATCTCTGGAGCATCTATCGTAAGAAGAAACTTCTTGCCCGTTTCGGCGACCTCTTTCTGATTATGAAGAACGCTCCCTATATCTCCTTCGCCCGTCAGGGGGGTAAGGCGGCATTGATTCTGGCAGGAATACTCTTCCTGGTCATTACCCTTTCGCAAATCCAATGCGGCACTCATATGGAGGTGATGAAACGCGAGGGGATTGATATCATCATAGCGGTCGATGTCTCCAATTCAATGCTGGCACAGGATATGAAACCGAGCCGTATCGCCAAGGCGCGCCAGGAAGTGCGCGGGCTGATTGACCGTCTGCGAGGCGACCGAATTGGGTTGGTGGCTTTTGCCGGGGAGGCCTTCATTCATTGCCCTCTCACGCTGGATTATTCGGCGGCACAAATATTTATGGATGTGATGGATGTCGGTTTGGTGCAAAAACAGGGGACAGCCATCGGAGACGCCATCAGAAAGGCAACCGAGGCGTTTGAAAAGCAGGAAAAGAAACACAAAGTGCTGATTCTTCTGACCGACGGCGAAGACCATAATACTGACCCGCTCAGCGCCGCCGAAGAGGCCCGCAAGCAGGGAGTCAAGATTTTCGCCATCGGTATCGGCTCGCCGGCCGGGGAACCGATTCCCATCACGGACCGAACCGGACAGAGAGTGGGCTATAAAAAGGATCGAAGCGGCGAGGTTATCGTGACCAAGCTGAATGAAATGACGCTCCAGAAAGTCGCCCTCGCCACCGGAGGGAAATTCTATTTGGCATCGGCCGGAGAAATGGAACTTGACCGGGTTTACGATGAAATTGATAAGATGGAGAAAAAGGAACTGGAGGGGAAACTGATGGTTCAATATGAGGACCGTTATCAATACCCCCTGGTCTTGGCAATTATATTGCTTTTTGCGGAGTTTTTTATTTCGGAGAAGAAACGAGTTAGAAACGTAAAATAAACTAATGAAACTGAAATCTATTACTATCATTTTTGTCTGCTTCCTTGGCTCCGCCACCTTTGCCGAGGATTACAAGAGTCTGGTCAAGGAGGGGAACAAAGCCTTCAAGGAAGGCGATTTTGGCTCCGCTTTGGGGCTCTATCGTGAGGCAGATGTCGACCGCCCGGAAATGCCAGAGATTCAATATAATATCGGAAGCGCCTTGTACAAGGAAGGGAAGTATGAAGAAGCCGCCGACCGATTACAGAAAGCATTTGTTACCAACGATATAAAAGTTGAAGCCCGGGCGCGATATAATCTGGGCAATGTTCATTATCGCGCCGGCGATTATCAGAAAGCGATTGAGGCGTATCAGAAAGCGCTGGAACTGACTCCCGATGATATGGATGCCAAGTATAACCTGGAACTGGCTCGGAAAATGCTTAAAGAGCAGTTAAAACCCCAGGAGCAACAACAACAGCAAGAGCAGCAGCAACAGCAAAATGAACAGCAGGAACAGCAGCAACCTCAGTCGCCACAAGACCAGAAGCAAGAGCAGCAACAGAAGCCCCAACCGCAGCAGATGCAGCCTCAGGATGAAAACGAAATGTCCCAAGAAGATGCGGAGAGAATTCTAAATGCCTTGCGTGATGATGAGAAAGAGGTGCAGAAAGACCTGCGCAAACTTCAGGGACCATCAGATTATCAAGGGAATGACTGGTAGAATGAAATCTCTGTCACTGACTTTTCTGATATTGATATTCTTAGGCGCCGCCTACGCTCAGGATGAGGTTTCTTTGAGCATGTCGCTGAACAAGGATACCATTTCCATAGATGAGTACGCTTATCTCACAATATCGGTCTCAGGGCCACGGCAGAATCTTCCCGGCCCGGAACTTCCCAATCTGACCATGTTTAATGTCTATTCCCAGGGGACGTCCACCAATATCTCTATTGTCAACGGCAAAATGCAGGCCTCTTACAGTTACCAGTATCTGCTTCAACCCAAGAAACAGGGATCTTACCCTATCAAGCCGGCTTTTCTGGTAATCGACCGCAAACGTTATGAATCTAATGAATTGACATTGACAGTGCTTTCGGGAGGTGAAGGAACCTCAAAATCGGTTCAAAAGGAGGCTATAACACAGACCGGCGAGAACCGGGAGGTTTTCCTGACGGCCGAAGTCAACAAAAAATCGGCTTTCGTGAACGAGCAGATGATTCTTACCGTCAAATTCTATCATGCCGTTCAGATACTTTCCCAGCCGGAATATACCGCGCCGCAGACTACCGATTTCTGGACTGACATTCTTGAAGGGCAAAGGTCGTACTACGAAATCGTCAATGGCCAGAGATACAAAGTTGTGGAGATCTCGTCGGCTCTATTCCCGACCCGTTCCGGTGACCTGACAATCGGACCGGCTATGGTGACAGTCAATGTCCCCTCGCGGCGCGCTCCGCGGCGCAACGACCCCTTTTCTCTATTTGACGATTTTCTCGTCCAGGGGGAGCAACGCACCGTTCGCTCCAGACCGATAACAGTGAATATCAAGCCGCTTCCGGCAGAAGGAAAGCCGGAGAGTTTCTCCGGAACCGTGGGGAATTTCAGTATTGATGCCGTTCCGGACAAGACGATTGTCGATGCCAATCAGCCGGTGACCGTTAAGTACAAAATTACCGGAACTGGAAATATCAAAACCGTGGCTGAGCCGGTTATTGAGGAGTTGAAGGACTTCCGTGTTTACCGTGCATCGACCGATGAAAAAATCTCGAAAGTCGGGGGGGTGGTCGGCGGCACCAAGATATTCGACGAGGTCTATATACCCCGAAGAGCCGGAAAACTGACCATTCCGCCGGTCTTCCTGAGTTTCTTTGATCCCGCCACCAGAAAGTACAAAGTCATCTCTACCAAGCCAATAGACCTGGAGGTACGACCGGCGGCCGAGGTTGCCGATTATGGTGAGCTGCCGCTAAGGCCTGTTGCGGGAAGAGTGATTGACCCCAAAGCAAAAGATATCCTATATATCAAGACTGACAGTAATCTCCGGCGACCGGAACCTCTGGTGCTGTTTACTCCGCTTTATCTGTTTGTCAATGGAGTCTCGGCAATGGCCCTTCTGGCGGTCTGGATAACACAGCGGCGCCGTCAAAAACTGGCCAATGATGTCGGTTACGCCCGTTCCCGGATGGCTAAAAGACTCGCCAGAAAACATCTTTCCAAGGCGAGCCGCCTGAGCCAGACCGGTCAAATCCCGCAGTTCTATGCCGAGATTCGCCGTGCCCTTATTACCTATCTGGCTGACAAAATGAATTTGTCTCCGCACGGTTTGACATCTGATATGGTTCTCGAAATTCTCAAGAATCATAATCTGCCGGAAGATATAACTCTCAAATTTCAAGAGATAATGAAACAGGCTGACTTTGCGCAGTATGCCTCGGCGGCGGTTTCCCCGGCATTGGTGCCGGTTGCCCTCAAAGAAGCCGCGGAACTTCTCGTGAAACTGGAGGCGGCGAAGATTGGCGCATAAAACTTCCATATTGGCGCTCTTGTGGCTTATGCTTTTGCTGCAGACTGCATCGGCGCTAAATACCGATTCCCTTTTCGTCTCCGGACATCACCTTTACGACAGCGCCCAGTACCGTCAGGCTCTCGATTCTTACCTGGAACTGGAAAATGGCGGATATCAGTCCGCGGCGCTTTTTTTCAATATCGGCAACTGCTATTTCAAGGAAGGGGACCTCGGACATGCCATGCTCTACTACTTGCGAGCCCAGAGGCTTGACCCGGGTGACGATGAAATCAAAACCAACCTGGAATTCGCCCGTCAATTCATGCCGACCATTATGGAGGGGGTAAAGATTAATCCCGTGTCCGGATTCATTGATACAATCACGGCCCCTTTTACTTTGAATAGCCTGGCATGGATATCATCGCTCTTCTTTGTGCTTCTCATGCTGACCATAGGCATACATATCTACTTTCAGAATTCCGGCTTGCTCTCAAAAGTAGTATCCTATCTGCTTCTGATATTGCTCCTGGTCTCATCGGGGCTGACGACCTACAAGTATCGTGTCGATTATCTGGCTCGGAAAGGGGTTATAGTTGCCTCGGAAGCAAGAGTCCTGAGCGGTCCCGGTGAGGATAACGACATCGAATTCACTGGCGGCGCCGGTCTGACCTTTGTAGTTCAGAAGGAACTTAATGACTACTATCAGGTGATTTTTGAGAACAAACGCAAGGGATGGATTCGTAAGGCTGAAGTTGCCATAATTTGACCTGCCGGTCACTTTAATTTAGATTGACAGCCCAGCCGTAAATTTCTATAATTCTTCGATATTTTTCGTCCGCTCTGGCGGGTTTAATTTTTGAGGGAATGATGCCGTCGATTCTGAAAAAGAAGCATTTCTGGGGTTCTCTGATTGCAGTCGTTCTCCTGGTGTACTGCCTCAAGGATATTCGAATGGAGGACCTGCAGCGACTTATGGGACGGGTCGATTTCTATTATCTTATCCCGGCGCTGGCGATGGAATTTGCCATGATAATTTTCAAAGCTCTCCGCTGGCGAACTATCGTGGAGAAAACCAAGAAAATCAGAGTGCTTCGGGTCATCCCGCTCTTTTCCGCCGGACAGGTAATTAACATCATAATGCCTGCCCTGACCGGCCAGGTAGGGCGGCTTCTTCTTTTCTCCAAGAAAGAGGGCCTTTCGAAATCATATGTCTTTTCCACAATTGTCATTGAAGTTCTTTTTGATGCCGTCAGTCTCTTGATTTTTATAGTTCTACTGTCAACGGCATCGTTTGTTTTCCCTCCGGAATATCGACCCATCGGTTACGTCATCGCTGTCATCACCGTCCTCGTCTTTGCTGTTCTCTATTTGATACTTCATTTCAAGGAGAGAATCGGAAAATTCGGACGACGGGGCTTGCGGGGTCGTTCCCCGGCGCTCTACCTGACTCTCAAGAAATTTGCCGGCTCCTTCACCAAAGGAATCGAGATGCTTCGCTACAGCCAGTATTTCATCCGCACCCTGGTGCTGTCGCTGCTTTCCTGGGTAGCGCATATATTGGTTGTCTATTTTCTGATTCATGCCTTTGGTTTTGAACTCCCCATGATTTCGGCAGTGGTGATTATGGTCATTAACACCGTGGCGCTCATGATACCGATTACCCCCGGCAATGCCGGCACCTTCGAATTGGCCGTTGTCGCCTCGCTTCTCGCTTTTAAGATCGTCAAGTCCGATGCCGTCCTCTTTGCCCTGGCACTCCATATTCTTGACCTGATACCGATTTTCCTGATGGGCATGTTTTTCTTCTGGACCGAAAAGGTCAATATCAAGGAAATCAAAGAAGAAGGCTCTAAGGAAGAAGTCCTGGAGCAGGTGGAAATGACCGATGTCATGATGGGGAAGAAGTAGCAATGATTCGCTCCTTCTACTGGAAGTCCGGTCAGCCGGTTCAGAAAATCGAGGGGATTGCCGATTTCGACTCCCTGTTTGCCGACCCCGACATTGTTCTCTGGATTGACCTGCTCGACCCGACCGACCAGGAATCGTTCATTCTGACTCACGATTTCCACTTTCATCCGCTGGCTATCGAAGATGTTATATCGGAGGAGGATGCCATATCGGAATTGCCCCGTTCCAAAATAGACGACTACAAGAATTATATTTATGCCGAATTCCAGATTGCCGATTATGTCAACCGGAAAGAGGGGATACGCGTTCAGGAGGTTAGCCTCTTTTTGACCCGCAATACCGTGGTCACGGTTCATTATGAGCCGCATCGTATTTTCAACTATCTTTATAACCGCGCCACCCGCGATGAGCGTCTCCTTTCGCGGGGAGCGGAATTCCTCTTTCACACCCTCCTTGATGTCATGGTGGACAATTACAATAACATACTGGAATTCTTTGAGATGGAAGTTGACCAGATTGAAGAGTCGGTCTTGCGCGAACCAGATGCCGAGACAGTGAAGAAAATCTTTACTTTGAGACGCGATATTTACCAGTTGAAGCGCATCGCGCTGCCACAGAAAGAAATGATTGGGCATATTCTTCGAGGACAATTCGCCCTCATTTCTGAACGGGCGCAACTTTACTTCAATGATATCTATGACCATCTGACAAGAATCATCGAACTATCAGAATCCCATAGAGATACGCTTGTTTCGGCGCTGGAAGCGAACTACTCCAGCGTTTCCACCAAAACTAATGAGATTATTAAAGTTCTGACAGTATTCACCGTTATTCTGATGCCGCCGACATTTCTGGTCGGCATGTGGGGCATGAACTTCCGCTATATGCCGGAATTGGAATGGAAATACGGCTATCTGTTTTTCTGGATATTGCTGGTAATTATGATGATAATCATGCTGTTTTACTTCAAGAAAAAGAAGTGGCTGTAGCCGCTTCTTTCTTGCCGCCAAGATTTCTTCATAAATTTTGTAACCAATCGTTGACAAAATCGTCTAAATAATCAATCTTAGATACTGACCAGTAGGTATATGAGGAGAAATATTTGAAGCAGAGTCCTAAACTTCCCCCGCAGCAGCGACGGGCGGAATTGATTCGCGCCGCCTCCCGGGTGTTTGAGCGAGTCGGGTATGTTGAAGCCACCACGGAGAACATTGCGCGTGAAGCCGGGGTAACCAAGGGCGCTCTCTATTTCCACTTTCGCAGCAAAGAGGATATCTTTGTGGAGACCCTTAAGGCGGAAACAGAAACCCTTTTCGCGGCAATATTCAAACACCTGGAAAGCCCCCTGCCGCCGGAAAAAGTGATTGAAAATGTTATTCGGACAACCTTTGAACTTCTCGGAAAAAAGTCAAACAAGCCGATTGAAAACTGGCATCAAGCCTTCCGTATGCCGCGCGTGCGGGAATATATGTCCCGTGCGCATCGGCGAATAGCCGGCCGCATGGCAACGTACCTGAAAGAGAGCAGCCGTATGAGTTATCGGCAGGCGGAGACACTGGTCTGGGTAGTGCATGCTATTGCTGATGGCTTACTGGTGCACCGCTGTTATCATCGGGAGAAAAAGCGACAGCAGAAAATTATCGACCTGGTCGTGGAAATGTGCAAGATTTACCTGGGAACAAAAAAGTAATATAGGATGAGTATGCGCTTGTTATCTGTCGTATTTTTTGTCGCCACCGCCCTTGTATGCAGCGCCAAAGCAGAAACGGTGCTGACGGTGGAGAATGTTCGAGAAATAGCGCTGGAGTATAATCGTCAATACCTGGCGGCAAAGAAAAATCTGGAAAAGGCGCGCGGCGAAATCATTTCCGTTCGTTCCGGGGCGCTGCCTCAAGTGTCTTTAAACGGCTATTATGCTCGGAATCTGCTGGACCGGGAACTTTTCTTCGGCGGTGAGAAGATTCCTATCAGTCTGAACAACGATTTTGACCTGGCTCTCACCTTCAGCCAGCCGTTATATGTTGGAGGAAAAGTCGGGGCGGCGATGAAAATTGCCCGGTATTATGAAGAGTATTCGAAGGAAGTACTGCGCCAGGTCGAAGCAGACATAGTTTTCCAGGCGGAATCGATCTTCTTCGCGGCAGCGCTGGCGGAGTCCAATCTGGAAGTGATTCGCAAGGCTTACGAGCAATTGAATTACAATCTTGAAGTAGTTGAAAAACAGTACGGACAGGGGATGATATCGGAGTATGAACGACTTCGTGCCCGGGTGGAGAAGGGGAATCTGGAGCCGCAGTTAATTGGGGCGGAGTCGGAAGTCAGCCTGGCTCAGAAACGACTCAAATCTTTCCTGGGGTTACCTTTGAATGAAGAAATCACTTTGGCGATCGATTTGAGCGATACCTCCATTGTCACTCTGCCGGCGCTTGACTCATTGGAATCGGCGGCGCTTAACAATCGGCCGGAACTGAGGCAGGCCGATTTGCAAAAGAAGGTCTATGACAAAGCAGTTCGAATAGCGAAGGGGAACTGGATTTATCCCAATGTGAGTTTTAACACAACCTATCAGGTAACCGCCTCTTCTGACGATTTCAAACTGCGCGAGAGGGAGGTTTCCAAATCCTGGTCCGCCGCTCTGGTAATAAATATACCGCTGTTTGACGGGGGCAAGACAATAGGAGAGGTTCGAAAAGCGCGGGTCGATTACTATAACGCCATGCTTGCCGAACAGCAGGCGCTGGATGATATTCGTCTGGAAGTGGAGCAGGCAAATGATAATCTTCAGATGGCGCGCAAGGCGCTGGAAGTCCAGAAAGAGACCATTACTCAGGCGGAAGAAGGGCTGCGAATCGCCAATCTGCGCTATCAATCGGGAATCGGAACCCAACTGGAAGTCCTCTCCGCGCAGACGGCGTTGACCGATGCCCGCACCAATCTCGCCCGGGCGATTTATAATTACCGCCTGGCACGAGCCGCTCTCAAAAAAGCAATAAGCGTTGAAATGTGATAGATGAGGACTATGGCAAAAATGAAAAATCTAAGGCGGTTATTTAGTTTTGGAATTGTAGCCGGGCTGTTTCTGACCGGTTGTTCGGGAAACAAAAACAATAATGACGCCAACCTGATCCAGGCGATAGCGGTCAAGGGGGTGCTGGTTGTCCCTACTTCCAAGCAACTGAGCCGAACCTTCACCGGCTCTATTGAAGGAGAAAAGCAGGCGGTAATCAGGGCTAAAATCGCGGAGGCAGTAGAGAAAATAAATTTCCGGGTCGGTGACATTGTGAAGACTAACGACGTCATCATCAGCCTTGACCGCACCGGGCCGACTTCGAATTTTACTCAGGCTTATTCGGTTTACCAGAATGCCGAAAAGAATTTCAGTAAGATAAAGTATCTTTTCGTGGAGGGAGCCGTTTCCGAGTCGCAATTTGACGCCGCCCAGACGGAGTTTGAAGTTGCCCGCGCCAATTACGAAGCGGCATTGCAGATGGTGGAACTCCGCTCTCCGATAGACGGCCGGGTTACCTCTATTGATGTCTATGTCGGCCAGTATGTCGCACCCGGTCAGCAAGTGGCAACAGTGGCATCGACCGAGCAGGTTCGGATGAAATTGGGCGTCAGCGGCAATGATGTTGCCTACTTTAAAGAAGGTCAGAAAGTCACAATCTCCGCCGAGGCCGATTCGGTTATAACGGGGGATGGGAGCATATTGACAGTGGCTCGTTCCGCCGACCCGGTAACGCGAACCTTTCAAGTAGATGTCGCGATAAGTAATTACGCGCGTCGCTTCAAACCCGGGATGTTTGCTCGCGCAACCATCGTAATTGATGATTTTGCGAATGTCATTGTGGCGCCGCGGCAGGCGATTCTCACCCGTGACGGACGCAATTATACATTTGTAGTCTCCGACGGCGCCGCTCGGATGCGCGAAGTGAGTCTCGGGGTCGATTTTAACGGCGCCACTCAGGTTTTGTCCGGTCTGCAGAGCGGCGATACCCTGATAGTAGTCGGTCAGAATTATTTGCAGGATGGCAGCAGGGTCAACCTCGCTCGATTTGTCGATGAATCGGGAAAGGAGCGGGCGCTTTGAAACTTGCCGACGTTGCCATAAGACGGCCGGTCTTTACGGTCATGATGATTGCCGCCCTGGTGGTTCTGGGATATTTTTCTTTCGAGCAGATGAGCATCGATTTGCTGCCAGACGTAGATTTCCCCTTTGTGGTGGTCACTACCATATATCCCGGGGCAGGAGCCGAGGCGGTTGAGACGGATGTGACAAAGAAACTGGAGGATGCGATAAATCCTATCTCCGGCATAAAACATATTACATCCTTCTCTGAAGAGGGGTATTCGCTTCTGGTGGCGGAATTTGTTCTCGAAAAGGACCCTCAGGTTGCCGCTCAGGAAGTGCGGGAAAAAGTAACCGCCATTCGCGGCGACCTCCCCCGTGACATTGAAGAGCCGGTTATTGCACGCTATGACCCGGAATCGCGGCCCATAATGTCTCTCACTGTTTCCAGCAGTCGCCCCGCCCGTGATATAACGACTTTCACTCAGGATGAGATTCAGAAACGGCTGGAATCGATTCCCGGAGTGGGGGCGGTCACTCTGGTCGGCGGTTCGGAACGGGAAATCAATGTCTTTCTGGACATTGATAAAATGGATTCTTACGGAATATCAATTGACCGGGTCAAAATGGCGCTGGCGGCGGCAAATCTGGAGATACCGGGCGGTCGAGTTAACGAAAGTCACAATGAATATCTGGTTCGAACGATGGGAAAATTGACCTCAGTCAGCCAGTTTAACAACATCCCAATCGACAATCCGGATGGACAGCCGATTTACTTGAAAGATATCGCTTATGTCATTGACGGCATTGAAGAGCAGCGCTCACTGGCGCGAGTCAATGGCAGGGATGCGGTGACGCTGGATATTTCCAAACAGTCAGGGGCTAATACTGTGGCGGTAGCGCGGGCGGTAAAAGACGAAGTCGCGAAACTTCAGAAAGAATTGCCTCCGGACATTTCCCTCAATATGGTGGTTGATAATTCAACTTATATTGAAGACTCCATCCACGAAGTTCTGCTGAATATCTATTATGGCGGATTACTTGCGATTCTGGTCATATTTCTTTTCCTTGCCGATATACGCTCTACCATCATTTCCGCCGTGGCTATCCCGACATCTATCATAGCCACTTTCACTTTTATGAACGCCCTCGGGTTCACGCTGAATATTCTCTCTCTTATGGGATTGTCGCTGGCGGTAGGGTTGCTGATTGATGACGCCATTGTCGTAATTGAAAATATTTTTCGCCATCTGGATGAGGGCGAATCGGCTTTCAAAGCGGCCTTTAACGGGACAAAAGAGATAGGCTTGGCAGTAATGGCGACCACCTTCTCCATTGTGGTGGTCTTCCTGCCGGTGGCTTTTATGCAGGGAATTGTCGGCCGGTTTTTCTATCAGTTCGGTATGACCGTCGCTTTTGCAGTGCTGGTCTCTCTTTTTGTCGCCTTCACATTGACTCCCATGCTTTCATCACGGTTTCTCAGAAAAGAAGGCGAAGAAACCATTTCCCCCTCATTCGCTCCATTTCGATATATATGGCGGTCTTATCGCTGGATTTTGAAAGTAATCGCTCCCTGGAATCGCTTCTTCAATTTTGTCAATGTGAAGTATCGCACTACCCTCGCCTGGGCGCTTCGGCATCGTCTGGCCGTAATTGCTCTGGCTATTGTAACTTTCATCGGTTCGCTCATGCTCGGCTCGCTGGCCGGCTCCGAATTCATGCCTCAGACCGATGAAGGAAAAGTCCTGATAAGTGTCGAAACCCCTCCCGGCACCGACTTGAAAACCAACTCCGATCGGCTGGCGCAGATTGAGGAAATCATCTCAAAGTTCGAAGGGATAGACCTCATCTTCACCACCATTGGCTCGGGCCAGAACCCGGTAAATGAAGGTACCATTTATGTCAAGTTGGTGGCGCGCGATAAGCGCCAATTAACAGCGCTCCAGATGGTCGATACCCTGAGGAAAGCGATTGCGGTTGTTCCCGGAATTGAGTATGCTGTTTCACCCGAAGAATCGGAAGGCGGCGGCTCACGGCAGATGGAAATCTCTATCCGCGGCATTGAGCTCGATGTCCTGACCGATTTGACTCATGAGGTCGAGAAAATCTTCCGCGCCACCCTCGGGACTATCGACATTTACAATAATCTTGAAGAAGGCAAACCGGAAGTCCGCATTATCATCGACCGCGACCTTGCCAATGACCTTGGCGTCAATGTCATGCAGGTAGCCTCAACGGTACGGAGTTTCATTGATGGCGAAGTGGTCACTCGCTATAAAGAGGGGGACAAGGAATACGATGTGAGAATTCGCCTGCAAGAAGAATCGAGAGTCTCCGCGGAGCAGATTGGCAGATTACTGATAGCGAGCAGCAAAGAAGTAGAGGGGAAGAAGACTTTCCTGGTGCCTTTGTCGCACTTTGCCCGAATAGAAAAAGGGGAATCGATAGGTCGGTATAACCGCTATGACCGTCTGCGTGAAGCCCGGGTAGGCGCCAATACATTGCCGGGATATTTCTCGGGAACCGTTCTTGAAGAGATAACGAATAAAGTTCGCGAGATAGATGTTCCCCCCGGATATCATATTGCTGTCACCGGCATGGGGGAAATTCAGGAGGAATCTTTTGCCAATATATTCGCGGCGCTGATGCTTGCTGTCATTTTCGTTTATCTTCTTCTGGCGTCGCAGTTCGAATCGTTTTTTGACCCCTTTTCCATTATGTTTTCTTTACCGATGTCGCTGGTGGGCGCCATCGTCGCGCTACTGATATTCGGAAATTCTATTTCGGTTATGTCGCTCATCGGCATCATTATGCTTATGGGGCTGGTCACCAAGAACGCCATTCTTTTAATTGACTTTGTGAAGCAGAATCGGTACCGTGGAATCGCCCGAACCGAGGCAATTCTTATCGCCGGACCGATAAGACTAAGGCCGATTTTGATGACCACTTTTGCCATGGTGTTCGGGATGCTGCCGCTGGCGCTCGGATTCGGTCCGGGGGCGGAACTCCGCGCCCCGATGGCGCGCGCTGTTATCGGCGGACTGGTCAGTTCGACGCTCCTGACGCTGGTGGTAGTGCCGGTAGTTTATACTATTATTGATGATATAATCGCCTATTTCCTGAAACGGGAAACCATTCAGGCGCGAAAGGAATCGCTGGATGACAAAGGAACGGTTGGTCAAGCCGGATAAGATTTTCAAATTCACGGACCTGTTTCTTGATTTTCTCGAGCGAAAGGGAAGCCTCAATCAGTATTTCCCGGCTGATGACCCGCTTCCGGTGGCAGGGAGATTGGAACAGGCAAAGGTTGACCGCAATCTATTAGCCGATCTTCTTGTCCGCCAGAATGCCCATTTCGGGGCCAAGCCGGCCACCTTTCGCGCCATCGAAAAATTCCGGCGCGAGGAGACCCTGTGCATCTTCAGCGGGCAGCAGGCCGGTCTTTTCGGAGGCCCTCTTTTCACTTTGTACAAGGCGGTCGGGATAGTCAAACAGGCGGAACGTCTCGAAAAAATCCTCCAGAGAAAAGTTGTGCCGGTTTTCTGGGTCGCCGCCGACGACCATGATTTCGCCGAAATAAATCATATAGAATATCTGTCCCAGCAGGGTGAAATAAGTTCCATAAGTTATGATTCCCCGCCGGCGCAGGAAGTCCCCGCGGCCGAAATGCTCTTCGACAATCAGAAAGAGTACGACAAGATTCATCAACTCGCCAAGGAGGCTTACGGCGCCACGGAATTCACCCCAGAACTTTATAGCCGTCTGTTTGAAGCATATACCTTTGGGGCCGGTTTTGTCGACGCCTTTGCCCGCTATCTGCTTAACATTCTCCCTGATTTCGGCCTTATAATTTTCTCTCCTGCGGATAAAGAAGTAAAAACAGCCTCCAAGGGATTTTTCAAAAGACTGATAGAGGGGCACTTTCGTATCAAAGAACTGCTCGACAAAACCGGTCGCCAACTGCGGAAGGACAGTTATCACCTTCAGGTCGAAAAGAAAGAGAGCGCCACCCACCTGTTCTATCACAATCCGGGACGAATTCCGCTTCACGCGGAGGGTGATTATTTCTTGGTGGGGGAGAAACGATTGGGGCTTCCGGGCTTGCTTGATTTAATCGATAAGACTCCGGAGAAGTTTTCGCCTGATGTACTGTCTCGTCCTCTATGGCAATCATACCTCTTTCCGGTGGTGGCGCAGATGGCCGGTCCCTCGGAAATTGCCTACTTTGCGCAGGCATCGAAACTCTTTGAAGCCTTTGGACTGATTCAGCCCTATTACTATTTTCGCCCCTCCAATGTTCTCGTGGAGAAGCGCAACGAGGAGCTGCTGGAGAAGTATGATCTTCGCCTGAGCGATTTCGCCGGTGACATTGAAACGATAATTAACCGCGTTTCCCTGCAATCTTTCCCCAAAGAAGTCGAATCAGCGGTGGCTGACTTCAGAAATCGGCTGGAGCGACTTTATGATGAATTTCTGGCGGCTGTCAAGCGCTTCGATGAAACTCTGGAACCGATGGGGAAACAGACTTACGGTAAAATAGATTTTGCTGTAAACGGTTTTGAGAAGAAAATCTTCGACCATCACAAAAAGAAAGTTGCGGCTGTCCGTTCTCAGATTTACCGTCTGACTAATGCCCTTTACCCCAATCGGATTCTTCAGGAAAGGGTTTATAACATCAACTATTTCATAGCCAAATACGGGTATTCTATCGTAGATTTTATCGTGCAGAAAACCAATGTGGAAAGCGGCAAGATACAGATGATTTATCTTTCGGAAATGCCGGAATTAAAATGAATATTGGCATCACCTGTTATCCTGTCGCGGGCGGCTCAGGTATTGTCGCTACAGAACTGGGTCAAAAACTGGCGGCGCGCGGGCATCAGGTCCATTTCATCAGTTACGCCCTCCCATTTCGTCTCGACAGTTATCAACAGAACCTCTACTTTCACGGCGTGGAAACAACCGCCTATCCGCTCTTTAAACATCCTCCGTACACCTTATCTCTTGCCGCCAAAATGGCCGAAGTCACCTGTCAATATAACCTGGAAATTCTGCATGTTCATTATGCCATACCCCATGCCACATCGGCTTTCTTAGCCAAACAACTCATTACTTGTAAAATCCCGAAAATAATCACAACTCTGCACGGAACCGATATAACTCTGGTCGGGTCGGACCCGTCATACTACGATATCACACGATTTTCCATCAATGCATCCGACGGCATCACCGCCGTTTCTACTTATCTTGCCGATGAGACCAAAAACGTTTTCAAGATTGAAAAACCGATTAAGGTAATCCACAACTTTTACGATAGCGCCCGTTTCAGCCCTGACAGCCAGGCCTGCAAACGTCGCTCTTTTGCCGAAGACACTGAATTTGTCATCGCTCATATTTCCAACTTCCGCCCGGTGAAAAGAATCATCGATGTCATCGACATCTTTGACCGTATACACAAAGTGTTGCCGTCGAAATTACTGCTGATAGGTGAGGGACCCGATGCTATTCTGGCGCGACGACAGGTAACCAAGAAAAACCTGACTGACCGCGTCATTTTCCTCGGCAACCAGAACCGAGTGGAAGCGGTCCTGCCGCTGGCCGACCTCTTCCTGCTCCCCTCCGAGGAAGAATCGTTCGGACTGGCCGCTCTGGAAGCGCTCGCCTGCGGGCTGCCGGTGATTGGCACCTCCGGTACCGGGTTGGTGGAAGTGGTCGAAGCGGGGGTCAATGGATTTCTTTTCCCGGTGGGGCATACTGCCGAGATGGCGCAAGCCGGAATTGAACTTCTCTCCGACTCGAAAAGACTTGCTGGGTTCAAGGAAGCAGCGCATACCCTTTCCGCCGAGCGATTCCGGGACGATAAAATCGTTCCTCAATATGAAGAATTTTACCGGCAGGTACTAAATGGATAATATCAAACTTGATGTTCTGGCGATAGCAGCCCATCGTGATGACGTGGAAATCACTTGTGGCGGAACAATTATTAAACTTGCCGACCGGGGAAAGAAAGTTGGCATACTCGACCTTACCGCTGGAGAGATGGGCACCAAAGGAACTGCCGAAGAAAGGGGAGCAGAAGCCGAAAAAGCGGCCAAAATAATGGGCGTTGTTTTCCGCCAGAATCTGAACTTCCCTGACGCCGGAATCGAGTTGACCCGGGAAAACAAACTGAAAATCGCCCAGGTTATCCGGGACACCAAACCGGAACTGATCATCCTGCCGTACTGGGTTCAGCGACACCCCGACCATCTGGCCGCCTCGCTTCTGGGATATGATGCCGGTTTTCTTGCCGGCTTGAAGAAATTGAATCTGCGCGGCGAGGCCCACCGTCCCCGCAAAATAATCTACACTTCCTCTTTTCGGGAGGGGCAGCACTCATTCTTCGTTGATATTACCGACCAGATGGAGCGGAAATTGAAGGCGGTCGCCGCATATAAGTCTCAATTCGACGGCACTCCTTCGGCGAAAGAAATCTACAAGCCCGGCGTTGACATCTTTGAGTATATGACGGTCACGGCGCAGCATTACGGGCACAAAGTGGGGGTGAAGTACGCCGAAGCCTTTGTCGTCAAAGAAGTCATTCTTATCGCCGACCCTTCCGAGATGCCGGTGCGGTCGATATAGATTATCCCTCCGTAACTTTTCTCCGCCCCGATCGTAAAAATCTATTGCAGTTCTTTGCCATCTTGGATATCGGAAATATTGTCAAGAAACCTGATTTTGGAGGGACTCGTCATGAGAATGCTCACCTATACTCTCACTTTCTCCTTCTTATGTATGAGCGCGACCGCTCAGCATATAACCGACGCCAATGATTCATCTGCGTTGGATTCAAAATATCTTCTCGAATCATCGAATGATACGGTTTGGTACAACTTTCAAGGTGAAGTCGGGTCATTCACTCTTAGTGCGATCGACAGCATCAGCCACTTTCGCTTACCCAAAAACGATACCTTAATGCTCTACTCTGGAAAGGATACTCTCATAATCATTCCGCAGTTGGCTGTCCCAGTGGTAAGAATGAAATACGAAAAATATGATAGAATCGCGCATGTTGAGTTTCCTTTGAGTATTACGGGAAATCTGAGGGAGTATTCGGTTTTTGGCAATGCTGTGCCGACCAATATGCCACCTTTCATTTATTCTCCCACAACCGATTCCGGTTTGATGAAATTAAGAAGCTTGTACGCGCTTGATAGTGTATGCAGAGAAAAGGGTGAAGTCGATAGAATCGTTAGCCTTATGAAATGGGCTCATCGCTCAGTCAAACACGATGGGTCGGTCAATCCTCTGAATCTGAAAGACAGAAACGCTTTGACCATACTTGATTCCTGCCGTGCTACAAACCGAGGCGTAAACTGTCGTATGATTGCGACACTTTTGAATGAAGTTTATCTTGCAATGGGTTTTGGCTCACGCCATATCACCTGCCTGCCAAAAGACCCAAAAGACCCTGATTGCCACGTGATAAATATTGTCTATTCCGATTCTCTGAAAAAATGGCTCTATATGGATCCCACTTTTCAGGCGTACTTTATGGATTCTGTCGGTCAATTGCTGAGCATTGAAGACGTCCGACAATTAATGGCGTCTGGACATCAGTTATTTGTAAATGATGATATAGACTATAATGGCCAGCCCCACGATAAGCAGATATATTATAGATATATGTCTAAGAACTTGTTTCGGTTCTCTTGCCCGGTAAGCAGCGAATTCAATTATGAATCTAAATTGGGGCTGCGAGAATGGGTGTATTTGAATCCAATTGGATACGCAGATGATATGGCCGGTACGGCTGATACAACCTGGACTGAGCATAAGGAAACGGTGAAATTCATTGATTATTACACCAATGACAATAGAGTCTTTTGGGCTCCACCGCATTGAATTGATGCCGCTAGATTTCAATTGTGTAGTTAAATGTTAGAGAACAACTCTTGCCAGAACTAAGCCTATTCGCTATAATTTCGACCGGAAGCGGATAGGGTCTGGTGGCCCTTGCGGTCTTCAAAACCGTGGGGAGGCGGTTACGCCGCCTCTGGTAGGTTCGATTCCTACCCCTTCCGTTTTTTAATGCCAAAAAAACCCGCAGGCGCCATGCCGGCGCCCACGGGCTTTAATCAATCGAGAAATATCTGCTTATTCGCAGTGCATCGGACCGAGAAGTCCGTTGTTGTAATCATCGAGCATAGCATGCCAGCCGAGAACCATCTGACGGTCAGATTCGCTCAGACCGCTCCAATCCAGATAGTTGTGCGTAGCAAGGAAGTTGTCAGCGGCAGTGATTACAGCGCTGATGGTCATATCCGAAGCGCCGTTTTCAATATTCAATTTCGCGCCCAGAAGTTGAGCGTACAGTTTGGTAATGCCGTTATCCGCGGTTCCGTAAACATTCTGGCTCAGGAAATTAACCGCCATCAGAGCCGTCGTAACCTGGTAACTCTTAGCCCCGCCGGCATTGCCAAGCCAGAGAGGAAGAAGCGCCGTTACCATATCCGGCTGTCTCTTTAGACCGGCATGGGTCTTCCAGTATCCAATGGTAAAGGAGCAGCCCAGTTCCTCCGGAATGTACAGCCCGGCATCCCAGGTCATATCATCTTCGCAACTGAGATTGGTGCAGGCGGTCATGCCGGTCGTGGGGTTGGCATCGCTATCAAGGGCGTCATTCATCCCCTGGTCCTGCATGGTGAAAACATATCCCATCGGGGCAACAAACTGCAGATAATAATCGCCCGAAGGAAGTTCGCAGAACTGATAGTAACCTTCAGCATTGGTGACGGTCGAAGCAATCGGGGCGCCGGTGCAGTCAAACAGATGGACAGCCACGCCGCCGATACCGAGTTCACCCTCATCCTGGATACCGTTGCGGTTGATATCATGCCAGACAAAGTTGCCAATGCAGTTCAGGCAGGGAGTCTCTTCAAAGTCAAAGCGAAGAAGGCTCTGCTTCTCCAGAGCGGTCGGATTAGCCCAGCCGGTGTGCAGAATATCCCAATCTCCGAAATTGTAATTAGGACTCAACTCGGAAATATAAACATCGGCAATAGTCTCATCTGTCACGCAGGTCGGAGTGTCGTCGACGGTGTAGCAGACCTTGATATAAGGATGATTGGATGCCGCTTCACGGCTGTTAAAACGGGCGCGGGGATAGGTTAGTTCATCCTGCCGGATCAAAAGTCCAAAATTGCTGTAATCACCATCAAGCCAACCGGCGACCAGAGCGGTAATGTTGGCAAAACGCCACCCTAAACCATCAGCCACAAAATTAGAGACCTCGGTCGGGTCATAGGTTCCGAAATTGCTCCAGGTAACGGTATATTCATCCCAATCGGAGGTCACACGGTGAATCCTGATGGTCTGATTATTGGCTTGCGTTACATAGAGATATAAGATGGCGGAATCCAGCACGGCATTTTCCGGGATGCTAACTTTCGATAGCAGATTAGTCGGCATCGAGCCGGTTATATGACGAGAAACAACCGGGTTTGGTTCGTTCTGACAGCCCATTATGGCAAGTCCAAGCACCGCAATAAGAAGTGTCAGATAGACGGTCTTTTTCATGAATCATTCCTCCAAGAATGGTTAAATAGATGAATTGGTTATTATTTTCGTGATATATGTTAGAACTCTCAGCCACTCGTCAATCATAGCAGTTCAGTCTTCTCAATCCAGAATTGTATGCTGTTGCGATAGACATAAAGATAATAGCAACTGTCGTTCCAAATGCGCAATATTGACTTATATATTTTAACTGCAACAGGTTACAGTACTTTATTGAATGTACTTTCCATCATAGTGAAATGCCAAAAAAGAACCGGAAAAAACCAATTTATGCAGACCTTTGCACAAAATGCTTGCTGATGATTCAAGTTGCCGGAAGAAAAAGGGTTGACAATCCTTATCGAGAGTATATATTAATCTTGTTACAAGTGCTCACAATTAGATTCAGAAGAACTCTACAGAACTACTGCTAACGGATTCTTACAGCCCCAAACCCTCATAAACTGGAGGAAGAGATGTTTAATCCGAGGAAAATCAGGATTTTCATGGCATTTATTTTCTTCCTGATTCTCAGCCTTGCAAGTTCCGTTAGCGGCCAGGATTCATTGACCCTGAGTTTCTGGATTGGGACCACCAGCGGCTATCCCAATCAGCAGGATGTCACTATACCGCTATTCCTACAGAACCCTTCCGATTCAATCGCTGGATTCCTCATTCAAATCATCCTGAATCGTCCCGATATGATTGTCTTTCAGGGAACAACGGCAGACCTGATTGATACCACCGGGACACTCGTGTCCGGATGGAGTTATATAAATGCCAAATCGCTGGGCGGGACCGGGCATGATATCAGGATTGTGGCTCTGGCATCCACGTTTCCGGGGCCCATTGTTCCCCCTATTGTGCCGCAGAGCGGTAATGTACCGCTGATTAAGATTAAAGCCGATGTCCTCAATGTGCCCGATACCACCTCCGACAGATTTGCCTTTCTCCATATCGTTAATAACCTGGATGCCTTTCAGTTTTCCGACCAGTATGGCCAGATGATTGGATTGACCTACGATACTATTTACGACACCAGTTGGTATCGCTGTAATACCTGG
Source organism: Ignavibacterium sp. (assembly GCA_020724775.1). Lineage (GTDB taxonomy): Bacteria > Zixibacteria > MSB-5A5 > GN15 > PGXB01 > DYGG01. The sequence continues at coordinate 45,759 of DYGG01000003.1, read as the reverse complement.
CAAGGTACTACTTGTTTGAACTGGATACAGGTGGCCGGTCCTCCCGCCGATTCAATCTCGGTGGATACTTCAGTAGTGCCGGTGCTGGACACTAATATGGTGGATATCATTGACGGGCTATTCGTCATTCATCAATGTGGCGACGCCAACGGTAACGGCACCATAAATATTCTTGATGGCACCTATGTTCTGAGTTACCTCTATCAGCAGGGACCGCCGCCGCCCGCTCTCCTTGCGGGCGATGCTGACGGCAACGGTAGTATAAATATCCTTGACGTCACTTATCTTATTAACTACCTGTTCAAGGGAGGCTCGGTACCGCTCTATTACCGTTAAGCCCGCTGCAAAACTGCCCCGCAGGAATCTTGAAAGTGGCGGCTTGTCCCGAGCCACCTCTTTTATGTTTGCCCTCGAATCGCTTGACGTCATCCCGTTCCCGTGTTATTTTCCACCCCAAGTTCAAATTTATGCAAATAAAATTTCTCGACCTTAAAGCGCAGTACGACAGTATCCGGAGTGAAATCGATGCGGCTATTGCCGAGACAATCGCATCCTCTTCGTTCATACTCGGTCCCCGGGTATTATCCTTTGAGAAGAATTTTGCCGCCTACTGCGATTCTGCCGAAGCGGTGGCCCTTAATTCCGGCACATCTGCGCTGCATCTGATTCTCAGAGCCCTGGGCGTAGGGCAGGGGGATGAGGTAATCACCGCCGCCAATACTTTTATCGCCACGGTGGCGTCAATTGTCTATACCGGAGCCAGACCGGTACTGGTCGATATTGACCCACACACAAGAAATATCGACCTGGACAAACTAAGCGCGGCGATTAGCCCGCATACTAAAGTCATCATGCCGGTTCATCTTTATGGTCGAATGGTCGATATGGAACGGCTGATAAGCCTCGCGATTAAACATTCTCTTTGGGTGGTGGAAGATGCCTGTCAGGCACACGGGGCAAAGTTTCGGGGAAAACCGGTCGGCTCATTCGGAATCGCCGCCGCTTTTTCCTTCTATCCCGGCAAAAATCTCGGCGCTTACGGGGAAGGGGGAGCGGTTACGACATCCGATAAAGAACTGGCGCGCAGAATCAGAATTCTTCGCGACCATGGGAGTGAAAAAAAATATTATCATGATATGATTGGTTACAATGCGCGGATGGAAGGGTTACAGGGGGCGATTCTGGATGTAAAACTTCGGCATCTTGACAAATGGAATCAGGAAAGAAACCGGGTGGCATCACGATATCGAGTGAATCTTTCCAGCCTGCCTCTGGGGCTGCCGTTGGAATCATCCGAATATTACCAGGTTTACCACCAATTTGTCATAGAGACCGACAGACGTGATGAACTTCAGAAGTATCTGGCTGAGGCCGACATTCCTACCATGATTCACTACCCGGTGCCGGTACACAAGCAGCGGGCATTCATCGAAACCGGCATTAAGACCGGGGCGCTTCCTGTAACAGAGTATTTAGCGAATAGAATTCTCTCCCTTCCAATATACCCGGAACTGACCGACCAGCAGGTTGATTATATATCAAGCAGGATAAGGGAGTTCTTTGGGCAATAAGAGGACTCTGGAGATTTCGCCTCGCTGGGAACTGACTCTGTTTCTGGTGGTCACCCTCCTGGCGCTTCTTGTCAGGATAAATCATCTTTCCGCCGATCCGCCAATTGAACTGACGACCAGTCAGGATGTCTATACCGACCCGGCACAATACACTTCCTTTGCCCGGAATTATGTACTATTCGGGAGTTTCAATCCTCTCCATGATTTTCGTCTGGTATTCTTCCTCAAATCAGCCACCACACTTCTGGCGGTGACGGTCTTCAAACTTTTCGGAGTCAGTTATTCATCGGCCAATGCCGTCGGACTGGTCTTCTCCTTCTCGACTCTAATTCTCCTATATTTTATTATCCGAAAAGCGGCCGGAGTTCTGGCGGCGCTGCTATTCCTGCTATTCATTACCTTTGACTTTAATCAGATCTTCTACGGCCGACTCTCGTTCCTTGAAAACAGCATGAACTTCTTTGCGGTGGCATCCTTTGCCGTTCTATACCTGTCCCGAAAGGCCGCTCTAATGCCATTGGCGGGGCTTCTGCTCGGCGCCGGGATCTTCTTCGGCAAACTTATCGGTATGACCTATTTCTTTCCTCTTTTCTGTTATGCCCTGTATGAGTTCTATCTGGGATTTCCGTCGGAAGCCAAGAAAATTATAAGGAAATACATACTGTTTGCCGGAGGTTTTGCGGGCATCGCGGTGTTCTGGTATTTCTTCAGTTACCGACCGATGGCGACTTCGGTTACCGGATATGTCGAGGAACAGGCGTTTGATTTGTATGGCGCGCCGACCGCCTTGAAATCGTTCGGTGATTTCCTTTACAAATATGTCTCGCTGGGGATGAAAAGCCGTCTCTTTGAGCGAATGCCGGTGCCGGCATTGCTCGGCTGGGGGATGATAGTATTTACCATATATAGATTGACCTCCTTCTCTGACCTCCGCAAAAGACTGGTCGATTTGCCGCCCGGTCTGATATTCTTCGTTGCCGCCGCCCTGGGATGTTACTGCGCGCTGATGATCTGGAATTATCGCCCCTTGCGCTACCAGACAATGCTCATCTATTCTCTCTACGCTCTTGCCGCTATTATGGTCTCAAACCTCGTAAGAAAGAATTTGAAATCAACGTCTAAACCAAATCGAACTCTTCTCTTCTGGGCGATCTTTTTCGTCCTTTTGCTGGTGCCTCTTTATCAGTTGCTTCAACAGGGTATAGGTTATGAGAAAGGTTCCTTTGATCTGACCACCGTGCCTTTTCTTTTCCTTGCTATTGGTGTCGGGCTAACTCTTTTGGCTTATTTCATTACCAATTTTTCCGGCATTTCCCGCTCGTTCTCGACCCGAGTGGCACGGTACATACTATTGACTGTACTGATAACGGGAGCAATACTTCCGGGTATTATCAAATATCTGGATTGGTCCGGCCGCGCCACCTACTGCATTGAATCCAATTCTCGTGACATCAATACGGTCTTGTCTCCCGAGGCGGTCATCTCGGGACCGTACGCCGCCACCCTCACGCTGGGAAATATCAATTCCAATCTGATTCATATGTTTGGCGTCGCCAATGTCGATACGGCGTTTTTCAAAAGATATCCCATTACTCATCTGCTCCTGGACAAGTCCAATGAAGAACAGGCGAAGAACAACTATCCGGAGATTATGCGTCAGGCAAAGCAGGTTTCCTTCTATTATATTGGGACTTTTCGGGTCACGCTTTATCGAGTAGCCGGCAGCACCGGCAATCTGATGGCTGACCAGTATCAACTTTCCAATTACGAAATCGCTATCGATAACTACTTTCGGAACCAGTACGAAACCGGTCATCTTCACATGAGACGGCATCAGACACAGTTTCCCCGGAACATGTCTGCTAACTACGCCTCGGCCCTGCTGGCGCATGAGTTCAAGTTTTATGACGAGGCGGAGATGTTCTTCAAGGAGGCTGTCGCTTTTTCTCCTACCGATTTCCACTTGCGTTATCGATTGGGAGAATTCTATATTGCCATGAATCGCGAGAGTGGACGTCCCGAGTTTTATGAAAAAGGCAGGAGAGAATTGGAGTTGGTCAAAAAATACAATCCAATTTCAAAGCAAGTGTGGAATAATGTAGATGATTTGCTTGCCGGCAAATCTACAGGAGAAATAGAATGATTTCGGTAATCGTGCCGGCGTACAATGAAGAAGGCAATATTGCCGAATTCTGCCGCCGGTTTGACCAGATGCGCCGCAAGGCAAGTCATCCGTATGAGTTGATACTTATTGATGACGGTTCCGCCGACGGCACCTGGGGGGTGATTCGGGAACAAGCCGGAAAGTATGATTTCATCCGCTGCGCCCAACACCCGGTAAATCGCGGACTGACCGAGGCGTTGCAGACCGGCTTTGTCAATTCCTCAGGAGAGATTTATGTTTTCTATCCGGCCGACCTGCAGTACCTGCCGGAAGATATCCCAGCGCTGGTACAACCGATTTTTGACGGCGCCGATGTCGTGGCGGGATGGAAACAGGGAAAATACCGGAAACGGCTTGTCTCCGGAATTTACAACTATCTTTCCCGGAAAATTTTCAATCTCAAAATACATGATCAGAATTCGGTTAAGGCGTTTCGCGCCGAGGTTACCCGCGATATGTTTCTTCGCCGCGACTGGCATCGTTACCTGGTCGTCCTGGCGGCCGACCGGGGGTATAAAATAGCCGAGGTAAAAATACCACTGTATGATAGACGCTGGGGAAAATCGAAATTTTCTATCTGGCGAATACCGGTTGGCGTTCTCGATATGATTGCCGTCAAAACGCAATTGACTCTGCTGAAAAAGCCGCTTCTCTTCTTCGGTTTCACCGGCTCCATCTTTCTGCTGCTCGGTCTCCTGGTCGGTCTGGTGGCGCTCTATTTCCGCTTCGTGGAGGGAGAGGGGTACCGTCCGATGCTCTACTTGGTTATGCTGCTCTCCGGGCTCGGCATGGGATTTTTTATTCTGGGATTTCTCGCCGAAGCGCTGGCCGCTCTGAAAGAAGAATTGGCGGTCATCAGAAAAAAACTGAACGATTTTGACCGGAAACAGAAGTAAAGATTATAATAAATATTATTCAGATTAACCGGGAGCGATAATTGAACAGGAAGTCGGAATCAAAGAAAACCCCAGCGCCGGCGAATTTTGAAAATTTCCAGTACTATCTGCCTGTCTTGCTGGCCGTGATGCTGATTGGGGTAATACTTATATTTGGCGAGTTTATCTTTTCCAATCAGATGCTCTACGGTTCCGACACAATAAACGCCGGAATCTTCTTTCGACATTTCTATGTTGAGTATTTCAAAGCCCACGGTCAGGTGCCGGTGTGGAATCCTTTCATTTTTGGGGGGATGCCGTACATTGACGCCTTTCACGGCGATATCTTCTATCCTCTTTCGATTCTGAAATTTTTCGGCAATTTTTACAGAATGCTCGGCATTAACCTGGTCCTTCATATTCTGCTTGCCGGTATCTTCATGTTTTTCACCGCCCGGCGGTTTCGTCTCGGTCGAATCGCATCCACACTGTCGGCTCTGGGGTACATGTTCTCCGGCTTGCTGATATCGCTGGTGGCGCCGGGACATGACGGCAAAATCTTTGTTACTACTTTGTTCCCTTTGACAATACTTTTCCTGGACCGCGGCTTCGAAAAGAAGGCAATGTTGAATTTTGCGCTGCTGGGACTGGTTATCGGTGTTATCGTCCTCAGCCCGCATCCACAGTTGTCGTATTATTCGCTCTGGGCTATTGCGGCATACTCAATTTTCAAACTGATTATCCGCTTCCGGGAAAAGAAAAGTCTCGGCGCTATTGTAATGCCTTCGGCTTTGCTTGCCGGTGCCGTCATAATCGGGCTCATGGTCTCTGCTGTCCAATTTTATCCGGGGTTTATCTATACCACCGAGTATTCTCCGCGAGCCGATACCAAACGCGGTTATGAATGGGCGACCTCCTGGTCAATGCATGAGGAAGAGGCTTTCTCGCTGGTTGTTCCGGAATTTTCCGGAAGCACCGGTGGGGAGGGTGACTATTACTGGGGGAAAAATGTTTTCAAAGACAATTCAGAATATGTGGGAGTGATACCGCTGTTGCTGGCATTGCTGGCCGTTTTTTTCAGCAGGCGACGAGAAACCTATTTTTTCGCCGGCCTGGCGCTGTTTGCATTGATATACGCCCTGGGTGGCACAACTCCCCTTTTCAAAATATTCTATTATCTGATTCCAAACGTCAAATCACTACGCGCCCCCAGTACCATAATGTTCATTTTCCTCTTCTCGATTTCGCTGCTTGCCGGAATGGGGATGCAGTATTTGATTGAAAAGGGGCGAGAACTGAGTGACGCAGCAAAGCGAAAGATATATCGGTATCTTGCCGTCTGCTCCGGCACTCTGCTTGTCTTGGCATTTCTTTATCTGGTGGCGGGGGAGACAATGCTCTCTTTCTATAGCGCCCTCTTTTATGGCGATATCAAGAATCCGATACCCGGTCAGCCGAATATCTCCAAGTGGCAATTGGCGCTTTTGAATCTTCCTAATATCAAAACTGGTTTATGGATTGTCTTTTTCTTCGTGGCGGCGGTCTCCGCATCGATTTATTTATTCTTATCAAGAAAGATCGGACTAGTCATCCTTCTGGTTATACCGCTGCTGGCGATGCTTGATGGTATCAGATTCAATTCTCGCTTTGTGAGAACTTTCGATTATCGTCAGCAATTTTCACCCAATCCGATGACCAACTATATAATCGGTCTGCCGGGGAAATTCCGCATCCTGAATCTGGGCACGGTTCCGCATGATTATCTTCCTTTCTTCGGAATCGAAGTAGTAACGGGGTATCATGGAAACCAGTTGCGCTGGTATGATGACCTGCTGGGGGGACCGTCACTCACCAATCAGGGCAATCCCTATTTTTTGAACCTGGTGGGGACAAGATATATTCTGGCGCCGAACAATGCCAAACTGCCTCCCAATTATTTCGGCACCGAACCGCTGGTAACGGAGCGAGATTTCAGCGGAGCGATGCTATATAAGAATAACAATGCTTTTCCTCGCGCCTTCCTTGTTTCCGCTTATGAAGTCATTCCGGAACGGAAAGATATCTATCCCCGAGTCTTGAGCGGCGCTGTGGATTTACGTAAGAAGGTCTTCCTTGAAAAGGAGCCGGCCATTACGGTCAATCCGTCAGATTCTGTCGGCGGCATATCCGAGGTCGTTTCATACGCCATCGACTCTGTCGTGGTCGATATTCAGACGACTGAAAACAGCATCCTGGTCCTGACCGATAATTATTACTTTGCCTGGGAGGCTTTTGTGGACGGGGTCAAAACAGAAGTGCTTCGAGCCGATGGCTCATTCCGCGCCGTTCCGGTTCCCGCCGGGGCGAGGCAGGTCATCTTCAAGTACAACAAGTCTCTGAACAATCGGGCAAAAACCATTACTTATCTGGCGCTGCTGCTTGTCGCAGGTGTCGTGGCGGTACATCTGTTCCAGCAATCGCGGGAAAGGAAAAAGTCGCCGGCGAAATTATGACATCAAGTAAAAAACCTCTTATAATCTTTCCCACATACAACGAAATGGAGAATATCGAACGGATAATCAATGCCGTTCTTGGGCAGGACGCTTCTATCGAGGTCCTGGTGGTGGATGATAACTCGCCGGATGGAACCGGGCTGATAGTTGACAAACTTGCCGCCGCCAACAAGAGAATTCATATATTGCATCGAGAGAAGAAAGAGGGGTTGGGGCGGGCTTATATCGCCGGCTTCAAATGGGCGATTGAGAGAAATTATGACTTCATTTTTGAAATGGATGCCGATTTTTCGCACGGACCGGAATACATTCCGGACTTCTTAAAAGCTATCGAAGAAAGTGACCTGGTAATAGGCTCTCGTTATATTTCCGGAGTCAACGTCATAAACTGGCCCATGAGCCGACTGCTCTTGTCATATTTCGCCAATGTCTATACTCGGATTATTACCGGATTGCCGGTGCGTGACGCCACCGGCGGGTTCAAATGTTTCCGACGTCAGGCGCTGGAGGCTATCCCGCTTGATTCCATCAAATCGAACGGATATATTTTTCAAATCGAGGTTTCTCTCAGAATATGGAAAAAAGGAATGCGCCTCAAAGAGATTCCTATTGTCTTTGTCGACCGCCGTTTAGGGGCATCCAAAATGTCCAAGAAGATTGTTCGCGAGGCGATATGGAAAGTCTGGTATCTCCGTTTAATGTCGATTCTGGGACGTCTTAAATAAGTGCCTGAGGCAATGACTGGAAAATCAGTAACCGCCGTCATCGTCACCTTTAACTCCGCCGATTCGATTAACAATTGCCTTGCATCTTTGCTGCCCCAGTTAATGCCTGCCGGGGGAGAGATAATTCTAATCGATAACAAGTCGACTGATTCCACGGTATTGTCCGTCAAGGGGAGATATCCTGAAGTCAAAATTATCACATCCCCCAAGAATATCGGTTTTGCTGCCGCCTGCAACGCCGCCGCGCGCTCGGCGGTCGGGGAGTACTTGCTGTTTGTCAATCCCGACCTCATTCTGGATGATAACGCCATTTCGATGATGATTGATTGTTATGAACGCCGGGGCGATTGCGGCATCGTAACGGCCCGCCTGCGACACCCCGACGGCCGCTTTCAGGCTAATTGTCGTCAATTTCCGACCATTTCAAATATCTTCCTCTCCCGCGGCTCAATTCTGCAACGATACAGGTTGCTCAAAGACAACGGCGCCCATACTCTGCCTGATTATTCCGAAATAACCAGTGTTCCGGCGACCTCGGCAACCTGTTTAATGATTCGACGCTCCTTATTCAATGAACTGAAGGGGTTTGACTCTCGCTTTTTTCTTTTCATGGAAGATACCGACCTCTGCCAGCGAACGCGCCAGGCCGGCAAAAGCACCTATTTCACTCCTCACGCCGGAGCGATACATCTCTGGGGCCGCGGCTCAAATATCGCCGCCTGGAAAAGAGATTTTCATCAGCATTTCTCAGTCTGGAAATATTTTCTGAAATATTATCCCAACGGCTTCTCGGTTCTGGCGCTCCCGGCGCTGCTGGCAATCAACTTTGCCGTTAAGACCATCCTCAAAGGGCCGGGCAGAAAGCCCCGTGCTCAAGTGAATTGAACGATGAACCACCCTCTCAATATACTGGTCTTCCTTTCTTCTTTTGTCCTTGCCATTATCTCGGTGCTGGGGGTAATCAAGCTGTGCGAAAAGTATGTTATACTCGACTATCCCGGATTGCACAAGCGCCATAAGCGGCCTACTCCCAATCTGGGGGGTGCCGCCATCTTTCTCTCCTTCTGGATGGTGATAACCGGGCTTGTCCTTTTCAAACCGAACGCGGTTGCTGAAATTACCGCGCCCTTCCTTTATATCTTGGGTGGTGGGGCGATTATCTTTCTGCTGGGGGTGATTGATGATCTTCATCCTCTCCGCGCCAAACATAAGTTAGCCGTCGAAATGATTGTCGGTTTGATACTCTACCTGGGAGGATTAAAAGCGGACTGGCTTTCCATACCCGGTTTCGACTCGGTATCGCTGGGGCATTTGTCCGCTTTGATTACGATACTCTGGGTGGTAGGTCTTACCAATGCCATTAATGTAATTGATGGACTTGACGGCCTTGCCTCGGGAGTGTCGTTCATTGCCGCGGTCTCGATGGCGCTTATCGGATTCCTCTTTGAAATTTCATCAGTGGTGGCAATTTCCCTGACCCTCGCCGGAGCCATTCTCGCTTTCTGGCTGTTTAATCGACATCCCGCGAAAATATTTCTCGGCGATGGCGGCTCTCTCTTAATCGGATATATATTTGCCTTCATTTCATTGATTGTCCCCATTAAATCTTTCACTGCCGCCGCTCTCTTTCTGCCACTCATGGTGCTCGGCGTCCCCTTGATTGAAATCGGCTCCTCCTTCCTGCGGCGCTTTGCCGCCGGAAAAGATGTCATGAAAGCCGACCGACGGCATATTTTCCATTATCTGGCATATCTCGGTCTTTCACAACGCCAGGTGGTTTATCTTTTCTATCTCTCCGGGATACTCTTGGGGACCGTCGCTGTCATAATGTTCTACTTTGAGAGAGTTCTCCTTCTGGGCTTGCTCATCCTTTTTATGGTTGTAATTTTTATATTATTTTTTATCTTAATGGGCAAAATTCGCAAGGAGAATAAGCCGTCTCGTAACGGCGATTGAATATGCAGGACAAACTTTGCCTTGAGTTTGAGCGACCAATCCTGGAACTGGAGAAAAAAATCTCCGATATGAGAGATTTTGCCGCCGGCTCGAATATACAGTTATCCGAAGAAATCTCTTCTTTGCAGTCCAAAGTCAATAAAATGCGGGAGGAGATATTCTCCAGTCTGACCCGCTGGCAGAAAGTTCAACTGGCGCGCCATCCGCGCCGCCCTCATACCCTCGACTATATAGAATTGATGACCACCGACTTTATTGAAATTCACGGCGACCGCTACTTCGCCGATGACAAAGCGCTGGTGGGCGGATTTGCCAAATTGGAAGGGCGGCCGGTGCTGATTGTAGGTCAGCAGAAAGGGCGCGATACCAAGCAGAAACTCCTGCGCAACTTCGGGATGATGCATCCTGAAGGCTACCGCAAGGCATTGCGACTATTCAAACTGGCTGAAAAATTCAACAAGCCGATCGTAATCCTGATAGACACCCCGGGCGCTTATCCCGGTATCGGTGCGGAAGAGCGGGGACAGGCCGAGGCAATTGCCAGAAATCTTCGCGAAATGGCAGTTCTGACCGTGCCGATTGTGATAGTCATCATCGGGGAGGGGGCATCCGGTGGCGCCCTTGGTATTGGCATTGGAGATAAGATTTTCATGCTGGAGTATTCCTGGTATTCGGTAATCTCCCCGGAGGGCTGTTCAGCGATACTCTGGCGTGATGCCGCCCAGGCGCCACAGGCGGCGGAAGCGCTGAAATTGACCGCTGATGACCTGATGGATTTGCAGATTGTTGACAAGATAGTCAAAGAGCCTCCCGGCGGGGCGCATAATGACTATAAAAGCATGGCGACATCCGTCAAAAACGAAATCGTAAGCGCCCTGGATGAATTGCAGACCCTTCCTCAGGACCAGTTGCTTCAGAATCGTTTAATGAAATTCCGCCGGATGGGGGTCTTTCGGATTGCGGAGGATTGAATGAGCCTTTCTAAAGACTTGCTGGAACTGATTGTTTGTCCCCAGTGCAAAGGAACCTTGATTTATCTGCCGGATCCCGAGAAACTGAAGTGCGAAAAATGCAGATTGATTTATCGGGTGGAAGATGACCTGCCCATCCTACTAATCGAGGAAGCGGAAAAATATTGATTGAGGTAAATATGAAACTATCCAAATTCTGTTCCGAAGACTTAATTACTTTTAATCTCAAGGCGACTACCAAGGACGGAATTCTAAAGGAACTGGTAGAACTGGCGTCCAAATCGAATCTGGTCAAAGACTCGGCGGAACTCTTGCAGGATGTCCGGGAAAGGGAAAATCTGGTCACGACCGGAGTTGGTTACGGGGTGGCCTTTCCGCACGCCAAAACCAAAGCCACCAAGGGGATTGTCATCGCATTCGGCCGCTCCGATAAAGGAGTTGAATTCGATGCCATGGACCACAAACCGGCGCATCTTTTCTTTCTGATTGCCGCCCCCGAAGATGCCATAGGCGCTCATCTGAATGTCATGGCACGCCTCTCTTATATCATGAAGTCGGAGGAAAATCGCAACAAGATGATGGCTGTTACTTCTCCGGGGGAACTGCTGCAAATGCTTGATGCCATCGAATAATCGACGGCAACGCACGGAGGCGTTTAATTTATGAGATGGTTCTCGACGATTTTCCATAAAAATCGTCGTATCCTCAATTACATTCTGGCGGCTGCCTTCCTTCTGCTGGTCACGGTCATCAATGACCCGGTTCGTATAAGTCTCGCCAAAATTTCGGCGACTGTTTTCTACTCTCCTTTTTTTCGCCTCAAAAGTCATATCCAGGAGTTGCAGAATGTCGCCGAGGAGAATCGCTTTCTGCGACGGCAACTGACCGAGACTTCTCTGCAGTTGGTCTGGCTTAACGAAGCCCGGCGCGAAAATCAGCGGCTCCGCGAACTTCTCGGATTCGAACCGCCCGATAATTTCCGGCTGGTCCCGGTGAAAATCATCTCCTTGTATCAACAGTTATATCCTGTCGCCGCCATCATAAACAAAGGCTCCAATGATGGCATCAGGGCAAACCTGGCGGTGGTTAATCGTTACGGTCTGGCGGGTAAAATAGTCGATGTCATGACCAACTATGCCACTGTCCAACTGCTCACCGACCCCTCCAACGCCGTTTCGGGACGGGTGGGGGAAAGCCGCCAGATCGGCATTGTCCGCTTTGCCCCAAGACGGGGTTTGTATATGGATAACCTCCCCGCTGACGCTCAAGTCAAGAAAGGCGACCTGATAATTTCCTCGGGGCTGGGCGGTGTCTATCCCCCCGGATTGGCCATTGCCCAGGTCGATTCGGTCTATGCCAACGCCGGTGAAATAATCAAGAAGGTAAACCTGCGTCCCGCTGTAAATTTCTTTGAGATTGACGAATTATATGTACTGATGGAAAACTGAATATGACTCTGATTCTATATATAGCCGGACTTTTCGCTCTCGCCTTCTATCAGACCATCCTGGCCGATATGCTTTCCATCTATGGCGTAACTATTGACTTTGCCGCGCTGCTGGTCATTATGGTTGCGTTTCGCAAGAGCGAGACAGTGGCGCTTTGGTTCGCCATCGTGACGGCTGTGGTCGTCTCCACTCCCTATATTGCCGTCATGCCCTGGGAAATTCTTGTGCTTGGACTGATTGCTCTGGCTATAAAGAACCTCAGTTCCCGTCTCAATCTCGAAACCTCGATGTCCAAATTGACCCTGCTTGGCTTCTTTCTGCTGCTTCACGGACTGCTGATTAGCATTATTGCTGAGGGAGAGGACCTATTCTATCTATTCTATCGTTCCGTTCTCCCGGGAGTCCTCTATACTTTGATCTTTGCCTGGGCATATTTTGTGATTTCGGAGATAATCGCTTCGCCGCGAAGGGTCAAGGAAAGCGCTTGAGATGTCTGCGTACTTCATAGAGAAAGACCGTCGCGCCAGATTGGCAAGCGTTTTACTGGTTATTGCCCTAATGACAATCATATCGGGGCTGTTTTATCACCAAATCATCAGATATAAATCCTTTCTGGCGCAATCGGAGGAAAACCGCATCCGCATCAGACCGATCATACCGAAGCGGGGAGTGATTTTTGACCGCAATAAGGAGATGATTGCCGACAACCGCCTTTCCTTCACGGTCTCCATAGTGCCTATGGAGATGGCAAAAGAGGTCACTCTTCCGCGTCTGGCGGGGTTGACCGGAGCGGACACCTCTGCTATAAAACAGAAACTGAACGCCAACTTCATTAGCAAATATATCCCGGCCGCTGTGCTCAGGGACCAGGATATCAGCGTCATTTCGGCTCTGGAAGAGAATAGCGAACATTTTCCCGGCGTAACTTATAGTGTTGAATCAGTACGACGATATGTCGAAGGAATTTCCGCGGAAACTTTTATCGGATACATTGCCGAAGTAGCGCCGGATGAAATCGACAAAGAATCACAATGGGGTTATCGTCCGGGACGGTTAATAGGGAAGAAAGGGATTGAGAAGGCTTATGACCGCGAACTGCGCGGAATCGAAGGCACCGATTTCATTGAGGTATCGGCCCGCGGGCAAATAATCGGGACTTACGGCGGCAGGGAAAGGGTTCCGGCCGTGCCGGGCGCCGACCTGGTGCTTACCATCGATGCCGCTCTTCAGAGGGAAATTGTCAGATTTTACGATAGTTTGCAGTCGAGCGGGGGAGTGGTGGCGCTTGACCCGACCACGGGGGAAATTCTGGCGCTGGCGTCATTTCCGGGACTCGACCCCAACCTGTTTTCCGGCGTCATCCCCGATGATGTCTGGCGCAGCATTATTGATGACCCGCGCCATCCGCTCCTCAACCGCCCCACCTCCAGCATGTATCCGCCCGGCTCCACGGCGAAACTGCTTACTGCCGGCGCCGCCCTCGAAAAAGGGGTCTTAACACCCGAGACCATGCTTCGCGGTTGCGGTGGCGGAATGCGCTTTGGAAATCGCGTGTTCAAATGCTGGCAGGAACAGGGGCATGGACGATTAGACCTCTATCACGCTGTTGAGCAATCCTGCAACGTCTACTTCTATCAGGTAGGGCAGATTCTCGGTTTAGACGCCTGGAATGAATTTGCCGTAAAGAGCGGTTTTGGCAGGAAAAGCGGCATCGATATCAGCGGCGAACTCTCCGGGATTGCGCCAAGCCGCGCCTATTATGACAAAGCCTTTGGCCAGAACCGATGGTCCAAACTTTTGATTCTGAATATAGCCATCGGACAGGGGGAGTTCATTGTTACGCCCCTTCAACTGACGCAGTTTTATGCCGGTCTGGCAAATGGCGGGAAAGTTTTCAAGCCGCATCTGCTCAAGGAAATTCGGTATCCCGGGAAAGCCATTCAGAAAATCGAACCAAGCCTGTCTTTTACTCTGCCCTTCGCCAATAATACAATTTCGGTTCTTTCGCGTTCATTGGAACTGGTGGTGCAGGGCGACCGCGGAACAGCCAAAGGATTGCGCAATAAATATTACACCATTGCGGGCAAAACGGGCACGGCGCAGAACCCCCATGGTAAAGATCACTCCTGGTTTGTCGGCTATGCGCCGTCAAACGACCCCAAAATTCTGGTCTGTGCCCTGGTGGAGAATGCCGGCCACGGTTCCGAAGTCGCCGCCCCTCTGGCTGGCAAGATTATTAAACGATATCTTCTCGGCGATTCCACCCATAATGTTATTGCCCACAATGTCGCGGAAAGCCTGGTTTCGGAATGACAGTTGATTACAAGAGCCTTGACTGGAAATTCGTCCTGGCGACCGCCGGACTCTCTCTAATCGGTATTTTGCTGATCTATTCCGCCCATTACGACAGCAGCACCGGCTCCTCGCTGAATTTCTATATGAGGCAGTCAATCTGGCTTCTGCTTGCCATTATACTCTTCAATGCAGTAATTCATATTCCGGTGCGGGTAATCGATTTCATTGCCTATCCGCTTTATGGTTTAGCCCTCCTTCTGCTGGCACTTGTGTTGGTAGCCGGAGAGACCCGCATGGGCGCCTCGCGCTGGTTCTCCCTGGGATTTATGAGTGTATCGCCCTCGGACATCGCCAAATTGGCACTAATCGTGGCTCTTTCCCGATTTTTTGCCTACACCAAACTACCGCCTCAGTCTAAACGACGGCTCGCTTTTTCGGCGATGCTGGCATTTATTCCGGCGCTTCTGGTAATGAAGCAACCCGACCTCGGCTCTTCGCTTGTCTTTGTCGTCCTTCTTTTCAGCCTCTGGTTCTGGTCCGGTTTATCTCCGGCATATCTGATTCTGATTATTTCACCTCTTGTTTCTCTTGTTGCCGCTTTCCACTGGGTCACCTGGGTCATATATCTTGTGCTTCTAATCATCTTCATGCTGGTTCTCAAGCCGGGGATTCTGTTCGGCGTAATTGTCTTCATTTCCAATCTCGCCTTCGGAATGATTACTCCTTTCATTTGGAATCATCTTGAAGATTATCAGAAACTGCGTGTCATTACCTTTCTCGATCCGGGGCGAGACCCCCAGCGCGCCGGTTATCAGATAATTCAGTCGAAAATCGCCATCGGCTCCGGCGGGATAATCGGAAAAGGGTATCTCGAGGGGTCGCAGAGCCAGTTGAAATTTCTTCCCGAACGGCATACCGACTTTGTCTTTTCCGTCCTCGGAGAAGAATTCGGGTTTGTCGGCACCCTGACAGTTGTATTGCTTTTTGGCTTTATATTCTATCGAGGAATCAGAATCGCCTCCCGCTGTCGCTCCAAATTCACCTCCAACCTGGTCTGGGGGGCTCTCACCATTATTTTCTTTCAATTTTTTGTCAATGTCGGAATGACTTTCGGCCTCATGCCGGTCACAGGTCTTCCTCTGCCGTTCCTCAGTTATGGCGGCACTTCGCTTCTGCTCAACTGGACTCTCATCGGAATCATCGTCCTGGCTGATTATCACAGGTCGGAGTATTAAGTGATATCGCGGCCGTCGATTTCCTTCGGTGTTGCTCTTCTGCTTACGTTTTTTGCAGACAACTCCCGAGCCATGACTATAGAAATGGTTCTTCCGCCCGGATACGCCGATTCGGTAGCGCAGATAACTAATTATCGGCAGAACGGCAAGGCGTCAGTCTATGGACTGAACGGTGATATCGAGATTCTCTATCAGGCGCCGGACAAATTCCTTGCCTCCTATACCCTCGGTCCTATGAAGATCTCCCAGGGCTTTGATGGCACCGTCGCCTGGACTCTTGACCAGAATCAGCAAATCGTGATTCTCAGCGGAAATGAAAGGAAGAAAATCATCAATGCCGCCTATCTGGCAGGAGAGTCATATCTTGACATTGGCAGAATGGCAGGCAGATGTCTCCATCTGAAAGATACTCTGGTCAACTCCGCCAACCATCATCTCTTTCTGGCGCTTCCGGAGGGGGGAGATTCGCTCTGGATTTTTCTGAATCAGAATACAAAAAGGATTGAACTTACGGCCGAAAGGCTCGATGAAGTCACTCTCGTCACTTATCTCTCCCAATTCCGAGTGGTCTGTGGTGCGGAATTCCCCTTTCGATATGTCACCGAGGCATCCCTTCCGCAAATGAATTCCGAAATAGCGGTTTCCCGGCTTGATTGCAATCTCGAAATAAATCCCGGTACTTTTAGATTGTCAAGAGAATCTGAAGTCGATTTCAGTTATCCACCCGGCAATGACTCTGTAATTGTGCCGTTTCATTACCAGGCGGGTCATATCTATGTTAAAGTGAGAGTCAACGACGATGATGAAGTCTTCTTCATGCTGGATTCCGGCGCCGGCATTAACATAATTGACAAGGAATTCGCGCGCCGTAAAGGGCTGATATCGGAAGGCCGATTTCCTGCCAAGGGAATCGGGGGATACGATTCCGCCTCCGTAGCGGTCATCGATTCATTGACTATAGGGGAGGTTCGTTTATTTAATCAAATTGCGGCCGTCGTCGACCTATCCGAATTGGCGTTGGCCTCTCCAGGAGAATTGGGAGGGCTGATTGGCTATGACCTTCTGTCCCGGATGCCGGCAAAAGTTGACTTCGGCAAGCAGCATCTAATTTTTTACAACCCTCCGTCATTTATCGCGCCGGACTCGCAATTTGCTGTCCCTCTGAGTCTTATATCGAAAGTGCCTGCTGTAGATGTCATCATAGATGGATATAAAGGCAGGTTCTTGGTTGACCTGGGGAGCGCTTTTGGGGTCATTTTACATGAACCGTTCGTGGATAGGAATAATCTCGTTAGCCGATTTACCGATATCAGAGAAGTGAGCGGTCGAGTCAGCGGAATTGGTGGCTCCAGTCGCACCAAATCTGCTCTCGGCAGCAAACTGAAAATTGGAAGTCTGGAGATTGACAAACCGCAGTTGCTGATTGTCGAAGGAGAATCGGGAGTCCTGAAATCAAGCGAACTTGATGGAAATCTTGGGACTATGGCGTTAAGGCAATACACCATCATCTTTGACTATAGAAATCAGAAATTGTACCTGCTTCCGTCACTATAACCCGCATGCTTGCCCGGCAGGGGAATTGAATCTTGACAGAGCAACTTATTGCAACTATAATTACTGGCTAAATTTAATATTAGGAAAGAAGGATTAAATGAGAGTAGGCGTGTTGACTGGCGGGGGCGATTGTCCGGGACTTAATGCCGTAATCCGCGCTATAGTTAGAAAAGGAATCCTCAATTATAACTATGAGATACTCGGTATTTTTGAAGGCTGGAAGGGTCTTATGAAAGAGGACAAGATTAAGCCCTTGAGTCTCGTTGATGTTACCGGCATTCTGCATCGCGGAGGGACTATTTTAAGAACCTCCCGCACCAACCCTTTCAAGGTCGAAAACGGCGTTGATACTATAAAAGCCACTCTCAAGAAGCACAATATAGACGCCCTCATTGCTATCGGTGGCGAGGACACACTGGGAGTTGCGGCTAAACTTTATCAGGACGGTATGAAAGTGGTGGGGGTGCCGAAGACTATCGATAATGATGTTATGGGCACCGACCGGACCTTTGGGTTCGATACGGCGCTCAATATCGCCACCGAGGCTATCGACCGCGTGCATACTACTGCCGAAGCCCATAACCGTGTTATGGTGGTGGAAGTCATGGGACGTCATGCCGGCTGGATAGCTATCGAGTCAGGTATCGCCGGCGGCGCCGATATAATTCTTATTCCGGAAAAGATTACTTTCGTTAGCAACGTCTGCACACTGATAAATCGGCGCCATAGCCGGGGGAAGGATTTCTCAATCGTGGTGGTAGCCGAGGGCGCCAAAATCAAAATGTCCCCCGATTCACAGGAAGAAGAACTGGTGCTGCAGGATAAGAAACTTGATGCCTTCGGCCATGTTCGTCTGGGCGGCATCGGTTATAAACTGGCCGAACTGATCGAAGCCGGTACCGGTTTTGAAACCAGGGTGGTCATCCTCGGGCATATTCAACGGGGCGGCTCTCCTACCGCCTTTGACCGGGTGCTGGCGACGCGCTTCGGCGTCCATGCCATCGACCTGGTGCATAATGGCCAGTTTGGCCAGATGGTGGCATTACAGGGCGTGAAAATTGTGCCCTATCCGCTCAAAGATGTCGTCTCCAGAATTAAAACCATCGATCCGGAAATGATTGAAACCGCCGAGGTATTCTTTGGTTAAAATAGGCATGAGGTGCTTTCTCCGGATAGTATTTGCAGCCGTTCTTCTCTTGCCGGCATCTCTTTTTGCCGTGGAGATTGTCAGTAATGATTATCTTCAGATGCACTCGGCCGGCGGCAGACTCGGCGTCTGGACTTCAACCGGTGATAAGACCACCGTCGAGACTGACGGCGACCGTTTTGAGCCCTCCAAGTCAAGTTTTTATGGCGAATTTTTCTATGCGCACCGTCTGGCGCCCTCATTCGCAGCGGAGATTTCGATAGGTATTTTTAGCCGCGGTGATTTCAAATATCTGACCCGCGAGGACGTGCTTCTCGGCTCTGTCAATATTTACCCGGTATTCCTGACAGGGAAGTTGTATCCGCTGGCGCAGATTCGGAATATCGCTATTCACCCCTACTTCCAGTTTGGCGGCGGTATCATTCACGCCAGCCGCAGCGGCATCGATTATTATTATGGTGTTGAGTTTACCGACGAAAGCGAGACCGAACTTACTTACACGCTTGGCGGAGGGATCGACTTTCCGGTGGCGGAGCAGATATGCTTATTGGCTAATTTCAAATATCTGCCGGTCAAATTCAGCAGCCCCCTGGTCGGTATAAAAGATTATTCGGGATGGCAACTCTCGGTAGGGCTTGCCTACACTTTCCATTCAAAGCGACGATATTGAATATTTTCAAGGAGGAATGCGATGGCAATTAAAGTGGGAATTAACGGATTTGGAAGAATCGGACGTCTCGTTTTCCGGGCCGCCCGTAATTCCAAACTTGAAATTGTCGGGATTAATGATATCACTGACGCCGCTACTCTGGCGCACCTGCTAAAATACGATTCCATTCATGGCAAATACCAGGGTGAAATCGGATATGATTCCAGTAATCTGATTGTTGACGGTAAGAAAATCCCGGTAACGGCCGAAAAGGACCCGTCGAAACTCCCCTGGGGAAAACTGGGGGCGCAGGTCATTTGCGAATCTACCGGCATAATGAAGGACAAGAATGACGCCGCAAAGCATATCACCGCTGGTGCGAAGAAGGTTTTGATATCGGCGCCCGCCAAGGGGCATGACGGCACATACGTATTAGGCGTCAATGATAAAGATTATGACAAAAGCAAACATGATGTCATCTCCATCGGCAGTTGCACGACCAACTGCCTGGCGCCGATTGCCAAGGTTCTTCTGGACAATTTTGGAATTGAAAAAGGATTGATGACAACTATACATTCCTATACCAACGACCAGCGGATTCTTGACCTGCCGCACAAAGACCTGCGCCGCGCTCGCGCCGCCGCGCTTTCCATGATTCCTACATCGACCGGAGCCGCCAAGGCGATTTCCGAAGTGCTCCCCGCTCTCAAAGGCAAAATGGACGGTATCGCTATCCGTGTTCCTACTCCGGATGGCTCCCTGGTTGACCTTGCTGTAATTCTGAGCAAAGAAACCACCAAGGATGAGGTCAATGCCACATTCATGAAGGCGGCGGACGGTCCTATGAAAGGGATTCTGCAATACTGCACCGAACCGATTGTCTCTTCTGACATTGTCGGTAATCCCCACAGTTCCATTCTGGACTCGGAGTTAACCTCGGTCAGAGGAAACTTCGCCAAGGTATTTTCCTGGTATGATAACGAATGGGGATTCTCCGTCAGAATGAAAGAGATGCTGGAAAAAATGCTCTGAATCTATGAGCCCCGCTTTCCGGCGGGGCTTTTTAATAGAAGGGATGAATATGAAGAAGATGTCGATTGCCGATATCAGCCTTAAAGGGAAACGGATTCTGGTGCGGGTCGATTTCAATGTCCCCCTCGACAAAGAATGCAAGATAACCGATGACCGCCGCATCAAAGAAACTCTCCCGACCATTAAGAAGATTATGGATGATGGCGGGCGGGCGATTCTCTGCAGTCATCTGGGCCGTCCCAAAGGAAAACCGGTGCTGGAAATGTCGTTGAAACCGGCGGCGACTCGTCTGGGGGAACTCTTGAGCAAGAAAGTTGGCTTCGCCCCCGACTGTGTCGGACCGGAAGCGGTTCAGATGGTTCATGCCCTCAAAGATGGTGAGATTCTTCTGCTGGAAAACCTCCGTTTTCACCCGGAGGAGGAGAAAAACGACCCGGCATTCGCCGCCCAGTTGGCTAAACTGGGGGAGGTCTATGTCAATGATGCCTTCGGCTCCGCGCACCGTGCCCATGCCTCCACCGAGGGTGTTACCAAATTCATCAAGACCTCTGCCGCCGGATTCCTCATGGAAAAGGAATTGAAATATCTCGGAGGCGCCCTTCACGACCCCAAAAGACCTTTTGTCGCCATTCTGGGAGGAGCCAAAATCTCAGGGAAAATCGATGTAATTCAGAACCTGATGGATAAAGTTGATGCCATCCTGATTGGCGGCGGAATGATGTTTACCTTCTTCAAGGCAATGAATAAGAAAATCGGAAAATCGCTTTTGGAGGAAGATAAAATCGATCTGGCTCGTCAGATTCTGAATAACGCAAATGCCAAGGGTTTGAAACTGATTCTGCCGGTTGACTGTGTCGTTGCCGATGATGTCTCCGAAACGGCGCATAGTTCAGTTGTCTCTATCGACGATATCCCGGATAATATGAAAGGGCTTGATGTCGGTCCCGAGACAATCACTCTGTTCCAGAATGAACTGGAACCGGCACGAATGGTCATTTGGAATGGTCCTATGGGTGTTTTTGAAGTCGAGAAGTTCGCCAGGGGAACCTACGCCGTGGCAGATATACTGGCAAGAATGACTTCAAAGGGGGCAACCACTATAGTCGGCGGGGGAGATTCCGCCGCCGCCGTCAGCCGGCGGGGACTTGACAACAAACTGACTCACATTTCCACCGGCGGCGGCGCCTCCCTGGAATTTCTTGAAGGAAAGATTCTTCCCGGTGTGGCGGCACTAACGGATTCACCGAACTAAGAGAGTTATATGAGACTCAAGATTATCGCCGGCAACTGGAAAATGAACAAGACCAACCCGGAAGCGTTGGAACTGGTAAGAGGTCTGATAAGCAGCGTGGGGCATGTCGATAATCCCCGTGTGGTGCTTTGCCCGCCGTTTACCGCCTTGAGCGAAGTAGCCAGACTTTTGAAAGGGCATTCTTATTTCCTTGGCGCTCAAAATATGTATTCTAAGGAATCGGGCGCTTTTACCGGGGAGATTGCTCCCGCCATGCTCTTGACAATAGGGGTCTCCTATGTTATTTTGGGACACTCGGAAAGAAGAGAGTACTTTTCCGAAAGTGACGGGATAGTCAATGAGAAAGTCAAACTGGCGATTAAGACAGGACTTATCCCAATTGTCTGTATAGGTGAAAAACTCGAAGAGCGTGAACAGGGTAAAACGGAAGAGGTTGTAGGACGTCAACTGGATGGCTCCCTGGCAAATTTGAGTGAGGAAGAATTCCGCAAGGTTGTCATCGCTTATGAGCCGGTCTGGGCAATTGGTACCGGCAGAACGGCAACACCGGAAATGGCTCAGGAGGTACACCGCTTTATACGAGAGCGTCTGGAGAAGAGGTATTCGGAACTCGCCCGGCAGGTTTCAATTCTCTACGGCGGTTCTGTTACCGGCGAAAACGCCCACGGATTATTGAGCATGCCGGATATCGACGGCGCTCTGGTTGGCGGCGCCAGCCTTAAGATTGACCAGTTCACAAAGATTATAAAGTCGGCTTGATACTGAAATAATGCTTGAAACGGAGGAATAAGAATTGTTTACGGCAATGGTGATTTTTCACACCCTGGTCTGCATACTCCTGATAATCGTGGTTTTAATGCAGTCGTCGAAAGGGGAGGGTCTGGCAGGCGCCTTTGGCGGCGGCGGTTCCGGTTTGACTGGAGCGGTATTTGGAGGACGAGGCGCTGCGTCATTTCTCTCCAAATCGACTACGGTGCTGGCAATAGTATTTATGATTAATTGCGGCGCCCTCGCTTATATGTCCAGCGATCGCACCGGCGCTCAAGCAACTGCCGCTGAATCCGCGGTTACAAGGGAAGCAGCTAAGGAACTGGAACGTCAGGCGCAACAGCAGCAACTACCTATAGAGCAGGGTCAACCGGGTCAGTTACCGTCTCAGCCGGGAGAAACCCCGCAACAGCCTTCTGGAGAGCCGTCTGGGACACCTGCCACACCTCCTGAAGGTGGCGGCAAATAGAGGAAGTTTACGACTTGCGGAAGTGGTGAAATTGGCAGACACGCCATCTTGAGGGGGTGGCGCTTCACGGCGTGGGGGTTCAAATCCCCCCTTCCGCATAAAAGTGACCCGCAGTTCCAAAGTCTGCGGGTTTTCTTTTTACCTGAATTTCCGCTTTGAAAAGCCGATTCCTTATCTATATTATCTTAAGAAATTTTACGCCAATCAGGAGCACCGCATGATTACTCGCCTGTCAATCGCCGCCTTTTTAATCCTTCTTGCTGTCTGTGGTAGCAATACCGCGGCAGTCGAACTGCCCAATATGCAAGTTCGTGTCTTTATCGACACTAAGGCGCAATACCTGCAACTTCGTTCGCTCCACCTTGACCAGGTCTGGGAGGAGAAAAACTACATCGAGATACTGACCGATTCCACCGAATTGTCCCAACTCCAGGCGCTCGGTTACCGGACCGAGACAGTTATTGCCGATTTTGGGGCTTTTAGCCGGGCGCGCCTCGCCACTAAAGATATGGGCGGCTATAAAACCCTGAGCGAGATTAATGATTATATCGACCTGTTGATCATATTCTATCCGGAACTGGTCTCTGATAAAGTTAGCATTGGTCAGACTATCGAAGGCCGCCCCACCTGGGCGGTGAAGATCTCCGACAACCCCAATGTCGACGAGGATGAAATTGAGATATTATACACCGCTGCGATCCACGCCCGCGAAGTGATAACGCCGGAAGTCCTCTTCTATTACATGGATTATCTTCTGGGCAATTACGGTGTCGACCCACAGGTCACTTATCTGGTTGATAATCGCGAAATGTGGTTTGTGCCGGTTGTCAATCCTGACGGATATTTCCATAATGAAGTCATCGCCCCCTCCGGGGGAGGATTATGGCGCAAGAATCGCCGCAACAACGGCGATGGCTCCTTTGGAATCGATTTGAATCGCAATTTCGGCTACGCCTGGGGATACGATAATATCGGCTCCTCCCCGGATGGCAGTCAGAACACATATCGCGGTACCGAACCTTTCTCGGAACCGGAGACACAGAATATCCGCGATTTTATCATCGCTCACGACTTTGTGATTACCGTCTATTATCATTCCTATTCCAATCTGGTGCTCTGGCCCTGGGGATTTGTCCGCTCCGTAACGTCTGATAACGACATCTTTGAGCAGATGGGGGACTCCATTGCCGCATTTAACGGCTATACCCCCGGACCTTCCTGGACGCTTTACCTTGTCAACGGAGATAGCGACGACTGGGGGTACGGCGAACAGACAGCCAAGAATAAGAATTTTGCCATCACATTAGAAGTAGGCAGTTACAGCGATAATTTCTGGCCCCCCTTGAATCGTGTGGCAGCACTCATCTCAGAGAACCTTCAACCCAATCTCTTCATCGCCCGCGTGGCGGAAAGAGTTTACCAACTAAGGGCTCCGCAAGCCCCAACCCTGGTCCTTTCCGATACCGTTGATGCCGCTTCTTATACCGTCGATTGGAATCATGACGATACCTTGAACCCGGCTGTACAATTCGAATTGATAGAGATGCAGAATAAAGGCCGAGTCGTTGATTCCGCCAAGAACTGGAACGCTTGGCTCAATAACGGTTTTGTATTCTCCAGCGCCCGCTATCATTCCAGCAATTCCAGTTTTTATTCGGGCGCCCAGAACAGCAGCGTTAAGTATTTCACCGCGCAAAATCCTGTCCTGGTACTTCCCAACGACACCCTCCGTTTCTGGACTTTTTATGACATTGAAACCGATTTCGATTATGGATATATTGAAGTCTCGCTCGATGGCATCTCATTTCAGCCTATCCCGGGCAACATCACCACCATCAATAATCCCAACGGTAACAACCGCGGACATGGTATCACCGGAGCCTCGGTCGGCTGGGTGGAAGCGAAATTCGATTTGTCGTCATTTGTCGGCAATAATGTATTTATTCGTTTTGGTTACGAAACTGACGCCTACGTGCTGGAAGAGGGAATATACTTTGATGATATTTGTCCGGTGGAGGCATATGGCATTCAGACGCTGATTTCTTCAGCCATACCTGACACCACTTACCAGTTCCTCAATAAGACCAACGGTACCTACTATTACCGGGTCAGAGCGAAAGACGCCGAAAATCAATGGGGCGATTTTTCCAGTATCGGCATGACAGTGGTGAGGGATATGGTCACTTATACGTGCGGTGACGCCAACGGAAACGGCGCTGTTAATATTCTCGATGTCACTGCTATCCTGGCGTTCCTCTACAAAGGAGGCCCGGCTCCACAGCCGCTGGAAGCGGCCGATGCCAACGGCAACGGCGCCGTCAATATTCTGGACGGCACCTACCTGATAGGGTACCTTTTCAAGAACGGACCTGAACCGCTCTGCCAGTAACCTATAAGGGCAATGGTTTCACGAAGCGCGGATAGAAGTTTCCGCGCTTCTTAATTTTAGTTGACCAAAGAGGGCTCTTTGACTTACATCTAAAAGGATGAAGAAATTCGCATTCTCTTTTTTAATGATAGCCCTGCTTCTCGCCAGCCGCAGTCTGACAGGTCAATCGTCCTCTAAAGAATCCGGGCCGGCTCAAAAAAGCATCGCTATCACTTTTGACAATCTGCCGGCGGAGCCAACTTACAGCGCCGCCGAACGGAAGGAAATCAACCGTCACATCCTGTCATCTCTCAAGAAAAATGAAATAAAGGCGGCCGGATTCGTGGTCGGCGAATTTATCAACAAGGACTGGGAACTGATTGCAAGGTGGCTTGATGATGGTCATGTCATCGGTTCCCTCCCTTATTCGGGACAACGTATTGATGATGTCCCTCTGCCTTTCTTCTTTGACGACATTATTAAGGGGCGTGACATTCTGGAAAACCTGCTCGACAGTTATGAGCAGAAAGGACGATACTTTCGGCTTCCTTATCTTTATGCCGGCAGCAGCCGCTCTAATCGAGAGGAATTGTATGCGCTTTTCAGAAAAGAAAAGTTAACTCTTGTGGATGCCTCGATTATTACGGAAGATTTTGTCTATAATCTGTCACTGGAAAAATTGGGGAATACCCAGGATTCCGCCAAATTGAAGGCTCTGCGCGACCAGTATATCGGTCACATTTTGAGTTCGCTCAGCCGGGCCGAAGAAATGTCGCATAGGCTTATCGGACGGCAACCGCGGCATATTCTAAAACTCCAGGCAAATAAGATAAACGCCTATTTTATCGACGATATTCTCCAGGCAATTAAAACCAGCGGTTATAGATTTGTCTCCCTGCCCCAGGCGCTGAAAGACCAATTATATCAACGGCGCGACGCCTGCTTTGACAACAACCGCCCCCTCTCCTTGCCGGAAAGACTTCTCCTTTCCGACCCGGACTTGCTTCCGGCAGAAGAAAAATGACCTGGATTCTTTGGACCATTTCACATTGTCCTATCGAATTTAGGGAGAATTGCCAAAAAAAGAATCAGCGGTTCGATAACTTCTTTGAATACTTGAGAGAGTTGTCCACGACACGTGATTTTTTTCACAATTATCCTTGACTTGGGTCCGGAATTGTTCGATATTAATATTAGAAAAATAGGACAAGTTTTGTTACCGATGAATGCTTATTTTTCGACAGCCGGGCATTGAGGACTGGTCGAGAATGATACCGCCAAAAGGCTTAGAATTATTGTCAATGACCGACAGTTTGCGATATCCATCATTACCTGCCGGAATTCTCATTATTGTCGGCGGTTTCGGAAGCGGCAAGACCGAGATCTCGGTCAATCTGACTCGCTATCTGGCGCTTTCTGGAGAAAGCCAGATTACCATTGCCGACCTTGACCTGGTTAATCCTTATTTTCGTTCGCGGGAAGCCAGGGAAGAGATGGAGCGCCTGGGGGTTCGTCTGATTGCGCCCAAAGGGGGGAATTCCTATGCCGACCTCCCCATTCTCCTGCCTGAAATTAGAGGCGCGGTCGAAGAGCGGACCGGACGGCTGATTTTGGATGTTGGCGGTGACGCACAAGGTTCTCGGGCTCTGGGCTCGCTGTCCGACCTCTTTGTTGCCGGCGCTTATCAGATGTTAATGGTTATCAATAGTCGCCGTCCCTTTACCGCCGATGTAGCCGGAACCATAGATACGATGAGACGAATTGAAATGTCAAGCAAGTTGAAATTCACGGGCTTGATTGCCAACAGTCATATGATTGATGAGACAACTCCGGAAATTATTCTGGAAGGGCTGAAACTTGCCCGTCAGGTAGAAAAAGTTACCGGTCTGCCGCTTCAGTTTCTGTGTGGTAAAGAAGAGGTCCTGAAACAGATTCCTCCCTCTGACATTGATTGTGCCGTTTTACCTCTTACCCGTCTGATGCTGAAACCGTGGGAGAGGAAAAGCGGCTTCTCTAAAGGAATATGATATGCCCGGCATCGTAATAAATAAGACCTATTGCAAAGGGTGCGAACTCTGCGTCCATGCCTGTCCTATGAAGATAATCTCGATGTCAAAAGAGTTGAATCAGAAAGGGTACTTCTGCGCTCAGGTACATGAACCAACCCATTGTATCGGCTGTCGCATCTGTGCTATAACCTGTCCCGACGCCGCCATTGAGGTCAAAACGCACGGGACGCAGTTCGCGCTGTTTGAATACTGACGGATGTTTATATGGCAAAGAAACTGATGAAAGGGAATGAGGCGATTGCGGAAGCGGCGGTTTGCGCCGGCGCGACCTATTATTTCGCCTATCCCATTACCCCTCAGAGCGAGGTCGCCGAATATCTGGCGCGACGTCTGCCGGAAGTAGGGGGAGTTTTTGTTCAGGCGGAAAGCGAAGTGGCCGTCGGAAACATGCTTTTCGGCGCTGCCTGCGCCGGCAAGAGGGTCTTCACCACCTCCTCCAGCCCCGGCGTGAGTCTAATGCAGGAGGCCATCTCGTACATGGCAGGAGCGCATCTTCCGGCCGTGATTGTCAATATTATGCGCGGCGGACCGGGCCTTGGCGGCATCCTGCCGGCGCAATCCGATTATTTCCAGGCTGTCAAAGGTGGCGGGCATGGCGACTATCGTCTGATTGTCCTTGCCCCCTCGTCCGTGCAGGAAGCGGTCGATCTGATGATGCTGGCATTCCATCTGGCAGACAAATATCGCTCACCTGTTATGATGATCGGCGACGGTATGATTGGGCAGATGATGGAATCTGTGGAATTCCCCGACAAGGTTCAGGAGCCGCCGCTTCCCCCAAAGGATTGGGCTTTGACCGGCGCCAAAGGTCGAAATCCCTTTATTATCAAATCTCTTTTCCTGGACCCGGTGGCGCTGGAGAAAAACAGCATTCTTCTCGCGGAAAAATATAGAATTATCAAGGAAGAGGAAGTGCGCTGGGAACTCTATAATGTCAATGACTCCAACCGGCTGTTGATTTGCTCTTATGGTACGATGGCGCGGATATGTCAGACCGCTATTGATGAACTGACAGATGAGGGCATTAGTGTCGGTCTTTTCAGACCGATATCGCTATTCCCGTTTCCGGAAAAAGTAATATATGAAGAGGCATCCAAACCAAATATTAAGGCTCTTTTGACCATAGAAATGAGTATGGGTCAGATGGTGGAAGATATTGAGCGGGCGGTAGTGGGCGTGAAGCCGGTAGGATTTTTTGGCCGCACCGGAGGAATAGTGCCCTCCCCGGATGAAGTTAAAGATGCGGTTAAGCGCCAACTCGAATCGGTGAGCCGGAAAAAGCAGGTATAATATGACAAAAGACCTTCTCACCATATTGTCTCGTCCGGAAGCGCTGAGCAGCAATATTACCCATTATTGTCCCGGGT
Organism: Ignavibacterium sp.; assembly: GCA_020724775.1. Taxonomy (GTDB): domain Bacteria; phylum Zixibacteria; class MSB-5A5; order GN15; family PGXB01; genus DYGG01. The sequence goes on along the minus strand of DYGG01000003.1, from coordinate 17,352 downwards.
GCACTCATGGCATCATTCACCGTCTGGTGGCGGAGGTCATCGACGAACTCGCTGTTCGGGAGCGTACGGTCGGTGTCGCTCCGGTGGGCTGTTCCGTTCTCGCTTACAATTATTTTAATGTCGATTTCATGGAATCTCCTCATGGCCGCGCCCCGGCGCTGGCAACCGGCTTCAAGCGGCTTCGACCTGACATGATTGTCTTTACATATCAGGGTGATGGCGACCTGGCGTCGATAGGAATGGGCGAGATTATCCATGCCGCCAATCGTGGTGAGAAATTTACCGTGATTTTTGTCAATAATGCTATTTATGGCATGACTGGTGGCCAGATGGCGCCCACCACCATGCCGCTTCAGAAAACGACTACCTCTCCTATGGGGCGAAACGTTGAAACGGCCGGGTACCCTATTCGTGTTGCGGAACTGATATCCAGCCTGGCAACCCCGGCTTATATCGCTCGGGCGGCGGTTCATACTCCTATGCATGCCATCGGCGCCAAACAGAAGATTAAGAAAGCCTTCAGTTATCAGGTAAAGGGAACCTGTTTCTCTCTTGTCGAGGTCCTTTCCACCTGTCCTACCAACTGGGGTATTGCCCCGGAGGCCTCTACCCGATGGCTCGAAGAGAATATGATGCCGTACTACCCGCTGGGCACATTCAAAACTCCTGAGGGGAAATTAAAATAGGATGCGCCAGCGGGAAGTTACATTGGCAGGTTTTGGCGGGCAGGGGATTATGACCGCAGGCCAACTGCTGGCTTACGCCGGTATGTCGGAGGGTAAACAGGTAGTCTGGATCCCCTCCTACGGTCCCGAAATGCGCGGCGGCACCGCCAACTGCACAGTGGTGGTCTCCGAGAATCGAATCGGTTCTCCCATTATCACCAACCCGCAAGCCGCTTGCGTGTTCAATCGCCCCTCGCTTGAAAAGTTTGGTCCGTTGGTGAAGTCTGGCGGAATGCTGCTTATTAATTCTTCTCTCATTGATACCGTCTCCGGTCGAAATGACCTTTCCGAATTCCTGATTCCGGCAAATGATATTGCCCTTAAGGTCGGCGACGCCAAAGCCGCCAATATGGTAATGCTTGCCGCTTATGTTATCTTGAGTGACATTGTCAAATTTGATACTATACTGAAAATGCTCGAAGAGAAGATGGGGGAGAAGAAGGCGCTTCTGGAGATAAACCGCCACGCACTCGCTGAAGGGCGCGCTCTGGCCGAGAAATTGCAGCAGAAAGTGAAAGTTTGATTTAGAATATGATGCATGACCTTTCCAAAATAGAGGAAATAATCGACCGGAGTCCCAAAGAGCCCGGCGCCCTGATTGCCGTTCTCCAGGATATCCAGCGGGAATTTCATTATCTCCCCTGCGAAGCGCTTACGGCAACCTCAAGAGCGCTCGGCGTTCCTTTAAGCAAAGTCTTTTCCGTTTCGACATTCTACAACGCTTTCAGTCTCACGCCTCGCGGCGAGAAAATTATTAGAATCTGCCAGGGCACCGCCTGTCATATCAAGGGCGCCAAACTGGTTCAGGAACAGATTGAAAGCAATCTTGGTATCAAAGCCGGCGAAACCACCAAGGATATGAAATATACCATCGAAGTGGTCAACTGCGTCGGCGCCTGTGCCATGGCGCCGGTGATTATAGTCAACAATAAGTATCATGGCAAAGTTCGTTGCGACCAGACCAGGAAACTTCTGGGGATAAAATGATATGCGGATTACCTCAGCCGAACATCTAACGCAACTGCAGAAAGAGTATCAGAAGGAAGCCGCGAAATTTCCGCGGAAGATACTGGTCTGCCTTGGTCCGGGATGTCTTGCCGCCGGGTCAGACCGCATTTATGATGCTTTTCTTAACCATATCGCTCAGCGAAATATCAAAGGAATAACGGTTGAGGCGGTTAAGAAGACCGGCTGTCACGGCCTGTGCACTCAGGGACCCTTAGTGACGATAGAACCGGACGGTCTTTTCTATACTAGGATACAGGCGAAGGGGGTGCCGGAAATAATCGAGAAGACTCTGGAGAAAAACGAAGTTATTACAAAACTCCTTTATTCCACTCCCGGCAAGAGTCAAAAAATCGAAAAATGGGCTGACATTCCATTTTACTCTCACCAGATGCGTATCGGGTTGCGCAATGTCGGTCAGATCGACCCCGAAAACATTAAAGATTATGTCGCCGTCGGTGGCTATCAGGCATTGGCGAAGGCTTTGACCATGACGCCAGAGCAGGTTATAAGCGAAGTCAAAACCTCCGGCCTCCGCGGCCGTGGCGGCGCCGGATTTCCCACCGGCAAAAAATGGGAAACCTGCCGTAAAGTCGATTCCGATATCCGCTATGTGATTTGTAACGGTGACGAAGGCGACCCGGGCGCCTTTATGGACCGCTGTATCATGGAAGGAGACCCCCATTCCGTGCTGGAGGGGATGATTATCTGCGCTCATGCGGTCGGCTCCATCTCCGGTTACATTTATGTTCGTGAAGAATATCCGCTGGCGATTCTGAATCTTCAGAAGGCAATTGAAGCGGCGCGCGAGTTTGGTTTACTGGGTAAGAATATTCTTGGCTCCGGTTTGAATTTTGATATCAAGATTTCCCGTGGCGGCGGTGCCTTTGTCTGCGGCGAATCCTCCGCCCTGATGCGCTCCGTTGCCGGCGAAGTCGGAGAGCCGCGCGCTAAGTATATCCGCTCCGTCATAAAAGGACTCCACGACAAACCGACCGTCCTTAACAATGTCGAATCTTTTGCCACGGTACCGGTGATTATTAATGAAGGAGGTAAGAAATTCGCCAGCATTGGCACTCCTCGAAGCACCGGCACTAAAGCATTTTCTCTCGCCGGGAAAATCAACAATACGGGGCTGATTGAAGTCCCGATGGGAATCTCACTTCGAGAGATCATTTTTGATATCGGCGGCGGTATCCCCGATGGCCGCAAATTCAAGGCGGTTCAGACTGGTGGACCATCGGGCGGCTGTCTTCCGGAATCCAAACTCGACCTGCCGGTCGATTTCGACAGCCTCACCGAGGCCGGCTCCATGATGGGTTCCGGCGGCATGATTATCATGGATGACCGCACCTGCATGGTCGATGTCGCTAAATATTTCCTCGGTTTTCTCGTGGAAGAGTCCTGCGGGAAATGTGTCCCATGCCGGGAAGGATTGTATCAACTGCACGCTCTTTGCGTAAGAATCACGGAAGGCAAGGGCGAACCGGGCGATTTGGAACTGATGGAAAAGTTGTCCAAATATATTCAGTTGGGCTCGCTCTGCGGTCTGGGCCAGTCGGGACCGAATCCCTTTATGAGCACGCTGGAGCATTTCCGCGAAGAGTATGAAGCCCATATTAATCATAAGAAATGTCCGGCCGGTGTCTGCCGCGCTCTGATAAAATATGAAATCATTGATGCCTGCACCGGTTGCCTTGCCTGTATTCCGGTCTGTCCCGTTGGCGCCATTACCGGCGAAAAAAAGAAAAAACATTTCATAAATCAGGCAATCTGTGACCAGTGCGGCTCATGCTATGCCGTCTGTCAATTTGATGCAATAGAAGTTAAATAGGCGAACGATGGTAACTATTACTATAAACGGCAAAGCGGTTCAGGCTAACGAAGGGGAGATGCTTCTCGCCGCGATACGTCGCCAGGGAATTGATACCCCGGCCCTCTGCCATCATGACGCCATCGAGCCTTGCGGCTCCTGCCGTCTCTGTATGGTGGAAATTACGAAGAAAGAATGGGAGGGTTGGACCCGCTCGGTGACGTCGTGCCTTTATCCCGTTGAGCCAGGCTTAATCGTCAGTACCCATACTCCGCAACTTCTGGAACTACGCAAGACCATTCTGGAACTGTATCTGGCGCGCAGCTCTCAATCTGAAGTTATTCAGAAGATGGCGGAAGATTACGGCATCACCCATTCCAGTTTTCCCGTGATACCTGACGGCGACGATTGTATCATGTGTTACGCCTGCACTCGTATCTGCGAAGAACTGGGCTGCTTCGCCATATCGGCCGTGGACCGCGGTCATGACAAAAAGGTCTCCGGACCTTTGCGTCAACCTCCGCCCGACTGTATTGGCTGTCTCAGTTGCGCTCATATTTGTCCGACCGGCTTTATTAAATGGCAAGACCTTGACAGTACTCGTACTATCTGGGAGCGGCAGTTTGAACTTCTATCGTGCAGGACCTGCGGAAAAAGGACCATTACTCGTGACTTCGCTGAATACCTCATGAAGAAACGGAATCTCCCGGCAGCATATTTCGAACTATGTGATGATTGCAAACGAACGGAGACCGCGAAGACTATGGGCAAAATCGTCGTGGCGGCTCAGGAGGTTCTCAAATGAAATACCGCTTCATTGTTGACCCCGTGCTTTGCACCGGATGCCGCACCTGCGAACTGGCTTGCGCCTTCAGCCATGCCCGTAACCTCAAGCAGGGAAGAAGCCGCATTTATCCTCTGACGCACGAAAAAGATAAATATGTGCCGGTGGTCTGCCTCCAGTGTGATGACGCTGCCTGCGTCAAATCCTGTATGTTCGATGCCCTGCGCCGCAACGAGGAGACCGGCGCCATTGACCTTGATGTCGCCCGCTGTGTCAAGTGTATGGCATGTATCGCCGCCTGCCCGTTCGGTTGTGCGCTGGTAGATGAAGTCCACAATGAAATCGTCAAATGCGACCTCTGTAAAGGCGACCCGGCCTGCGCCCATTTCTGCCCCTCCAAGGCGCTCCGTTATACGAAAATCGCAGTGCGCTGAGTCTCCTCAGCCCCATTTTGCATACTTTCTCTTCAAACAATAGATCATCACGCAAATCATTTTGACATTGTCGACCACTCTTGCTATCTTGTCCCTCTTGTGAGGAGATTACTGATTGTATGAAATATATTTTGCAGTTTCTGGCACTGTCCGTTTTGACCCTGTCTTTTGTCGGCTGCGGCAAGAAACTGGAGCCGCCCCCGCAATATACCGACTGGCTCAAATATACCTATCGCCATTTCGTTTTCTATTATCCCTCAAATTCTATCTATAAAGACGAAATGGCAGATTTCGCCGAAGCCTACGAGCGATATCTTAAAGAGGATTGTGAATATCTGGCAATGGAGATTCCCGGGGACACCATACATTTCTATATTCATGAAAGTCCGGAAGCCGGCATGAAATTGACCGGGCGTGCCGTCCCCTTTTCCACCGAGAATCAGATTCACTGGGATGGGCAATCCCCTTTTGGTCTGGAACTGGCGCGCTACCTGATTAGGAAAATGGATATACGGATGACCGATTTCCGGGTTCTTCATGACGGCTTATCGACCCTGCTTGATTATTCCAATCAGGATTATCACCACAACACGGTCTCCTTACTGGAAATCAAGCAGTATGTTCCCCTGGACAGTTTAATTAATAACGAAAGTTATCGTCGCGCCGACAGCCTCTATCGCAACTGGGAGGCGGCATCGCTGGTAGCGTTTCTGACCTACAATTTCGGCATCAACCGCTTCAAAATGCTCTGGCAGTCCACTGCCACGTTTGAAGAATCGGTCAGACAACTTTACGGGGTTGACCTCAAGAGATTCGAAGACGGTTGGCATCAGTTTGCCCGGCAGTTCTACCAGGGAGTAAAAACCGACACTCTGATGGTGATTGATTCATCGCAAGTTCAATAAAGGGAGGATAAATGGCGGAAAACGAATGGGTCTCAGCGATAACCGATATCGGTCCCGGGCGAATCCGGGTCCGCGGCTATGACATCACCGACATTATGGAGAGTCTTTCTTTCGCCGAAACGGTATTTCTGATCTTAAAGGGAGAATTGCCGTCGAAAGCGGAAGGGGAGATGATGCGGGCGATTCTGGTTTCATCTGTTGACCACGGTTGCTCGCCGCCATCGAGTCTGGGAACGCGCAATGTCATCTCCGGCGGCAATCCGCTCAACGCCGCCATTGCCGGCGGTATTCTGACCATCGGCGACAGTCATGGCGGCGCCATTGAACAGGCCGCAAAGATTCTGCAGGAATGGGCAAAAAAAGAGGGTGATATAGCCTCGCTGGCGAATCAGTTGGTTGATGACTTCAACGCCAGAAAAAAGAGAATGCCCGGCTTTGGACATAGGTTACATAATGTTGACCCGCGCACCGTGAAACTATTTGAGATTGCGGCGCGACACCAATTCTCAGGGCGGCATATAGAGTTGTGCCGGGCGGTGGAATCAGCCCTCAAAGCGAAAACCGGCAAGGAACTTCCCATCAACGTGGATGGCGCTATTGCGGCGGTTATCTCCGATATGGGGTTTGACTGGCGTCTGGGAAAAGGATTTTTCATAATATCGCGTGTCCCGGGCCTTCTGGCGCACGCCTATGAAGAACTTACCCGCGAGAAACCGATGCGGCAGCTGGGAAACACGGCATTTAAATACGACGGCCCGGAGGATAGGAAAATTACGAGGTAGGTCAAAATCCCTCTTGGGTTTTGACATTACTCTTTGCTAATATAGAGGCAGATCGTGGGAAGAAATAATAAATTGGAGCAGTTGTTTGATGAATGGCAATCCCATTATAAGAAATTATAAGAGTTGCGGCAGGTCCTGATTCGCGAGCCTGTATTGTAATCCCTTGGGATTACAACTTCTCTCGTGCGAAATTGTGACCTGCCGCTCGACCTAACTGAGTCGTTTGATATGTGAGAAAAACCTCTCCACAACTGCCCGGAGACAACCATGCAACTTCTCCTCGCTACCAGAAATAAAGACAAAATCAAAGAAATCCGGCAGGCGCTCGCCGACCTGCCGTTGACTATCTTGACCTGTGATGATTTCCTCGATTTTCCCGAAATCGAGGAAACCGGCGCTACTTTGGAAGAGAACGCCACTCTCAAGGCGAAAGGTATCTATGAGCATTCCGGATTCCCATCCCTATCCGATGACTCCGGCCTGGAAGTAGATTATCTGAATGGCGCCCCGGGGGTCTATTCTTCTCGCTATGCCGGACCTGGCTGCACCTATGACGACAACAATCGAAAACTCCTGCAAGAACTAAACGGCGTTCCGGCCGAAAAGAGAACCGCTCACTTTCGAACCGTCATCGCTATCGCCTGGAGCGTTTCGGAAATAGATGTTGTCGAGGGACGGGTCAACGGCGTCATTGCCTCGGAAAAGACCGGCAGTTCCGGATTCGGATACGACCCGGTGTTTTATTACCCGCCGGCGGCGAAGACTTTTGCGCAGATGACCCTCGACGAAAAAAACGGCGTTTCCCATCGGGGAAGGGCGCTTAAGGCAGCCCGCGACAAAATCATGGCACGCCTTAATAAAGCAGCCAAATTGTAGCGCGGTTGTATTCCTTATTGTTATCTTGACTTAGATTTATTCGCCGATATATTGAGCGTACGGTATTCATCGGGGTGTAGCGCAGCCCGGTCAGCGCGCCGCGTTTGGGACGCGGATGTCGGAGGTTCGAATCCTCTCACCCCGATATAATCTTCTCCGCGAGTACAAAATGTCCGGCTATCCGATTATAACCCTGAAAGAAGGAAAAGAAGCCAATCTTGTCTACCGTCATCCCTGGATATTTTCCGGGGCGCTCGCCGCGCTTGACCGCGATATCCCCCACGGCTCGCTGGTCTGGTTGGCTGATACCAAAGGAAATATTCTCGCCACCGGCACATATTCGGCGCATACCACCATCGCCGTCCGTATCTTTGAATTCAGCAAAGTGGAAATAAATCAAGAGTGGCTCCGGGACAAGGTGACTGCTGCCGGAGAGAGGAGAGTCGCTTTCGGCTATGGTCCGAGAAGCGCTACAACCGGGTATCGCCTTGTCTTCGGCGAATCGGATTCTTTTCCCGGCATCGTAATCGACCGCTATGAGGATGTTTTTGTTCTGCAATTCTCGACTGCGGGAGCCGAACTGCTCAAGAATCAAATCGTCGAAATCCTGCTGGAGATGTTCCAGCCGAAATCAATTGTAGAGCGGAGTGACATCCCGGTGCGCGCCGAGGAAAAACTGCCCGATTCGAAAGGGCTCCTTCATGGCAAAACCCCGGAACTTGTAGAATTCACGGAGAATGGACTGAATTTTTTGGCTGATGTCATAGGCGGTCAGAAGACCGGTTTCTATCTTGACCAAAAAGAACTGCGCGCCGAGATAGCAAAGATATCTGCCGGCAGGAAAACGCTCAATCTTTTTTCCTATTCCGGTGCCTCCGGTATTGCCGCTCTAAAAGGAGGGGCGACTTCCGTACTGAACATCGATAGTTCGGAGCAGGCGCTGTCATTATCGGAAAAGATTAGAAAGTTGAACGATATTTCGGCGGATATCTATAATTTTAAGATGGCTGATATTTTCAACTGGCTTGCCGCCCAAAGCAAACCGGAGTATGACCTCGTTCTTCTTGACCCGCCGGCTCTAATCAAGTCCCGGAACGACCGGGAATCGGGGCAGAAGGCATATCATTTTATCAGCCGGGCGGCGCTTCGTCTGGTGCGTGACCGCGGCATATTTGTATCCTCCAGTTGCTCATCCTTTTTCTCAGAGGAAGACCTCGCTTTTACTCTTCGTCGCGCCTCGGTGCAGGCTAATCTCTCTCTCGAGTTGCTCCAAGTTGTCAGGCAGAGTCCGGACCACCCCGTTTCATTCTATTTCCCGGAATCATTTTATTTGAAATCATTCATCTGCCGGGTAATAAGACGCTGATTGGATAAAGACGAGAACTTAAGAAACCGCCGAAAGAGGCCGGTCAATTATTCAGCAGACAGCATTTCTTGAACTTTTTCCCGGAGCCGCAGGGGCAGAGTTCATTTCTGCCAACCGTCGCCGTTTTGCTCTCAAGGCGGATTTCATCTTTTACCGCCGACTGCCTTCGGGTGCCTCGAAATAGGTAGATAATCTTGCTCTGGGGAGTTGGGATATTGTCCGGCGTTAAAATTCCGACATAGGTAACTTCGAGGTACGGTCGAAATCTTTCGATAATGTCTCGTTGTGGTTCCTGATAAAGACGGAGGTGCGCGGTATCAAAGTAATTTGGCACCGAGGCTATCAGTTCCACCCCTTCCGGGATATTTTCAATGACCCGAAAATCGTCAACATGCTCCAGGACCTCAAGAGCGATGGCGATATTGTAATCTTCAGGAAGATAACAGCGGCGCTGGTAGGCGTCACCAACCTCAAAATTCCCCGTCAAGCAAAGATTTTTTGCGCATTCCACCGCTTTCGCGCTGAAATCGAAGCCGCGGTACGGTATCCGGTTCTCAATCAGAATCTTGGCTAAATCACCAATCCCACAGCCAATTTCAAGCACCCGCGGCTCGGGAATCTGACGAACCATCTGCAAAACCCGGTTGTACAGCGGATAATAGCCGCCGGTGTTGTAGCCCCGGGCATAAATCTCGTCGTAATAACCGCTGGCTTTTTCCGGATTTCCTGTCAGGTGCATAATTGTCTCACAACCGTCCGAAATTGCTTCTGCCCAATATTTATATTTAGTAATCGGACAAATTCCGGAGAATTTTAGTTGTCTGAGACAGAGCCTGAATCAACCGGGATACTTTCCGGTGATATAATCAATCAGGTATCGATTTTCAATCTGAAGATTCTTGACGTGGGATTTGACAATATCTCCGATAGAGATTATTCCCGCCATTTTTCTGCCGTCCATTATAGGCAGATGTCGGAAGCGGTTGTTGGTCATGATTGCTTGCACCATCTCAATATCGTCATCGAGAATTCCCACCACCAGTTTTCTGGTCATGACATCGCTGACTTTGAAAGTAAACGCCCCCGCGCCGTTCTTATGAAGCAGACGGAAAATATCACGCTCCGTTATGATTCCAACCAGTTCTCCCTTGTCCAGAACGGGAAGCGCCCCAATACGCTTAGCGACGATTACATCCATCGCCTCTTTAATGCTCTTATCCGGCTCGATTGTCTCGGTTTCATAACCTTTGTTCTTGAGAAGATCACTAACTTTCATATCGCCTCCAGCAATCCCTGATAGTTTACAAATTCAATCCGAAATTTATACGAAAAATTCTCCCTTTCCGAGACTGTCCTTCTATTGTTCCTTCTGATACCTGTCTTCCCAGAGACCCCCGCGGAACGGTCAATCACTTCCCTCAAATTCTCGCCGCAGCAGCGAAAAAATAAAGTCGTCGTGCACTTTTCCGTTGTAAAGATGATGCTCTCGCAAGGTGGCATCCTGATGAAAACTAAGTGAGCGAAGCAGCGCCACTGAGGCGTTATTAAACGCACCTGTCTGCGCATAAATTTTGTTAAGGTCTAATTTTTCAAACAGGAAGCGGGCAAGTAAAATCAACCCTTCCCGGGCATATCCCTTCCTCTGCTCGGCAGGATTTACCAGGTATCCAATCTCTGCCGTCCGATTGAGAAGATTAAGATTGAAATATCGGATCTTGCCGACCGGCACTCGGTCTTCCCGCCGCACAATCATGAAGGAGCCTTCTTTGTCGCAGGCTTCTCTTTTCCGTGACGCCTCCACCACTTCTTCCAGACCCGCTACTTTGACCTGATGACAGGACTGGCTCTGAGGGTCGGATGCCAGAAACCAGGGGTATGTGAGACGGTTATCTTCCGGCTCCATCGGCCGCAAGAAAACTTTCTTGCCGATCAGAATTGGAAAAGTTACCGGATTCTCATCATTGCTCATTTCCTGTTCCTCATGATCGCGCCGCGCTTTCCCTTTACGGGAAGTTTATTCTATTTCTTATATCGGGGCAAGGCAATTTACTATTTATCGCAATCTGGTACCCCCCTTCAGTTTTCAGAATATTGGCGCTCTGGCGCTTTTTTACTTGCCCCTATAATATTAATCCTTTAGGATTAGCGCTGACCTGAAAGCGCGACAATGAATAAATTTCTGAAATACCATCTTCCGGCAATTCTCTACGGGCTTCTCATCATAATTCTCTCTTCCATCGCGCATTTTCACACGCCCCGCTTGAGGTTTATCGGGGTGGATAAAATAATTCATTTCCTCGAATACGCAATTTTTGCGGTCCTGGTTTATCGCTCATTCTCTAACATTTCCGATCGCCTTTCCGACCGCTCCGTATTTCTACTCTCAATTCTCTTTCTCAGCCTCTTTGCCGCGCTTGATGAGACTTATCAAAAGTTTATTCCCGGGCGCCAGCCGGATTTGACCGACGCCATTTCCGATATTTCGGGCTCTATTCTTATCCTCATTTTGCTCTGGCTTTGGCGTCGGAGAAGCCGCAAGTCGAAGTGATATGTTTTGGCATTTTTGTGCATAATTTTGCGTATCTCGTTATCATTATTTAACTTGACTTTATTTTCGACAATCATATTTTATTGTTGCTGAGCCCATTAGATTACTTGCATTTGCCATATTTTTGAGAAATAAGTGGTACTAGCTTTGCTAAAGTGTTGACTGGTATCTATAACTATTTCTGACGGGAGGGAAAGGACAGAAGGTGAACCCCAAACGGCTGCTTTCGCCGGACAGGCGAGTGAAAAATGGCATTCTTATATTGGCTGAGTATCTCTAAAATATCCTCACGAAATAAATGACTCAAATATACAAATGAAACAGGAGCAAGTGATGAAGACGAAATGGTTTCTGCTTACATTGGTCTGCCTGATTATCATTGCCTCCGGGCCGGCCAATTCTCAATCTTATACGGACACTCTCCGGCTCTATCCGGTAGTGCCAAGCCAATTCCTATTCAATCAAGGGGGAGTTGACAAGATCAGGATGGGAGAACCTTTCTACTTTGAAATCTACTGGGACTTCAAACCGATCCCGGCGGATTCTATGTTGGGAGGAGGTTACACTTTGGCGATAAATTCGCCGAATCTAACTTCTGTTACCAAAGTGAACGCTCCTACCGGCACGGGTAGAGCAGTCCTTCCTGCCCCATACAATAACGTGGCTTTGAAGAATGGCTTCAATACTGAAACCTTGTGGGGCCTTTTTGGGAAACCGTCCGATTGGCCCTATGCCTTTAAGATCGACGATTTTGATGGCACCCTGCCCGATTATTTTGGACATAGCTTTGCCACAACCGTTGGTTTTCCCGCCACGACGGCCCCTACCCCTTATTACGAGTTGCATTACCAGATTAACCAGCCGGGGACTATCTGTATCGACTCCGCCTGGTTGAATGACCCATCGTTCGACTGGGCATTTGGCAATGATGCCGGCGCCGACATCTATGCGTTTGCTCAGGGGCACCCCTGGTGCTGGGAAGTTGCTGACCCGAATGCCCCGACCAACCAGCCTCCCGTGCTCGATGCCATTGGCAACAAATCGGTCGCCGAAGGGGCCACTCTTGAATTTACCATTACAGCCTCTGACCCCGATACCGACCCCTTGACTTTCAGCACCACGCCGCTTCCTGCCAACGCCACTCTAACCCCCATAAATACCACTTCCGCCAGTTTCTCCTTTTCGCCGGACTATACCCAGTCGGGCTCATATCCGATCTGGTTCAAAGTGGTCGATGATGAAGGCGCCGCTGATTCCGAATTGGTAACGATCACGGTATCCAACACCAATCGCCCCCCGGTTCTCGCTGCGATAGGGGATAAGTCGGTCGATGAGGGAGATACCCTTTCCTTTTTGATTTCTGGCACCGACCCCGATGGAAACAGTCTGTTGTTCACCTTCGAGCCGGCGCCGCTTCTGAATGCCACTCTGACCAATCACAATAACGGCACGGCGACATTCACTTTTAGACCGAATTTCGAACAGAGCGGCACTATTCCCCTTTATTTCATTGTAAGCGATATTATAGCCGGGAGTCACTCTGATTCCGAACTGGTTACAATAACCGTAAACAATGTCAATCGACCGCCGGTCTTAAACCCGATTGGACCTAAGTCGGTCGCCAAACTGGAAAATCTCAATTTCAATATCTCGGCAAGCGACCCGGATAATGACCCTCTCCAACTATTCGCCGACAATGTTCCTCTCAATGCCACTTTCAACGATAACGGTGATGGCACCGGAACCTTCGATTTCACACCCGATGAAACCCAGGTCGGCGACCATCTGGTCACCTTTTCTGTTTTTGACGGCGCCGAAACCGCCCTCGAAATCGTAACCATCACCGTCACCGACGTGAATGACCCTCCGGTTCTCGCCCCGATTGGAAACAAGTCGGTCGACGAGGGCGCCCAGTTGCTCTTCCTTATTACTGCCAGCGACCCCAATGGCACTATACCGCTATTAAGCGCTTCGACTCTGCCACCCAATGCAACCTTCTTTGACAGCGCCAACGGCACCGGATTATTTGTATTCTGGCCTGAATTCAACCAGTCAGGAACTTATGATATTACCTTCTATGCCTCCGATGGATTCTTTGTCGACTCCGAGATGATTCAGATTACCGTGGTCGATATTCCTCGACCGCCGGTTATCTCCATATTTCCCGACAGTTCCGTCTTCAGCGTCTATGAAGGAGCCTTGCTGAATTTTGAAGTCTCCGCCATTGACCCCGACGGAACGATTCCGTCCCTTCTGGCGGAGAATCTTCCCCCGAACGCTCTTTTTGAAGATTCCGGTTTCGGTGAGGTATTATTCTACTTCTGGCCCGACTTCGACCAGGCCGGACTTTATGACGTAACTTTCATTGCTACCGACGGTGTTCTCAGCGATACCGCTTATGTGACCATAAATGTGCTTGATGCCACTCCGCCTGAGACCACGCTGCTGGTCAGCCCGGCGCTCTTTGATATCGAGGTTTATGAAGGCGCGCCCATCATGAACCGCGCTATGGTTGTTTACGAGATGAACGGCTACCACATTCCGTACAGCGCGTCCAATAGCAGCGGGTGGATTACTTTCAATACCGCCTGGCCGCGCACCACTCCCGATTCGGTCATATTCTCGGTTAATCCTTTCGGTCTGACGCCGGGCGATTATATCGATACCATCTGGGTCGCCGCCCCGGCTGCCGGCAATTCACCGGTAGCCGTGCCGGTCATGCTCAGAATTAACAGCGCTCCTCCCAGTTATGAGGATTCGCTTTGGATTGCCACGGTACCGGCAACTACCGGAAGTTCTGTCACTGTGCCGGTTTATTTCAAGAATAATGAACTCCTTTCGGGTGTGCAGATGCCATTCCGCTGGAACTCCAATGAGGTAACTCTCGATTCCATCACTTTTGATGGTACCCGTGTCGGTTATGCCGACTCCAAACCGGTGGCTATCGACAACGCCAATCAACAGGCGCAATTCGGCGTTTTCACCATCTTCACCCCGTTCATAAATCCGGGTCGCGGACTTCTGGCGAAACTGCATTTCTCAGTTTCCGATTCCGCTACCACCTCGTTTGTCAAGATCGATTCGACCACGATTCTGATGAATCATCTGGTTTTTACTGACACGACCGGAATGTCGATAAATCCGACCTTTATCCATGGTGGAATCGTCATTGACAGCATTTCAGGCTATGTCTGCGGACGGGTCATCGATGTTTATGGCAATGAAATCGAAGGCGCCACCGTTGAACTCTGGAATCAGTTCCCTGCCGGATACGTCATGGCGACAGAAATGTCCGATTTCAACGGCCAATTTGCCTGCAATTCACTCTCTATGTTCCCCTTTGACGCCTACGCTTACAAGCCAGGGTATTATCCCGGACTGGTGAAGGATATCGAATACGGGAATATCGGTTTTGATATCGTTTTGACCCCGATTCCTGATATCACCCCGACTCCCGAATGGGTCAATTTCTATTGTGATATGAACACATATTATAATGTCCCGCTGCCGGTCGGTTCGGTGATTGACGCCTATGACCCCGATGGAATTCTTTGCGGCAGTTATTTTGTCACCGAAGCCGGTCACTATGGTTTAATGCCGGTTTATCGCGATGACCCGTACTCCGAAGAAGATGAAGGAGCCGACCCGGGCGATACCATTTCCTTCTTCGTGAACGGTTATCCCGCGACCGCAACCGGCAACCGGGTCTGGACAGAGAATGGCAACAGTTGGCAGGTCTGCCTTGATGTTGCTTCAGTCGAAGACCGCATCATCGTGCTCCGCAGCGGCTGGAACCTGATTTCATGGAATGTCGATACTCCTATGGACGACCTCGAGGCGCTTCTGGCTCCCATAGCCGGTTGCATCGAAGTCGTGCTCGGATTTGAACAGGGTGGTTTCACATATGACCCCGCGCTGACCGATTTCTCGACTCTCTGGAATATGGACCACTTCCACGGCTATTGGATTAAGATGACTTGCGAAGATACCCTGGTCATAACTGGTGTACCTGTTGCCCCTACCACCCCGATTGCGCTTGAATACGGTTGGAATCTGGTTAGTTACCTGCCGGATACCGCCTATCCGACTCCCCAGGCTCTGGCATCAGTCCATGACCACCTAATAGTAGCCCTGGGATTCGACGGCGTCGGTCGCACCTACGACCCGGACCTCCCCAACTACTCCGATTTGCTGGAGATGAAACCGGGACTCGGTTACTGGTTGAAAATTACTCAGGACGATATGCTGATTTACCCCGGCATCGGACCGAAAGTGGTCTTTGACCAGACCTTCGCACAGGTCAACCGCGTTGCCAAACCGAACAACCTGTCGCTATCCAGTCTCTGGATGAGCATCTACTCGAAATCTCTGACTCTTGACGGCCAGATTGTGCCGTCTGGAACAGACCTGCTTGCCATGACCTCCGATGGCCGGATTGTCGGCGCCGGAACGGTCGGCGTGGACGGAAAATTCGGTTTCGTCTCGGTATATGGCGACGACCCAACCACGGCGGAGCGTGATGGCCTGACGGCAGGGGAGAAGTTCCGCATCAAAATCGGCGGCATTGAATCTGAAGAGACCTTTACCTGGTCAGAGGCTGGCGCCCGCGTGGAAATCTCCTCGCTGACCAGCAAGAGTGGCTCAATTCTGCCTACCGGTTTCTATCTTGGTCAGAACTACCCCAATCCGTTCAATCCCACAACGACTATCTCCTTCTCTCTGCCTGCCGGCGGACATGCCACCCTTGATGTTTACAATATTCTCGGGCGCAAGGTCATTACTTTGTTTGACGGTCTGGCACAGGCCGGCGAGAATCAGGTCGTTTGGGAAGGTATCGATGCCGACGGTAATCCTGTCGCATCCGGTATCTATTTCTACAAACTGAAGACCTCTGCCTTCGAGCAAACCCGCAAAATGGTATTGATGAAGTAGTGTATAATCTATAAACTTCGGTCCGGCTCCGTGTAAAGCGGAGCCGGATAAGGAAGGTGAAGTCGTGAAAGATAAAATTCTGAGGGTTTTGATAGTCGGAGGAATGAGTTTGATGTTTTTGGCGTCTCTGGCATACGGAGATGTCCATCCTACTAACGTATGGATGAATTTCTATGGGTCGGTTTCGACTTACAATGGCCAGCCGCTTCCGGTCGGTTCCATAATCGATGCCTATGACGGTCAGGGGACTCATTGCGGCAGCGACACGGTCACAACCGCCGGTAATTATGGTTTCATGCCGGTTTATGCGGATGACCCCTTGTCGGGCATTGATGAAGGGGCATCGGAAGTAGGAGAGACCATAACTTTTGTCATTAACGGCCGTCTTGCCGCCGTCCATGGTCCCGACATGCCCAATTGGACCGGAGCTCTTGGCGACGATAAAGAAGTCAATCTCTCGGCCTCTGCAATAATTTCTATCGCTCCCTATTCGATGCCGACTGACCGGTTTGCCACTCCCGGCGATACCATTCGATATATGGTCGGCGTACAGAACACAGGGCAGGGGATAGATTTCTACACGATTTCGGCAAATTCCAATAACGGCTGGATCGTTCGTCCATTTTTCGGCTTCGTCTATGCCCCGGCCGGGCAGGTCGCCTATCTGTACTTTGATTTTCTGGTCCCGCCGGTACTGTTTGAGGATACAACCGATATTATAACTTTTCGAGTCAGTTCCGGCATTGACCCGACCGTCTTTGTAGAAGGCACCGTGACTACACATATCGTTATGACCGATGCCCCTGATGACGGCGCTACTCTTTTGCCGGCCGGATTCAGCCTTCACCAGAACCGTCCCAATCCCTTTAATCCGGTGACAGTTATCTCCTTTGAACTTCCCCGTGCCAGCGCCGTTTCGCTGGAAATTTATGATATCCTGGGTCGTCAACTGGAGAGTTTCGATTTGGGACACCTCAGCGCCGGACACCATTCCTTTGAGTATTCGGCGGCATCGCGAACCAGCGGTGTTTATTTCTATCGACTCTCTGCCGGAGAATTCTCTGATGTGAGGAAGATGATTCTCCTGAAGTGAATTCATCATACTTGATAATTAAAAAGCCCCGCCGTGCGGGGCTCAGACTGATGACAAAGGGCAGTTTTTCGGGACTGTCCTTTGTTTTT
>DYGG01000041.1 GCA_020724775.1 Ignavibacterium sp. | reverse complement strand
ATACCGATTACCTTGGCGTTGACCTCAGCGGTAATACTGACGCGGGTCTTGGGCTGAATCCAGCCGGAAGCGGAGACCTCTTCCACCAAATCCTGGCGGGTTACCGGCTCAGCCTGCACTTTGGTTTTGGCTTCTCCCCCACTAAAAATGTTTGCCAGCACAACAATCAGAACTACCGCAACCGCCAGCCAGATTATGACCTTTTTCTTTTTAGTTTTCATTCCAGTATGTCCTCTCTCGTGCTACCTTGCTACCTGGTCACCTTTTACCCATGGCATTTTCGAGACTCGCAATGGCAAGATTCAGGTCAAATTCCGCCTGAATTTTGCTGTTCTGAGCCGTAATCAGACTGACTTGGGCGTCGAGTAACTCCAAAATGGTAGCCGCTCCCAGATTATATTTTTCCTGAACCAAAGACATATCTTCATTTGCAGCCGCTTCATTTTCGTCAGCCAACTTAAGAGCCTCAACGGCTTTATTCATGTCGAGATATGCTTTCTTAATTTCGTTTGCCACGGAATTGCGCTGATAGTAATAAAACGCCTTAGCATCATTGAGAGAGGCTTTGGCGCTTGCCATCGCGGCCTTGCGGCTGAAATTGTCGAATATCGTGAAATCCAGTGAGGTACTTATAGTCCACCGGGCATCTTCATCTCTGAAGTCATTCACCATACTCCAGTATTCGTTAGACCATCCTCGCAACACCCGGACCGAAACCGATGGAGCATAGCGTCCCCAGACCGATTTTACGCCGTAGCGGGCGGCGGTCAAATTACTCTCGCCGGACAGGAGTCCCGGATGATTGGACAATCCGAATTTCAGCGCCTCATTTTCAGAGCCGGAGTAATCACGTTTGGGAGTTTCGCGCGAAAACTCTACATCGGAATTTACATCGACACCAATCAGGTAGGCAAGATTAGCGCGACTGATAGACACCGCGTTCTCGGCTTCAAGGAGCGATAACTTGTCGTTTCCATACTGGACCTTGGCCTTGAGAACATCTGATTTTGAAGCCGAACCTACATCAAACTTCGATTGAGCCAGTTTCAACTGTTCTTCACCCCGCTTGACAGCCTCTTCCCTGATCTCCATGGTCCGTACCGCGGCGAGGTAGGAATAATAGGTGGTCTTAACGGTCAGAATCAGATTCTGCTCGGTCTGCTCGGAAAGGTATTTGAAGTAACTTCTGTCGGCGCGGGCACCGAGATAATTGAAAACATTCTGCCCTCCATTGAATACCGTCATCCCGGCAGAGAATCCGAGGTCATAACTCTTGCTAACGCCGCTGGTCTGGTACAACTGATCTTGAATTACTCTGACCCCCGGCTCGGAATTCACTTGAGTCACTGAACCGCCAGCCGATATATTGGGGAGAAAGGCTCCGAAGGACTGCCACAAAGTGCCATCGGCTCTCTTGACCTGACCCCGAGCGCGGACAACGTCGGGGTGATTTATGAGCGCTTCCGCGATACAATCATCAAGAGTCAAAACTCGCGCCGAAGAAAAACCCGGCGTCATCATGAAAAATAGAAATGTCGCAAGAAATAATGTGCTTCTGAATATCATCATTCCATCTCCTATCTGATTCTTTATACTATCCTAATAAGTAATTGAGCCGCCGGCCACCAGGTTTGCGAAAGCCACCAGCAAAATAAAGACTATCCATATCGGAAATAATACGTAAGCAAACTTTTTCGGTTTCATGAGATAGACCGCCCCGAGGCCGATACTGGTCAGGATAATTCGCCAGATCGTGAAGAGGTCAATCTGCCTCATAAAATAATGCAGAAAAGAGCCGTCATCAAATGGTTTCAATAAGCCCAGTCCGGTATAGACATACATCGAATTTTTCGAAATCATTAACAAGCCTCTTACCGTATCGCCCAGCGCACCAACTACCGCGGAAAAGAGAACCACATTCAAAATTATCCAGAAATTCGCTTTTCCGCCAAAAAGAAAATTCCCGGCAATCAACCCCAGAAGGCCGATTACTACTGATATGACAAGTGGCCAGCCGATATAGATGAACGGATAATACCACTTGAGGCGCTTTTCCCGGGCTTCACGAAAACCTTCATCGACTTGATTCTTGACTTCTTCCCACTGCGCGGCCGGCATCTGGTCTTTCCATTTTTCCAGATTCGCCAGCACTCTGGGATAAGAATCTTTGGCAACAATAGGGCTGACCAAATACCCGCCGGGCCCGAAAAGCCCGCCCAGTATGGCGATTAATATGAGAGGGACAATCCAGTCGGTTCGACCGGTCAGTTTGGGGAATAGTGACGACGGAGCGCTGAACAGCATAACCAGTCGCTGAATCGGATTAGGTCTTTCCGACTGGGAAAGGTCAGACAGTGAGGGGTTCTGATTATCCATATAATTCTCCATATTTTTACGGAGTTTAGAACATATAGTTGCCTGATTTTTGCTTTGCTCGCGAATTTAATTTCAAAGGTGCCGCATTCAATATAATAAATTCCAGCGAAAAAAAAAGCCGGCACGAGCGGTGCCGGCTCTTAAATTCCGCAATGCCTATTTCCGAACCAGAATCGCCTTAATTGAAGGAAATCCTATAGGGTCATTCTCCACCATGCGATACCAGTTGGTCATCCGGTTATGCTGTGTATGCGCTATGCGGCTGGAAATCTGCGAATAACTCGGCATCAATCCCTCCGAGGTAAGAAGAATCAGAGGGAAATTAGTGGTGGAATCGTAATTGTCTGGCTCCAGTGTGATAAATATGGTGCCGGCTCTCACCGCTGGAGTAAGACTGTCCGCCAGCACAATACGGGTGACCCCGGCGGGTAGATTATTCAGAAAATCTTCCCCCGGAATGTCTAGCACCTTGGTGCTTGCCGAGTAGGGATTACTGTTGTCAGCCCGGTTGAAATCGGTGAAAGGTCCTGTCGAAATGATTCCTCCCGCTATAGGCGTCAGATATTGACTCGATTGCGCCTCCAGCCAGCTCGGTTTGGTGATGGAGGAGAAACTGGCGCGCGGCTGCAGGTAAGGCGATATGACCCAACCTTTATAATGCCAACCCGTGCCTGTCAGATTCACTATATCATCATACACCAGCGAGTCAGGAAGGATTCGCTCAATCAAGTAGCCTCTAGTCCTTGTAGCATAAGCAATAGAAGTCGGATAAAACATCATAGGAGGCATATCAAAAACTTTGACCTCCGTGACAACCACATTGCTGGCGTTTATGTGTGTAATGGTATCAGTGTATGTAATGATATCAGTGGTAAGATTTACAGGATACAGAATCGAGTCGTACTGAAGAGTTATTTGAACAAAAGTGTCATGGTAGAAGGGATATGGGAGTGTATAGGCATTATTAGTATCAAGTCTTTCATTTGTTAACCAAATGAAGTTCAGTATCTGCTGCAATGAATCAAGATTGACGGTGTCAATGCCTATAATCTGTGGAGGGTCCGAGTCATCCCAGATGGTATCGATATTGAAGGATAAACGGACGCCGCTACCCAGAGTGAGAGCCGCGTTAGTCGTGTCATTAATGAACACGGAATCGTAATTATAAAAACCAAACCAGAGGCCGCTGGCTTCATTGCTGTTGGGACTGCCGTCGGTAGGCGTCTGAATAAAATACCCGGCCTGAAGCAGCCAGAGGTCAATCGGAAAGACCATCTTCATCGGACGCAGTCGCGGCTCAACCACAAGGTCCTTCAGCATAAGCGGTCCCATTGAATCCGGCTGGGGGTCGGGGAAACGCTCCACCGTGACACAGAGATATTTGTACTTGAGAATGTCAAAATCTGCCATCCAGACCGAATCGAGCCGATTTCCGGCCGTATCCGAGAACCGATACAGGCGGCTGTCCCAATTAAACTTTCCCAGAGAAACACTGTTGTCATCCTCGTCAACCACCCATAATTCGTAGATCATCCCCGGGGGAGGAGTCGGCAGACGTGAGGGTGTCAGGAAAATGTCGGTTGCTGACGCCGGAGCAATAATATCATCAGGCTGTGAGCAACCCCCGATGACGGCCAGAATCAAGGCGGATAAGGCAAAGAACAACAAGCGATTACGGCGCCTGTACATAAATCAATTTCCTCCTCAAAATACTATTTAAAACCACAATAAGCGATTATACCTCAAAGAATTCCGGCTGTCAAGCCCATTTTGCAAAAAATCCTTCGGCTCTCTTTTCAGCCCGGCGGAACTCTGCTTAATCTAAAGTACAGACGGACAAGGTCGATAATTAGATTAAATGATTTCTCATTTAGCCCTGGAGTGAACCTTGAAAATTTGTCCAAACTGCAAGGCGCAAAATATGTTTGACGGAGCGCAATTCTGCAAAGATTGCGGACATTCCCTTTCCGACGATAGCGCCAATACCCAGCGACAGGATAACGTCGCTAACGAAAACGAAGTTGATTTTGTAGTGACCGAATCGGGCCACACTTCCGCGCCGGAATTGATCGGGTTGGACCAGAAGAAAGACGCCAAGCCTGATGAGGATGATTTCGAGATTAAATCCACAGCCAGCCTGTTAGATGATGAAGCGGTTACCCCTGGCGCGTCTACCGCTCCATTCAAGAGCGATAGTGACTTAATCGGCGAATCGGCTCCCCCTGTCCCTCCGGCTGTAACAGCGGACAGCGAATTCCAGAAACCGGCTGAAGCGGCGGAGCCGGTAAAAGAGAATGAGAAGAAGGATTTCAAGAAGTTGTCCCAGGAGGAACTGGAGGCGGTCAACCGCAATCTGTATGGACCTCACGTACCGGCTAAAAAGCAGGCCAAGCCAAACTCTGAAAAAGGGGAGATCTCTGATAAACTAAAGAAGAATATTGACGATTTTTCGGACCGGCAGAAATCTAATGAAGGGGGCATTAAATCTATTGAAGACCCGGCGCAGAACGGATCCGTTCTGAAAACTCACAAAGTTCGCGGGGTGGCATTTTATCGCAAGAATTTTATCCAGATTGTCGGGAACCCTTATCTGCATAACGGTGACGAACTGACCGTCAATGAGAAAACATATATCCTCAGAGAAAAAAAGATAAGTCGAAACATGGCGATAGGCATCTTCTCAGGAATTCTGGCTATCGCACTGGTGGTTATCGGGCTGCAACTGATAAACCCGACTATTTCCGGAGAAGGCGAGATAGTTGGAATGCTCCTCGATGAGAACCGCCAGCCAGTGCTGGAAAAAACGCGTGTTGCCATCCCCGGCCTAAATAAGACCACCACTACTAATGCCCAGGGATTTTTTCGCTTTGACCTGGTGCCGACCGGAACCTATGAAATCGTTTACGAACTCGGAGACCGTTCCAGCGGAAAAGGGAACGCCACCGTTACCGCCGGGCAGACCACGCTGACGACATTTGGCTTCTCCGATAGCCGTCAGGTTGCCTCGTCGACGCGCAGCGAGACGACTACTCGCAGCAACCAGCAACCGAGCAATGTTTCACAGCAGTCGTCCCGCCCATCGCAACAGACGACTTCCACCTCCAGCAATAAGAGTCAAACTACTTACGGCAGTATAAAACTGGCGGCAAACATCACAGATGCGCGGCTTTCGGTCGATGATAAAATCCTGGGGTCGGGCAATGTAATTTATGGCCGGATACCTGTCGGAAGGCACCGCGTAAAAGTTGAACGGCAGGGGTATTCCGAATACTCGACGGTGATCGATATCGATTCTGACCAGATTATCACCGTAACGGCAAATCTGACCCCGCTCGCCCGAGCCACTGAAACCGGAACCGCCGATAGCCATATGAGCAAGGGTAATACCGCCTTTTCCGAGAAAAACTATGCCAAAGCGATTGCGGAATACTCCAAGGCTCTGGAAATATCCCCGAACCTGAAAGAGGCATATGCCAAGCGGGCGGAAGCGTACGGAAAGAACGGCAACTCCGAAGCGGCCGCGCAGGATTATGTCAGGCTGGGCGAAATCTATCGGGTCGCCAAGAACAATGTCAAAGCGATTAATGCCTTTACCTCGGCGCTGGCGTATCAGCCGAAGGACAAAGTCGCCCTGGTTGGCCGCGGGGGCGCCAGGCTCGACAATGGCGATTATCGGTCGGCTTTGATAGACTATGATGGAGCCCTTAAAATCGACAACCAGTTTTATCCAGCGCTGCTGGGAGGGGGCTTGGCACATTTCCGTCTGGGAAATAACAAGCAAGCCGACAAGTATTTCAAAAATGCCTATAAACTCAACCAGAACGATCCGTTTCTATTTCAGAACATGATGCTGAATTACCTGGCGCTGGATGATATCAAGAATATCAGAAAGATATATGCCGAATATAAGACAGTGGCATCCCCGTCCGAATTGGCGGAATTCAAGACTTCCGGTCGCTATGAACCTGTCATGAGATTGGTTAAAGAGGAAGACAGGTAAGGATGCCCTCTAAACTGAACTGCTGGGAATACCGCAACTGCGGACTGGAGCCGGGAGGAATTCTGGCAAAGATACATGGGGAATGCCCGGTGCCGCGGGATATGAAGAAAGACGGGGTCAACGGCGGAATCGGAGCCGGAAGAACCTGCTGGACCGTTGTTAATTCCTGCCATGCCATTAATCGTGTCGCCAGTCGCAATCGCCGTCGTTCCTGCCTCGAATGCGAGTTTTATCGTCGGGTTGCCTGTGAAGAGGATTTGCAGTTATCGCTCTCTGAAGACGACCTTCTGTCCTCCCAGAAAATTCATATTTAGCGACTCTGACCTGGCGCAAAATCTCAAGCGGGGACCAAAGCGCCCCGCTTTTTTCTTGTTTTTCTTTCCATAATCGCTCTGATTTCTTATAATGAGACGAAAAGTGGTTTGAGCAAAATCAGGGACCTTTCGCCTGGCAGAGGTAAAAATGAAGTCGTTTTCAACTGTTGCCGCAATTTTACTTGTTAGTCTCGGCATATCTGTCGCCGAGGAATTAGATCCGCAAAAATTTTTCCCGCATCCGTATATTCCGGAAATTGAGACATTCGTTAAAATCGGGAGTGTCAGTTCCCCTTATGTCAACCGTTCTACGGGCGAACTGCTTTTCCGCAGTTCCATGAGCGGTGCCCGGCAATTGTATCGTTTAACAGAGGACGGCTGGCCTTACCAGTTGACCCTTTTGAATGATGGTATAGACTGGTACAGCGTCTCCAATAACGGTCGTCTGGCTGTCATAGGAGCGTCAACCGGAGGCTCCGAGCAGTCGCAACTCTATCTATTGGATACACGAGAGGGAAAACTAAAGAAACTGACCGACCAAAAAGATGTGCAGCACGGCTCTGTCGTCTGGAGGCGGGACGACCGCGGTTTCTATTTTCGCTCCAACGAAGAAAACCGGAAAGACTTTAAGTTGTACTCCTATGACTTAGAGACCGCCCAAAGCCGCAAGATTTTCGATGAGGCGGGGTCCAATTATATTTACGATATATCTCTGGACGGTCGATTTCTGGCGATCATTCGCTTCCATTCCAACTACAATACAGACCTGCTACTGCTGGATTTGAGCACCGGCAAGGCTGATTTGATGACCCCGCATAGGGAGGATATCATCTATGATGAACCGACTATTATGCCGGGAAACAAATTCATCTATCTGCTGTCTAACGGTAATCCTGAAGGAATTCTAAAGCGCGCCCGCATAGAAGTCACCACCAAAAAACTGGAATTTCTTGACCCGGATGAAAAGTGGACGATTGACGGCCTCTCTTTTTCCCCCAATCGTTCACTAATGGCCTGGACGGTCAACAAAGAGGGGTTATCGGAAGTCAAAATATGGGATTTTGACCGAAACCGACTGTTATCCTCTCCGCCTATATTCGGTGTGGTCAATTCGGCTTTTATCACCGATGATGCAATTCTCTATTTTGCGTACACCAGCGCCGTAAAGACTCAGGATATCTGGCGCTGGAATTGCCGCAGCGGCGAACTTCGGAAGATGACTCATTCTATCTATGCCGGGATTGACCCCTCTCTATTTGTGGAGCCACAGTTGATAAAATATCGCTCGTTTGACGGTCTTGAGGTGCCGGGATTTCTGTATCTCCCGCCTGATTATGCCGGCAAGCCGATTCCTTTTATCATTCATGCGCACGGGGGACCGGAAAGCCAATTTCGGCCTTATTTCCAGAGGAATTTTCAGTATCTGCTGCTTAACGGTTATGGCATTCTGGCGCCGAATATTCGGGGCTCATCGGGATACGGCAAAGAGTATTTGAGTTTAGACAATTACAAGAAACGCCTGAATTCGATTAAAGATATTAAAGCCGCGGCTGACTTCCTTATAGCAAACAACTATTCTGAAAAGGGATTAATCGGGATTAAGGGGGGTAGTTACGGCGGCTATGTAGTGCTCGCGGCGATTACGGAATATCCCGACCTGTTCGGCGCCGCTGTTGACGAAGTCGGCATTGCCAATTTTATAACCTTCCTGACCAATACCAAAGATTATCGCCGGCACCTCCGTGAAGCGGAATATGGACCAATCGAGGACACGGCTTTTCTTGCGTCAATCTCGCCCATTCACAAAGCGCATCTCATCAAGACCCCGCTTCTTGTAGTCCACGGTGAGAACGACCCCCGCGTGCCGGTAAGCGAAGCGCGCCAGATATTGCGGGCGGTGACGGAGAACGGCGGAAAGGTTGATTCCCTGATTTTTTCCGACGAAGGACATGGTGTCAGCAAGATTGCCAACAGCCTGATTCTTTACAGAAGAATGGTCGATTTTTTCGACCGATATCTGAAGAATGAGAATTGAACACTGTCGGTTTCTATTCGCCGATTATTTTGATTATAACCCGTTTCTTCCTCTGGCCATCAAATTCGGCGTAATAGACCTGTTGCCACGGTCCCAGGTCGAGACGGCCTTCCGTTACCGGCAGGAGCACCTGATGACCGACCAGTAGGTTTTTAAGGTGAGCATCGCCGTTATCTTCCCCGGTGCGGTGATGTCGATAATCCCGGCCGCCGGGGGCAATTCTCTCCAACCATTCATCAATGTCGGCAATAAGCCCGCTTTCGGCGTCATTCACATAGACTCCGGCGGTGATATGCATGGCGGAAACTAGCGCCATCCCCTCCGAAATCCCGCTCTTCTTAAGTGCCGAGGCGACTTTATCGGTGATATTGATGTATTCCCGCCTGCGTGCGGTATTGAAAAACAGATATTCCGTGTAACTCTTCATTGGTCATTACGGGTAATCCAGTAATTGATGGAGTACTTATCCCGAAGTTCCAAGCCCACTTCTTTCGCCCGAGCGGAAGATTCATAACTGCCGATTCGCACCCGAAAATAGTTAATTCCGTCAATATTGACTGCGGTCACATACGACTCATACCCTCTCTGACGGTATTTGTCAGAAAGCGCGTTGGCGTAAGTCATATCGGTGGCGGCAGCGACCTGAATGGTATAAGGTCCTCCTGCCGGAATTGCAGGGCTCGAAATCGGCTTCGGGACCGGCTCGGCGCCGCTTTCGGATGGTATGACGTTTGGTGTCTTGGCGTAATCTGCAGTCGTTCCTGGCTGCTCGCCCGCGACGGTATTTTTGCCCCTGATGCTGTCCGGGACGGTCACCTTAGATTCAGCCTCAAGGACTTCCTTTTCGATTTCGGCAACTTGTTCCTTGTCTTTGCTACAGCCACCCAATAAAAAGGAAAGCAATATTATAATGATGATGACTTTTCCGCTTTTCATATTGATTTTACCTCCATTTTCAGCAATAAAGGCTCTCTTATTGAGAGTTGTCAAGTTAAAATAGAGGCATCTGAAATTCTTTAACAAAATCGTTGAAATTGTAAGAGGCACCTTGTAGAATACCGCAAACAAATAAAGGACGATTATGCAATACTACACTAATATTTTAGAAGTCATTGGAAACACGCCACTGGTGAAGATTAACAACGGGTGTCGTGAAGGCGGACCGCTGCTTCTGGCAAAATTGGAGTTCACCAACCCCGGAGGGTCGGTTAAAGATCGGATGGCGTCTTTTATTCTCCGCAAAGCTATGGATGAGGGTCGTCTCAAAAAAGGTAATACAGTTATCGATAACACCTCAGGAAATACCGGCGTGGCGGTGGCGATGACTGCCGCAGTGCTCGGACTAAAGTCAATTCTGACAGTGCCGGACAAGACCAGCAAAGAGAAGATTGACCTGATAAGGTCATTTGGAGCCGAGGTAATTATCACTCCGGCGGAAGCCGACCATGACGACCCCCGTGGGTGCTATATGATGGCTATCAACCTGGCGAATGAGCATGGCTATTTCCATATGAATCAGTACCACAACCAGGATAATGTCCGGGCGCATTATCTCACCACCGGTCCCGAAATCTGGAGCGCTACCAAAGGGCATATCACTCATTTCGTGGCGGGCATCGGCACTGGCGGGACATTTTCCGGCACGGCTAAGTTCTTGAAAGAGAAAAATAAAGAAATCCAGACTATCGCCGTAGACCCTGTCGGTTCGATTTTTTCAGAATGGATAAGAAAGCGAACGCTGGGTAAGCCTGAAGCGTATAAGGTTGAAGGAATTGGTTCGGATACCGTGACCGAGGCACTCTATCCTGACCTTGTGGATGAAGTGATAACAGTGAAGGACTCTGATGCATTTGAGACGGCGCGTGAGCTGGCAAAGACTGAAGGGATATCGGCCGGCGGCTCTTCTGGCGCGGCTATTTGGGCTGCGCGTAAGATCGCGCGAAAACTGGACGCCGACCAGATTATGGTGGTTATGATTCCTGATTCCGGCATGAGATATCTCAGCAAATGCTTTAATGATTCCTGGATGCAGCAGCAGGGATTCATGAGCAATGCCGGAACGGCCACTCATACCGTCTCCTCAGGAGAACAAGACTGATGAATTTATTGCGAATGACGACGATTTTACTTATCTCATTGTACCCGTCGACGGTTCCCCTCTTTGCGGAATCGAGCGGGAGGGTTCAGGTCGAAAACAACTTCTGGGATTTTGGCTCTGTCCCGGCCGACTTCAAACTGATTCACTTTTTCAAGATTGGGAATGTCGGCGAAGATGACCTTCGCATCCGAAAGATAGTTTCAAACTGTGACTGCACCTCGGCGCACGTGCTGGACACGCTCATTCCGCCGGGAGTGGTGACAAGTCTTAAGATTATCTATCACACCCGTGATTTTTACGGAAAAAATGTAAAAAATGTGGTGGTGGAAACAAGCGATTCAGTGAGTCCCATAATCGAATTTGAATATTCCGCCAATGTCGAATTTTTTCATAAACTGCACACGGTTGAACCGAAATATCTGACGTTCTTAAAAAACCAGGAGCAGCGCGAACTCGCCCTTATAAACCGCTCCGATCAGGCGATAGATTTTGCGATAGAGCAGGAACCGGATCAACTCTTTACACTCGATAAAATTTCCGGCACCGTGCAGCCCAATCAGAGCGACCCGCTTATCATAAATGTAAAAAGCGGGCTTCCGAAAGGGACGTTTTACAGTAATTTCGCTATAACATATTCCACGCAGCCACCCCTTCGGCTGAGTGTGCCAGTAAAGATTGTCAGGTATTAGCAATGACGGGGACTATTGGATAATCTGTAATAATTTGTGCCACATAACATTACAGCGACCGTCAGACAGACTGACTGAAAATGTGCTACCATCGTTGATTTTTTTGCGCGTATCGACAAAGCAAAAGTCGCGGCGGATAAAACAAAATTTAAAATAAATCTTGACAAAGAACCATCGTTTTGGTTCAATATACTTAAGTTACGAGGGTGACTCTCTGCTGTCCCTGGGTAGTTTCCTAGCCCCCTCTACCCAACCAGAGTAGCGCCCTCTTTTTTTTGCCCGCAACAAATGTGAACCATAGATTGAAATGGTCTTTGGCTCAAAAATCGCTGAAAATTCTAATATTCTATTTCAGCCTTTGATATTCAAGACTGGATAAAGGCGCGCCACTTTCTTGGAAATACCAATAGCATCCACCGCGGCAACCACGTCATCTATATTCTTATAGGCAAATCCGGCTTCTTCCGCCAGACCGGGCAGATAGCCGGTCTTAACCAGAACACCGCTTGCCTGCATCTTCTGTTTGACCGCCTCTCCCCTGACAGTTCTTTTTGCCTGCATGCGCGACATTGTCCGTCCGGCGCCATGAAGAGTAGAGCCGAAGGTTTCCGCGTCCGCTATTGCGGTTCCGCAGAGAAGCGCCGACCCGGTTTCCATTGAGCCTCCAACAATGACCGGCTGGCCCACCGAACGATATCGGGCTGGAATCTCGGAGCGTCCCGGCCCAAATGAACGCGTCGCTCCTTTTCGATGCACCAGCAATTTCTCGCGCTTGCCGTCAATCTCATATTCTTCTATCTTGGCGATGTTGTGGGCTACGTCGTAGATGGTCTCAATCCCTAACTGCTCATCAGAGATGCCAAAAACCTCTCGAAAAGCCTTCCTCACACCGAAGACAATCAATTGCCTGTTGACAAAGGCGGCATTGGCGGCGCACGCCATCGCCCCGAAATACCTCTTCCCTTCCTCGGAATTGACCGGTGCCGACATCAACTCCCGGTCCCGCACCGTAAGCCCGTACTTTTTGGCGCATTTGTCGAATACTTCCAGGTAATCGGTGGCGATCTGGTGCCCGAAACCTCGCGAGCCGCAGTGAATCGCAATTAAGACCTGATGCTCTCTATCGATCCCGAAGACTTCCGCCAGGTTCTTGTCGTAAATATTGTCCGAGGCGGCTATTTCTATTTCCAGGTAATGATTACCCGAGCCGAGAGTCCCCATCTGATTAATCCCGCGGGAAATTGCCTTTTCCGAAACAGTTTTGTGGTCGGCCTGCTCCAGCCTTCCCCTGTCCTCTATATGCTCTATATCTCTCTGCGTGGCATATCCATGCTCCAGGCACCATTCCCCTCCCTTTTCCATTGCCTTGAAAAAATCGGGGCGGCTCAGTTTGAGGAATCCGCTCGCGCCGACTCCTGATGGGATGGTAGCGAAAAGTCTGTTGAGCAATTCCTCCCGCTTCTCTTTTATATCATCAAAATTGAGATTTGTCCGAAGAAGGCGCATCCCGCAATTTATGTCGAAGCCAATCCCACCCGGTGAGATTATCCCGTCCGAGAGCGAGAAAGCAGCGACTCCGCCAATAGGAAATCCGTAACCGGAGTGCCCGTCCGGCATACAGTAGGCGTACCTTTTGATACCCGGAAGGCAAGCGACATTCGTAATCTGGTCGATGACTTTTTCATCTACGCTGTCTATTAAAGTCGGAGAAGACAAAATCCTCGCCGGCACCCTCATACCCGGCTTGTAATCGACAGGAATCTCCCAAATATGGCTTGAAATCTGAAGAAATTTCTCTTTTTTCATAGGTCTAATACCGCCTCTCCCCTCCAAACATTCTCGTTTCGCGTGACTCCCAATTTGTAAAGCGTCACCGCCTTTATATCGATTTTCAGCCGCTGCCGCGATGGGTCAATCGCATCGCCAAAAAGTTTACCCGAAATTTTCCAGGGAGGACAATCATCCGATTTAACCACGCATTTCTTCAGAAGGAACTTCTCGGCATCTTTTAAGAATATAATTTCCGACAGCCAGCGATAAAAGAGACTCTCCGGGTCGTCACCGACGATTTCAATATCGACAATCCGGTCATCTCTAAGGTCTTTCGGTTCAACCATTAGGGCCGTCAGTCCCAGAGCGGCGTCAGTCAGCATTTCCTTCAAAGAAGAACCGCAAGAAACCAGCCCGATATCGGCGCTGGTATGAGAATCGCTATATTGATACGGCATAGCAACATTCCAAAAAAAACGCCGCTTTACTCAAAGCGGCGCAAGAAAAAATGGACGTTTATCATTCAGCCTTGATAATGCATTCCACCGGGCAAACAGCCACGCAATGGGGACCGTCATCCTGGTCCTCGCATTCATTGCAGGTTTCTGCGCTGATAACATAGATGTCCCCTTCCGTGATGGAAGATGTCGGGCATTCCGGCAGGCACAATCCACAGGCCGTACATTCATCTGTTATAAACATCGCCATATCTACGCACCTCCAAAATTGATACGATGTCAATCTCCAGTCAGCAGGAATATAGTACTTTTTATGAAACTGTAAAGCGAAAAATTGATGAAATCGGAAGTTACGGAAAATCTACTAATTGGTATATTAAAGGATTCTCTATCAACTACTTGAGAAAAACGACCCGCCGCACAACGCTTCGGTAATCATCGGAGATTTTCAGGAAATAAACTGCGCTGGATAGCGGTTCTGCCATACCGTAATCCAGGTCTAATACTACTTTATAATATCCTCTAACGGTAAGTTCCTTTCTTGACAGTTCCTGGCCGAGAAGATTATAAAGTATTAAAGTCAGTTTTTTCCTACTCGAAGTATATACCGGGACAGAAAGTACAGAATTAAACGGATTTGGATAAGGTTGTGCTATTTGGAAGGTCTCCGGATTCATCGGTTCAGGGCTCGGGATATCCAGAGGTTTATCCTCAAAGAATTGCACGAATTTAAATATGGGATAGTATTCGGAGCCGACCTCTGCGATGAAATAGTCTGTGTATATGGAATCATTGACAACGGAGGCATCGAAATCTACCGTTATATTGCCCAATCCTCCCGCTGGAATTGAAAGGGTTTCTGGGATTATCACAATAAAGGTGGACGGCGAGAATAATCTCACCTCAAAATCTTCAGTCCCCCTATTTTCTAATGACATGGAGTAAGAATTGATTTCGCCTGGCTGGAAGGGACTTTTGAAATCTGGTGGCATGATGTACAAAGGCGCCACTCTGCCTGCATCATATTTCATAAATCGAGAACGGCTCTTGCCGGAACTGTCCTTTGCAAGTACCGCCAGGAAAGCTCCGTCTGGAATATCAGCAGAAGCATGGAGAGAGTCAGTATCCGCAACTCCCGCCAGAATGGAGTTGGAGCCAAAATCGGTTGTATCGAATGAAAATCGAAGTTCAAAACTCAGTTGGTCATCAATTCTCGCCTGACCCATGCCTTGTTCCCCGGTCCAACTCAGCAACTTCAGCCCGGCGCTATATTCCTCAAAACATTCCTCCACTTTATCTCCATTGTCGTACCTCAACAGATATTTCTGGTCCAGTACATTCAGATTGATAAGTCGTCCGATTTGAGGCGCGGTGAAAAACGGGTCAGACCAGTCAAAAGAGGTAATTAGTTCATCCCTTTCTGCATATGATATGCCTACAGATGTCGCTACCTCTGACCAACTGAAATAATTTCCTGAGTCTAATGCGATCACGCCAGTCCATTTAAGTACTGTATCGGGGGAGGTCACAAGAAGCACCGAGGCGCCCAACGGCGTAAACTGGTCCCCCGGATATGCCGACATACTGTCAGTTCCCGAAACAAATGTCACCAGGGAGTCAATGAACAAGGGAGGTGTCAAAAGCCATCTCGTAATAATCGAAGCGTCAACATCTATACCGGGGAATCCGACCTTGCTTGGCAAGTACTTTATATTGCCGATAGAAGAACTGTACAGCCCGGGATAGTACCAGAATAGTTCCAAACCTCCATCGCCATCACCATACATGGTCAGACCAAGGGGTGACATTGTTTCAGAGGCGGCGATGGTCGCAACAGAAGAGAGCAAAAGAAAGATAGACCCGAGAATTATTTTGAATAGGAATTGCCGTTCCATATTGCCACCTGATAATTCCCTAATTTATTCAGAATACTGGAAAATTCAAGCAAAAAAAAGAGGCGGCTTCCGGAATCGAACCGGAGAATAGAGGTTTTGCAGACCTCCGCCTTACCGCTTGGCTAAGCCGCCAAAATTAAAAGCGGGAAACGGGGCTCGAACCCGCGACAGCCACCTTGGCAAGGTGGCGCTCTACCAACTGAGCTATTCCCGCGTTAATTGCTATTAATATATGTACCAAATCGGCTTTGTCAACTTTTTTAGATACTTGGCTCGCTATCTGTTATACGAACTTTCCGGCATTTCCAAACCCATTTTCGTCAACTAATTGTCGATACAAAGCCTGATATCTGGTGGCCGCCTTCTCCCAGGAAAAATCCTGGGACATCCCGGCTTTCATCAGTTTATACCACAATTTCTTGCGGGAGTAAAGACCAACCCCTCGCATGACTGTAGCCAGGAGCAGATCGGCATCATATTTTTCAAATACCAGACCGGTGCCGGTCTTCTTGTCAGGGTCAAAATCTTCAACCGAATCGGCCAACCCGCCGGTTTTGCGAACCAGTGGCACCGTTCCGTATTTAAGGCTGTACATCTGATTCAGACCGCTTGGCTCATATCTTGAGGGCATAAGGAAGATATCAGCGCCGGCTTCGATCAGATGAGCCATCTGGTTGTCAAATTCCAGATAGGCTTTGAATTTGTCCGGATATTCCTGCTGCTTCTGCCGGAAAAACTGCATATATTTGGCATCACCCGTACCAAGCAGTATAAACTGAATGTCAAGCGACATCATTCGGTCAAAGATTTCCATAATAAGGTCGAGCCCTTTCTGATTGTCCAGTCGCGAAATCATCCCGAATAGCGGGCTATCCACACGGATTGGAAATCCAGCCTTTCGTACAAGTTCCAGTTTGTTTTTCTTTTTGCCGGAGAGATTGGCGGGAAAGTATCTAAAAGGAATCAACTTATCCACTTTAGGCGACCAAATTTTATAATCGACACCGTTTAATATGCCGCTGAGACAGTTAGCCCGCGCCGCCAGCACACCCTCCAGCCCCATACCGTATTCGCTCGAAGATATAATCTCCCTGGCGTATGTGGGTGACACCGTCGTTATATGGTCGGAAAAGTGAAGCGCCGCTTTCATAAAGTTGACCTTGCCCCAGAATTCGAACGGTCCGGTAGCGGCAAAATATGATTCCGGAAGTCCCAGTTTGTCATACTCCTTAGCGTCAAACTGTCCCTGATAAGCCAGATTGTGAATTGTGAAAACGACTTTCGATTTCCTGAGAGGTGAGTTATCGGACAAGTCTACTCTTACAAACGGCGCCACCAGGGCAGTCTGCCAGTCATTGAGATGAATAATATCCGTCTTCCAGCCATTCTTTTCCAGACATTGTACCGCCGCCCGGCAGAAAAATATGAAACGCTCCGCATTGTCGGGGAAATCCAGCCCGGTCGAAGGTTCGCCGTATAAACCGTCCCTATCAAAGAATTCGTCCTGCTCAATAAAGTAAAACTCCGCATCTTTATTTTTCTTTCTCTGCTGGAGAAATAGAAGATCCCCGCGGAAACTTTTGTCGCCGACTTTGACCGTGAATTCCGCTTGTCTTTCTAACTCTTGACCAAACTGTTCTCTAATCTGACGGTACAGAGGCAAAAGGACTCTCACATCTTGACCCAACTTAGAGAGAATTGACGGCAATACGCCGGAGATATCGGCCAGTCCCCCGGTTTTGGCAAACGGAACCGCTTCGGGAGTTATAAAGGCGATACTAAGTCTGTCCATGACTCTCAACCGGCCAACGGGATACCGAAGAGTTTCTCCGCCTGAGTGGTATCAATACCTTTCATAAAGGCCGCGGCGTCTTCGGGACGGGTCGGATTGATATAAAATCCCGAACCCCATTCAAATCCGGCTACCTTTGTTAATTTGGGAATTATTTCAATATGCCAGTGATAGACTTCATCATATTCATTGCCAATCGGGGCGGTGTGCATAATAAAATTAAATGCCGGATTATTGAGGGCAATTCTTAAACGGTTGAGAGTGTCTTTGAGCGCCTCGGCCAGATATATATAAACATCAGGCGCCAGGTCGGTCCAGTGCGCCATATGCTGCTTGGGGAGAAGCCAGGTTTCAAAGGGAAAGCGCGACGCGAAAGGCTCAAAGGTCATAAAATCGCCATAATCATTCACAATCCGTTCCTTGTCGGTCATTTCCTGACGAATAATATCACAGAAAATACAGCGCTCCTTGAACTCGAAGTATTTCTCCGCGCCCGAGATTTCTTCGGCAACTCGCTTGGGAATAATCGGGGTGGCTATCAGTTGAC
Source organism: Ignavibacterium sp. (assembly GCA_020724775.1). GTDB lineage: Bacteria > Zixibacteria > MSB-5A5 > GN15 > PGXB01 > DYGG01. The sequence goes on along the minus strand of DYGG01000041.1, from coordinate 9,206 downwards.
TATGGCTGTGCTCCAGGGAGGCGCCGGCCGCTTCGCCATGATTCTTGAATATCAGTATGTACTTAAAACGCCTGTCTTTCTGAAGGTCAAGTGACCTTTCCCGATACGCCCAGAGAACGTTCTTAATCTCTTCGACCGAAAGGTCCGCCAGGTCTTTGGCATGATTGGGCGTCTCGATAATCACTTCATGAGCACCAATGCCGTTCATTCGGTCATATATACCGAGCGGCTCGCGGTTGAGCGCCCCCTCAATGCGCAGCGCCGGATACTTGTTGGAAATTACCCGCAGAAACCATCCCGGTTTGTTCGGCTGGGAACCGCTCTCGCGATACGCCAGTACCTCCGGCGGGGTGCTGGTTTCATTCCCCGGGCAAAACGGGCACATTTTCGGCTCCTCATGTTTCGGCATTGTTCCGAAGCTGGTGGGTCGCTTCCCCCGGTCGGTAGAGATAATTACCCATCTTCCGATTATCGGGTCTTTACGCAGTTCAGGCATAGATGCTCCTCATCTAATCCGGTTCTCGGTCCTCGGCTCAAACATCGACAACACGAAAACTAACGATTCTCCCGCTATTATTATTTAATCTATCGTCAATCCCGGCTTTTTGCTGAGCGGCTCCGGCTCAGATGGCGAACCTTTCAGCCTCTCGCGAGAGATCTCTTCCAGTCGCCTCCTTAGAGCCGGCGTCACTTTCTTCTCTCTTCGAGCCATCGTCCTCTCAATGGTATCAAGTGCTTTTGCAAAGGAGTACTCCATCTTGTGACGCATCGAATACCAGGTGAAATTGGGAATTTCCTTATCCACAATCAGACTGTCCGATACCAGGTTGCAGGAAATCCCGATATTGATACCGGTGTTCAGAAGTGTCCCGATGGCTGTCTTGGTGTAATCTCCAATGAAGGAACCAACCTTAAGACTCCCTGAGTCGATCTCTTTTCCATTGACGGCGACTTTCACTGAAGTGTAATTGTTCTTCAGGTCGGAATTAGTGGTCATGGCGCCGAAATTGACCCATTCGCCGACATAACTATGTCCCAGAAATCCGGCGTGATATTTATTGGTATATCCTTGAATGATCGTTTCCTCAACTTCTCCCCCAACCCGACAAACCGTCCCGATAGAGCAGCCGGTGATTTTCCCACCTGTGATTATACTCCCCTTTCCAATATAGCACGGTCCCACTATAAACGAGAGTGGTTCGATTTTCACATCGGAACCTATAAAGACCGGACCGGCCGAACCGTCTATGACAGTTGTCGGAGCAAGACGGAGATTCGGTGCCAGATAAATCTGCTCGGGCCTGATAAAGTGCACCCCGGGGTAATGGCGCTGTGCGCTGCCCTCTTTGACTGCGCCTGTCAGACTCTCTATGTCATAATTTATCTGTTTTTTCAGAAAATCGAAATCGGCGGCGATTTCAGCATCGATAGCGCTCACCATATCCCAGAGATAGTTATAAAGCGGCAACTCCAGTTCCAAGGTCTCTGAGCGACGCCGTATTTTGGCTATAAAATCGCCGAGGTCGCCGTTTTTCAACTGGGCCGCTTCATCCGCCGTCAATCCGTCAACCACCTTCACGGCGGCGATGGTGCCATTGGAAAGTAAAATGGCGTTGCGATTCGCTTTCTGAAGCGCAGCGGCGAATTCGGCGTTTATCCGAAGGCGCCCATTTATCAATAGCAGTTGGTCGCCGCTCATCCCCGCAAATTCATTCACCGGAATTTCCACCTGCTCGGCGACCAGTTCGCCCAATTCCGGTCGGCAGAAAAGCGAGGGGCGATAGTCCGGAAATGAGTCGCGAATCTGCTCAAAAATATTTCTTATGCCGGGCCGCAGAAAAAAGACGGGCCGAAAATGCGTGAGCGGATAAAATGACCGGAAACTGTCATCCTCAAAAACAATCAGTCTCTTTTCCATACCACCTTCCCGAATTGGATTTTTCAGACATTGTCGGCAGAGGCCGGGGAGAATTGTCGCGCAAGAAGCAGTATCAGCAACGGTAATCCGATAAGATAGCATGCCGCCAGCTGACCGACACCAATCATCAAGACTACCGTAAAATACGGCATTCTGAATATCTCGGCAAGATAAAGCGCCACCCCGAAAGCGTTGATTATCACCGGTGGCAGGGGAGCAATCATTACAGCAAACATCCGGGGCTTTAATTTAGATGCGTACCTGGTCAAAAGACCGGCAAGGAGCGTCAGCAAAGAGCCGAATATGATATCCTGGACACCATTTCCGCCATAGATGTTTGCCACGAGACAGCCGGCAAATAACCCATAGGGAGCCAGCGGGTAAAGGAACGGTAGTACGGTTAGCGCCTCTGCTATACGTATTTGATAAACGCCGAAACTTATCGGCGCAAAGACGATGCTCAAGACAGCATATAGCGCGGCTATAATTCCGGCATATGCAATATCACGCGCACCCCATTTGGTCATAGATGACTAAAAAATCAGGATGAGCGCAATTGTCAAGTGAAAACTATCTAATTTATTGCCCTTTTTAGTCTTGCGACTTATCGAAAGGACCGGTTCCGACTTAAAAAAGATATTTATGGTGCTGATTCATCCGTCATTGCCGCGAATCGCCTTGATACCGGCAATCTTCTCCAGCGGAAAGCAGATGGACTCATCGAGCGTTCCATCGGTGCAACAGAAAATCCAGCGCCGTCTTTTTATTTCCAGTGATTGCGGCTGCAACCTGATTGTTTTCCTCTCGCCGCCGCCCAGTACTAGTTCAATATGATGTCGATTAAACAAGGCTCGAAAAAATTCCCCTATCAAAGAATCCTCCCTGCTGGAGAAACGCTTGGGACAGTTTTTCGAGGTCAAAACCGTAGAACCCAAATTACTTTTTTCTTTAGGTCGTACCTTCTCCGGGAGGGCCGACAATATTTTCATCTCAATATTTCTTAATCTCGCCTTCAGAAAAGGGGAGCGATTAAGAGCGGAATTGTTGAGGCAGAAGGCGAGAATTTCCTGCTCCTCTTCGCTGAAATTCAGCGCGGGCAGAGAGATTTCTCGTGTCAACCGGTACCCCTCATCGTAATAAATTGGAATATTCAGGCTGGACAAAGAGAGAAGGTCTCGATAAATGGTCCTTTTGGAAACTTCACACTCTCGCGCTAACTCTTCGAGCGTCACCCTCTTGCGCACCCGAAACAGATTGACAATAAACAAAAGCCGTTCCGACTTCGTCATAAATTCCAACTCCCCTTTATGATGTGTCGCGACTAATTTATAATATGCCCCTGACAGATCCTGTCAGTCTAAATTCACCTACTGATAATTTTTTAAGATTTCTTCGGCCCGCCTCATGATTTCCTGGCGGAGGGATAATGGCTTCACAACCGCGGCTTCACCCCCAAAACCAACCAGCCAGCGTCCGATCTCTTCGATACCCCGAACCGTGACTTCATACTTAACCCGGCCATCATCCAGTGGAGTGACCTTTTCCCGGGGATGGTGTTTCCCCAGCGCAACCACCCGTGCCGCTTTACCGCTAAAGATAACCTCCACCTCGACCGGCTCTCCGCTAAACACGCCCCAACTGTTTTCAAAATATTTGACCGGGTCAATATCTTGACGAGGCACAAAGCGGCGGTCGGTCAGTGAGGCATTGACAATCCGGTCGGTCCGAAAAGTCCGCCATTCCTGCCGAAGCAGGCAATAGGCGACAAAGTAAAACGCCTTCTCGATAAATATTAGAAAATAGGGCTCCACATCACGGTCAATCAGACCGCTCTGAATGGAGTTGTAGCGAAGACGAATAACCTGATTGCTCTTAATACCATTCTCGACTACGGCATAGACCTTTTCAGAAACAGATTCAAGCGAAACCGACTTTATCTCAATCTTGGTTGTCGGCACCGACATTTTTTTCTCCTTGACTACGGTCGGAGAAAGGCCGGCTTCTATTTTAGAACGAATAGACTTGATTAATTTGCGGCTGTGCCCGCTTTTGAAAAGAGGCGATGACTCCAGAACTGTTTTCAGAGTAAAGTACTCGTCCAGATTGAAATTCAGCGTCGGCAGGAAATTCTCCGACGCGAATTTATATCCATTGTCATAATAGATAGGTATGTGGGCTTCGGACAGGGCTATTATATCACGGTAAATGGTCCGTTCGGTTACTTCGCATTCCCGGGCAATGGCGGCGGCATTCAGATTTCGCCGGGAGCGAAGTAGATTTAATAGAAAGAGCAACCGGTCATATTTTGCCATTCCCATATTTTCATTCTAATCAAGTCGACTTCATATGTCAATTTAGAAATGGCCTCCCCAAGTATAGGGAATACCCCATAATAATTGCCCGCCAGATACCCGACCAATCAATGTATTACTCTGCACCACAATCAGTTACGCGGTATTCAATATCCGGCATCAACTTTGCGCAAAACAAGGCAGAAACTTTGAACTCTTAGACTTTGGGGGAGATATGGAAGAGACCGTTGCTCTGCCAAGACGAAGACCGCGCAAACCGACATTCTGGGAATCACCGGTCTTTATTTACGGACTGAAGATTTTTCTCGGATTTATTGTCGTAATGGTGTTTTTGACCATTACCCAGTGCACTGTCAAGAAGCCGGAATCACCTACCTGGACGACCAACCTGACACTTCCGCTGGTCAACCGAACGTATCAGATGCCAGAAATTATCCGCAAAATCGACCAGCCGGGAATCGATATTGACTCGACCGGAGCCGTGGTGTACTCGGTGGAAATTCCGCTCGACACTATTCTGCTTGATGAAATCGTCATATCGCCGTCTGACCCGACGCCGGTGGTGGTCCAACTGAGCGATTATGTTGCGCTCCAGTTAGGGGCCGTTCCGCCTACTTCGTTTGATATTAATATCGATTTCCCCCCGGTAGACCGCTTCAGTTGGGCGACCATAAGCGCCGGCGGATTTGATGTCATCTTTGTTAATGATTTCGGTGTTCCCCTGGATACCATCATTGGGGATGTCTTTGACATAGTCAATAGCCGCATTATCTCATCGGTCTCGTTTCCTGGCGGTCTTGCCGCCGGCGCGGCCGAAACCGCTTTTGTTGACCTGGCGGGGCAGACGGTATCCAATACGATAAGTGTCAATCTGCATTGTTTTACTCCGGGAGGAATGATGCTTTCGCTTGACGATAAATCGTTGAGCGCCGCTATGATGTACGGCAGCGGCGTTACGGTCAGCGCCGCATCAGGTATTATCGACCCCACCAATGCCGTATTCGATAACATTTTTGCCGATATTGACCTGCCCAAGGGATTCGATTCAATCCAGTTAGTCAATGCCGTCCTCACCCTCGAAATTGAAAATGCCGTCAATTTCCCCGGATTCCTCAATTTAGATATCACCGGAAGCAATGGTCAGCTCTTAAACCTCGCCGATAATGTCCTGCCGGGAAGCGCCATGTCTCCAGTCAGCACATATCTCACCAATAATGACCTGGCATCTTTCCTCAACCCGATGCCGACCTCTGTCACCGTCAATGGAGCGGCAACCCTTGGCGATGGAGTGACCGCCGGTGTCGTTACCTCGAATGACTATATCGTTTCGCGCATCAAACTGGAATCACCTCTGGAGGCGGTCATCGGCCAATCTACTTTTACAGGAGATATCGATTCTGAGGATATTGAGCAGGAAGATATTGACCTTGCCACGGAGCATATTCTCAGAGCGCAGTTCTTGACCAGCATTGTCAATCATCTGCCTCTGGGTGTCACCATAGAAATATTATTGAGCGGCGATTCCAGCACGCTCTACAGTAATCCGCAACTTGTGCTGGGACCGTTTCAGGTCGCGCCGGGCGAAATAGGCCCCGACAACTCCGTTATTAATGAAGTGAGTTCCGAGAACACCGTCACTCTTGACAGTCTGGATGTACAGATACTTAAGAATCCCGTCTTGTATAGCGGACAGATCATAACGCTCCAAAGCAGTAACGGGATTCCGGTCAAAGTAACCGGGAGCGATTATCTAACCGCCCGGGGTGTCATTCAGGTCGAATATCGCTTTGACGGCGACTTTTAACAAATAACTGGTTTGGCATTGATTCCAATTAAGAGGTGCCTTATGAAAGAGAAGATATTGCTATTGACCCTTATATCTCTGATTGTCTGTCCGGTTCTGTCTAACGCCTACGGGTTGTCATCGGCTCAGGCGATGGCGATGGGCGGCGCCTTTACCGGGCTGGCGAAAGGAGTATATGCTCCGTTGTACAACCCCGCCAATATCGGGCTGAGCGAATATCGCCAGTTTGGGCTGGAGATTGCCGGCGTCGGCGTTGAGATTTCCAATAACAGTTTTACGCTCGATGATTACAATAACTATACCGGCGCCATTCTGACCGATGAAGACAAATCCATTATTCTCGGCAAAATTCCTGACGAAGGTCTCAAGATAAAAGCCGATATTGAAGCCAGTGCGCTCTCGCTCTCACTGGGGCGGTTTGTGGTTTCTATCAATGGCTTTGCCGCTACCGAAACTAATCTCGGGAAAGATGCCCTGGAACTTTTTCTTCAGGGCAATGGACTGAATGATACTTTTTCGCTTGACGGCATGTTTAGCGAAGCGGTGGCTTATGCGTCCGCCGGGTTATCGTACGGTCTGCCGGTTTACCAGATAGGAAATCGCCAGTTGGCCGTCGGTCTTACCGCTAAGTACATTCGCGGCTTCGGCTACGAAAAAGTGACCGAATTGCGCGGCGGAGTGGTGACCCTCGTTACCGGCTTCCAGGGCGAAGGAACTATGATTGCGCAGACCGCAACTGGTGGAAGCGGCTACGCCGTTGACCTCGGCGCCGCGCTGAGAATCTCAAATGACTATACCGCCGGTATCACTATAAAGAATTTCCTGAGCGGCATTACCTGGGATCAGGATACGGAAGAGCATGGATACCATTTTCAGTTTGACACCATGACAGTTGATAACTGGGATGATTCGATAGTTGTATCTGATGATTATTCCGTCGCGATTCCGAGTTTTCGCTCGACGCTTCCTTCAATAATGAGACTGGGTATTGCCAACACCAGCGGCAAATTGCTCTGGGCCGTTGATTGGGAGCAGGGATTCCGTCAGGCGGCAGGAGCCAGCACAAAACCGCGCCTTTCATTCGGCGCTCAATATCAACTGCTCAGTTTACTGCCGGTGCGCGCCGGTTACGCCGTCGGCGGCGGACGCGGCTCGGTAGTCTCCGGAGGACTGGGATTCAATCTGGCCGTTTTCTACCTCGACGTCGCCGTCTCTAACCACAGCGGTTTCAATTTCAGTGAAAGCAAAGGGCTGCATTTCGGATTATCAACCGGCTTGAGATTTTAGAGGGAGGAAGTATGACAAGCAGCAAATCAATTAGAATACCGCGACTGTTCTTGGGACTGATTCTTTCCATGGCGGTAGGAACTTCGGTGATTGCCATGCCGCCTCATCAGGATATGCTGGCGCGAAAGTCCATGAACGGCGAAGCCCTCCCCTACTTCCTGGAAAAGAGGCCGGAACTTCTCAGCGCCGGGATAAACTCCGCATACAAATTCCGCGCGGTTGAGAAATCGTCATATACCGGGTCCTTCAACGCTCTGGCGATCTTGGTAAGATTCTCGGATAAGACAAACTCTGTTCCGGCGCACGAATTTGACACGCTGATATTTCTTAACCAGCAGGGGTCGGTGCGTCATTACTATCGCGAGATTTCATACGACCAGTTTGATATAGTTACGGTGAATCTCCCTTCTTCACTGGGATGGCAGACCGCACCGCAGACATACGCTTATTACTGCAATAATCAGAACGGAACCGGTTCTTATCCGCAAAACAGTCAAAAATTGTGCGAAGACCTGGTCGACCTGATTGACCCGGTTGTCGATTTTTCCCAATATGATAATGACGGCGACGGTTATGTCGATGCCGTCGTGATAGTACATACCGGTCCGGGAGCGGAATTCACCGGCGCCGATACCGATATCTGGTCGCATCAATGGAGCATTTTACCCCGTCTGAAAGATGGAGTCAGGATTTCGGATTACTGCATTCAGCCTGAATACTGGCAGTCTCCGGGGGATATTACCTGCGGCGTCTATTGCCATGAATTAGGCCATGTGCTGGGACTTCCGGACCTCTATGACCGCGATTATCCCACCGATTCATACGGTGTCGGACGGTGGTCGCTGATGTCGTACGGCAGTTGGAACGGACCCGGAGGAATGGGAGGCTCGCCGGCTCATCCTGACGCCTGGTGTCGTATCCGCCTCGGTTTTACTGGCGCTGTGAATTTGACTTCAAATTTAGACAACTGCCCCATTGATGCCGTTGAAACCGGCGGCAATATTTACCGTCTCTGGTCGAGCGGCGCACCCGGAAGCGAATATTTTCTGGTCGAGAATCGTCAGAAAACCGGTTACGACAGTTATCTGACTGCGGCCGGACTGTTTATCTGGCATATTGACGAATCCCAGTTAATCAGCGGCAATTGGAATGACAATCAATGGTATCCCGGCCATACATCGTCAGGAAACTTCCTGGTGGCTCTGGAACAGGCTGACGGCGATTTTGACCTCGAGAAAGCATACCCGATCGGAAATTCAGCCGATAATAGCGACCCGTATCCCGGAACCAGCCTGAATACAGATTTCGGCGCGATGACTTTACCCAATTCCAACAGTTATGATGGCGACCTTACCTATGTAGCCGTAGAGAACATTTCTGCCAGCGGACCGAACATGACCGCCGACCTGAAGGTCTCCATCGCCAGTGGTTTTGACAACCAGTACGACCTAATTCTTCCGAGAAAGCCGTTCCTGAGTCAGAATTACCCCAATCCTTTCAATCCTGCAACAAGAATCGACTTCACTCTCTATCGGGAAACGGCCGTTGCTATTGACATTTTTGATGTTCTCGGGAATCATGTAAGACGTCTAACCGAGGGACGATATCCTTTCGGCTCTTACAACGTTGAATGGGATGGCACAAATCAAGATGGCCAACCGGTTGCTTCCGGCATTTATCTTTATCGGCTCAAGACCGACCAGGGAGAAGAATCTCGCAAGATGGGGTTAATCAAGTAACAGCCGAATCGGATTTCGGCACCATGCCGGGGACAAACGCCGCCTCCCCCTCGGCGCCACCCCGGCAAACAAAAACCCCTGCCACGAGGCAGGGCTCAGGGTGTTGACAAAATGGTCGACGCCCTTTTTTTATTTTGCCATTTTTG
>DYGG01000040.1 GCA_020724775.1 Ignavibacterium sp. | reverse complement strand
AATCAAAATCAGGATATGCTTATTAGTCAATTTACACAACCTTCTTGACAGAATCCCCGGATTTTCTCCATTTTATTTGAATTGCCTCCGGAACAGTCGCTTCATATATTGAGATAGATATCCAGACAAAGAATTATTACCCCGGAAGGGGAAAATCTGATGGAGAGGGAAAATCAAGAAGCCCCGGGAGGGCAACCGTCAGGTAAGATAACTTCAGGCGATCTGATTTCACACTACAAGATACTATCTCGTATCGGCGCCGGCGGAATGGGGGAAATATTTCTTGCCGAAGACTTGAAATTGAGTCGCAAGGTGGCGCTGAAATTCCTGCCGGAGGATTGCTGCCCCGATGAAAACAAGAAAGCCCGTTTTCTCCGCGAAGCGCAGGCGGCGGCAAGACTCAGTCACCCCAATATTGTAACCGTTCATGAAATAAGTGAATTCGTCGGACGACCATATTTTGTCATGGAGTATATAGAAGGGTCGGCTTTAAATGAATATATATGTGAAAAAAAACCAAATCTGAAGCAGATAATCGAACTGGCGATTCAAATTGGCGAAGGGCTCCGTACTGCCCATGAATGTGGGATTGTTCACCGGGACATAAAACCGGCCAACATCATCGTTGACCGAAACGAGCGGATCAAGATACTTGATTTCGGTCTGGCGTCGCTTAAAGGTACGGAAAATATCACCAAGACCGGCGTCACGCTCGGGACACTTAACTATATGTCGCCGGAGCAACTCCTTGGTGAAAAGATAGACCACCGGTCAGATATCTATTCCTTCGGAGTCACGCTGTATGAAATGGTGGCAAAACAGACTCCCTTTGTGGAAGAATACTCGGCCGCGGTGATGCATTCCATTCTGAATGAAGTACCACCGGCGCTGGAATCAGTAGTTCCGGAAGTGCCGACACCTCTGTCCGACTTGATATCCAAAATGATTGAAAAGAATCCCGACATTCGTTATCAGTCGATGGGTGAAGTCAACTTTGAATTGAAGGGACTGGCGGAAACAATTCGGAAGGCGCCTGAGAGCGCCGTTGCTGACCGGTACCCGCAGAAAACCGCAGAAAACATTATCGCCGTTCTCTACTTTGAAAACCTCTTTGACCCGGACGACAGCAAGAAATGGGGAGAAGTTATCTCTGCGCTATTGATTTCGGGGTTGACCGACCATCCGCAATTGACGGTGGTTTCGTCGCAAAGGTTGTATGATTTACTTCGGCAAATGGGACGGGAGAAACAGAATCGCATCGACCGGACAGTGGCATCACAACTTGCCCATCGGGCTTCCGCCCGGTGGATGGTGGTGGGGGCGATTCTGGCGGAGATGCCGTTTCTGACAATATCATCACAGGTAATTGAGGTCGCCTCAGGGAAAGTACTTGCCGGCTTGAAGATAAGAGGTGAAGAAAGTGAGACCATCTTTTCCGTGGTCGATAAACTCCTGGCAATGATTACAGAGAAGATAACGATTGATAAGAAGCCCTTGCTGTCGCCTTTAAAACCGGTTGCGGAAGTAACGACCTCGTCGCCGGAGGCGTATAGCCACTATCTTGCAGGATTAGAGTGGACGGTCAAAGTCCAGGAGGACAAAGCGCGTGAGGAATTTGAGAAGGCGCTTGATTATGACCCTGAATTTGCAATGGCTTACTATTCCCTGGCGAGGATGCCATTACCGAATAGACTTGCCCTGCTCGCAAAGGCCGTTGAGTATTCGAAGAGGACTACATTTAAGGAGAAATGCTACATAATGAGTTGGAAAGCTCTAACAGAGGATGACATTCCTACCGCAATAAGTGAGTTGGAAAGACTAATAGAGCGGCATAAAGATGAAAAGGAAGCCTATTTCAGTCTTGGTGTGCGGTATCATTATTTGGGGGACTATGAAATGGCGATATCGTATCTTGTGAAGGCAATTTCACTCGATCCTCTTTTTGAAAGGGCCTGGAATCAATTGGCTTACGCATATTTCTTTGCAGGTAAGGTCCAATTATCCTTTCAAACAGCGGAGCAATATATAAGGCTGGCTCCTGATGGGCCGGCGTCGTACGACACTCAGGCCGAGATTCTGTCGTTCGCGGGAGAGGCTGATGCTGCAATAAATGGATACAATATTGCATTGAAGAAGGGAACATTGCCATCAACTTGCTGCAACCTTGGTGTCCTTTATATACTCAGGCTGAACTACGAGGATGCCCAGCGGTGCTTCAATACATTATCAGCAATTGCCCACCGCCACCCCTGGGTAGACAGCAGCTTCTATCAGGCTGCCATCCCAATTCATCAGGGCCATTTCCAGAAGGCTCTAGCCCTGCTTGACAGCGCAATGAGTGATGATGAATTGGACCCGTCCCGGCAGATAATGACTTCATGCAAGAGGCAGTTGAAGGCTGGGGTATTAATGGAGTTAGGGAAAAACGATGAAGCCTTTGAAGAATTGGACAAATCAGGGATAGTAGCGCGAAAAAGGGAATGGTTCCGTCAAGGTAGAACTTTAGCCATAGACCGCATCTGGCTTCTGGCAAGGACGCATCGTCATGATGAGGCGAGAAAGGAATTGGAAAGTATCGGCACGAGTTCATTTACACCGAGATGGTTAGTCCCTGAAGACCGTCTGATTGCCGAAGGTTTGATTAAGTTTGAAGAGGGTGCTTATGAGTCATGCTACCATAGTTTAATTGCGGCTGAAGAGAAATTTCCCAAATGGCCCTCAATCAGGAGTTTTCTCATTGACCGCATAGCAGCAAGATGCTGTATTAATACAGGCAGGTTTGAACGCGCAATACAGATTCTGAGTAAATCGCTTAGTATCTATGCAAACGCCAGAATCTGGAATCTTGCCGCCGACGTGAAAAACCACTACTATCTCGGTGTCGCTTACGAGATGAACGGTCAACCTGGCAAAGCCATTGAGCAGTACCGTACCTTTCTCGATATCTGGAAATCGGCCGACCGAGAACTCTGGGAAATGGAGGACGCCCGAAAAAGATTGCACAGTCTAACCTGACGAAGTGATTGACGTTCATATACAATTTTACCAGAATCATCCCATTATCTGAAACCGCGAATTAGAGGACTTTTCTATGCCAACTCGCTGTGCCTGGGCGCAACGCCCGCTCATGATTGAATACCACGACTCCGAATGGGGAGTGCCGGTGCATGATGACCGCTTGCTTTTCGAATTTCTGATACTGGAAGGCGCTCAGGCCGGATTGACCTGGCTGACAATTCTCCAAAGACGGGAGAATTACCGCAAGGCATTCGGCAACTTCGACCCCAAAAAAGTCGCCCGATATAATGCCGCTAAGGTCAAAACCCTTCTCAAGAACGAAGGCATAATCCGTAACCGTCTCAAAATCGAAGCCACCATCGCCAATGCCCGAGCCTTTCTGGCAATTCAGAAAGAATTCGGAAGCTTCGATAAGTACATCTGGTCGTTTGTCGGGGGGAAGCCGCTCGTAAGCGCCCTCAAGAGTATGAAAGAAGTGCCGGCGATGACCCCAGAAGCGGAGCGGATGAGCAAGGACCTGAAAAAGCGGGGATTCCGGTTTGTGGGACCTACCATCTGCTATGCCTTCATGCAGGCGGTCGGGATGGTCAATGACCATACCATTGACTGCTTTCGATATAAACCTCTGGCAAAGATGAAGTAGAAATTCGAATCTGGCGGCTGGAACCCGTTCCGGTCAGTCGTGCGATTTCACGATACTAACGATAGTCTGTCCCGGCTTGGGAGTTACCGATTTGTCTGCGATAAGCGGAGTAACGATTCCGGATTCATTCATCACAAACAGCAGTACCGCCGAGCCGCGATAATGTTTCTCAAAAGATTCGAAATCAAATTCGGGGGTCAATTTGTTTACTTTGACGACGGCGCCGGAGGCAAAGAGGGATTCAAGCAAGTGAAAGGTGCCATCCTGACCGAAGAGGAATTTCCCGCGAAGGTGGCTCGGCATAGATTGAAGCCGTCGCGAGCCTTTCGATTGTAAAGGGAGTTGAAAGATTCCCTGATGCCCGAATACTTCACTATAGTGAAGGCAGGCGAGGGAATTGACTTCATCATTGGAGGTCAAAGCCAGAAGCCGTCCGATGCCGGTCAGGTCGATGTGCTGGGGGGTTTCTTCCGAGAGGGCGCTTCCCTGATAGGTCGGTAACTCCATCATCCGCGCCGCCGCGATATTCTCGGCGTTGGTATCGACCAGAACGACTTTCACGCCCAGATTCTTGAGAGCGACCGCAATCTCCCGCGCCCATTTGTGCGCGCCGATAATAAGAAATCCCTGGGGCTCAGCGCCGGAAATGCCAAGCCATCGAGCCAGTGGTGCGGCAAGCAAGCCATAGACCGTAACGGTACCAATGATAACCATGAAGGTGAGCGGCACCAGCCGTTCGGCATCGGCATATCCCTGTTCCGCCAGTTTGAGTGCGAAGACAGAGGTGACCGCGGCGGCAACCACCCCGCGGGGAGCCATGGCCGCGATGAAGAATTTATCTTTCCAGGTCAGGGATGACTTTCGCGCCGAAATAAGAACCGACAGAGGGCGAACCAGCAGGACGAGAATAAGAAGAAAGACAAAAACTCTGATATCGAAGTAGAAAATGTCGTCGAGGGCGAGCCGGGCGGAGAGGACAATAAACAGGGCGGCGATCAGCAGGACCCGGAGGTTCTCCTTGAATTCGATGATATGTTTGACATTAATCCATTTCTGATTGGTCAGGGCGATGCCCATTATGGTAGTTGCCAGGAGTCCCGATTCGGCGCGGAGGAAATTGGAGAGGGTATAAGCGCCGACAACGGACATAAGGGCCACCGGATTCTGAAGAAAATCCGGAATCCAGCCGCGATAAAGAATCAGCACCAGAAGACCGGCGACCAGAATTCCGGCCAGTGAGCCTATCAGAATGGTCTTGAAGAAACCGGAGAGGACTGCAACCGTGGCGCTTTCAAAACCGCCGGAGAGGATTGCTTCAAATACCAGAAGAGCCAGCATGGCGCCGACCGGGTCGATGAGAATCCCTTCCCATTTGACCACGGAACCGGCAGCGCCGGTAGGACGAACATGGCGGAGAAGAGGAATAATGACCGTAGGTCCGGTCACCACCAGAATCGCTCCCCAGAGGACAGAGAGAGGGAGGCTCAACTGCAGGACGTAATAAGCGGCCGTGGCGGCAATAATCCAGGTCATGAGAGCCCCGAACGTGATGAGATTGCGGATAACTCTTCCAGAGGCTCGCAGTTCCGTGATATTGAGGCTCATACCGCCTTCGAACAGAATGATGGCGACCGAGACTGAGACCAGCGGTAGGAGAATTTCTCCGAGAAGTTCATCCGGTTTCAAGAATCCGGTTACCGGACCGGCAATGAAGCCGCAAATCAGAAGCAGCAGGATGGATGGCAGATGTAATCGCCAGGCAAGCCATTGGGCGGCGACGCCGATCACCAGAATGCTGACCAATCCTATCAGTAAGTGTTCATGCATAAGGCTTTATCAAAGAGAGCAAGCCTCGATTCAAGAGGCGAATTCTTTTTTTCGTCCAATGAAGGCTTTCAATTCCGCCAGAGTGGTGGTGTCGGCAAGAATCAATAGCAGGTCGCCGGCTTCAATCGCAGTTTGGCCGTTAGGCACAAGATACTCGCTATTGCGGAGAATCAGAGCGACCAGCACTCCTTTCGGAAAATGAATATCAAGAAGTCTCTTTCCCGTTACAAAGGAATCAGGGGGAACGAAGATGTCAACCAGTTCCCCTTTGGAGCCGGGAGCCGGCTCGAATTCGAGAGGATATCGGGCTTTGAGAAACAGTGGAGAATCGACTTTCAGCAGGCGCGCGACAAAGGGGATGGTAGTTCCCTGTACGACGACGGAGAGCATAACAATGAAAAAGACGACGTTGAAAATCATTTCCGACTGCTCAATACCGGAAAGCATTGGGAAGGTCGCCAGAATAATCGGTACCGCTCCCCGCAAGCCGACCCACATGACCATCGCTTTTTCGCGGAGTTTCATCCTCCAGGGTAGCAGAGTGATAAAGACGCTGAGCGGGCGCGCCACCAGAACCAGGAAAGCGGCGGTAAGGATACCGACTCCCCAGACATAGGAAAGATGTGACGGCATGACCAGAAGTCCCAGTGTCAGGAACATGATAATCTGCATCAGCCAGGCGATGCCGTCATGAAAGCGAACCAGACTCTTCTTATGGACAAAATCGCTGTTGGCAAGAAAGAGACCGGCCAGATAAACGGCAAGAAATCCGTTTCCGCCGATTATAGCGGTCAGACCGTAAATCATAAACACCATGGTAAAAGTCAGCACCGGATAGAGCCCTTCATATTCCAGTTTGAGATGATTAAGAAGATAAGTAATGCCGCGCGCCATCAGGAATCCCATGGCGGCGCCAATTGTCATCTGCTGGACAAAGAGAAGAACCATATCGAGAAAGGTGAGAGTCGGCTCGCCGATAAGGCGAATCATACCGATGGTCAGAAAGACAGCGGTCGGGTCATTGCTCCCCGATTCCAGTTCCAGAAGCGGTTTGAGTTCTCCTTTCAGGCTGACCTTGCGGGAGCGCAAAACCGCAAAGACGGCGGCAGCATCGGTAGAGGAAACAATCGCCCCAAGAAGCAAACCTTCATGCAGGGAAAGGTCAAGGACGACAATAGTGAACCAGGCCACCAGAAGCGCGGTAAGAAAAACGCCGACAGTCGAAAGGGCGAGCCCTTTCCAGACCACGGGTCGAACCGATTTCCATTCGGTATCGAGACCGCCGGAGAACAGAATCAGCGCCAGGGCGGCAACGCCGAGCGATTGCGCCAGCCAGGGGTCATCAAACTGGATTTTCCCTATTCCCTCAGCGCCGGCAAGCATGCCGATTATGATGAAGAGAAGCACTGCCGGAACCCCCAGCCGCCCGGAAAATTTGCTCGATATGATGCTGAGCAGAAGAAGAATCGAGGCGCCGGTCAGAAGATATTCTATCGAGGGCATATCTCGTTAAGAGTCCTGAGTCTCTCTCAGGCGGTGATCTTCGATCAGTTCCGCCTGGAATTGCTCGTTAAGCCAGATGCCGATTATCCGCTCGATTTCGGGGAATTCCCAGGAGCGGAGAATCTGAATCGAACGGCTAAGTTGTTGCAGTTGTTTTTCTTTCGGAACAGGATTGCCAACACAGTCGAAGTGCGCCACCAGCACCACGGTGCGGGTGGCGTGAGCCCGCAGGGAGATCTGGAGCATCCGCTTTACGGAATGGAGCAAGCGCTCGTCCTGTGCGGCAAAAGCGCCGATCATGCCCGGTTCGGTTATCATATCGACGCAATCAACTTTCAAATGCTGTTTTATCCATTCCGTTGCCGGAATTATGGTGCGGCCATCCATACAGTTAATGGCGGCGGCGAAGGTTGGTCGGTCCATAGCAGTTCTCCCGGTTTATGCTTGGTCAATTGCCAATGAATAAGGGAAAAGGAGTCAAAAGTCAAAATTTTTTAGGGTTGAGGGAGAATGCCGTAAAGGCTAAAAAACTGGACAATTTTTGCCGATAAATGAAAAAATCGACCTTCAAGCCGTATATCTATCAGGTAATAGTGGAGATGGAACCATGAGAAATGTAGCGCTGACAACGATGCTTCTGTTGCTGGCAATGGCGATTGTGGCTCAGGATAAAGCCGAGAAGGATAAGATTGCCAAGGCGGAATTTGTCCTGAATTTGATTGAAAATGTTTCCTGGCCGGCGGAGCAGAAAGCGGACGGCGAGACGGTTACGGTGATTTCGGTAGTGGGCGCAAGTTCGCTGGCGTCGTACCTGAAAGGGGCGGCGGAGAAACTGAATGGCTCCACCAAGAAGGTGGAAGTTCGGGAAGGGGGGCTGGATGCCGACCTGAGCGGCTCGCATATGATCTTTATCGCCGTCACAGAACTCCCCGACCTGGCGGCTGTCTTGAAGAAAGTGAGCGGTCAGCCGATTTTCACCATAAGTGACAACGGCAATTTTGCCGGTTACGGGGTGATGCTTGATTTCCTGAAAGATGAGGGAGGCAAATTGAGTTATGCGATCAACAAGATGGCTCTTAAAGGAGCGGGATTGAAACTTAGCGACGGCGTGCTCAAGCAGGCAAAGAAAACCTACGGCTGATTGCCGGTCGAAGATATCCATGTTTGTGCCGGAATTGATTTATGGTTCCGGCATTTTGCTGGGCGATAGGGGCGGTCGTTAAGAAACATAAGTTGTTGGGGTACAGCAGGTAATTGGTTCGTATTCGTTTTGGAATGAAGATTTTCTTCTCCTGCTCCTGCTGACCGCTTTTGGGGGAGCGGGACTCAAATCGCATTGGAACATATATTCTCATTTATATATAACCTCTCGCAGTACATTCAGCAGTGAATTGATAGTGATTTTGAAGAGGGTAGGCGAGTTATGTCATCTGATGCAGGCCGATTGAAAGATGTGATGTGCAGCGTGTTCGAAGAATCGCCCGCGATGGGTGCGGCACCGGAGGGGCTACAGACATTGACACGGTATCAAAACAACGTCCCCTTCGTCTTCTCCATTGTTAATTTTGCCAATTCCATCATTTCATTAAGGGATGCCCCTTTTTCTCGAAGCGAATAAAAAGTGTTATGGCCAAGCAAAACATATTCCCAAATGGCATCTATGCGCTCTGATGGGTCTAATTCGTTTGTTCGTTTGAGCCAATCTAACGCACCCAATTCCTTCTGAATGACATTCCGGTCTTTCAGGTCCTTCTGGGCTTTGGTTTCAACAAGATAGACCTTATCCGTGGTTTTAACGATAAAATCAGGGTAATAGGAAGCCAAAATGCCATCTGTTCGTATATAGTTGATGTGCGCGAACTGATGATAATACTCATTTATTCTCAGAAATGCCTTCACACCCGTATCGGTATCAGTGAACTCAATGAATTCTCGCTCAAGTTCACCTTTATTTGATGGGTAATTGATTCGCTCATATATGCATTTAGCAACCTCGACAGAGTAACGCTCGCGCATTTTGAGAGTATCAATCTCCGAAAAATACTTCTTGATAATAATGGCTTCAGAGACATTGATATTGCTTTGTAGCTCATATATAGCCTTACTTGCTTCTTTTACGATATGCTCGACTATTCCTGCCTGTGACAAAAGCAATACCCGCCAATTATTGCCCTCCATTGGGTCAAATTGCTGTTGAAATAATTTCGTTCTAATAAACTGGTCCAACATTCTGGCTAATGCAACAGTGTTGACCTGCATTACAGGAAATTCCCGAATTCGTCGGGTTCCGACCTTTCCCAATGCCTTCGTTATGGTGATAACCAATTTTGCCAAAAAGTCATTATAACTCTTAGCATTAAACAGGTCAGCAGTAACTTTATAGTCTCCGAATCTTGTTTTTACAGTCACTTCCTCAGAAAAGAAGGCTTCGCCTTCCTTTGGGACCATTTTAATTAGTTGGTCGAGACTATACCAATCGATTGGCTGCAAATTATCTGCGGATAATTCCTTCGGTATTAGGTCTTCCTCTTTATCACGCAGAATAATAGGCCAGTATAGGTCGAACTTCTTATAATCTTCACGCAATCCCACTTTTATAATGTCGCCGAGGACTCCGGTTTTGCCGTCTGGCAAATCTTCTATCTCACCAACAAGGCCTTCCTTTAATAAGTCTTCGTAAAATCTCATAAAGGCAGGGTGCTCAACGATACTCAGAATATCCAAATAGTTGTCCGGTTCTTCTTTTTTCTTCAATAATTTTATTCGGTTCTCATCTTTGGAATCCTGATACTCCGGTTCTCGCCACATCAACCTGAGACCTCGGCCTATTGTCTGTTCTAAAAGGATTGGAGCTTCTGATGACCTAAGAGGCACAATCACACAAATATTGTTTACGTCAAATCCTTCTCGCAGCATCAATACTGAAACGATGACTTTGGGTCTATCATATTTATCAATGTTGAAAAGCTTTTGTTTTACATTGTTCCACTCACTATCCGACAGATATTCCTTTTTGCCGGAATCGATTTGAGCAACTTCATCATCAGATAATCCTTCAGTGGTAGTTAAGAAATCGACAACAAATGGAGAAACGTTTGTATCCTCACACATAATTAACATCTTGGGGTGCTTGGTCGATATTCCTTCCTTGTCCTTGGTCAAATCAGTAAACTGCTCTTCGAGGATTTTCAATTTCTTCAACCCCGCCCTAATCATAAGTTTCTGACCATCGGATAAACTGATGACTTTTCTGCCGTCCCGCTCCGCCTTAAAATCTAATTCTGTTGTGGCAATTTCCTTTCTCTTGTCCAATGCAATAGTCTTAACAAGACCGCCGTGAATAGCCGTCTTCAAGTCAAAATCTACCACAATGTGGGGGAAATAATGCTTTGTGCGGTTCTGGCCGCTTCCGGTCACATCGTACGGAGTGGCTGAAAAATCGATTTGAATAAATCTATTTTCTTTTGGTTCGGATATTTTACTTAAGCTCTTCTGCCATTCAACCTCTTTGATTTCGCCATAATGTTTAATTGTGTGAATGTGATGGGCTTCATCATTAAACACAACAAGATCGCCCAGATTGGTCAGGTACTCAATTTCGCCTCCTCGCAAATACGCATTATCCAATGAATCTAATGCATGTCCGGCAGTAGTCCCGGGCGTAATCGGCAGGATATCCCTTAGAGCTTTTGAAGGGTCTTCAAGCGGCGATACTTCGATTTCATCATTGTCATCGACGCCGGAAAGCAGATGCCAATTCGTAATGGCAATCAAACCATCCCCGGTCACTTTTTGGCCTATCTCAGACTTCTGAGCAACATTTGATTGAATAAAGCCAAAAACGGTTTCTTTGTATGAGGGCGGAATAAATAATTCTTCAAATCTCTTGATATCGGAATTATCAAATTCCCGAATTTTATCCTCATTTTCCTTCCCAAGATAGGCGTCTAATAATCTTTCGTAAACAATTAGGCCCGGCGCGACTAATAGGAAGTTTTTGGAAAAACGATTTGTTGGCGTGGCCTCTTCTTTGGCGTTCAGGAACTGCCAAAGTAAAAGAGCATGCATTACCCATGTTTTTCCTGTTCCGGTCGCCATTTTGATGCAATATTTCGGATGGCTGTATTTATATGCCTGCAGTTCTATCAGATCCAACTCAGCCAATAATTCATCATTAACATTGGAGTACATTTCAAAAACAGACTTATTGCCAATTACTTCATGCACATAAACAGCATTGAGGATTGCCTGCCTCTGGCCTTCATGAAAATTAATATGCCTGGAGCTGGTAAACGATTCTGAGAACCAGAATCTTAGCAGGTCTTGAGTGATATGCGTTGTCTTTTCGAGAAATTCCCCGCCTTCCCATGACTTATTTACCATTTTAGATAGTTGATGGGCGAATTTAAGTGGTACATTTTTTGTGCCGGTATTTATGGCAATAGGCATTACTTTTCCTCCCAGACAACCACGCTTTCAAAAGCGAAGACATCAACGGCCTTGACACAAACTTTTCGTTTATGCGAGACTGGGGGGGTCAAGAATCTTGCCTCCTTTGTCACACGCAAATCATCATCATTGCCATTTTTCACATTGCCTCGATAGTCCTGCCATTTGCTTCTAAATATCTCACCATCATAATCGGGATCGACGCTCCAATATTCTATAAGGGCCAAAGGGTCATTACCAATTATCTCTTGCACTTTTTCTTTATTATCATCATCGAGCGGGAGAGCATCGGGCGATAGCAACACATAATTATCAAGGGTTATCACAATTTCATCGAATTTTCCGCCTTCGGTTTTGACTTTGTGGATTTCAGGTGTTTTAATCGATAGATATTGGAGAGAGGAAAAGCGAATTTGCCCCGTCTTTATAAGTTTCTCATATCCCGATTTTGTTTTAAGCTTGTCCAACAGATCGGGTGGAATAACCAGGACTTCAAGATTCACGTCTTTTAGAGTCTGAATCTGGGCCCCTATGTCAAACACAAAATTCCACCCAAGAACTATGACTTTCCTCCATCCTCCCAAAAAGGTCTGGCGCAATTCTTGAGCTTTCTTTAGGGTGGGGTATCCAGTCAATTTAGTTGGAGAATCTACAAAAACTAGCGTCTTGGTACCCTTGAGAAAACCTAGATTCTTGCTTGGATTATCTTCGTCAGGAAAAGGTATTGCTCCGTAAAGATTCAAAACAACCTGCGACAAATCCCCAATCCGCCTATATAACTTGCTTTGGACAAATGTCTCCTTTTGATAATCTCCAATACTCTGATACAAGAATGGCTTTGATTCTTGGTCAATTAAGCGTTTTCTCGAAATCATTATTGCTGGTTTTCCAATATCTACTCCGACCCATTTTCTGCCTAGTTTTTCCGCGGCGACAGCAGTCGTGCCTGAACCGACAAAAAAATCTGCAACTAAAGAATTATCTCTTGTAGACGCCTTTATTATTCTTTCTAATAGTTTTTCGTGTTTTTGAGTGGCATAGATTTGACCGCCTTTCATGGATCCAATATCAGTCCATAAATCTGGCAAAATTGCTTCGCCAATTTCGTCCAAGAAAACTATATGACAACGACTTGTAGCCTTTCCATTTTTGAGCAGTATTTCATTGTTTGATAGCATTTCATCCAATTTTTCTTTGCTATATCTCCATCCGGTTTTAGGTGTATATCCATTCCATTCAAAGACTCTACTTGGGGTATATTTGGGGGCAGTTGTATTCTCTAATTTAAAATATCTTCCTGTTTGTCCTTCAGCGAGTTTCGCTGGAATCACGCTGCCGTCTTCGAGCATAAAATAGCTATACTCGCTTAAAGCACTTGTCGATACTTCCCCAATATTTGGATTGATATAGTAATTGTCAGTTTTTCCATATAAAAGCAAGGTCTGATGTATTTTGCTAAAAAATCGTTCAGTGATATTTTTGGGGTCTGTTGATCTAAATACTATTTCATTTATAAAATTGTCTTTGCCGAAGATGTCATCCATAATAACTTTAACATAATGCCCGATGTGCCAATCAATATGCACATAAATACTCCCGGAATCACTCAAAAGCTCTCTCATCATGGCCAGACGCTGATACAGCATTATCAGATAACTTGATGTGCCATTTTTCCAAGTATCTGAATATGCAAATTGCTCAATTGCCGTTGGTTTTTGCTCAACTTTTTGCTTGGGCAGCTCTATTTTTGTTCGGTAATCAGCCTTACTATCGAATGGGGGGTCAATATAGATTAGGTCAATTTTGCCTCTCATAGATGGCATTCCGGTTGCCGGGTCTCCAGCTAAGAGAGCTTGCATGACTAACAAATTGTCGCCATAGATTAATCTGTTTATCCATTGCCCGCCAATCTCGGTTTTCAGCTTCTGCTGCCCCTTAGTTTCAACGCCTTTAATTTCTAATTGATCTTCTCCCAGCACTTCTACCGCGTTGCCTTTTAAGCTTGGGATATTTCCCAGGTAAAGACCTGAACGCTCCTTTGATGGCAAAACAAGTTCATTTGTTTGAAGTGTGATTTTATTGGGGCTGGAAAGTCGTTCAAGTATCCGTTCTGCTTCTTTACGGCCTTCAGCAACGATTTTGGGGAGTTGGTCAATTAACGACGCCAATTTTTAGATCCTTCAAATTATAGAAATTATGAAAAGCAACGTATCATATATTAAGCCAGATTTGTCGAGTTGGCAATGATTTTCCTGCTACCCCCCGGTGGCTCACCCATAGTGTAAGATTTTAGTCTCTGGCTGTAAATTATCGATTTCAAGAGAAGAATTGCGCTGCCCAGCATTCCAGCCAGCGGGTGAGCATTTCCCTCTCCTTGGTGGGCAGGCCTCTTTCACGGGAATGACAGCCAAGAATGTTGGGTTTCTCGTCCTCGCAAAGCCTCGGACTCGGAACCACGACCTACCCTTCTACCCTTCGCCAGCCCCGTGGCATTTCTTGTATTTCTTGCCGGAGCCGCAAGGGCAGGGGTCGTTACGACCGACTTTTTGCCCCTCCCGTTTGAAAGGCTGGGCTTTGCCGCGCTGTGCCCCCTGAGCCATCACCGTTTCACCGCCGGCTGCCGGGGGGGGTGAATCCTCGGTGGCGGCCCGAGCCGAGCCGAATCCCATACCGGTCGATTCCTGATGTGATGCCACCATGCCGGCTTTGGCCAATTCACGGCGACGCTCCTCGCGGGAACGCTCCGGCATATTGACCTGGAGTTTATAGACCATGGAGACAATCTCTTTGTCGACAGTCTCAATCATCACGGCGAAGAGACGGTATGCCTCGCGCTTGTATTCAATCAGCGGGTCGCGCTGGCCGTAAGCCCGCAATCCGATACCGGTCTTCAGTTGGTCCATCTCGTACATATGGTCGCGCCAGTGCTTGTCGATAGTCATCAGCACCGCATACCGCTCCAGGCGGCGCATGATTTCCTCGCCGTACAGTTTCTCTTTCTGGTTGTAGAAATGCATGACCGCCCCTTTGACCTGCTCGAATAGTCTATCAGGCGAAAGGGCAGGGATATCGGCTTCCTTGATGTCGAGATTCAGAAGAAAAGTATGCAGCAGTTCGCTCTTGAGGTTAGTCCAGTCCCAGTTTTCGGCGTACTCTTTTTCGGGGCAGTACTTGGCAATCAGCGACTGCAAAACGGAATCGATAAGTTCGAGGATTTCCTCTTTAATTGAGGTTCGCTCCAGAGCCGCCAATCGCCGGTCATAAACCACCTCGCGCTGGGAGTTCATCACGTTGTCATATTCGAGGGTATGCTTTCTGATGGCGAAGTTCTGCATTTCGACACGGCGCTGAGCCCGCTCGATAGCCTTGGTAACCATGCCGTGGGTGATGACTTCCCCTTCTTTGACACCGAGACGGTCCATAACGCGCGCCAACCGGTCAGAGCCAAAAAGGCGCATCAGGTCGTCTTCGAGAGATAGATAGAATTTGGAGGAACCGGGGTCGCCCTGACGGCCGGAGCGTCCCCGCAACTGACGGTCAATCCGTCGGGATTCGTGACGCTCGGTACCGATAATATGCAGACCGCAGGGGACTCTTTCATGGCAATGAAGTTCCTTGATATAGGGGCAGATTTCTTCATCCTGACGAGGTTTCAACAGGGCGCAGTTGATATGTTTGACAACGCCGGGTCCGAGTTTGATATCGGTGCCGCGACCGGCCATATTGGTGGCAATGGTAACTGCGCCAGGCTGACCGGCATTGGCGACTATTTCGGCTTCCATCTGATGATGCTTAGCGTTCAAAACGTTATGCGGAACGCCGGAGCGCTTGAGCATACGGGACAATGTCTCAGAAACTTCAACCGAGACAGTACCGACCAGCACCGGGCGTTTGGCGTTGTAGCACTCGATTATTTCTTCGATGATGGCGTTATACTTTTCACGGCGGGTGAGATAAACCTCGTCGTCAAAATCGATGCGGCGGACCGGTTCATTGGTCGGGATAGAGACAACATCGAGTTTGTAAATGCTCCAGAACTCCTGCGCTTCCGTTTCAGCGGTGCCGGTCATGCCGGCGAGTTTATCGTACATCCGAAAATAGTTCTGCAGGGTGATGGTCGCGAGAGTCTGCGATTCCCCCTCAATTTTGACTTTCTCTTTGGCTTCAATGGCCTGATGCAAGCCATCAGAGTAGCGGCGTCCCGGCATTAGACGGCCGGTGAACTCGTCCACAATCAGGATTTTGCCGTCCTGAACGACATACTCGACATCTTTTTCAAAAAGAGTATAAGCCTTCAAAATCTGGCTGATGGAATGCACCTTCTCCGAACGCTCGGAGTGAAGGCGGTAGAGTTCGTCGGTGCGACGAGTTTTCTCCTCGGGGGCAAGCGAACTGTCCCCTTCGACCTCGGAGAGCCCCTCGGAGAGATCGGGGATTTCGAACAACTCCTGTTCCGCTTTGGAGAACTGGGCGCGGCCATGGTCGGTCAGGCTGATGCTGTTTTCACGCTCGTCGATGACATAGTACAGCGTTTCATCGATTTCATACATCTTCTTTTCACGGAGATAGTCCGATTCAACTCTCTCGATGAGCCCCTTGACACCGCCTTCCTTGACCAGTTTGAGATATTTCTTGTTCTTGGGGGCGCCGCGGCTGACAGCCAGAAGGAGTCGTCCCGCTTCATAATGGCCGTCGCCATCTTCCCGCTCAAGCAGTTTCTCCGCCTGGGCGATTTTTTCGTTTACCAGATTGGTCTGCTTGCGAACCAGAGTGGAGACAATCGGCTGCATCTCAGCAAACCGCTGATGGAGAGAACTTTCGACCTGTCCGGAGATAATAAGGGGGGTACGGGCTTCGTCGATCAAAACCGAGTCAACCTCGTCAACTATAGCATAAAAGAAACCGCGCTGGACGCGGTCCTCGGCGGCTTGCGCCATGTTGTCACGAAGGTAATCGAAGCCGAATTCATTATTGGTGCCGTAAGTGATATCTTTGGCGTATTCGAATTTGCGGGCGGCGCTGTCCATATCGTTCTGGATACAACCGACCGTCAACCCGAGGAATTTGAATATCTCCCCCATCCATTCACTGTCGCGCTTGGCAAGATAATCGTTGACAGTTACGATATGAACTCCCCGCCCCGTAAGAGCGTTGAGATAGGTCGGCAAAGTGGCAACCAACGTTTTCCCTTCACCGGTGGCCATCTCGGCGATTTTCCCCTGATGGAGTACAATGCCGCCAATCAGTTGGACATTATATGGAACCATATTCCATTCCGTCTTGATGCCAACTACATCCCATGATTTGCCTGACAGTCGTCGGCAGGTCTCTTTGACAACTGCGAATGCCTCGGGCAGGAGGTCATCGGCAGTTTCACCGTCGGCAAGACGTTTCTTGAACTCTTCCGTCTTGGCCGTTAACTGAGCATCGGTAAGGGATGCCAGAGTACCGAAATGCTCATTTATTTCATCAACCAGCGGGCGAATGATTTTGATATCGCGCTCATGTTTGGTGCCGAAAAGTTTCGTTATGAAATTTACCATATATTTATAATTATAAGTTGGGGAGAATATAAGGTTTCAAAAGAGGGATGTCAAAAGGATGCTCGGGGGTGACATTTGCGACTTAGGTCTCGACATCAGATTTTGCCAAAACCGAGGTCGCACACGGCGCCAAGGGTGGGATTCTACCCCAAACAATTACAGGGTCCCTACCTGTGGTACTGGCCGAGGAATCTTTCGACTTCCGGAAGTCCCCCCTGCAGAATCAGATAACCGTCAAACGGCTCCCGCTCCGTTATCTCGCCGGCTATCGGCGAAAGCATCATCTCCCGGACCTTTTTGGGGTCGGTCGTCTGCGCCAGAACCCAGCCGAGTTTCACATAAGCCACTTCGGGCAACATATTCTCCGCCGGAATCACCCCCAGTTCCATCATGTCACGACCGGTGTCGTAAACGTACATTTGCACATATCCCCAGAGAGTCTGCACCGTCATATAAATCGCAATCCCTTTTTCATGGGCACGTTTCAACGCCGGATAGAGCGGTTTATTGACATGCCCCAAACCGGTGCCGGCGATGACGATTCCTTTATAGCCATTGTCAATAAGCGATTCGATAATATCCGGGCGCATATTCGGATAATAATAGACAATCGAAACCATCTCCTCGAAAACCGGCTTGATATCGACCTGACGGTCCTGGCGGCGGCGCTTGTAATCGGTCTTGATGGGGGTGACCAACTCCGGCGTGACCGCCGCTATCGGGATATCGCCGATGGTGCGAAATGTGGAGCGATAGGAGGAATGCATTTTACGGACACGAGTGCCACGATGGAGAAGATTGTACTCGTCGGAGGTAGGCCCGAACATGCAGACCATGATTTCAGCGATATCGGAATGGCCGGCGGTAAAAGTGGCGCAGCGGAGATTGAAGGCGGCATCGGAAGAGGGCCGGTCCGACGAGCGCTGGGAGCCGACCATGACGATAGGAACGGGCGAATTCTGGACCATGAAAGATAAAATGGCGGAAGTATGATGCATGGTATCGGTGCCGTGACCGATGACGATGCCGTGAACCCCTTTTTCAATCTGACGGCCTATCTCGACGGCGAGCGCCTTATACTGCTCGGGACCCATATTTTCGGAAAAGACACCAAACAGTTTCAGGGTTTCGAGGTTGCAGATATCGGCCAGTTCCGGTACCGCGCCATACAGTTCGCCGGGAGTGAAAGCCGGGATGACGGCGCCGGTGCGGTAGTCGAGACGGGAGGCGATGGTGCCGCCGGTGCCCAGAAGAGTAACGCTCGGCTTGTTGGGGCTGACCGGAAATTCTTTCTCCGGAATTTTATAGACTGCTTCCTTGTAGCCGGTTTCTTTGATCTCCTGAATCCGGTCGGCCCGGATGCCAATGTTGTAGCCCGATTTCAGTTTCAGAACGATATGGTCGCCGTCGGCTGTCTCCGAGCGGGGAAGAATCACTCCTTCGAATTCGCCGGCGTCAGTTTTAAGAACGACATTCGCCCAGACCCGTCCGCCGAGCGACTGGAGGACTTCCTTGGCGCGTCCTTTGTATCCTTTTAAGGCATCACTATTCATCTCAATTTCCTGTTCTTAGAAAATATTTCTCGATAGGTAACGAGAAAATAAGGGAGAAGTCAAGAGGGGGGATTGGGGAGGGTGACCCCGGATTTTTAATATTGACGGATTGCCCCATTTTGCGGATTTTATCAGATATACATCCTGGAGGCTCTATGGCGTATTTGAAATGCAATGTCTGCGGGCGGACGCTCGATTCAATTTATTTCAGCAAAGTTGGTTTGCGATGCGGTGTAAATAACTGCGACGGCATTTTCGAGTTTGCCGGCGGATACACGGTTTATGTTGACCGGAATCCCAAAGTAAAGCTCGATCTGCAATGCCGCCGGTGCGCGCACATCTGCAGCAGCATCGTGACAAAACTCAAAGTCGGAAGCACCTGTCCGATTCCGGGGTGCTACGGGAGTATGGACCGGTACTGGGGGCATTGACCGCTTTGCAGGAACATCCTAATAATTTTGCCGTTTCTTCCGAATAACTGATTGCCGGAAGCGATTATTCGTATTAGATTCCGGCGACTATTTAACAAGCGATACCCCTCCCCATTTTGGGGTGGGGCTTTTCGCATTGTGAAACTGAAGATATGAGCCTGGCAACCGAGCAGAAAAAAACTTATCTGGAATATATCTCGACTCGATTCTACGAAGCCGAGTCATTTCGCGCTCTGACAGAGCGGCTATCGAAGGGGGGACCGGGGGAGGTCGCCATGACCGGTTTGGCCGGTTCCTCGCCGGCGCTTCTTCTTGCGGGATTGACGCAGAAGACCGTCAGGCCGACAGTAGCCGTTGCTTCCGAGTCGGATGCCACATATAACCTTTTTGATGACCTATCTTTCTTGATAGGAGAGGGAGGCGTCTTTTTCTTTCCGCCGCGAGGGGTGCCGCCGTATGATTTTCGTTCTCCCAGCGCCGAAATCACGGCGCAGCGGCTGGCGACTCTTGCCGCCCTGGATGCCGGCCGCGCCAGAATTGTAGTAACTTCAATAGAAGCCCTGGTCGAGCCGACTATCTCCCCGGATGATTTCCGGGCAAGTTCGCTGCGCCTTCGGGTCGGCGATGAAATAGATATCGAATCGCTCGCAGAAAGGCTCTCCGGCCTGGGGTTCAATCGTGTACCGCTGGTGGAAGAAATAGGAGATTTCGCCCGCCGGGGAGGATTGGTTGACTTTTTCTCCCCCGGATTCGAATACCCCGTTCGGGTGGAGTTCTTTGGGGATAGTATCGATACTATCAGGCAGTTTGATGTCTCAAATCAGAGGACGTCCCGCATGCTTGATGAAGTGGCGATTCTGCCGCGTCGGGAAGTGCTGATTACGCAGGAAACGGTTGAGCAATATATTGAACGACTGCCTGAAGATGATGCCGACCTGCTGCGGGCGCGGTACCTCAACGACCCGGAACTTCCGGGATTGGAGTGGCTGGCGCTCTCTTTTGGGATAAAACCCGGTTCGCTGAGCGAATTCCTTTCGGACGACTGCATATTCTTTCTCGAAGGAGGCGTGCCTCTGACCGTTAAGGTCGGAGAACTCAAAAAAGAGGCGGCGCATCATTACGAAAGACTGAAAGAACGGATGGTGACGGTGCCGATGCCGGAGCAGTACTACCGCAATACCGAAGCGCTGGAGAACCGAATAAAAGATTCGGTTCGACTGATAAATTACCCCTTCCGCCATCCTCAGAAAGAGATGATAGATTTCCACTGCCGGGAGCATCCGGCTATCGGCTCACGGTTTGATTTGCTGGCATCCGCAATAAACGGGTTTCGCCGGGATAATGTAAGTTTTCTGATTGCCGCCGACAACCCGGGGCAGGCGTCACGGCTGGAAGAATTGATTTCAGATAAGATTGGCTCAGCGGCGCCTCTTCCGGTGGAAGTTGCTCTCCTCAAGGGAGGGTTTGTCTCGCCGGAGAACAAAATTGCCATCCTGACCGACCACCAGATTTTCGGTCGCTATTTCCGGCGGATTCGCCGCAAGAAATTCCGCGAAGGGGTGGCGATTCAAAATTATACCAGCCTTGTTGAGGGCGACTATGTGGTTCATGCCGATTTTGGAATCGCCCGTTACGCCGGACTCAAGACCATTAATGTCGATAGCCGCCCGCGCGACTGTTTGCTGCTGATTTATGCCGACGGGGTCAAATTGTATGTCCCGATTGAGGAATTCAATCGGGTGGGGAAGTATGCCGGGAAAGATGCCGCTCCAAAGTTGACCACGCTGGGGGGGACATCCTGGGAAAAGATCAAAGCCCGCACCAAGAAAGCGATTGCCGATATGGCAGCAGACCTTCTCAAGACATATGCCGAGCGGAAATCCCGTCCCGGATATGCCTTCGGAACCGACAGCACCTGGATGAAGCAATTAGAGGCGTCGTTCATTTATGAAGAAACCCCCGACCAACTGAAGGCGATCGAGACTATAAAAACCGACATGCAGAAACCGGTGCCGATGGACCGTCTGGTTTGCGGAGATGTCGGGTATGGTAAGACGGAAGTGGCGGTGCGAGCCGCCTTCAAGGCGGTCGAAGCCGGCAAACAGGTGGCGGTGCTGGTGCCGACCACTATTCTGGCGCAGCAACATTACGCGACCTTCACCCAGAGACTGGCCGATTTCCCGGTTCGCATCGAGATGCTCTCCCGGTTCAAGAACCGCAAAGAGCAGGAAAAAATCGCCGAACTTCTGGCCGACGGCAAACTGGATATTGTGATCGGAACTCATCGTCTGCTGTCCAAAGATATCCGTTTTTCCGACCTGGGGCTTCTGGTGGTCGATGAAGAGCAGCGGTTTGGCGTTAAACATAAAGAGACCCTTCGCAAACTAAAGACTACAGTCGATACCATCGCCTTAACGGCAACGCCGATTCCGCGCACACTGCAGATGTCACTAATGGGGGCAAGGGATATGTCGCTGATAAACACCTCGCCTAAAGACCGGTTGCCAATCATCACGCAGATAGCGGAATTTGAACCGGAAATTATCGCGGAAGCGATTCTGCGCGAAATCGACCGGGGGGGACAGGTCTTCTTCGTGCATAACCGGGTGCAGACAATTGAGGCGATGTATCGATTCTTGAAGAAGATTGTGCCGCAGGTGGAGATTGCGGTGGCGCATGGACAGATGCATGAGCGCTCGCTGGAAGGAATCATGCTCGCATTTCTGGCGAAACGGTTTCAGGTGCTTTTATCGACCTCAATTATTGAGTCGGGGCTGGATATACCGTCCGTTAATACCATCATCATGAATCGCGCCGACCGGTTTGGCCTGGCGCAACTTTATCAATTGAGAGGACGAGTGGGACGCTCCGCGGTGCGGGCGTATGCCTATTTATTGACTCCGCCGTATCGACTGCTGTCGGAGGATGCCCGCAAGAGACTGCGCGCTATTGAGGCGCATGCCGACCTGGGAAGCGGCTTCGCGCTGGCGATGAAAGATCTGGAAATCCGCGGCGCCGGAAATATCCTGGGAGCGCAGCAGTCCGGTTTCATTGAAGAAGTTGGATTCGATTTATATACCAAACTCCTCGAAGAAGCGGTGGCGGAACTGCAAGGGGAGAAAGTTGTCGGAACCCCGGATACAAAACTGGAGAGTGACCTCGACCTGATTATTCCGGACAGTTATATAAACATCAATCAGCAGAAGGTGGAGATATACCAGAAGATTGCCGGAGCCCGCTCGGTTTCGGAGGTTGAAGAGATTCGCGCTGATGTCGAAGACCGATTTGGGCGTCTGCCGGCGGCGGCGGTCAATCTTTTTGATGCCGCGGCGGCGCGAGCGCTTGCCTGGACTTTGGATATCGAGAAGATTCGTTTGAAAAATGGCCGGGCCGACCTTATTTTCAAAGAAAGCAAGAAACTGGAGCGGAAAGATATAGAGAAATGGCGGCGGGCGGTCGATATACCGCTGGAATTTTCGTTGGGGACGTCACAATTGGTAAGGTTGGACCTGCTCAATATAGATGACTCCAAGAGACTTAATCATCTAAAGACAATACTGTCCCGAATCGGTTGAAAAAAATCGCCGGTCGCACCCTTGACTTGCTTTCCATTCGCGATATACTATCCGGCAATCCTAAAAGGAGAATAGAGGCATTATGAAACGATTTGATATGCGGGTTGACCCTTTAACCCATGAGATATACTATGCCGTCCCTCACAAAGGGCACACATTATTGCATGACCCGCTTCTGAATAAAGGGCATTCTTTTACAAGCGTGGAACGGTCGGAATTCGACCTGGTCGGATTGCTGCCGGAATCAATCGGCACATTGGATGACCAGGTGATAAGAAGTTACGGAAACTATCTGGCAAAAAGCACCGACCTGGAGCGATATGTCACTTTAATCGGCTTGCTCGACCGCAACGAGACTGCTTTCTATGCGCTGTTGCTGAGATATCTGGAGGAGATGCTGCCAATCGTCTATACTCCCACTGTCGGTCAGGCCTGCCTTAAGATGTCGCATATCCTTCGGCGCTACCGAGGCATCTATGTTACCCCCACCAATGTTGACCATATCGAACAGATTCTCAATAATATAGGGCTTCCGAATATATCGCTTATTGTTGCCACCGATGGTGAACGGATTCTCGGTCTGGGGGATCTGGGAGCCGACGGCATGGGGATTCCGGTCGGAAAAATCGCGCTTTATGTCGCCGCAGCCGGAATTCACCCGGCATCAACGCTCCCGGTCTGCATTGATATCGGCACCAATAATGAACGTCTCTTGAACGACCCGCTTTATATCGGCGTCCGGCAGAAACGACTCCTCGGCGAGGCTTATTACGCCGTGATAGAGAGATTCATTCAGGGGGTTAAGCGGGTTTTCCCGCGGGCGCTGTTGCAATGGGAAGATTTCGGGAAACATCATGCCTTCGACCTTCTCGAACGGTACCATGAAAGAATCTTGAGTTTTAATGACGATATCCAGGGAACCGGCGCCACCGCGGCAGCGGCGCTTCTGACCGCCTTCCGCATTAAAAACCATCCCGTATCCGAGGAGCGGATTGCCATTCATGGTTTCGGTCAAGCCGGAAGCGGAGTGGCCAACGCCATCGTGACACTTCTGGTCGAAGAAGGGAGCATGACCATTGATGAAGCCCGCCGGAAGATTTTCGCCATTGATATAAACGGTCTCCTGTTGGAGGGAGATAAGACGGAGCCGTATCAGAAGAATTTCCTTCAGTCTCATCAGACCATAGCCGACTGGCCTGTTTCAAAAGACCGCCCGCCGCAGTTGGAAGACGTTGTCAAGTATGGCAAGATAACGACTCTTATCGGTCTTTCCGGCCAGGTTGGCGCTTTTAACCGGGCAATTCTGGAACATCTGGCAAAGAACAGCGAGCGTCCCATTCTGTTCGCGCTCTCGAATCCGACCTCTTGCTGCGAGGTGATTCCGCAGGAGGCGCTGGAGATTACCGAGGGGCGGGCGCTGGTGGCGACCGGGAGTCCTTTTGCGCCGGTGCATCATCGGAGCGACCGCGTAATTCAGATTTCACAGTGCAATAATCTTTACCTTTTCCCCGGCATGGGTCTCGGTGCCATCGTTTGCCAGGCGTCGCGCATTACCCACACCATGTTCCATGCCGCCAGTAAAGCGATTTCGGCGATGGTAACCGAAGAGCAGCGAAAGGAGGGGCATCTTCTGCCGCCGCTGAAGAATATTCGTGAAGTTTCCTTCCAGGTGGCGCTGGCGGTTGCCCGGCAGGCGCGGGAGGAGGGATTAGGGATGATTGAGCCGGATAACCGTCTGGCGCAACTCCTCGGCGCCGCTATGTGGGAGCCGCATTATTATCCCTATCGCTTTACGCCGGTTCTATAAGAAAATTTCGCTGGACAAAAATTAGGAAGAAAATTCCCGCCATTGTTGACGGCGGGAATTTTTGCTGGGGGAGATTGGCGAAAAATTATATCTATTGGCTTGACATTGGCAATGTCGTTGGTATATTGAAAAATCTGATCGCGGGGTGGAGCAGTCCGGTAGCTCGTCGGGCTCATAACCCGAAGGTCGCGGGTTCAAATCCCGCCCCCGCTACCAAGTTTAAGCCCCTGAAGTCTAACAACTTCGGGGGTTGTGTTTTTCGGGGAATTGCCTTCAGAAACCGGATTTTCTAACAGTTTTCTAACAAAATTTCCGAAAACCGTTTCATCCAATCTCCGCGCTGCATCATTTTCAAGGTTCGGCATTAAATGTCCATACCGATCAAGAGTCGTTTTCGCCGACGCATGACCGAGTTGCGATTGTATGAACTTAATGTTTTCACCCTGAGATATTAAAAGTGATGCAAAGGTGTGTCGGAGATCGTGGAAGCGTATCCGGCGTAAGCCTGCTCTGTCCAGTGCGGGAAGAAATTCTCGTTTGATGAGGTTCTCGGGATTAAGAGGCAATCCATTCTCATTGCAAAAAACCAAATCCATCTCGGATACTCTTCCAATGAGGCGGTGCTGTTCAAGCGCCTGACGAAGTACTGGAGACATTACAATCCTTCGGATTGAATTCTTTGTTTTGGGCTTGATGAATTCTCCTCGAAAGATAGAACGTCTAACCAATATTTCACTGGAATTCCAATCAATGTCACCCCATTGCAGAGCCAGAAGCTCGCCGCGTCTCATGCCAGTCATTACGGCCGTCAAAAACAGCGTGTAATGGACAGGATTCACGTTCTCCAGAAAAAGCCGAATCTCCTCGGGCGTGAGAAAATCCATCTCTTCCTGTTCGACACGGGGACGCTTTACGTACAATGAAGGGTCGCGCTTGATATAACCCCAGATTACCGCGTGCTTGAGCAACTCCTTAAAAGGAACCAGCATATTGACCACAGATTTCGGACTCTGTTTTTCCGTTGTGATCTTTTCAGATACAAACTTCTGGATATCCGAAGTCGAAATCCGATGCAGGAACTGCTTTCCAAAGCAAGGATTCAGGTGAAGCCTCACAATGGACCTGTAGCTGATATAGGTGGATTCCTTCACAGATATTCTGGCATAATCGGATAACCATTCCTTGGCGAACTCCTCAAAAAGTATCTTATTGAATTCCTGATAAGTCCCGCTATTGATTTGATTCATCCGTTTAGTCAGAAGTATCTCCGCGGCTCTCTTGCTGGAACCAACTCGCTCCCATTTCTGGTTTACTCCGTCCCGGTAAACCGCATACCAAGTATCAGAGCGTTGCACAACGCTTCCTTTTGCCAATTCGTTCTCACCTCCTTTCCAGTTGGCAGAGCCACATTGTTTGAGATCACCGGACGTTTTCAATTCCGGTCGATAGCTTTCATGAATGCGGTAAACGGTTAAAAGCATACCGGAAGCTATCAACTGGCGTGGATTTTGTCAATCACGCAGTCTGGGAAGCTTCCTCCACACACTTAATTCTCAGAAAATCAATCACTTCGGATTCGGCAAATCTGACATACTTACCCATTTTGTAATGCGGAATTCTCTCCGGGCCGGACTTTCTCGTCCGATCATATATCCAGGATAATGGGACATTAAGCCTTTGCGCCAATTCCTCGGCGGTAAGCAGATTTTCCATAAATATCACCTTTCTATTGCCAGCGACTATTGGCAATTTCTTCTTCTTCGTTTGCTACATCAATAACGTTTGTTTCTCCCTGCACAATCTGCAGTCGGCGGTTCTCAATGAGCCTATCTACGGTTGCAGCGGGCAATGCGTATTTCTCATTGGAATGCGAAATAACTCCTCGACAATCCTTCTCTCTGGCTCGGACTTCATCAACAAGTGCGATAAAGATCGGGATGGCCCTGTCATCCTTCAGTTTGATTTGTGCGTGTCGCTGGGGCTGACACATGACCCAGGCGATAAACTTCTCTCTGATTTCTTCAATCGAGTAGAACTGACGGTTCGATAATTCCTGCTCGTGAAGGAATTCATAAAAAGGGACAGTAGTCCTGCTTTCCGATAGAGACTCACCCTCACTGATAACTTCACTGAGGCTCGATGTGTTGCTGGACGACGACAATGAAGAATCATTTGATGAAAAGCCGGATGCTTCTGATTCGGATGTCGAATGAATGTCCGTCGGGAAGAGTCCCCCGCTGCCAGGCATAATATGATCCGCATTGCCTGTGACAAATGACGCCGATAAGCCGGAGCCACTACCAAAACTTTCGGACGTGCCCTCCGTTTTGACCTCTCCCTTCGAACGGGAAGTGGATCTGCCAGTACTGATAACTTCCCGCGTCGATTCCTGCGGGATCAGAAGCGTATGGTAGATTTCATCCTTTATCTTATCGCCGTGGAATTCCCCGGCGAACAATTCTCCCACCAATTCTTCACTGTCTTGGCGGCTCGATTTGAAGGCTACTTTTACGTCGCAATTTGTCATGACATTTTCATAGTACCCGGGGATGCGCCTGATCTGTGTCAGAGTCTGATAGCAAAGCGTGAAGTAAATTCCGAATTTTCGGAGAGCCTGAAGTGAATACGGCAGGTCATTGGACGTAAGTTCGGCAGCCTCGTCTGCGATGACAAAAAAGGGCTTCCTCGTCTGAAGTTTTGTTCTTTGAAATGCATAGTTGATAATCTGGTCAACTAACAGAATTCCTAGAATTTGCTGGCACTCCCTCGAGACTCTTAGAGGTGCCAGGTTGACCAAGATGATCTTGCCTTGCTCAATAGCCCTGCCGATGTCTACAGTTGATTCCTGCTGCCCAATAATTCTTCGAATAGGGTCAGAAAGAATCATTTTAGCGGCTCGGTTCAACGGCGCTTCGATCAAGTTCTCCTGTTCCGCACGCTTTTTAATGGCGTCAAAGCCCTGCCATTCTCTTTTGACATAGTTATTCTGGACATTTTCAAGAACCGATTGACGGTACAGCGAGCTTGATACGGATAAGAAATCCAACATATCGGCCAGAGTGAGTCTCGCCTCAATGAGTGACATAAGTAAATTGCGCTGCCATCTTTCTAATCTTGGCTTGACTTCGCCTTCGGCTTCACCGAAGACCTTGGCAATTGCCTTCATTACCTGTGAAGCATGTGCAGAAACGTCCATGCCATTAGGTGTCAAAAAATTGAGACCCACCGAATTCTCACTGTCGTTGGGATTGATAAGAATAACACGATTGCGATAACCTGAAACCGTGACGTAGGCCAAAAGGTCACTATATAAAGAACCGTGTGGGTCGAGCAGAATCAGTCCATGGCCATTGTCAAGATGGTAGCGAACGCGCAACTCAAGCATTTTGCTTTTTCCTCTGCCGGTGCCGCCGACGATTAACCAATGAAGAAACATGTCGTCGAAGTCTATAATCTGAGGCTTGCCGTTTAGTGTGTTGTGGCCGATAGTAAAACCTCGTTTCATTATTACCTCCTCGTTCCATGCTGAAATAACTGTTGATCGTAGAAATCAAGCAGTTCGTCAGCCATATCTGGAAATTGTTTGTTTACCATTTTTATGAAGGTCGCCCGATTCATTGCCTTCTTGGCAAGAGAGTCCAGGATTACTTGTTCTTTGGCTTCGGACAGTTTCTGTTGTTGTCTGATTTTGCGCAATTCCTTAAGATGTTCATCCTGCTTTTCTGCTGGTTTGTATTTGGCTTTTAACTGCAATAATCTCTCGATAATTTCGACATGCCAAAGGGTTCTTTCTCGCTTATATCGAGCGATAGTATGATTGGTTTGAGCCTTTTGCAGTTGTAGCCTCCTTACAAGTTCAGCACATTCGTCATATATTTTACAGTGCCTTTGGATGATGATCAGCTTATGGTCCAGTTCTTCTTTTTGAAGCTGCCGAGCGGCAAGTTGCTCACGTCTGTATCTTTCATTTTCAATTAGTTGGTCGAGCTCTTTGATGATTTTGTTTTTTTGATGCCAAGCATATTTTGGACTATTTTCAATTTCCTGAATAAGTCTACTTCGTATCGTCTCCAGAGAAGCAGTGCCGAGCAGTCGCTCGGCACTAATCTCATGTTTTACGGGCAGATTCATAACAAATCCTCCTCGATTAAACGAGAAATGATGTCTCGCTCGTATTGATCACCAAGTGCACGTTGGGAGTTGGAATCAGACTGTGGAGATAGTAAATATTTGATTCCGAAATAAGCCAAAATTACCATTCCACATCCCAATATAACTGAATCAGCTTCGTCAGCGTTGCCATCAGTTGCTTTATTAGAATGTTTAGTATCCCTCATGACTATTTCCTCCGTTTTCATAAGATGATTTTCGCGTCGCGTGGTAACTGCCTATCGGTTGTCTTCTCGAAATAGAATGCTCGATGGCATCCCACTCCAGATCCTCATCGTCGAGAGAGTTTCTCTGGTCAAAATGAAGAGATTCGATGGGATTGCGCTCCGGTGGCTGTAACTGATATCGACCGCGTTTTTGGCTATAGTCGATTGCGTCCTTTAAACCTTGGCCAAAAATGTAGCCAGCTAATCCAAACAAGAGTGGAAACATATTTTCATCTCCTAATAAACGATTTCTAGGTTTCCGCTAATATGCATAGCAGAATTGTCTCTTTCTCGCCGTCGCTTGACGACTTCACACTCCGTAGTAGAGTACTCCTGCTTAGCTCAAGAACTAAGGGATCTACTTGAGTGAAGTGCATTAACTTTTCTGGAATTTCACCCGGGATAGCGGATTTGCGGGCATAAAAAAACCCGCCTGCCCACAGCAATTAATGCCATGGCTAACCGGGTCGGATTATTTATGCTTCTATGACAGCCAATCCAGTAAGATTGGGCTTATGCCTAACGTCTTTACAATAAAAGGAAATTCAAAAATTAAAGTCAAGAAAAAAAAGAGCCCATTATTAAATGGGCTCAGACTGATGACAAAGGGCAGTTTTTCGGGACTGTCCTTTGTTTTTGTGT
>DYGG01000039.1:15798-29711 GCA_020724775.1 Ignavibacterium sp. | reverse complement strand
GCCCGTTAATCTTATTTATCCAATACCAAATTTACACAAAAGAATTTACACTACTCCAATCCCTGCGCCACCGCGGCGAATATTCCTAAGTGATACGATGATACGGTTCTCCAGACAAAAAAAGCCGCCCAAAGAGGCGGCTTTATAAACCTACTAAAGAAACTCAGTAAGGATTCCCACAGAGCGGGTCGCGGGATACAAAGAGATAATCGATAAGGGCGATTAAATCCTGTATATTGAACTTGGTGTTGCAGTCGCAATCGCCGACAATCGCTTCCGGAATCGGCGCCGGGCCGCCTTTGTAGATAAATTTGATCAGATATGTGACATCCAGCATATTAATCTTACCGTCATAATTGACATCGCCAAAAAGTTTCCAGACCCGCAGTTTGAAATTCAGTGGGTAGGGAGAATTGGTGGCGCCGGGGGCGGAGATAGTTCCCTGCCCGGTATAGGTACCCATGGTAAGACCGTTGGCGAAAGGAGTGAACTTGACAAACCAGGGGTAATCGCCCAGCAATACGGAATCAATCGAATAATAGAGCCAATCGATATTCTCAATCAATTGCCAGGACATACATCCGGGGTTGATATTATTGACCTCGATAGTAAAGGCGGTTCCGGGGCGATTCTCCTGTGCCGCCAGAAATATGGTATCACCGTAAGCGTAAATGGTCGGGGCAGTATCGGTGGGGCGTATAGTAAGTTTCACCGGAAGCCGGACCGGGCTATTAATAGCATTCAGAGCAGAAACGACAATAGTGTCATAATATGTTCCGACCGGCAGGTCCTCGAGGTCATAATTGAGAACAATCTGCTGCGGAGCCAGACCGGCGGTTCGGTTCGGCTTCAGCCAGGAAGATTTCCAATTCAGGGTGAAATTGAGCGGGTCGGTGCCGTTGTTAAAGACAGAAAAAGTTGACGGCGGCGGAGGGTCGCCTATTCCCTGCGCGCATTCATAATAGGATGCTGTAACGGAATCTCTGCTTAAAACTATTTCAGCCGGGTCTTCGACAAAATGGAATTGGAAATAGACCGGAATAGGCGAGTTTATCGCCTGCGGCGAGGAGACCCAGACGGTGTCAATAATGTCAGTGCCGGGCGTTCCGGTGGCGATTTTGAAACTGGCGACACAGGTTTGGGGAGCGGTGCCCGATGAAGGCGTTATCGAAAGAATTCGAGGGGAGTTTTCCACTACCTGGAAATCCATAGTACCATCCCCCTCGTTATAGATATAGAAACTCTTATCCGGGGGAGTCAGTGTTCCGACCACAACGATTACAAAGATAAAGGGGGAATCGATTGCCAGAACCGGCAGCCCGGAGGCGATTTCCAAGCGAACTACCGCTATCTGGGGGGTATTTATGGCATTCGGGTCGCTTACTACGACGGTGTCAATATATAAGCCGTAGTCAAGGCCTGTAATATCAACCGAGAGGGTGATATCGCCGGTGTTTGCGCCGGAGGTCGGATTGAGAGTCAGCCATGATGAAAGATTGGCGGCGGTCCAGTTCAATGTCCCCTGCCCGGAGTTGCTGACAGTCAATATCTGGTCAGGGGGATTGGTGGAATCGACAATGGCGCTGAAGAAGAATTCATCCTGGGAGAGGCTGATGGTCGGCGGAGGCGGAGTAACCCGAAGCCTGACCGGCACGCTCACCGGCGAGTTCAGAGCGCTGGAGGCGCTGACCACGATGGTGTCGTAGTAGGTGCCTAACGGCAGCCCCAGGGAGTTGGTGAGAACCTGCATATTGGAGGGGGCCACGCCGAAAGAGGGAGCGATACTCAGCCAGGAAGACTTTTTGGTTGCCGACCAACTGAGAGTACCTCCGCCGGTATTGAGAATCTGGAGAACCTGAGCGGGAGGGACACTTCCGCCAAAAATGGCGCTGAACTCCAGGGAGTCGGGGACGACGTCTATAACAGACGCGTTGGGGTCGGCGACTTCCCAGCACCAGGGGCGATTAAGAGCGACGGCCGGGACATCCTGACCGCGGTCATTTCCGAAGGCCCAGTCAAAAGAGGGGTCGTCAAGAAAGACCGAGTCAACGCAAAAGGTTCCTCTCTGGTTTATCTGGTAATGAATCTCATAAAAGGCGGTAGGACCGAGCGTTCCCGGCATTCCGAGGATGGAGGCGAACGCGTGGCCGAAATAATCCGGCAGGGCGCCGTCAAAATCGGTGATAAGAAAGGCGTAGGGCCAATCGCTTGGCTGGCCGAAGATGTTCCAGTAAGTATTGTTCTGGAAACCGTTTTTCAGAATGACATTGTTGTACGGCGCGGGAAGCACGGCCTCGTCGGCGCCGGCTGTGGCGGCAATCTTGGTGATACTGGCAAGGTCGGGAGAGTAGATTTTCAAATCAAAGCCTCCGCCCAGAAGCGAGTCGCTGGGAGGGGAAGTATAGTTCCACATAATCTCCAGATAGAAAGGTTCTCCCTGCCTGATTTTCATTATCCCCCCGTTGTTCCAGAGAAACTGGCTGGGGATATCGACCCAGACGTTGATATTGTTTTGAGCCTGCAGGGGAAATTCGGCGCCCAGAAAGATGACAATCAGGGCAGTCAAGGTAAGAATCCTTTTACCCATGGTCACTCCTATGTTAAATTTTTCTTATTCAGAAAAGAGCAAGAAAACTGTTACGACCGTCCCGGAGAACCGCAAGCCGTGATTCTCCGATAGAAGTATCCTATTACAAAGTAAATATATCCCCCATCGGGGGAAAGTGTCAAGTTAAATTTGGATTAATCTGGTCGTTGCCGGGAGGAATCAGGGGCGTTTAAGGCTCTTGGCGGCAACCCGTTTCTGCGACGTGCCGCTCTTGCGATGTTTTGCCTTTTCCAGTTCTTCGGCGAACAGTTTTTCGAGGGTGTAACTGGACGGCACAAAGTCAAGCAGGCCGGCCGCAAAAACTTCGTCAACATTATTTATGAAGATGAATTTGGTCTTCTTGATGATGTCGTCGGGCAGTTCTTTCAGGTCTTTCTTGTTTTCCAGAGGAATTAGAATCTTGGGGATTCCGGCGCGGTAGGCGGCCGAGATTTTTTCTTTGATGCCGCCAACCGGAAGAACTTTGCCGCGCAGAGTGACTTCGCCGGTCATGGCGATGTCGTGACGAATCGGACGTTCGGCCATAACGGAAGCGATGACCAGCGAAACCGTGACTCCGGCCGAGGGACCATCCTTGGGGATAGCCCCGGAGGGAAAGTGGATATGGATATCGAAATTGTCGAAGTCGTTATGGTCGATGCCGAGAATGTCGGCCCGGGCGCGGACATAACTATGTGCCGCCTGAATCGACTCTTTCATTACCTCTCCAAGCGAGCCGGTGGTTATAACTTCGCCGCTTCCTTTCATGCGCAGTCCTTCAATCATCATCAGTTCTCCCCCCATGCCGGTCCAGGCGAGGCCTATGGCGACGCCGATTTCCGGCTTCTTTTCCGGCTTTTCCGGGATGAATTGCGGCGTTCCGAGGAAGGACTCGACCGTTTTTTCATTGACCGTCCAGATTTTATTGAGACGGGAGGCTTTTTCTTTGGCGACATGGCGGCAGATTCGCTCCAACTGGCGGCGGAGATTGAGCAAGCCGGCTTCGAGAGTATAACTGCGGATTATTTTCTTGAGGCCGTTGTCGGTGAAGTTTATATCTCTTTTTTTCAATCCGTGCGCGGTCAGCACTCTGGGGATGATATATTTCCGGGCGATATGGATTTTTTCTCTTTCGATATACCCGGGGAGTTCGATGATTTCAAAGCGATGCGCCAGCATTTCGGGAATGCCTTCGATTGATTTTACGGCGCAGATGAAAATGGCGCGATGCAGGTTTATCGGCAGACCGATATAGTTATCGAGAAAATGGCCGTTAAGTCGCGGGTCGATCGCCTCGAGGAGAGACATCGGCAAGGCGGTATTGGCATCCTGCGCGAAATACTCGATATCTTCAATAAAGACGACCGGGTCGCAGACGCCGGCATCGCGCAGGGTGCGAATGACAATACCGGGGGCGGCTCCCAGGAATGTGCGGGCGGAGCCTTTGATGTCGGATATTTCTATCATACCGCCGACCGATATTCGGATAAATTTCTTGCCGAGGGCGCGGGCGATAGCGCGCGCCAGCGAGGCTTTGCCGGTTCCGGGAACCCCGGCGATACAGAGGACCGAGCCTTCACTCACTCCTCCGGAAAGTTGTCGCACCGCCAGACGCTCCAGTATCTGTTTCTTTATCTGCGGGGAACCGTAATATTCTTCATCAATCTCCGCTTCCACCTGCCGCAGGTTGTAATCTTCCGGACTGAACTTATTCCAGGGAATATTCATCAGCCAGTCGAGATAGAGTTTGGTGGCGCCATATTCGGCTGAAGCGGTGGAAAGATGGTTCAGACGGTCGATTTCTATCAGGGCGCGGTCGCGCACTTCCGGAGGGAGGCTCCGGTTCTTCTTTATCTCATTGCGGAGTTGCTGGGCGATTTTGTCTTCAATAAACTCTTCCCCCAACTGACGCTTGATTTCATAGAGTTGTTGCCGCAGGTACGATTTCCGCTGTTCATTGACTGCGCGCTCATCGACATTCTTTTTGACTTCATAAAGAACGCGCGCCCGCTCCAGTTCATTTTGAAGGGCGTGCAGCAGTTCGGCAAGACGGACTTCAATGCGATAGGCTTCGAGTATTCTCTGCTTGGTCAAAAGAGGCAGATGGAGAGCGGCGGCAACTTTATCGGCAAACTGGCCCGGGTCGCCAAGATTGAATTTAAGGACATAGGAGAGTTCATCGGAATAAGAGGGGTCGATTCTGGTGATTTCCTCCAGGATAGCAATCAACTGGCGGGTCAGGTCGGCCGCTTTCTCCGGAGATGCCGCAATTTCATTGACATACCCGATGGTTCCGGTGATGTAAGGAGCCTTCTGGCGGATTTTTTCCAGTACAATTCGGGCGGCGCCCTCCAATGAGATTATTTTCGAACCAGCCGGTCCGTCTTTGATGGCGATTATATGAGCGGCGGTGCCGACATGGCAGAGGTCAACCTCCCTGACATCCGATTCCCCACGAGGAGAATAAACCACCGCGACCAGGTGGTCATGGGCGGAATTCTCCTGGATGAGAGCGATATTCTCGGGGCGTCCGACCTGCAGGGTGATGACCTCGCCGGGGAAAAGAATAACCGTCTTAGCCGGAATTACCGGAAGAGTTATCTTCTGGTCTGCCGCTTTAATTGGTATTCTATGGCCGCCTTTAAGTGTCATCCGGATACTCTTTTTCATTCCTATCGGTTTAATTTATATATACTTAAACCGTGGGATAAGTCAAGATGGCTCCGGTTTTTCGGCGGGGTCGGTTTTCCGGCAATCTTTTTCTCAACTTACCTTTTTCAGAGTCAGTTCCTCTGCGATATGGCGTAACTCATAGTCCGGATGAGACTTAAGATTCTCCAGGTTGAGGTTTATCTTCGCCGGCTCAATATCAAGGCGGTAATACCCGAGGCGGTTGTTTTCGAAAATCTGCCAGGGGTGGTTTCCACCGGCGCCGGCGTTTATCTCCTGCTTGAGGCGATAGAGATAGCGCGCCTGATTGAAGCCAACCTCGATATCATCTTTATATGCCCATCCTTCCGGGTGCGACAGGCGGGCATATGC
Source organism: Ignavibacterium sp. (assembly GCA_020724775.1). GTDB lineage: Bacteria > Zixibacteria > MSB-5A5 > GN15 > PGXB01 > DYGG01. The sequence goes on along the minus strand of DYGG01000039.1, from coordinate 24,082 downwards.
CAGTTTAACCAGGTACTTGAACGATTTGCCGGTCAGACGAACGGGGAAGCCGTCGATTCTGATCAGGTAGCGCTCTCCCTGGTAGGAGCCATCGAGTTCCAGCAGAGCCGGACGGAATCCGGCAGCGCCGAAAGCGGCGGCCGGATGGTAACCGGCGGCCGAGTTGAGGGGGGTGATTCTACCCATATTATCCTCCTCTGTTAGGGATTGTAATCTCTCTATGATTTTATTCCGTTTACTTTCCGGTTTTATGAAAGCCGCCAGTTGCTCGGTCGGAAGTTGCAGCAGGTCGCCCGGGCGGGCGATATTGTTCTGGCGCAGCAGGGAGAAATCGGCCCGGGTCAGGATATCGCCGAAACGAGAATGCAGGTCGCGTCGGTCGGGGAGAAGTCCGAACTGGACGGAGAAAGCATGCTCTTCGAGATGCTGCGGCAGAGGGGAGTCGGCATTTTCGGCCTGGAGAATGGCGGCGAGGGCAATCAGGAGCCAGGAGGCAGTCTCGGCCAGATGGACAATCTGGCCATGGTGCAACTGATATCTCTGCTCCAGCCGTTCCACCGGTATCTCCTGCGCCCATTCGCTCAGAAGAAAGGTCGCTTTCAGAACGGCGGCGGCGTGATAATCGATACCGCTTGCATTTTCGTTCGGGAGGATGGTCAATTCCCCGATGTAATCATGGAATTGCTGATGCAGGACCGTTTCATAGAGCCGCTGACGATATTCGAAGCGACTGAGCCCGGCCGCGGCGATACCAAAATCAGGGGCGGAAAGCGCCAGAGCGAGCCAGCCGACCAGCGTCTGGGGAACGCGTCGGGCAAGAAGTCGGCGATAGTGACAATAGCCGGAGAAGGTCAGCCCTTTTTCCGCCACCGCCCGTCCCAATGACGTTACGCCCCCGGAGGTATCAAGCAGTTTTTCTTCAAGAAGCCGTTGACAGGCTCCCTCCCGGGCGGCAGACTCAATGGCGGCGCTGTCTTGCGCGCCGAAGAGAACGCTCAGGGAGCGCGGCAGCGAGAGAGTATCAGCGCCCAGCCCGGACGCTATGAAATCGAGAAGAATATCTTCAACCGGATATGCCGACAACCGCGAGCGCAGCGGCTCGGGAGCGCGGCTGTCGATATAATTCGACCAGAGCACTTCCTGCTCAAATTCGGAATCGGCCAGGACAACCGCTCTTCCCGGCTTCTCCCCTTCGGCAAGACCGAACCGTCCGGCACGCCCGGTAATGTTGCGGAATTCGGAAGTGGTAATCGGGACCAGGAGGGGACGTCCGCCATAATCGCCGGCCCGATATTTCATCGTCTCCAGCAGAACCATCTCGGCCGGAAGATTGACCCCCATCGCCAGCGTGGTCGTGGAAAAGATAACTCTGATTTCGCCGCTGAGATACCCCTGCTCAACCGCCTTGCGCTGCGCCGGAGTAAGGTCGGCGTTATGGAAAGCAACACCGCGGGAGAGAGTCTGCCGGAGAGCCCGTATCAGGAAACTCGGCTCCTCTTCCTCGACCTGCGCCAGGGTCTCGCGGGCTTCGCCCCAGTTGACCGAGGCAGCCAGTTTGAAAGCGGCATTGATAGTATCCCGCCGCGATTTGAGAAAAATCAGTTTGCGGCGGGGGTCATTGCCAAGGAAATCGAGAAGACTCGCGGTTAAACCTTCGCGGTCATGCTGAACAGGAAACTGCTCATCCCCTTCGATGCCGGTATTGAAACTCCGGTAATGGAAATTTCCGGCAACGGCGATTCCCTGCAGAAGGTCGACCGGGCGAGTCGATTCTTTGATAATACGGCAGTTCAGCCACCGCGCCAGAGCGGTTTCATCATCAAGGACCGCCGAAAGAGCCACCAGTCGGGGGCGATATCCGGAGGCGATAACCTTGGCGAGAGCCATCTCCAACTCCGGTCCCCGCTCGGAGTCGCCCAGCATCTGAATTTCATCGATGACAATCAAGCCGAGTTGCTGGAGAATATCGAGTTGGGCGGTCAGGAGGCGGTTGAATTTTTCATAGATGGCTAAGGCCAGGTCGAAATCCCCGAACTGGAAAGCGGTATCATTTTCAGGATGGTCGGCGGTCACGATTAAGGTTCTTATACCGAGTTGCTGGTAGCAGGCGCGGAAGTGGTGATATTTTTCTTCGGCGATCGATTTGAGAGGAAAGAGCATGACCGCTTTGCGGCGGCGAAGAAGCGCCGCAACCGCGGCGATTTCACCGCAGAATGATTTGCCGGAGGAGGTCGGGGCCGATATCAAAAGATTCGGCAGTTCCGCGCCGGGAGCGCTTTCCAGCAGTCCTCCGCGGACCGCCTTCTCCTGGAGCGGCAGAAGATACTCCCCCTGCCGCTTAGCCCAGGCATCGAGGAGAATCTCCGGTATATTATATTTGAGCAATTCGCGCAGACGCATTACTTATCTCCTTCCGTCCAAAGCGGCATCAAATCCCTTTCACTCGCAACTTCCCAGGCCGCAGAGCGGGCAGGAAAAGCAGGTTCCGAAGCGGACCAGCAATACTCCGCACTCCGGGCAATTGAACGGGACAGCAGGTCTACCATTATCCGATTCGCTGAAAGCCGCCGGCGGAACGACCGGTTCCGAGGAAAAAGAGAAATCGTCTTTTTTCAAGTTCATCATCATTAATCTCCCTGTTGGAATCATTATCGACCCGAAAATAAAATACTGCACATTTGTGCAGTTGTCAAGATATTTTTTCTCCTTTCTGGTCACTTTTTGCACCCTTACCAAATATGCCAAAGTATGGTAGGGGCATATACAACATATTGGTAGACACAACGTTCGAATCACAAGAGAAGGACTGAGCGGAAGCCGGGGGCAAAAATCAGAATAAAGTGGAGCAATTTAGTTCCCGATAAAGAGGATATATCGAGTTCAAAGACTCTATCAGACAGACGAAGATAAGAAACCAGGGAAAGGAGAAGGAATGAAACAGTCAATTCGCTGGACCATTCTGGCAGTAGCCAGTTTGGCGCTACTCGGGGGTTGCTCGGAATCATCGCTCACCGGTGACGGAAGCAACTTCTTGATGATTTCGTTTCAGGATACCGCTCCGGTTAACCCGCCTTACAAAGCGAGCGCCGTGGAGCAAGTAAGAATAACCGAAGCCAAGGTTGTAATCGGTCGCATTCAACTGGAGGGCAGCGGCAATCCCTTCAATTTCCGGACGCCGGAACATGAGCCGCTGATAGTGAACCTCGACTTGCGGGGGAACTTTCACGATGTTGGCATAGTGCCGCTTCAGCCCGGAACTTATGACCGCTCTCTCTTCCGCATCGAAAAACTGGAGGTTGCCGATACCTCCGTTTATAACGCCAACCCGGAGATGCAGGATTTAAGTATCCGAATTGAAGGGTATCTCAATGACAACCCTAATAATACTTTCGTATTCACCAGCGAACTTGACGAAGAGCAGCAGCATCAGTTCGACCCGGTGACCTTTGTTGACGGGAACGCCTACCATATAGTTTTCCGCTTTGACCACCGCAATTGGTTCAGCGACGGCGAGGGCGGATATATTGACCCCAATGAAGCGCAGATTGCTTCCTCTCGCTCGATTGTCGAAGAGAATATAAAAGACGGCTTCGATGTCTATCAGCCGTAATGAATCAGATTTGACTCCGGGGGGTCTCCTTTGAGATGAGACCCCTTTATTTTTTGCTTTCAATTCAGTACTTTGCGTCCATGGAAGCGCCCGCGGCAGAAAGAAAAACATTGGTCCTTTTGGCGGGAATTCTATGGTCAGCGGTTGGGTTCGGTTTGATCGGGGCCGCTCTCAACTGGATAAAGAAGTTCGATTATCTGTTGCTGCTATCAATCACGGCAGCGATGGCAGCGGGGGGCGCGATTTCCCACTTTGGATTCTCCCCTCTTGCCCGCAAGAATCTGGCGCGGATATATGCGCAGGCGCCGGGAAAAGATAAAGTTTGCCTGTTCGCCTTTCAGAACCGGCGCAGTTACCTGTTGCTTGCAGTTATGATTCTCCTGGGGTATCTGCTGCGTCACTCTCCCCTTCCGAAGATATATCTCACGCCAATTTATGTCGCTATTGGCTCGGCTCTAATCCTTGCCAGCGTTATCTACTACCGACGGTTACTTTCTTAGACTTCATTTAAGTTTAAATTCCACCGGAAGCCGGACCCAGCATTTAACCGGGTAATGGTCATTTAGAGCCGACTGAAAATAGGCGGTCACAGCGGCGGCATAAGCCCTCTCTCCAAAACCGAGTTTTGCCGGTTTTTCGCTCACAATTCTGACCTGCTCGGCGCGGCCATCGGTGCCGACCAGAATGTGCAGTACGACCTCGCCTTCGGTGCCGACGCGCCGCGCCAGTTCCGGGTACTGGGGGTCTTTCATCCAGACCAGTTTCGGCAGCCGCTCGAGCGGGGCATCAAAGGTGTAGGTAGAGGTATCTTTAAAATGCCGCCAGGTTCGGGAATTCTCGACCATGGCGAACTCATCTGCTTCTACCGGCATCGATTTATTATCATCGAAGTAGCCGAGGTATCCGGCATCTTCCAGAAACTGGTCGATTTCGGGACCTATTATTGGAATCAGACCGTTTCGGTGGGGCGACGGCAGATTATTTCTGCCTTTAATGCCGGGTGGCACGGGAGACCGCGTCTGGAAGATAATCGTACTTATAGGCTGAGGAGAAGGAAACCGGGGCAGAAGCGATTGGCTCTGAAGCGGCCGTGACTCAACATTGCCGGTCAGATGCAGATAAACCGCCGGTGTCAGTATCATCAAAGAAGCACAAAGTATCCCCAGCAAGAGATTGTGCTGATAGCGGAGTTTGAGAGCGCAGGCGGGGAATCGAACCGGAGCAAAACTGCTTTCCGGCATACAGCACCTCCTTTAGCAAGGAGGTTGCCGTACTATTTGCCGATAAGTCTAAAAATCAATTACCGCCGGTGAGGGTGAACTCAACCTGGTATGCCACCCAGACCGCGACCGGACGACCGTTCTGAATCGCCGGCTTGAATTTGCATTTATATGCCGCCGCCACTGCCGCTTCATCGAACCCGGCTTTGGAGCCGGAGGACTTGAAGACCATCGCTTTGACGACATTGCCGTTCTTGTCGACGAGCGCCTTCACCCAGACGACCGCCTCCATATTGGCCTGTTTCGCCAGGCGGGGATATTCCGGCACCTCTTCATATATCATCTCGGCCGGTATTTCGACCGGAACGAATTCATCGGGAGCCGGCAAGTAGGCGTCATCGGGAATATCAACGACCACATTGGAGCCTTGGTCGAGGTCGCTGGAAGCGACGTCGGGGGCAACTATCTCAGCCAATTCCTGACGGGATGCGATAACCACATCCTGGTCGATGACATCTTCATCAGCGACCGGCTTGGGAATACCGACTTTGGGCGCCGCCAGTTGCGGCTGGTCAATCTTTATTGTAGGCGGTTTCTTGGCGACAGTCGGTGGGGGACCGAGGTCGGCGATAGTCTTGATAATCTGGACCGGCACATCGGAATAATCCTCCGCCGTAATCGCCTTGTAGATATAGGCGCCGCCCACAAATACGACGACCAGCATCGCCGAAAAGAGAACCCCCAGCAGCATATTGCGCTGGTATCTTATCTTGAGTTCAAAGGCTCCGTATTCGCTGTATTTGGGCGTGTAAACCTTAGCCATACTAAACACCTCCTCCAACGGCGGCCGCTGCCGCCTCGATTATTTTATCGTCGCTATCCTCCCAATTACCCATAGCATATCGATAAGAAAATCTCTCGTCGGCGTCAAGGTCTTCCACCTTCTTATTTAACTCTTTAGCCCTGGCGGCGTTCCAGGAACGTTCCAGAATGTCGATTTCGTCTAAGATATCAACCATGGCATTATAGCGGGCATCTTTCCGAATCAATATCAATGTGCTCAGTCTCGGATTCTCCCGGTTAAGAGAAACCAGAAGATTTCTTAGAGAATCGGCATCAACCGCGTAGTCACCGGTATCGGCGGCCGACTTCAGCGAGGGAATCAACTGCGGGAGATTCTTGGCGGGATTGCCGATATTCCAGAAGAACCGATCCAAGCCGTCAATTCTGAGAGTGAGAAGATTCGATTCCGCCACGTCGACTTCGGTCTGCTGATCTTCCGGCGGCAGGTTGATTTCCATAGCCTGCGGCATGGAGAAGACGGTTGATACCATATAGAAAATCAGAAGGAGAAAGGCGATATCGACCATGGGGGTCATATCGATGTGGATAGAGATTCTTCGCTTGGGACGTCGGTGTCCTTTGCCTTTACTCGGTTTTTGGCGTTCTACAACATCACCGGCCATTCAAATCACTCCTTTCCATCCTTACGCTCCTCCGGCGCCGCTGGAGGCGAGTTCGCGCTCCTGATCTGTGATGATGAGGAAGCGGGTGAGATGGTTCTCCTTCATCGAATTCATGATATCGTTCATGACTCCGAAACTGGCGTCCCGGTCCGCTTTAATAACAATCAAAGCCCGGGGATTGACAGCGCGGGCGCGATTTATGACGGCGCTGACATTATAGGTATCGACTTCGGCGTATTTGCGGACGGTCGTGGCGATCTCGTTGCCGTCAATGGTAACCGTTTCCTTCTGAAGAAAGTCCACATAGATGGAGTCTTTCTTGGAGACGGTGACGTTAATAATATCCTTATCCGGCAGTTTTATCTGAGAGTGCGACATGGGCAAAGTAACCGCCTTCGCCTCCGGTGGCTTAAATTGCGTGGTCGCCATATAGAAGATAAGGAGAAGAAAGGCAATATCGACCATCGGAGTCATATCGATCCTGATGCTGATTCGCCGTTTTTTCTTAATTCCCATAAACTATACGCCTTCTTTTGCCTTCAACAATTGAAGCACCTCAAAGGTAGCCTCATCGGTCGTGTAGTTGAAAGCATCCACTTTATTAACAAAAAAGTTATAGAAAAGGATTCCGCCGATACCGGAAACGAGACCGCCGGCAGTGTTCACCAGCGCCTCGGAAATACCGATAGCCAACTGCTGGGCGTCGATAACGCCGCCTTCGACATTACCGGTCGCCGCAAAAGCGCGAATCATACCGATGGTTGTTCCCAGAAGTCCGACCATAGTGGCAATGGAGGCGATAGTGGAGAGGGCAATCAGGTTTCTTTCCAGAAGCGGGCCTTCCAGGGCATTGGCTTCATCAATAGCAGCCTGAGTCAGGGCGATTTTCTTCTCGGCGTCGATAGACTTATCATCCTTGACCTGGCGGTATCTTTCGATACCGGCACGAAGGACGTTGGCGGTGGTGCCGCGCTGTTTGTCGCATGCGGCGATAGCGCCGTCATAGTCGCCGGCCTGAAGCAAGGAAATCAGGTTTTTGAAGAAAACCTGAATAGAACTTTTTCCTTTAGCCACCTTGTAGAGAGAGATGAACCGTTCCACGACGAAAGCAACGAGCATAAGGAAAATAGCCATCAGAGAAACGACCAGAAAACCTCCCTGGTAAACGGAGTGCGCAATTGTTCCCGGCGGCTGGGCTTTCAGAATGACGCCCCAGACGACATAGCCGATGACAAATGAAAACAGCACAATCAGGGTGATGAATAGTGATTGTTTCACCTTTAAAAAACCTCCAATCTGATATTAATTACACAATTCCCATTTTTAAATTTCTATTGCCTTTACCGCATTCATGATGAAAGCGAAAAGGGTGATATAGAATCCGTATGATAATATGCCGAGATAAGTGCCGATGCCGTAACTTTTGCCGACCTGAACAAGAGCATTGGCGGTATTGAAGGAGTAGTCGGCGCCAAAGAAAGATATTATTAAACAGAAACCCCAGATAGCCACCGGAATCCAGTTCCATCTAAGGATTTTTTTCAATATAAGCGCTTTTTGATCGGGGTCGCCTTTGACACCATAGAGGGCATAGAGGGTATAGGCGCCAAGCCCGATACAGAGCAGCATATAAACAAGAAAGAGGATACCGGTCAGCATCAGAATAATACCGGAGGAAAGGACATCGCCCAGAAATCCAAAGGCGCCCAGGGCCGTGACGGAAGCATATTCTTTCCTTATTTCAACTTTTTTCTTGGCGGCGGTGATACTGGCAAAGCCGCGCTCATCTTTTTGCGGCGTTTCGATTCCGCCGGCGCCGCTGTCTCCGGTAATCGCCTGCTGCTCGGTGGGCGTCTGCTCCACCTGGAATTCTTTATATCCGGAAAACCAGGGGAAAAACAGCGACACTACCAGCAGGACCGATGTGATGGTTAGAACAATTCTTTCGTATGGCGCCACCCGCGGCACCATGAGGGTGCATTCGTCAC
>DYGG01000039.1:0-15788 GCA_020724775.1 Ignavibacterium sp. | reverse complement strand
GCGCTGACGGCGCTGCATTATCCGCTGCACCCACGATTTCTTTTCCTCTTCGGACTTGAACAGTTCTCCAATTTTACCGGGCTGGTAATCAAATCCGAGGTAGCGAAATCTCACATCGGGGTCGACACCTTTTTTTTCAGCGGCCTTTTGTTCGTTTTCGGCCATATTATCTCCTAATCAGACTACTCTATAATTAAAACTCGAACCTGGTGTTATCGAATCCGTCCCGAGCGGCAGTATTGCCCGGGTCGCATTTGGTGACTTTGGTGTACCATTCATTGGCCGCCTTAAAATCCTGCTTTGACTCTTCCTTCTGCTTGGCGTCGCGGCGCTCGATGGCGCGGAAATGGTAGGCCTGCGCAATCCAGAGCATCAGGTTGACATCGCTGCAAGCGGCATTCCCTTTTTTCACGCCGCAATTATAGGCGCGGTTGAGATAATCGATAGCGCGGGAAAAGTTTTTGGCGCAGAGACCGGCAAAACTGGCATAACCGAGCGATTTGAGAGCGTCACAGTTATCCGGCTCGGCGACGAGAACCTTTTCGAAGAGAGATGTTCCTTTCGTGCATTCGGAGAGTTGGTAAAGATAAATCGATGCCAGCATCCCCTGAGCCTTGACATTATCCGGTTTATACTCCATAACTTTTTCGAGATAATCAGCGGCCAGCCGCGGGAGATTGACACCCTCCAGCGGGTCGGCGCTGACCGGCATACCGTCAATCGGTTCATCTCCCCCCTGAGCCAGCATCTGTGATTCCTTTTCGGCAAGGTACATAGCGCAGGTGGCGGCGTTATAATAAATCGACCAGAAGCGCTCGTCTATTCCAAGAGCAATTCTTTTCATATAGTAAATGAGAGCGTTCCTATAATCGCCGAGATAGTTATAGCAGATGGCGGTGCTGTAGAGAACGCGGTCCTGGGTGGAATCAATCTCCAGCGACTTCCGGTAATAGTCCACGGCGTTGGCATAATCCTTCATATTCTCATACGCTTCGCCAAAGCGACGGTATAACTCGTCATTGGAAATTCCGGAAATAAAATCGGGTCCCTGTTTAGCCACCCATTCGACATGCTTGTTGAAATTGACTATGGCGGAATCGAACTGACTTACCCCAAGAAAGGCCCTTCCGCGGTAAAAGTATATATCTTTCGGTTCGACCGGAATTGAAATGACCGTGGCGAAATTTTCGTTGGCTTCCTCATAACCGCCAATCATCAGGTACGCCATGCCGGTTTCGTAATAGGCCCGACCGGTGGTGCTGTCCGGCTTGCCGGTGGTCAGTTCAATAAATTTTTTATAAGCGCCGATAGTCTCCATGAAACGCCGTTTGGCGTCTTCAGGATTGCGCGAGGAAAGGGCTGCCCGGTAATAGATGCCGCCGGCGCGCATCCAGGCATCGGCGTGGGTGCTGTCTCGCGTCAGGACTACTTTCAGTTTTTCTAAAGCGCAGGTGTAATCTTTCAGTTCCAGACAGGCTTCCGCCATGCGAAAATAAACATCGAGCGAAGCGGTATCGAGTTTCAGGGCGGTTTCGTATTCGGCCAGAGCCAGCGGATAGACTTTCATCTTGAAATTGACATCGCCCAGATTGATATGATACTCGGCATTGAGGGAATCGAGAATGATAGCCTGCCGAATGGAGCGGTCGGCGGAGTTGAAATCCCCTTTCGCCATATAGACCATCCCCATCCCGTTATTGAAGACGGCTTTCATATCTTTCGATTTCTTCAAACCGAGGGTAAAACTTTTCTCGGAGGCATCAACTTTGTTCTGTTTCAACTGAATAAGGCCGAGGGCATAGAGCCCCTGGAAAAATTTGCCGTCCTTGTCAAAAGACAACTGGTACTGCTTTTCGGCTTCAGGCAACTGCCCTCTGATTTCATGAATCTTGCCCAGCAGATAGTAATTGTAACCGTTGCTGGGGTCGAGTTTGATTTCGTTTTCGATGAGGCTGACGGCACGGGTGGCGTCGCCGCTCTGGAGGGCTTCGGTAATTTCCGGTTTAGTAGTTTGCAGGGATGCGGTCAACGGAAAAATCAGCAGAGCAAAAAGGCTGATCAGCCCTATGGCGGCCGCCCCCCTTGATGATTGGCCTTTCAAAATAAACACCTCACTGCACAAGGCAAAAAAATTAAAACGATATAATACCCGAATAACTCTTTTTGTCAAGGCTTTTATTGTGGTCATGGCAGTCGATAACTCCTCACTGTTCATCTCTTTTCTTGAACTGTTTTCGCAAGTACTGTATCCGAATGAAAAGATAGAGCGCCAGTAGAATTGAAATCAAAAGCCGAATGGTCGGGGTCAGTTCAAATGGCATGAAAAACACGACATAGATTCCGGCGACAAGAACCAGGGCGGCCGAAACCATACTGACAATGTAACTGGCGCGTGACTCTACCATAAAATTCACTCCAATATTTATACATCTTGCGGGGAGGATTCTTCCCAATAACCTCTTACCACGCAATATATTTTCATCAATTAATGTGCCACATTCCGTATTCAAAAGCAACACAAACTATTTTCGTATGCGAGATAAGAAGTTACGTGGTTTAAGAGAATCGACACGGTTTTAAGGGAACGCAGATATTGCGGTCGCGCCCCGACGGCAGAGATTATGGCGCCTCCTAAGCCAAATTCAGATAAGCGATTAATAAAAATCCGGCTGAGCCCGGCGGGGTAGCCATTCAAAGCGGATTCGTGAAAAATTGCTACCGTCGAACCGCATAAACAGTTCGCCGCGAAACTCAACTTTGCGGTCAAGCAGGTCGCGGGCGGGGATGAATTCCAGACGGCCGAGTATCTCCTTTCCCAGCCAATCGAGGTTCCTGTTTTCCGGTGTCCCGAATGATGCCGCCAGAATTTTCCCCAGGGTGTCGATTTTGACATACGCCCGCAAGGTGTCGACAAGCCGGAACGGAGAATTATATGTCACGACGCCGGAACTGGTACTGACAGGGAGAGGAGGATTTATTACGGAATCGACCGACAGGGACGATTCCAGGCGGAAATTTTCATAAATGGAATTGTCCTTCCGGGTCGAATCATTATACCATTCTCGAGTAGGGTACTGTAACTGGTCAAAAAAACGTACGGTCAGATAGAATTCGGAGGGGCGGTTCTGGCCATTGATTCTGCCCGGCATGAAATAGGCGTGAAGCAGCGCCCGACCGAAATTCTCGGCGCATTCGGGACGACTGGAACAGTATTCGGAAAAATCCAATAGATGACCGGAGGAATCAAGGGAGATTCTATAAACCGCAAAGGGGTATTTGGAGCCTCTTTCGCCGATTTTGAAGAAACAGAAGTAGGGGGGGAAACTTTCGACCTGAGGCATCTCGATGCCGTTAAGAGCAAATGATCTTTCCATGAGGTCGCGACGAACCACTCCGATTTCATCGATAACGGGAAGCGCCAAAACGGCGGCTTGTCGCCGACGGGGACTTATATCAAGAAACTTCTCGCTTGCCAGAAGCAGTTCTGCGGGAAGTTGGTACGGAATACTTTTTCCGTCAACCGCGGCGGGGCGAAATTTCAGGGCGAGCAGCGATTTTCGGAGAAAGCCGAGCGCCGGCTCCCCGGCAAACGGCAGAAAGTGAAGAGAATCGACGGCGCCGCTATCGGAAAGAAAGAGTGTCAGTTCCAGTTTGGTCGGTTGCGCGACGACCGGGACAGCGTCGCCTGGCAAGAGCCAATAGTCGGCCGGCAGTCCCCCCCAGGTATGAACCTGGACGGGCTTGAGAGTATTCTCTGTCCGCAGCAGCGGCGTCGGCAGGGTCAGGCCGAATTGATGAATGAGGTCATCGGCAAGGACCGCCGAGGCAAGTAAAATTACGGTCAAATTTACAGTCAGAATCCGAAACATTTGGTACTGATTATACTCAAACGGCCTCGGGAATGAAAACTATATTTGCTCTCCGGAGTCGTCGAATATCGTGGCAAGTAATCGGTGAGGGGCTACGCCGCTGACGATTTTGAGAGAAAGAGCCAGTATGATTAGCCATCCGAGACCAAGAATCAGAAAGTCAAGCCAGCCGGTCAAGTCAAGAAGAGCGATGCCTAAATACGATACCGATGCGGAGATGCCAAAAGCCGGTAAAGCAAATTTCAGAACAGTCATATAATAGACTTTCAAGTCAATACCGAAAACCGGATTGACGGCAAGCGGCAACACCAGCAAATAGATGACGGTCTGTGTGGCGGCGGTGGCATAAGCGACGCCGTGGATGCCGTAGGGACTGATAAGAAGCAAACTCAAGGCGATTTTAAGCGCGGCCTCGGCGATAAGCAGTCGGAGAAGGATTTTATGTCGGTCTGTGGCAAAGAGGATTGATTCGGTGACGGCATGCGGAAGGAACAGGGCGGTCGGGACAATCAATATGGTCAGAAGTTCCGCCGACGGCAGGAAAGTACTCCCCAGCCAGAGATGAAAAAAGGGGTGAGCGAGGATGACGGCAGCGCCAGCAATATAGAAAGTCAAAAAGTGCAGATATTTTAATCCTTTAAGATAGAGTATGCCGATTTGGTCATATCCCCCCCGTGCTTCAAGATGACTTACGGTGGGGCGAAGCGGCAAAGCAATACTGTTAATCAGGTTGCGGAAGGCGACAATAAGTATCATGGCGGCGGCATAAAGAGCAACGGAGGGGAGGTCAAGAAAGTATCCAATCAGGAGATTGTCAATATTGGCTATGAAAAGCCAGACGACCGCAACGAAGAAAACGACCCGCGAATAACTGAAAAGCGACCGGAAACTATCGGCGCCTCTCGACCGTGGCTGAAATCTGAGTGAGGGAACCACCATTTTCAGTAGAACGGCGCTGAATACAACTCTCAAAATCGTGAAGACCAGATAAACGATTGCCAGCGAGACTATCCCTCCGCCTGAGGATAAAACCAGAAGGATTGTGATACTTCGGAAAACATCCTCGACTATGGCGACATAGTTGGCAAGGTCGTATCGATGAAACGCTCCCAGCGTGCCGCTCCAGGGAATCATCAGGAAATTGACGGCGGTATTGAGACCGACAATCAGCATGACCGCTCGCGCATCAGGAACGATATTCTCAGGGATTTCAAAAATATCCAAGGCGCCGAAGGCGATGGCAGCCGCCAGTATCATGACAGTGGCGGCAATGAGAGAGAAGACCCGGAACGAACTGTTCAATACGGCTTGGACCTTTTCGCTTTCGCCGAGACTGAGATATTTTGATATGAAGCGATTCAGCCCCTGTTGCATGCCGAGGTCGCAAATGGAGAGGTAATTGATAATTGAAAAGATGAGCGCCCAGACGCCGTACCGCTCCTGTCCCAGGGAACTGATGATGACCGGATTTATTATCAGGACCAGCATCATTCGGATAGCCAGGCTCAACCAGGAGGTAACTACATTCCGGGGATAACGGGCGGCAACGTTTATCATACAGAAGGAGAATATAAGAATTTCGATTTTATAAAAGCGACCAATATTATGCCGATGTCTGAGACTTTGACAATTTGACTTGTTAATTGCGCGAAAATCAATTAGATATGCCTGGAATTAACCCCGGAGAAACAATGAAATCAAATTCGAAAAGACGTTTGCTGGCGGCCGAGGACCTGTGTCGTCTTAAAATCATAACCGGTCTGGCTATATCACCGGATGAAACCAGAATCGCCTATACGGTGGAAACCATATCCGAGGATTGTCGGAAATATTTCGCCCATATTTATATGTATGAAATACCGGACGGCGAAAGTCGTCAGTTCACTTTCGGCGAAGTACATGACGGCGGCCTTTCCTTTTCGCCGGACGGCAAACAGATTGCATTCGTATCGACTCGCAATAAGAAAACCGGCATTTACCTGATTCCCTCCGACGGAGGCGCCGAGAAAAAGATTGCGGAAGAGGATGGCTCATTCTCCAGACCGCTCTGGACACCCGACGGCAAAAGTCTGGTCTTCTCGTTCCGTTACAACGATTCTTATAAGGAAACAGATGAGAAGAAAAAGAGCGAGGCGCCGGTATACCGGCATATCACCAGATTGATGTATCGTCTGGATGGACTCGGTTTTCTACCGCAAGACCGTTTCCATATCTGGAAACTTGAGATTGCCGCCGGTCGGATGACCCCTCTGACCAAGGGGAAGTATGACGATGTCCAGCCGGCAATCTCGCCCGACGGCAAAATGGTGGCGTTTGTCAGCAACCGTTCGGTTGACCCGGATATTTATCCCCTCAGAGAAGATTTGTATCTGGTTTCAATTGCGGGCGGCAAGGAAAAGAGAGTGCCTACCCCGGCCGGTCCGGTAGCCTCTCCCTCGTTCTCCCCTGACGGAAAAAAGATTGCTTATCTCGGACATCAGTTTCCCGATGACGCCTGGGGAGTGCACAATTATCATCTCTGGACGGTCGGTCTTGAGGGAAAGCCGGCGGCAAAAGATATCACGCCGAAATTCGACCGCCAGTGTCTGGACCAAACGATTAACGACCTGGGCGAGGGACATGACTGGCCCGCGCTGTACTGGTCGCCGGACGGCAAACGGCTATATTTCACCGCCTCCGACACCGGCAGCACCCATCTCTTTTATGTTTCCTCAAAGGGCGGCCTTCCGAGCAGAATAACCAAGCAAGCCTGTCATATCCGGGCGTACAGCCTCAATGGCAAGAAGCGTTATTTTGCCGTCAACAGGCTCGACCTGCGCAACCCGGGGGATATTTATATTATCCCTGCCCGATATGATGGCGACCGCGAGGCAGCGCGGCTGACGGAATTGAACAAAGTGTTGCTGAATGGCATAAAGATTCCGACCGTTAAAGAAATCTGGTTCAAAGGGTATGACGGCACCGACCTGCAGGGATGGCTGGTAACCCCGCCGGAGATGAACCGCAATCGAAAGTATCCCGGCATTCTGGAGATTCATGGCGGACCGCGAGTGCAGTACGGTTTTACCTTTTTTCATGAGATGCTTTATCTGGCATCGCGGGGGTATGTGGTTCTGTACACTAATCCGCGCGGTGGCGCCGGACGAGGCGAACTCTGGGCCGGTTCCATTGTGGGGGACTGGGGAAGTCTCGATTATATCGATTGTATGGCAGCCGCCGACTATCTGGAGCGATTGCCGTTTGTCGATAAGAAGCGACTCGGCGTGACCGGAGGCTCTTACGGCGGTTATATGACCAACTGGATAGTGGGCCATACCGACCGCTTCCGAGCCGCTGTTACCCAGCGCTCGGTAGTCAACCTGGAGAGTTTCGCCGGCTCATCCGATATCGGTTTCCTTGACCGGGTGGAATTCGGGGGACATCCCTGGGAGAACCCCGACGGGTACCGCCGGATGTCGCCTTTAACTTATGCCAAAAAGGTCAAAACGCCGCTTCTGATTTTGCATAATGAAAGCGACCTGCGCTGCTCTATCGAGCAGGCGGAAGAACTCTATGCCACCTTAAAGTTGATGAAGAAGCGGGTGGAATTTGTCCGCTTCCCGGAGGAGCCGCACGGATTATCACGGCACGGAAGGCCCGACCGCCGCCTGGCGCGTCTTGACTGGATTCTCAAGTGGTTTGATAGATATCTGAAGTAGCCTGATTCAAAAGCCGTGTTCCCGGAGAAAGGACTCGGCTTCACTCTGAGAATCGAAGACCGGGCAGGCCTCTTCATAACCGCTGTGGGCAATCATTCGCTGCAGTTGTTTCTTAGTGACCGGATTGTCCACGACATAGACCGAGTAAACGGCATTATGCTCGTGGCACCATTTGATATGGTCACCAATCACATTTATCATCTCCGGATAGGATGATTTCCAGTTCCCGAGATTTATCAGTTTTGCCCATTTCTTGCGCAGAAGCGGCTTGACCACCGCGGCAAAGTGAGTGTGATATTCCTCGGCAGTCTCTTTTTTCCAGATACCATATATCTTGGAGCGGATTAGTTTCCGCTCGGCGTCAAGGTCGATATTGAAATTCAAGGTAAAAGACATTGGCTCCTCCTGATACGATGAGGATGCATTAAGCGGGACGTTAAAAACCGTTTTCTTTAAGATATTTATCGCCTTCCGACAGACATTTGAAAATTTTGGACATCTCCCCGGTCCCGCCTATAGAAAACATCCGTTTCAACTGATTCTGAGTAACCGGATTTTTAATTATATTGACGGAGAGGACCATGCCGTTTTCCCGGCACCAGCCGAGGTGCTCGCCGATGACATCGACCACCCCAGGATAAGAAGAACGCCAGTTGTTGAGGTCAATCAGTTTTGCCCATTTTCCTCCGGTGAGAGGAGCCGCCACTTTTATAAACTCATCATGATAGGAGCGGGCGGTATCCTCTTTCCAGATACCGTAAATCTTCTCTTTGATAATCTTCCGCTCCAGGTCGGCTTCGATTGTAAAGTTCATACTGAATGTCATTATGACCTCAGTTAGTCCTCTTAATAATTCGGTCTGTGCTGATGGCGATTAGATTAAACGATTCGGACATCAGTATCTTAAACATTTATACTCTTAAAGTCAATCATTATTTCCCTGCTCCGATTGACGTTCAGCGCCGTCCTCTGACGATAACGCGACGTTTCGTTCATAAAGGTAGCGCTCCCGCTCCGGCAGCAGAAGAACGGGCCGATAGCGCCGGAATCGCTCCCTTAACGCCTGCGAATTTAGATTCATTTGCTCCAGATTATACTTAGTAATCACCAGATATTGCGCTCCCATGCTGTCGGCATAATGCTCCACCGTTTCAGGATGAAAATTGCCTGCCAGTCTCTGCTCGGTTCCCCACCAGCAATAAATGCGGTAGTCATCGATATAGTCGAAGACCAAATCAAAACGGCCAATCACGACCGCTCCGGGAGTCATCTTTTCCGCCAGAATCCGGCTCGATTCCAGTTCGCGGGGAGCATGCCGGTCAACCGATGCCGCCTTTCCCAGGGCAAAGAATCCGTAGGCGATAAATAGCGCCAGGCAGGAAAAATAGACTTTGCGCCATAGACCAGCAATTGCGGCATCATCACCTCTGATTGACGCGACTGTAAGAGATACGCCGATGACCAGAAAAGGAATAAGGGGAAGATAATATCGGGTGATTTTGGGGAACGGGGCAATTGCCAGAAGAAGGAAGGCTATCAGCAGGTACTGCCAGTAAAATCGCCCGGGAAGATTCCGCATCGGACGGAAGATAGCCACCGCCAGTAAAAATAGAAGACTTATACCGATGACATCCCCATTGCGGAAAATCCGCTTATGCTCATTTAACAAATTCAGAAACGGTGTCCACCAGTGGAACTGGAGTTTGGAGGTCATAATACCGTTGTCGGCAAGTTGTCGTAAGAAGAGTTCCCGGTCAGTGACAATGCCGGAGATATATGGCGCAAAGGTGAACAGCGCCAAAATCGCCAGCAGGAGCGCCGACGTTATTTTTCTCTGGAGAAGGAGGGCCAAAAATCCTGCCGCGGCAAAAATCATCCCTAAAGGATGGGCTAATCCGGCGAAGCCGGCAGCGATTCCGGCCAGAGCCGCCGGAAACAGCCTGTTCTTTTCGGCGGCAAGACGGGCAAAAAGATATGAGACAAATCCAAATAAGGTCAGGAGAATCTCGGGACGAAAAATCCGCATCGCTTCCCAGAATTGGGGTACCCAGAGAAGCAGCAAAACTCCGATAAACCCGACCCGCCGGCCATACGAATGGGAAAGTGCAAAATAAAGAACCAGAAGCAGAGATAGTCCGGCAAGGGCGGAGATAGCCCGGAGAGGGTACAGTCCCCAGCCGAAGAGTTCTATAAAAAGCCCACCCAGCCAGACCGGCAATTTGTGATAGATGACGATGGCGCCGTCAAGGGGCGGGTAATCGGCAAAAAGGTTGTTGGTGACAGTGCCGTCTTTCTGAAAAGTATAAGCCTGCTCCCCTATCCAGGCTTCATCGATATGAATGGCGCGATTGCGGAAGGCCAGTGGGAAAGCAATCAGGAAATAAAGAACAAGAAGCCCGGCAAGTGAGTAAAGCAGTTTCCGACGTCTGGAAGCGATGACAAGCAATTTCCGTTCTACCTTTTTTTGATTTTAAATCTTTATGCCGACGATGGCTCCAAAGCCTCGTCGCCGACCGGAGGGAATCAACGTCTAAAGTTCAGGTTAAGTCAAGCCATTAATTGAGAGCGGTTTGAGGTGGCACAAAAAATAAAAGATGCCGCCGTTTCCGGCGACATCCTTCTGGGAGGGACTATGTGTAAGGCACAAGCTTATACGCAGATATTCTGCGTTGGTTGAAAAAAATTTGAAAAATCTATCGGAAATTGAAATTTATCGCCAGGTTGATATCCCGCCCCAATGATGGATAGTCGCCGTCTTTGATACTGCTGCCGAACTGGCGGGATGGTTTTTGGTCCAAAATGTCGTTGATAGTTAAGGAGATATCAAAAATCTCCCCGATGGGTCTATGAACTCCGAGATTGAGGACCACCGCCTCCGGAAGTCTCTTTTCGCTGTACGATATCAGGCTGTTAAAGAGACTGTCGAAGGCATATTCCGCAAAATAAGCCTTTTTGGTCGAGGTGAAGACCGCCTCCAGAAAACCGTCAAAATGTGCCGTTTTGGCGTTTAGGGCGGCACGGGCTTTAAGCGGCGGAACAAAGGCGGCATCCCGCTGCCTTGTCTCAAATCGTTGTGTGCCATCCCCGCCAGAGAATACCAGTTCCCTGTTCTTCTGGCGCGCCGACTGCGCCGTGACTTCCAGTTCCAGAGACCAGATACCAGTAGGGCGGAAAGTTACCCCGAAATCTGCCCCGGCCGTAGAAAAGCGATTCAGATTAGAGGGAGTCCAGCGGGGTGAGCCGAAGGAATTATCTTCACCCAGCGGCGCCCAGGAAATCAGGTCTTTCACCCTCCGATAGAAGAGACTCGAATTCAACAGTATCGTGGTGTCAATAATTCCGGTTACGGTCAGCGCCAGATTATTACCTTTCTCCGGAATCAAATGGGGGTTACCGACTGAATACTCATCGAGGGGCCAGTACAGGTCATTGAACGACGGGAGCCGAAAAGCGCTTCCGACTGCCACCGCCAGTGACCAATCCTGCGCCGGATAGAATTTCAGACCACTGTTGAAGGCTTCGTAACTCTCGGAACCGTTTACCAATTGAAGCCGCTCCGAGAATTCAATTTCTAACCGGTCATGCAGGAAGATTGACTGCGTTGACCAGACGGCGTAGATATCCCGATGATGGTGACGGTCGGAGCCGCTCTCGACGGTTGAACTTGAGCCGCCGTTCAGATCATAAGTGGTAGAAATAGTGCCGGTGGAAACTCGGGATGAAGCCGACAGAAATTCAAGACCGCCGGAGAGAGTAACATCTCCCAAATCAAATCGGGTCGCCGCCGTGACTCCGGAATTGCGTCCGATATTCCGATTTTCGTCGCGGACATCAATGGAATCATTGGCGAAACCGAGATAGGCGTACTTGCCGAAATACTCAAGGGTCCTTCTCTCATAAAACAGGTTGAAATCGGCAGAAAAGGGGGCATTGGCGGCGGGGGCAATTTGCAGATGAGCGTCCAGCGAGTGGATATAGTCTTGCTGATGATTGACGGTGGAGTAAGAGCGACTATCTCCGTAAAAAGGAATTGCGGCCGGGTCTGGCACCGGTCCCGGCAGTCCCACCGAATCCCGAAAATATCGATACGAAATAGCGCTCTCCCAGGACTTTTCGGCAGGCGCATAAATCAACTCCCCCAGAAAAAGATTTCGTCTGACTCCGGAATTAGCGCGGGCGTTATCGCCGGCAGCCCCTTCGTGAAGAAAATTCAGCCGCCAGTCCGAAAATACAGGAGCCATCCGGAGATGATAATCGAGATAGCCGTGGCTTCCGGCCGAGAAACCGCCTCCGTAATGGCGGAAATAATCTTTTCGCGAGATGAGATTGACAACACCGCCTATCGCTTCGGAACCGTAGAGCGCCGACTGCGTCCCTTTAACGATTTCGACCCGCTCCAGTTCGGCGGCAGAGTACTCGGCAAGATTAAAACCGCCTGTCGCCGGGTTATAGACCGGCCGACCGTCACGGAGAAGCAGGATTTGGGAGGACGGCGCCCCCCAGATAAGAAGATTGCTGAGATGTCCGGTCTGACCGTAGCCGGTCAGGTCAATACCGGAAATCCCGTCAAGTCGGCTGGATAGATCGGCAGAGTGAAATTTGCCGCTCAGGTTCAAAGTGCGTACCGGCCAGCTGACCTTTCGCGCCGGCGAGGGGAAGCGCTCGGCGGTGACTATTACGGTATCGGGGAGACGGTATGGTTCCTCTTCGCTGGCGCCATTTCCCATCGCTACGGCGCAAAGCAGCATCGAGGTTACCAAGAAGAGAGGACGCATGGAAACCTCCAAAAAGAAAACCCGAGCGACTGTCGGGCGGGAGGTCTGCTTTGTATGTATGTCCTGTCTGCCCGCGCAGTCAACGGGTGCCGTTGATAAACAACGGCGCCGTTCCATTCCGGCAGGTTTTCTGACTTTGCGGCATCAGGCCTGACCACGACTCCTTCCCCACTCCAAGTCGGCTCGGAATGAGTGGTTTGCTGTCGAAGCAGTAACCGCTTACAGCAGCGGGGCTGTGACGGACTTGCACCGTCTTCCCTATTACCCCTCACCTTGAGGGCACCGGAACAACTGGCTTATTAAATATCTTCTGAGACGAGACTTGTCAATCAAAAAATTGTGATGAGCATTGTGGCGCCGGACCGCTCTTAAAGAGATAGGCAATCAAGTAGGTGGCGTCAAGTATTCCAAAGGAACCGTCCCCGTTGGCATCGCCGGTGAAATCCGGGTCGGGCCGCGGGACACTCCGGTAAAGATATGACAGTATGGCGGTAACATCCAGAATGTTGATGGTATGATTGCCGTTGGCGTCACCCCAGATGAAGGCGATATCAATCTGCGGGTCGCAGCAAGTCAGAAGCGGAAACCCGGGCGGCAGACAAGAGATGCCGGTCTTGTAGAAGCAGTAGTAAATGGCGAAGTCGGCGCTGTCTATAATGCAATTGCCATCCAGGTCGGCCCCCCAGGGAGCCGGTATGGTGTACCCGCAGTTGGTGATACCCCGCGCCAGGGCAACCATATCTGCGACGCTAAGTGAAATGCCATCATTGTTGACGTCGCCATCTCCATAGCATTCCTGCGCGGATACAAAAGGAGCGGAAATCAGAAATACCGTCAATACGGCCAGGATCTTAGATATTGATTTGAACTTCATGGTAACCTCCGGAGAGGAGTTCTACAGGTTTTTGCCGTGAGTAGAATGACCTTATAATAATAAATATACGCTGAAGGGGCAGATAGTCAATCCCAAACTTTCGGAAAGGTAGAAACCGCAAACGGCAGAAGTATTTACGAGAAGGTTGAAACCCGCAACGGAATCATTGCGGAGAGCACTGCGGGGCCGGACCGTCTTTGTAGATATAACCGGTAAGGTAGGCGACATCGACAATATTACAAACCCCGTTAGCGTTGACATCGGCAATCCAGAGTGGCTCTGGAATCGGACCGTTCTTGTAAAGGTAACTGAGAAGGGCTATCAGGTCGAGGATATTGATTTCCCCGTTTTTGTTGAGGTCGCCCGGGGCATGGTATCGAATAAGCCTCACTCGGCAGCAGGTTGGTACCGGATAACTGTCGAAACAGGAGGCGCCGGTCACCACAAAACACTGCAGAAGGCTGAAATCGGCGATGTTGCCAATGCAGTCGCTATTGAGGTCTGCATTTATCGATTCGGGGGGCGGCGGCCCGCACTTATAAAGGAAACTTTCGAAATAAAAGAGGTCGGATACCGAACGAACCGAGCCGTCGCCGTTGATATCACCATTGCCGTAGCAATCCTGAAGAATATCGGAGGCAATCAGATTCTCGGAATGAAGATATAGGGGAGCCAGCCAGAGGGCAAAAATGCTCAACAAGAATCCGGTTTTAATACTTATCATATGCCTTACCGATTGTTAGACGAAATATAGGGGATAAAGTTGAAAAAAAACGAGAATTATCATATGAGTATCCCAAGATGCGCCCCCCGCACAAAACGTAACTGGGGATTAAATAAAATGTCATCTCTATGCCGAAGGAGTGAGCCATGTTAAGTACGTCAGTCAACATATAGACAGTTTGACGTGCAGTGCTGGCCAACATCGATTCGCTCCAATCAAATTGCGCCGGACCGCCGCCATCGACATAAATGACTATGATGGCGGTATTTCGGTCGAGCGACCTGCAAACAAAGCGCTCTGCCAAAGGGATTTCGGCACTGGTGCCGCGGGGAGCGAGTGCCGGCTCGCCAGCCAATGGGCCGTCTATCCGAGCTTCGCGGAATAGAGTCGCGCCAGCGGAATCAAGAATTGTTTCAGGCTCGTTTGACTGGGCGCTGGAATTGGCATGAGAAAGGTTCAAGACAATCGGGACCTGGGTCTTGCCGGGATTCGCCATCATTGTCCGGGCAACTTCCGTGGGATCCGGCTCGGTCATTCTCTTCATTGGCAGGTTTTGATTCACAACTGCATTGAAGTTTGTATCTATCGCCGCAGTTCCCGCCCTCCCGAATGGATTCAGATATGTGGTTGCGATAGTATCATCGATTTCGACAAGAAGTGAGTCTTCGCTGATGGGAACCTCGGATGCAAGAGCGACACTCAGCCACGCCCAGGCAAACAAGGGCACAACCGCCCTGTTCATTAGCGCTGTTAACTTTTTCATTTTACTTACCCCCACTTGAATAAAGTGTTATTTCAGATATAACAGTATCATTTGCGACAAGGAATACGGTGTCCTTTCTATCGACATAGCCGTTAATCGACGTAAGTACTTCAAGGTACAGCCGGGTCGAGTCTACGATGTAAGTGAAGATCGGAATTGAATCCGGTTGCCAGAAATAATCTTCAATATCGTAATATGGCTTTGCCCAAGTACAACCAGGGTAATACTCCATATACAACTCGGCTCCGTTCACTGGATTGCCTGTGGTATCCTGTATCCGAAAACCGACATGCGCCGTGACAAAGCAGGAATCGAACGGCAGTATTATCTCCTGGATCTGCAGATCTTCCGGCATCAAGTGAAACGAGTCAACGGTCGGCACAAAGCCCGGACTGCTGATGTCAGCTTCCATGATGACACTGGAATCATATGGCCAGCCGCCCATTTTGAAATACCCCAATGCACCCGTGAATCCAGCAATCCTGCTTGTAATATCCGCGCGTCCCGCAAGTACCCAGGCTCCGCCGACCGGATAGTCATTCGGGTCAACGACGAGGAGCCAGACTTCGACCTGGAGAGTATCATCTCCGCCACCGCCGGGTACCGTTGGCTTATCGTGGCAGCCCGTTATGATTAAGGCAAGCAACAGCGAAGAAGCAACGAACGGCAGCAAGCCCCAAGATTCCATCAGATATCCGATGATTCTTGAACAAATCAGCCTCACATTTTATCACCTCCTTTAGGCGAGTTTACGTTAATGACGAATACTTATGGCATAATGGTTAACCTGATGTCAAATCCCCTTCAAATTCAATGAAAACTTTTTCATAAAGCGCCCAAAAGTCTTGTCTATGCGGGTCAAATCAGGGTGCCCAAATCCAAACATAGGTATAATCCAAATCATATCGATGTCAAGCAAAATCTGACATCCCCGAAGAAAAGTATCCGGAATCTCCCCCACAATCCTGACTGCCTATTTCTGGCAGTGGCAACTGCGAACTACTAACATAAAAAGAGGCGTCCCTGCGGACGCCTCAGGGTGTTGACAAAATGGTCGACGCCCTTTTTTTATTTTGCCATTTTTG
>DYGG01000078.1 GCA_020724775.1 Ignavibacterium sp. | reverse complement strand
GGCCGACGGCAAATTTCGCGAAGACCTTTTCTACCGTCTCAATATTATTCCGATCCATATCCCGCCGCTTCGGGAGCGCCCCGACGATATCCCGGTGCTGGTCAGGGAATTCTTGAAACGGTTCAGCCCGGAGCAGAATATTGAAATCGATGACCGCCTGATGAAACATCTTCAGGCATATCCCTGGCGCGGCAATATCCGGGAGTTAGAAAACCTGATGGAGCGGATGGTGATTCTCCGGAAAGGGAACCGTCTCACCACCGGCGACCTTCCTTCTGATTTCGGTGAACCGGTTAAATCGAAAGAAGCGATGGCGGCGAACCCGTTAAGCACCCTTTCCTTTCATGAGGCCGAGAAGCAGTTGATACTCTCGGCGCTGGAACGGTTCAACTGGAACCGCTCGAAAGCGGCGGAATTCCTCAAAATCCCCCGCCATATCCTGATTTACAGAATGAAGAAATATGCGATTACCGAGGATAAGTCGGGCGAAACCGCCGATTAGAAAGCATTATGCCACTGGATAAGAAAAAACTTCTGAAAAATATCTTCGGCTGGCTTATCGCCGGGCTGATTTTCTATATCCTGTTTAAGACCATTTATAGTCATCGGGCCGAGTTGTCGCAGTGGAAATGGCGTATCGACTGGTTCCGTGCCGCCGTTTCGGTCATCACGTTGATGGCGGCATATCTCTGCGGAAGCCAGGGGTGGCGCGCCGTCATTGCCGGCTTTGGTATCAAAGTAAAACTGCATGAAGCTTTCCGGGTGGTCTATCTGGCGAATCTCGGACGGTATATTCCCGGCAAGGTCTGGCAGGTGGTCGGGATGGTCGGTCTTGCCAGGGAAGTGAAAGTCCCGCCGCATGTGGCGCTCGCTTCGTTTGCGCTGGTGCAGGGGTACGCTCTGCCGGCTGCCTTTGTCCTGATTCCGGTCACACTCGGGCTGGATGCTCTTCCCAAATCAATGGAGGTCATGCGGGATATCCTGTATATATTTATGACCGCCACGGTTCTTTTGTTTCTTTTTCTATTCTTTAAGCCGGATGGTCTCAATTGGGCGCTCAATAAAGTTCTGAAACTGTTTAAACAGGAACCGGTGCAGTACCGTCCCAGCCTGCAGAACCGTCTGGAGATTTTCCTCTGGTATCTTCTCAACTGGACGTTTTTTGGTATCTCCTTCCATTTCTTCCTGCGGGCGCTTCTGGCCGATACCAGTCTCCCCTTCATTTATTCCACCGGCGCCTATATCACCGGATATATACTGGGATATATCGCCTTTCTTTCGCCGGCCGGGCTGGGGATAAGGGAAGGGGTGCTCTCGGCGGTGCTGGCCGTTAAACTGGGGGGACCGCTGGCGGCATCGATTGCGATTATCAACCGGGTCTGGATAACTATCGCCGAAGTGATTATTACGCTTCTGGCGCTGGGGACATACCGGTTCAAGAAGCCCGACAAACCTCTCTGATAATAAGGCAATGGATGCGTCTGGTCTCGCCTCCACCAGAGGCGGAGCCTGTGACCTGACGGGATATAGAAAAGAATCGTTGTATTGTTTCTGCTCAGTCGGTCTTTTCACCACGGTGGATTCTATAGCGTTTAGACCGACCCACCACAGTCAGGTCTCAACCTGCGAGACCTTCATGTCCAATCCTCTTTACCCCCAACATCTTATCTTTGTCCCAATTACAATGCCTTCCAAAATCATTGGTATCATAGACAAATTCAGTAAATATTCCGCTCCCGTCAAAATCCTGTAAAATCTTATAATTTATCCATTTATCCCGTTGCCGAAATGCCGAAAATTTGTTATAATTAAAGGCTCATAAATTTAGTTATAAGGAGTCCAAGCATGTCTATCACGCTCAAAGATAAAGCCCTCATCGGATTCTCGCCGCTTCCTGATAACGAAGTATTTGATATCGAAGATATCTACGGCGCCAAGCATTACCGTCGCCTCAAAACAGTCGTACGCAAAACTCAGGGCGCCTGGCTTTACACTCAGGATGGCCGCAAAATACTTGACTGCCTCGCCGCTTACAGCGCCGCCAATCCGGGACACCATCATCCCAAAATTGTCGATGCCCTGGTCCGCGCCTTGCAGGAAAATTACGCCTCGGTTATCTCCAATGTGGTCTATACCGATGTCCTGGCGCTTTTCCTCAAGAAGGTCGCGGAACTGGTGCCGCAACTCGGTCTGCGGTTCGGCAACAACGGCAACAAGGTGCTTCCGAAAAACGGCGGAGTTGAATCGGTGGAGACATCCATCAAACTTGCCCGCTACTACGGCTGGAAGGAGAAAGGGATTCCGGACGGCAAGCAGGAGATAATTGTTTTCGAGAACAATTTCCATGGCCGGATGATTACCATTGTCTCTTTTTCGACCAGTCAGAAGTACAAAGAAGGTTTTGGACCGCTCACTCCTGGCTTCAAAATCGCCCGTTACGGGAGTCTTGAAGATACCGAGAAACTGATTAACCCCAACACCTGCGCCATCCTGGTTGAGCCGATGCAGGGCGAGGGGGGAATGTACCAGCCGCCGAAAGGATTCCTGAAAGGACTTCGCGACCTGGCCGACAAACATAATCTTCTTCTTATCTTTGATGAAATCCAGGTCGGCCTGGGGCGGACCGGCAAACGGTTCTGCTTTGAGCATGAGAATGTCATTCCCGATGCTGTTGTTCTCGGCAAGGCGATCGCCGGAGGGATGGTGCCGGTATCGGTGATGGTCACTAACCGGGCTTTGATGGATAAAGTCTTCCAGCCGGGGCATGACGGCTCCACTTTCGGCGGATATCCGCTCGCCTGCGCCGCCGGAATCGCCGCCCTCGATGTAATGGTGGAGGAGCGGTTGGCGGAGCGCGCCGCCGAGACCGGCAAAATCCTCAAGAAAAAAATCCTCGATATCGCCGCCCGCAGTTCGCATGTCAAAGAAGTGCGCGGCGAAGGGCTTTTTATCGGCATTGAGATGAAAAACGGCGACGCCATGGTGTACTGCGAGAAACTGCTGCAGCATGATATGCTCTGCAACGACAGTCATCACCACACCATCCGGGTTTCGCCGCCGCTTATTATCAACGACGATGAGGTCGATTATATCGCCGACCGTCTGGAAAGGGTCCTGGTAGGATAATTTATCCGGCGGAACTGCCGGTTGGTTTGTATAAGTAAAGAACCCCTCTTAGTATACCCGATGCGCCCTGTGACGAAAGTCGCAGGGCGTTTTTATATGTTATTTGGAAGTATTACGTTTAATACTAAGAACTAACTTGCCAGATTCCACATATCGTTTGGGGTAATGCTTCAAGTTGTAGTTTGCATAGTCATTAAGGAGAATGTCTATCCAATTCACTGAAAAGAACTTTAAAGGGCCAGCATTCTTTATATCTACAGGGTCTATTCTGAGTACTGTTTCCCTGTGCCGTGCGCCTCCCAACAGTAAGTTGATTCTCTTGAACGAAAATCTCGTTTCCAGCAGCGCCTTTACATCTTCCGCAAAGTCATCTGCACCAGCGCTGAAGCTCAGTGCAATTCTTAGAGGGCCATTGGTACCTTCCCGGTCAGTGGCCGTTATTCGTCCGCGCACATCAGCGTAACCCTTGATAAATGACATCGGGATGTTATCATTGCTTGCTTTCGATAATTCTTCCGCAAAGACTGGAACAACTCTCTGCTTAGATATTTGACATTTTGCCAAATAGGCCCGCACCGCATTCAATATCGGTGAACTCTTCTTGAATGTTATTATTATGCTGTAGTCATATTCACGTTGTTTATGGATGGCCACCGAGTCTTTTGAATTCTTCCTCTTGAGATAATCTCGAATGCGTTCAGCAATATTGTTCACATCTTTGCGTATTGCCTCTGCCTGTTTCAATTTCAAATCGCTTATGCCTGGAGAGTAGATTAAGCCTTCGTATCTCTTGCCTTTGTGAAACGCCCCTTTGTGATACCTAATCTTCAACTTATTCTTGGAGATCAGATAACCGCCTCCTGCAATTAGACTGACCTTCCCCCCGAAAACTGGTCCATTTGAAACCTCGAATTTGGGGTTATATTG
>DYGG01000077.1 GCA_020724775.1 Ignavibacterium sp. | reverse complement strand
GAATGATGTTTCTTTCGTCGGCCAGTGAACTTATTTCGCTCTATATCGGATTGGAACTGGCCACCATTCCGCTGTTTGTCCTGGCGGCATATTATAAAGACGACAAGATTTCTGTCGAAGCCGGATTGAAATATATGATTATCGGCGCGTTTTCTTCGGCAATTCTTCTTTACGGCTTATCGCTTCTATACGGTATGACCGGCACCACCGATATTGTCGGCATCAAGATTGAACTGGCAAAGACCTTCCTTCGCTGGGGCAAAATCGGTCCCGGTTTGATTCTCGCTTTTGTAATGATTATGGCAGGCATCGGATTCAAACTGGCGCTGGTGCCGTTTCATATGTGGGCGCCGGATGTCTATCAGGGGGCGCCAACGCCGATTACCGCTTTCCTTTCGGTCGGCTCTAAAGCAGCCGGAGTGGTGGCGTTCGCCCGGATTTTTGTCAATGGCTTGATTTCATTTGCTACTGATGTCATGCGCCCGCTCGACTGGGGGATTATCCTTGCCGTGCTGGCATCGGCGGCGATGATTATCGGCAATATCACGGCGCTTCGACAGCGAAATATCAAACGGATGCTGGCGTATTCCTCCATCGCCCAGATTGGATATGTAATGGTCGGAATGGTGGCGGCAAACACGATGGGAATCGCCTCCGTCGGATTCTATATGTTCATCTATCTCTTCGCCAATATGGGCGCTTTCGCCGCCGCGACCATTTTCCACGACAAAACCGGCTCCGATGGGATTATCAGTTACTCCGGACTCTCCAAAACCTCGCCGGTCTTTGCGGCGTTTCTTACAATCTTTCTGCTGTCGCTCGCCGGCATCCCGCCGCTGGGGGGATTTGTCGCCAAGTATCTGGTCTTTGCCGCCGGCATTCAAGCCGGATACACCTGGCTGGTGATTCTGGCCCTTCTGACCGCGGTCGTCTCACTTTACTATTATGTCCTGGTGGTGAAGATGATGTATTTCTCTTCTGAGACACCGACTTTCCAGATAAAACCTTCTTTCCCGGCAAACCTGGTGCTTCTCCTGGGAGTGGTCGGGCTCTTTCTTTTCGGCATTTATCCCTCGCCAATACTCGATTTTGCTCTTGAGACGGCCAAGGTGTTTGCTTTCTAATAGTTACCGTCTCCTAATCTTGTTGACAGAATAAACCGCAATCGCTATATATTATCGGGAAGTAGCCGACGCTAAACTGAGTCGGCGCACATATGTCTATACTTAGAATCATTCGCGACATTCTCCGGCGGCAGTTCCTTGCCGGCGTACTGGTGGTTGTCCCGCTTATCCTCACTTATGTGGTGCTTCGCTTTCTTTTCGAGGCGCTGGATGGCATCCTCTCGCCGCTTCTGTTCAAACTGCTCGGCATTCATATCCCGGGACTGGGAATCCTGGCGACTTTGTTAATTATATTTCTGGTCGGCGTTTTCACCACTAACGTGGTCGGCTCCACTCTGGTAAAATACTGGGATAAACTTCTTGCCCGCACCCCAGTAATCCGCGTCTTCTATCTTGCCGCCAAACAGTTAATCGAAGCCGTCACGGTCCCGAATATAAAGGCTTTCAAAGAAGTAGTTATGATAGAATACCCCCGCAAGGGAATCTTCGTTATCGGATTCGCTACCACCCACATAAAATTCATTACTGCCGATAAAGGGGAGCAATGGCTGATTGGGGTATATATACCCTCGACTCCCACCCCGATGACCGGCGCCATTGTTTTCGTGCCGGAAGAGGAAGTTGTCTCTCTCGATATGGCGGTCGAGGATGGAATCAAGTTGATTGTCTCGGGCGGCATTGTGGCGCCCCCATCGATATCACAAGTAAATAAGCCCGCCTTAGGCGGATTACCGGAGGTTACATAATTTATGCGCCTCGCTAATATGCTCAAAGAGCAGTTTATCATAGAGGACCTGAAAGCGTCAACCAAGGAAGAGGCAATCGCCGAACTTCTGGAACTGCTGAAAGCCGACAATCCCCATATCGATATCGGCGGCATCAAAGATTTGATTATCGAAAGGGAAGAAATCGAGAATACGTCCTACGGCCGGGGGTTTGCCTTCCCTCATGCCCGCACCGATAAAGTTGACGATATGCATATCCTTTTGGGAATTTCCAAAAAAGGACTTAAAGAAAGAACGCCGGACAATATCCCCCTTTCGGTGGTGGTGCTGCTTCTGACTCCTTCCAATATCTCCAGGCTGTACCTTCAGACTCTCTCCGCCTTTGCCTCCTTTGCCCGGATGGAGGGGAGTCTCGAAAAATTGATTGACGCCAGAAGCAAATCCGATATAATCGACTTCATCTGGCAGACCGGAGTCAAGGCGGAGAAGGAACTTACCGTGAAAGATATCATGCGCCGTGATGTCGCCACGGTGACGCCTGATGACTCGCTTAAGACTGTCGCCAACCTGATGTTCAAAAACCGTCTCTCGGCGCTGGCCGTGGTCGATAAGGAGGGGAATCTCCTGGGGCAGATTACCGATAAAGATTTGATTCAGGCGGCGCTTCCCGATTACAAAACTCTTATCTCCAATCTTAATTACTCGATGGATGTCGAGCCGTTCGAGGAACTTCTCAAGCAGGAAGACAAGATAAAGGTATTGCAGTTGTATAAGACCGACCATGAAACTGCCAGCATGGAGACCCGTCTGGTGGAGGTGGCGGCGCTGATGATTTTCAAAGACCTCCGCCGCGTCTTCGTGGTGAAAGACAAGAAACTGGCCGGCATCCTGTTGCGGAAGGATATAGTGAATATGATAATAAGGGGGTAAGGGGGGGGATTTCAAATCTGTGGGGATATGATGGCAAAGAAAAAGGCGCGAAAGAGCAGGAAATTGGTAGCCGGCTATTTGGAGAGAATCTCCAGCCGGGTCTTTTCTGACTTTCAAACGGCACTGAAAAAATTGGTAGGGGGGCAGCACGGTCTTTACGCGCTCTATAAGGGTAATAGGCTCTATTATGTAGGTCTTGCTACCAATTTGAAAAGCCGCATCAATCAACATCTGCGGGATAAACACGCAAGCAAGTGGGATAGGTTCAGTCTGTACCTTGTGAGAAAAGCAGACCATATTAAAGAGCTTGAATCGCTGGTGATGCGGATTGCCGACCCAAAAGGGAACACTGCTAAAGGGCGGTTAAAGCACGCACAGAATCTAAATCAGGTACTGCGGCGATTGGTGAAAGCGGACCAGGATGAAGTCATTATAGACATTTTTGAGCCGAAAGTGAGAGAATCGAGAGAGTCCAAAAGAATCAGCAATCGCCAAGAAAGGGTAGAAGGTAACAGAAAACCAACTCTATTCGGATTAATAAAGAAGACCACCGCATTACAAGTAAATTACAAAGGTGTAATTTATGCCGCTAAAGTAAGACGAAGCGGCAGGATATTCATAGATGGAAAAGCCTATAATTCACCTTCAACCGCAGCAAAAGGGCTGACCGGGAAATCAATTGATGGTTGGCACTTCTGGAAATTCAAGAATAAAGAAGGAAATTGGGTGAAGTTGGATGTTCTCAGGAAGTCTGAGTAGGTCAATACCCCCGACCCGCGTGACTCTTTTCTGCTGGTCGGGGGTTTTGACATTCTTAATTCGCGGAACCGCTTGGTGCTAGTACTCCCGAGCGTCAAAACCCCAACTCGCGCCATGCTACGCACACAAGGCTCGGGGGGATTTTGACCTACTCGGACGCTTCTGCCTCCGCAAATCCGCTGTCATAAAGAGAACCCCGTTCTCTTTAATGTCATTCCCGACTTGATCGGGAATCCAGAAACAAATTTCGCTACGCCACGGAAGCAATCACTCAAGTCTGAGTAGGTCAATACCCCCGACCCGCGTGACTCTTTTCTGCTGGTCGGGGGTTTTGACATTCTTAATTCGCGGAACCGCTTGGTGCTAGTACTCCCGAGCGTCAAAACCCCCACTCGCGCCATGCTACGCACACAAGGCTCGGGGGGATTTTGACCTACTCCGCTGATTCGATACCTAATGACAAAGTCAGGATCACCCTCCTTCGGCGGGCAGGCAGGGATCCTGACCTACTCGGCTGATTGTCGCGTCAGTTCACGCTTCGAAAGGATTCGAACCTAAGAACTGACGCA
>DYGG01000002.1:106624-125879 GCA_020724775.1 Ignavibacterium sp. | reverse complement strand
CAAAAATGGCAAAATAAAAAAAGGGCGTCGACCATTTTGTCAACACCCTGAGCCCCGCCGTGCGGGGCTTTCTTTGTTTGACTGTTTTTTTATTGTTGCCATTTATCAAATTATTTATAATTTCGCTGTCGTTAGATTTGGCATGATTCAGATGGAGAGTTTTTGAGCTTACGGATTTCTATCGCCGGCAAGACTGACCGCGGTCTGGTTCGAAGTGGTAATGAAGACTCCTTCCTGATAGATACGGAAAATAATCTTGTTCTTGTCTGTGACGGCATGGGAGGGCACCAGGCGGGGGAAGTCGCCTCTCGTGACGCCTGCGACATTGTCAATTACAGCTTCACTCAAATTGCCAACGCCTTGAAAGAGGATGCGGTCCTCAGTCTTCCGGCAGCGCTGCCGCCCCTGGGTGACCTTCTTATCAAAGCCATCAGACTGGCTAACCGAAGTATCTATTTTCGCTCCCGCTCCCGCAGCCACCTTTCCGGCATGGGGACCACCATTGTAGGCGCTGTCATTGAGAACGGCATTATAAATATCGCCCATGTCGGCGACAGCCGCGCTTATCGTCTGAGTCCTGCCGGACTGGTCCCTCTCACCACCGACCATTCCTGGGTCGCCGAACTGAAACAATCAGGCCAGTTTTCCGAAGCCGAAGCCGCCATGATGGTGGGGAAAAACGTCATTACGCGCGCTCTTGGCGTCAATGAAAAGGTGGAAATCGACTACCGCGCCGACCGTATCTCTCCCGGCGAGATTTTTATCCTCTGCACCGATGGCCTCTCCGCATACGCCGATGACGCCGACATTTTTGCCGCCATCAAAGATTGCCGTGACGATATCAACGGCATCGTTGAAAATCTGGTCAGACTTGCCAATGACCGCGGCGGGCAGGACAACGTAACTATCGCCGCTATCAGGGTGGATGAGGTGGCCTCCGAAAATATCCAGCCCGCGGTGCCGCCGGTTACTGTTGGCGTGGAAAGTGATGAAGCGCTTTTGAGAGAAAATGAAATTATCGGCTCCATCATTCAGCAAGAGGAAAAGACCGAACAGTTTCGAATCGAGGATGGAGAAACGGCCGATAAGAAAAGGCCCCTGGTCTGGATCTTCGCTATCTTCGTCGTTATCGCCGCCATTATCATAATAATTACCACCGGGAAATGATTGTTTCTGACCCCATGCCGGCCCTGGCGGTCATTTTTGTTTTGCTTGACAGAGCCAACCGCGATTGCCTATATTCTCCAGACTCAAAACGCGCCCATAGCTCAATTGGATAGAGCGTCTGGCTACGGACCAGAAGGTTGGGGGTTCAAGTCCTCCTGGGCGTGCTTTTTATTGCCCGAGTATCCCGCTTGATAAAATAAGAAAATTAACGCACCCTTTGCCTTCTTCATTATATTCGGTGGCGTGATAGGAAACGATGCTCTCTATCTGGTTACGCCAAAGCGACCGCCGATATTCAATATGGCGCTGGATGAATGGCTCTTTG
Source organism: Ignavibacterium sp. (assembly GCA_020724775.1). Taxonomy (GTDB): domain Bacteria; phylum Zixibacteria; class MSB-5A5; order GN15; family PGXB01; genus DYGG01. Next base: position 124,387 of record DYGG01000002.1, on the reverse strand, counting down.
ACCAGGTTCGCCGTGAAAAAATGCCGTCGGCCGTGCTCCGTCTCTATACCTGGGAACCTCCGGGAATTACCATCGGCTTCAATCAGGCTTATGAGCGTGCTATCGACCAAACGAAAATCACATCTCCGGTTACGGTCGTGAGACGAATCACCGGCGGCCGCGCCATTTACCACGAATCCTCGGAAATAACTTTTTCGTTTTCGGCGTCACTTCCATCTTTCGGGTCCGTTCCTCCTTCCCTCACCGAAGCAAACTCCTTAATGTCTGAAATGCTCAAAGATATTTTCAGCCAGCTTGGAATCGACTCCCGGTGGCAGAAACGGCCGCAGGTCTCCCGCTCCAACTCGGCTCTGAAATCGCCTGCCTGCTTTCAATCAGTTGCCAAATATGAACTTACTGCCGGGGGCGCAAAAATCGCCGGAGTCGCCCAGAGGAAAATCGGCAGTTTCATTATTCATCAAGGCTCACTCAAACTGAACGGCATGTCGCATTTCCCGGCCATCGGTCAGGAGGCGATGAAACCGGTAGCAGAAGCCGACGGCAGCGCCGGCTATTCCCTGGACGAACTTATAGATTGCTTCCTCGCAATTTTTGCGAAAAATCTCCGTCTCAAATTCCGAAGATTTTCTCCCTCCCAACAGCACCTGACTGAAATCGGCGAAAAAATCGCACTTCTGACCAAGAATCCGTTGGAAAAACGAAGATTTGGTTAAACAATAATTGCAACTCCAAAGTCTTTATCTTTGAAGAGGTAAGAGTGCGATTCCGCCAATGGAAAAATGGAAAAAATCGCTTGACTTGCCGCTGCCAACAGAGGTATTATATATGCCTATGGGAGTAAATCGTATAGGTATGGGAATGAGCGCCTGTGCTTGAAAGGACAGGCCAACGATGGAGCGCTCCTCACTTTCCGTCGTCAGATGCCAAAGAGTTTCTGCAATGGATTCATAAGATAATAATCCAAATCCCATGACAGAGTTACGAATAAGAGTTAGTAATTTTATAGATTTCAGGAGGAAAGGGTTATGAGTGGACTGCCCAGGAGATTTTCCCTTCTCGTCGTAGTCATATCCGGGCTGTTGCTTCTGTCATCCGTCGCTTTTGCCGCGGGAACCGGCAAAATTAAGGGACGCGTGACTGATAAAGAATCGGGCGAACCGATTCCCGGCGCTTCCGTGCTTATCGTCGGCACCACCCAGGGTGCCATGACCGACCCCGACGGTACCTATCTTATCAATCTGGTGCCGACAGAGACTTATGTTCTGCGTGTCACCTCTGTTTCCTACAATACGGTCGAAATATCCGATGTGGTCGTCTCCACCGACAAGACCACGGAAATAAACACTCAAATGGAAAAATCGGTGACCGACATTGGAAAAGTCATTAAGGTTACCGCCGACCGCGACAGGATCGATAAGTATGAGTTCACCGGAACCGTCCGTATGACCCGTGAAGCCATCAAGACTATGCCGGTTACAAATGTAGATAAACTGCTTCAACAGACTGCCGGAGTCGTCACCACTTCTCAGGGTGAGATTATTATTCGTGGCGGTCGCGCCGGCGAGGTAGCCTATATCGTTGACGGTGTCAATATCGGTGACCCGCTTGGAGGTTATGGCCCGACCACGCTGGGGCTTTCGCTCACGTCCGGTTCAATTCAGGAAATCAGTATTATTAAAGATGGATTTGACCCCGAGTACGGCAACGCCCTTTCCGGCATTATCAAAATCACCACTCAGACCGGTTCTGCGGAAAGGACCAATCTTTACCTGCAGTATCTGACCGATGACCTGGGGAATGCCACCCTGAACAAATATTCGGAGAATTACGACAACCTGGCGTTCAGTATCGGTGGACCCGACCCGATTTTCAAGAGCCGCGTTCTGCCGGCGCTGGGACTCAATTTTCTTGAAGACAAAGAAGTGACTTATTATCTGTACGCCGAAATGACCAAGACCGGCACCACGAACAGTTATGATAAGTATTCCTCCGATGTCACAGCCATGCGCTACGGCAAGTTCAATTTTCTCGGTTTCGACATTCCCGAGCGGCAACTGAATGATTACACCATAAATGCCAATCTGATGATGAAACCGCTCAACAACATGAAAGCGATATTTTCTTATAAGAGCAGCGTGAATCATTCTACCGATTTCATCTGGGTCTATCGCTACACTCCCAATACGGCGCCGATCAATGAAACCAAGTGGCAGTCGTATTCTCTGGAATTCACTCACCAACTTTCCAAGAATATGCACTATTATCTCAAAGCCGCTTATTATAATCGCGACGTGCAGTGGAAACCGGGCGACCCGAATAACCCCGGGGAAGGGCTCGACCCCGATCAGTTCCTGCGTTACACGGAATTCGAAAGTTTTGATGACCGTAACGGCAACGGAATTTATGACCCGCCCGAGCCAATTATAAACGTCTTCCCCGATACCATGATATATGGCCGTGACCTTTCCGCCCCGCTTTATACTTACGGCAACTCCCCATTTATCAACAACGCTCAGGCCGGTTACACTTATGTGACGAATTTCAGATTCAATGACGGCACTCGCGGTGTTTACCTCGAAGGGGAGCCTTTTATTGACCTTAATGGCAATGGCGCTTGGGACCGCGGTGACTATCTCTATGACACTAACGGTAACGGTGTATATGACCACGACCGCCGCGATATCATTGATACTCGAAACGAAGATCCTTACATCGACGGCGATATCAACCTCGGTGAGAAATTCATCGATGTCAATAATAACGGAAGTTATGAAGAAGGGATTGATATCTTTGTCATGTCGGCTGACCCCGAAAAGAACATGGATGTCGACCGCAACTCCCGTTACACTTATCCTTTCGAACCCTGGGTTCCCGGTATAGATTTTGTAGATATGAATGGCAACGGCGTTTACGACGCTCCCAATCGTCGCTACGACCAGGGCGAGCCTTTTACCGACCTGAACGGCAATGGAAAGCACGACGGCTCAGGAAGCAGTTCTTTCCTCAATGTCGGCAATTATGAAAATGAAACCGTCTGGCATCATCGTCGCATTCAGCAGTATTCGCTCGAAGGCAAGGTGTTCCGCCAGTTGGGCGCGCATGAACTAAAAGCCGGTATCGAGGTGAAAAAAGAATTTCTGGATAAGGAAGATATCCGCTCTCTGGAACAGATTTATAACGGTCGTGACGACGGCGGTCGTTATCCCGGCATCGGTGAACTGCGCGACTTCTACGACTACAACCCGCTCAGCGGCTCTCTATATTTAAGGGATAACCTGGAATATGGCTCGATGATTGCCAGTCTCGGTTTCCGTTACGACTTTTTCATCCAGTCCAGCGGTCTTGAAGATGTCGCCCGGCAGGATGACCTCGGAAGCGGAATCATCCTCGGTGACCGCACTCGTCTTTCGCCGCGAATCGGTTTCTCATATCCGATTTCCGATAAAGCCAAGATTCACTTCAACTACGGTCATTTTTACCAGCTTCCATCATATTCTTGGATGTATGACCGCAACACCACTGCCGCTGCTGCCAATGACGTGGTCGGTAACTACAACCTTGATTATGTTAAGACCATTCAGTACTCCTTCGGTGTAAAGTATGCCATGTCGGAAGATTACTCCATAGATGTCTCCGGTTATTTCAAGGATGAATTTGACAAAATCAACAGCGCCAATGTCAAACTCGGCGGAGGCGCTCTCGTTGTTCAGCGATATGAGAATCGTGACTACGGACGCAGCCGCGGATTTGAGGTAAAGCTTGATAAACGCGGCGGCCGACTGATTAACGGCGAAGTCAGTTACACTTATGCCTTCGCTTATGGCAAGCAGTCTCAGACCCGAACCACCTACTTTGACGATTTCTATCTGAGTCGCGAGTCACTTTCGGAGAAGCCGCTCGACAACGATGTCCGCCACTCGCTCAAGTGCGGCGTTCAGCTGGTAATTCCGGAGACCATGAAGCCGAGACTGTTCGGCATTGCCATTCCGAACGGCTGGACTTTCTCCGTTCAGGGTCTTTTTGAGACCGGGCGGCCCTTTACTCCCGGGCAGAAATATCCCAATCTCGACATTGAAGCGGGCGTTGATATCGATGAAAATTCGATGCGCAGTCCTTCTGTGCTCAACTTCGACGTTCGTTTTGAGAAATATTTCAAACTGGTCAATCTGAACTGGCGCTTCATTGTCTGGGTTGATAACCTCCTTGATAACCGTAACGTCCAGGACGTATACGCCAATACCGGGCGCGCCGACACGAATCAGAATGACGGCTACAATGTGATGGGTGGCACTGATTTCGACCGCAACCCGGAAAACTGGAATTACGGCCGGCAGATTAAACTGGGACTGCAACTCAGTCTGTAAGTATTGACAATAATGGTTTTATATAGGAGATGAATTCGATGAAACCTAATAGATTCCGCGTCGGATTGCTGATGCTTGCCATACTGGCTCTGCCGATGTTCGCGTTTGGTCAGGCAAAGGTAGGTACGACCGGCCTCAATTTCCTCGAGTTAGGAGTATCCGCAAGGGCTATGGGTATGGCGGAGGCTTTTGTCGCGGGAGTGAATGACGCGTCCGCCGTGTATTATAACCCGGCCGGATTGACCTATGTCTATGGTCGCGACGTTATGTTCACCCACGTCGATATGCCCGCCGATATTAATTATGAGTTCTTTTCGCTGGTCTTCCCTCTCGAGCAGGTCGGCGGTGTCGTCGGCGTCAGCGCCTATTCTCTAAATACCGGCGACATTCTCTACACCGACTACTATTATCCCCTGGGCGTAGACCAGAATAACAATGCCCAGTATTTTTCCGCCGGCGACTTGGCTATCGGAGTCAGTTACGGACGATTTCTTACCGACAAATTCTCGGTGGGAGTCACCGCCAAGTTCATCCAGGAAAACCTGGAAATGAAAAAAGCCTCCGGATGGGCCGCCGATGTCGGGACGCTCTATAACTCGGGGTACCGCAATTTCAAAATCGGCATGCTTATCTCTAATTTCGGTCCTGATTTCAAATTCATCTCCAAATCATTTCCCCTCCCTATCAACTTCAAGTTCGGCGCTTCTATCGACGCTCTGAGCACGTCCGACCATCTTGTTTCTGTCGGAGCCGAAGGAAGTCATCCGGCCGACAATCTGGAAAAATACAATGTCGGTCTGGAATACTGGTTTCAGAATAAATTCAGCCTTCGCGTAGGGGAGAGGCTGAACTATGATTCCGACGGTTTTACCGCCGGCGGCGGTTTGCGTCTTCCCATCGGGGAAGAGATGGATATCTCGGTCGATTACGCTTATCAGGATTTCGGATGGCTCGACCAGGTGCATAGATTTTCAATCGGACTTTCCTTCTAATGGCTATGATTGGGAAGACAAATTTCTGGAGGAATAATATGAAGCGGAGCATATTGATAATTTCCGCAATGCTTCTCGGCTTATATATTGTGGGGGGATGCGACAAAGAAATAAAGGGACCTCCCCGAATGAATATTCCCCCCATTGTGGAATTCGTGAATATTCCGGTGGATGGCGCCCAGTTCTCTTCGGATACGACGATATACTGGTATGGCACTGATGTTGACGGCTTTATCAAGTATTTCCGCTATGCGGTAGTAGAAAGCACCGTAGTCGGAAACGACCCGGATGCCTATATAAGCACGGCCCCGGACAATTCCATCCCGTGGAAAGTAATCCCGGTCGAATTGACCAGCCCGGGCACAAAAGATAAGGTTAAGATGTCGGCCGATGTCAGCGACCCGGTGCGCAAGTTTGTGGCATCGTACATTTTCCTTCAGGCCGTGGACAATCTCGACGCCGGCTCGCGCATCGTGTACCGGATGTATCGCAAGAATAATCACTTCCCGATTACGCTGGTAACGGTGAATCCGATACACGACCCGTACATTAATGCCAAATCGCCCGGAATCGGTTCGATTTCACTGGAAGGGGTTAGCATTCAGTTTTCCGCAACTGACCCGATCGATTACCCGCGTAACCCGCCGCCATTTGAATACCAGTGGAAAATGTATGGACCTTTTGACAGTCTTCAGATGGATACTATCAATAGGCTTTACACCGAATCGGTCTTCGTTGACAATTTCGGCGATTTCTACTACCTGGGAGACTTCTATAAAACTGTCAATAGAATCGACACCACGATTGATACCACTACGATTCCGTGGGATACGACCTTTGATACCGTTTTCAATTTCATACTTGTCGATACCCTTAAAGGCGGCAATCCCTACGGCTCCTGGGATATGTTCTTTTACATAGATTCCCTGCCCCCTCGCTTCCAGAGAGTAATAGGCGAATCTTATAATCCGTCGACGGGACAACCCTGGGTGAATGACGAGAATATTAATGTATATGACGTCTTCCGGAACGATACCGTCTCTGCCGGCGGGGATACCACGCGGCTTAAATACTTTGTCGTCTGGAGCCAGGCGCGCGATGATTCCAAAGTGCCGGACCCGGTCCCGGATTACAAATGGACATCGGTTATCGAACCGAAATTTGAGCGCGAGGTCATACTTCTGGACCTGACCGAGTACGGCAATACCTCCGCCGGAAACTACAACTACCCTCTTTTCCCGGGACGTGACGGATATCCGGAATCGACACCGCCCACGATAAAAACGGTATACGGCGACCTGATAAATACCTGGAAACCGGGTTCCTTTGATATGGATAATATTCTGCCCGATGATACCATTTATAACCTGGTTGGAGATGGCCCGTATTACATCTATTACAGCACTTTCCGCTGCACGCAGGACTATTATGCGGTTGCCGCTCTGCTCAAGTATCCGCTCGGAGGAATGCCGGTAATCTCCCTGAGAGATGTCCTCAAGCACAAGATAATACTGCTGGTCAAGGACAATGCTACCCGTGTGATAAATCTTGAGTCGGTGGAAGGGGAGTCGATACTGAAGGGAATTCGCAACGGTATGAGTTGCTGGAGCATGATGCGCCGTCCCTTCGCCAATGTAACCGGCGTTTTGAATGGTCTTCCCCCGAATCTTCTGCAGTCGGCGCCTTCTGAATACCGGATCGCATTTGGGGTGGACCTGATAGCCTTTACGGCCTGGGCTGAATTTGTAAATTATCTTGGCGGACCTACCGATCCCAAATTCTGGGGTCCCTATGGCCAGATTCGGATTGAAGATTTTGTTGGGGCGTACAGCCTTGATCCCAATATGCCTGACCTGGCGGTTGACACCCTTATGCTGGAGTCCCGCTATTACTGGCATCGACCGCCGTCTTATGGCGCTTTGAGATTTCCCTTCCGTTGCGGAACGGTCACCGGTCCGATGGTTGTGGGAGCCTACCCCGAAGTCGGCTATGTTGCTAAACAGAATTTCAGCGACACCGCGCTGTATCTCTACAAGTCAAAGTACGGCACCAATACGCCGCAACTTTCATATACCTGCAACACCATTAGAACCGGCAATATTTTGAAGTATGAAGGTACCGTGGTGGCGATTAAACGGAACACTCCGTTCTTCCGCACGTCTCACTTCTCCTTCACTCTGCTGCCTTTCGAAAGGGAGGTGGCGCTGGATGTCTTTGAGCCGATGATGGACTGGCTGGCAGAACAGCCGTTCCTCGGCGCCGGAAAACTGGCTCCCAATGCTTTCTCCGGCTCTCGGCAACAGTTGCTGGAACTTGACAATGTCCTGCGCGATATGCAGATGAAGAAAAAAGCCGGCATGCTGCGGAATATTGTTGAAGATTAGAATTTTCTGATTCCGAAAGCGAGGGTCGAAGAACTCTGTTTCTTCGACCCTTTTTTATTTGAGCGATTCCCAGATCTGCCTAATGGCGGCATTCTCCGGAAAACGACGGCGGGCTGTCTCCAGTGTTGCTTTGGCCGATGACACCTGTCCGGTCAGGAGCAATCCACTGGTCAGATTGACGTATGCCTCCGCCAGATTGGAATCGAGCGCTATCGCCTGACGGCTCATTTCGACTGATTCAGGCAAACGATTCTGCACCCCATAGATATATCCCAGTTCGTAAAATACTTTCGCCCTGAGACGTTTCTGTCCGGCGTCATAAGACTCTGTGGAGTAGAGAAAAGCATTATCATCAATCTCTACCGGGGTCGCTTCCTCCGCCAGCGCCTGCTTGAGATAATACTCCGCTCGGCTGAATTCTTTTTTCTCTCCGAAAGTGATTGCGGCGTCAAGATAGAGCCGCCCTTTGCGAGGCAATTTTTTATCCGCCTCCCTCAAGAGTTCCTCCAGACTTGCCAGATCTCCCTTCGCGCCGAGAGCGCGAGCCTTCGCCAGATATCCATCAATAAAATACGGCTTAACCTCAATCGCCCGGGAGGCGTATGAAAGAGACGAATCAAACATGTTCGTTAGATAGAAAACAGTCGCCAGATTGCTCAGCGCCCCGGCGCTGGCAGGATTATTTAACAATTCCTGTCTGAAATAGAATTCCGCCGAATCGGTTTCTCCCAGCCTCAGGAATGCCGCTCCGAGATTCAGATTGGCATCCGGAAAATCTGGGTCGCCGGCAATAAGACGATTGAAATTGTCGCGCGCTTTCTCAAAGTCCCCGGTATGCAAAAAGTAATTTCCCTGATTGAAATAAGAACTCTTGAGATCGCCGGTATCTATCTGATAGAGATTGCTAATGGAAAAAATATATGCCGCTCCCCCTGTCAACAGGCAGAGTGCGGCTATCAAAAGCCGCCCGGTCTTTATAGTATCGACAAGTGAAATAACGCCGAACGATGCCAGACAGAACAGGAGAGGCAGAATCGGCAGACGGAAACGGGCGTTAATGAAATAGAACGCAGTTGTTCCGGCGAAAAGCAGAATCAGCCCCAGAACCAAGATGAGTTCGTTTCTTTTCTCCCTTATTCGATGCAGGAAGAAAAACGACAGAACTACCGCCGCCAGAATCATTCCGAAATTCAACGGCGAAATTCTCAAAATCGGATTGGCTCCGAATACGGCGTTGAGATTACGATTATTGGAGACCTCATAATTATTCATAAAGAAATAAATCTTCTTTACATATAGCATCGCGAAATCTGATGGATTCTCAAAAATCCACTGCCGTCCCTTCCTGTACCAGTAATCGGATACTTCTGAAGGTTTAAGCGATTGGCCAGCCTCCTTCTCCGCGAGATACCGAATATCTTCGATCTGCCAGTTGGCGCCGATTTCCGGGACCGATGCTGTCAGTCCATCTGCGCGAGAATTATTGCCGATATAGAAGTTAATCCCGCCCGATGATGCCACCAGAACTACGTCTTTGGAAACAACATAGTTTCTGACTGTCACCGGCAGAATAACCAGCATCACTCCGGCCATGAACAATATGAAAGAGTTGGCCATCTTCTTGACTCCGCCGCTTCGGAGATAGATATACCCTGCCACAACGATTACAAGCGGCAGAATGACAGGCTTTGTGATAGCGGCCAGTCCCATGAGAAGCCCCGAAAAGGCATACCGGCAATACCCTTGTTGGTGCCCTGCCGACAGAAGGGCAAGAACCGATGCCTCCAGCAGAATTGTCAGCAGCGGCTCGACCATTAATTCTGATTCAAAATAAACTGCTAACGGATATAAAGCATGAATGCCGGCGGCCAAAACGGCGGCGCGTTTATCGAAAACCTTCTCAGCAATTTTATATGTGAAACCAATCGAAAAAAGTCCTATCAGATGTCCGGCGATTCTCGCGGCGAGAAGAGAATGTCCAAATATGGTGTAAATCAGTCCCAGAAAATAGATGTAGAGCGGCGCCCGGAAGAACGCTTCCGTGCCGACCCAGTTGCCCGATGCGATTACCATTGCCCAGCGGTCATGGTACAGAGAATCGACCAGCAACTGGCTCCATTCGGGGCTCGCATAATAGTGAAGAAGATAGATAAGCCGGTACAGTCCCCCCAGTAAGATTACAATGGTCAGCGGGTGCGAAAAGAGACTTCTAATTTTGAATCCTGGCATTAACTCAAAATAAACTCAAGTATCAATTAATTCAACTGTTAAGAGACTGCAATCCTGTTCCTATATGCATACTCTTAAACCGTCCTGCAAACTGTATCCATCCGCCTGAGCAAAACTGTGCATAAAATAAACAGTTTATATAAACAGTATAACACACAATGGTACAGAATGTTAAATTGTCTTCAGGCCGACTCTCCATCCCCTGGTTATCTTCAATTGCACCACCAAAATGTCCTCCACCAGCGGCATATTGGTTGCTCGAACCTCTATCAGAAGATGCTGAGGAGAACCAAAATGCTCAAATATTCCTTCATTCTCATTGCCCTGACTTTCATTATCGCCGGCATTTTAGCCCCTGTCTCCACGTCGGCCGTTTCTCTCTCGCCATCGCTCTCGGAATTACTGGACAGGAATAAACCTCTTCCTGCTGATACCCTTATCTCCGTTTTGGTCTTCGCTTATCCTCAGCCTGAGACTGTTCAGAAAATTCATGCTTTTGCGGAAGTTTCCCCTAATCTTGACGCCACCCGCAAGCATACGGTGGAAATCTTGTCGCGTCAGAACGCGGCATTGGTGGCCGACCTGAAAAAGACTATTCTGAAAGTTTGTCCTTCCGCTCAAATCCGGGAATTCTGGGTCGCGCCGGTTCTTCTGCTGACCCTGCCATCATCTCAACTTCAGAAAGTAGCCCAGATTTCTTCCGTGTCATCAATTATAGAAAATGCTCCTGTTGAATATATTGCGCCGGTGGAAGAACAACTGCCTCGTCTGAATAAGGTCTCAACCGTATCCACCCATCTGTCGTCCCTCAATATCCCCTATCTCTGGAATCGAGGACTTCGGGGTCGCGGGAGACTTGTCTGCAGTTTTGATACCGGCGTTGAAGGTTCTCATCCGGCGCTTTCAAGCAAATGGCGCGGTAATAGAACTTCCCACACAGCCGCCTGGTTTGCACCGGCGCTGACCGATACTATACCAATCGACAAGGTCGGCCATGGAACCCACACGATGGGTATTATGGTTGGAAGTGCCGCCGCTGATAGTTTTGGAGTGGCGCCTGATGCCGAATGGATTACGGCCGCGGTCATTGACCAGGGTAGAACTCTCGGCAACACGGTTGCAGATATCATTGCCGCCTTTCAGTGGGCGCTCAATCCTGACAACAATCTCTCCACCGTAAATGACATGCCTGACGTGATTCTCAACTCGTGGGGAATCCCGACTTCGATATTTCCTCCTTGTGACGCCACCTTTAATCAAGTTATCGACAATGTGGAAGCAGCCGGTATCGTCACCATCTTCGCCGCCGGGAATGAAGGTCCCGACCCGATGACTCTTCGTATCCCCGCCAACCGCGCCAGCAACCCGCTCAACTCTTTTGCCGTTGGCGCCATTGACGCCGCCAACCTTACCATAGCCAATTTCTCCAGCCGGGGACCGTCCAGTTGCGACAATACCAAAATCAAACCGGAAGTGGTGGCGCCCGGCGTTTCTGTCTATTCCTCATACAAAGGGGGAACCTACCGCCTGATGAGCGGTACCTCCATGTCCGCCCCTTTCATGTCCGGTCTGGTTGCCCTTATGAGGCAGTACAACCCTAACGCCACTGTCGCCGAAATTAAAACCGCCATTATCAATTCCTGCCGTGACCTCGGTGCTTCCGGCGAAGATAACAGTTATGGATATGGTCTTCCCGATGCCTCCCGTATTCTCAATTATATGCCGGAGCCGGAGATGCCGGAAGTCTATCTTGCCGGACAGATAATCAGCGGGGATGGCATCGCCGACCCGGGCGAAACTTTTGACCTCTTTCTTCGTCTCAATATCCCTGCCGGAAATGTCGATTCCCTCTTTGCGACCATAGTCTCCCTCGATTCTCGAGCCACTGTTGTCAATAGTTCTTCACCGTACTTCTTTGAGCCGGGGGGAAGTTATTCCATCAATCCTTTCGCTTTCAGATTGCGATTTGACGGCGATCTGATAAATGGCGCCTCTTTGCCGCTCGCGCTCCATATATCCTACCCCTTTGGAATGGGCGTCGATACCCTCTCCCTGCAATTGACGGTAGGCCGCGCCCCCAACGGCTCTATGCTGACTCATTCCACCGCTTCCCTCCAGTTTACCGTCTCTGATTTTGGACAGTTTGGCTTGGGCTTCAATTCCATCTATGCCGCCGGTGGTGAGGGTTTCAGATATGACGGTTCTTCGAATCTGCTGTATGAGGCAGGGCTTATTATCGGGAGAAGCGCTCTGCAACTCTCCTCTTCCGTTCGCGACAGCTTGGCTCGCGCCGACCAATCCGATTTTATGCCGTTGACGCCCCTGTCATCTTCAACTCTCTCTTCCAGCGGCGGCTTCAGCAGTTTCTCCCGTTTTGCCGATAGCGAGTCGCCTATCCCGATTCCAATCTCTGTCAGTCAAACCGTACTCAGTTTTGATGAAGCGGGTGAAGAAGATTACCTGATTATGAAATATTACCTGGTTAACAATTCGCTGGAAAATATAAATGGCCTATATTTTGGATTCCTGACCGATTTCGACCTATCCTCCGACGGCGACCAGGTCGGATTTGATTCCGATAACGGGATGGTTTACCAGATTGGCGAACAAACTGCCGTCGGTGTTGTTTCACTTAAGGCTGTAAATGGAATTTCGACTCTGGAGAATGGGAATACGAAAATTGGACTTACATCCCAGCAGAAGTTCGATTATATTAAAAGAAGTGGAAACATGATTAACAACCTCGCCTCAGCCGATTTCATGACTCTCAATTCCTTCGGTCCCTTCTATATTCGTCCCAGAGATTCGGTCGAAGTCGCCCTGGCTCTTGTCGCCGGGAATGATTTGAACTCCTTAAAGTATGCCGCCAGCCGCGCCTGGGGACGATACCTGGGAAGTACTGATGTCAATGATGACAGCCCGATGCTCCCCGGGCAGTTTGTCCTTCACCAAAACTACCCCAACCCGTTCAATCCGGCGACAACTATCAGTTTTGACTTGTCCCGGCGTTCCGATATAACTTTGTCGGTCTATAATATACTGGGTCAGAAAGTGGCGACTCTGCTGGATGGCTTCCTTGACGCCGGCCGTCATGAGGCGCTCTGGAACGGATGTACCGACAGGGGAGAGACCGTCGGCTCCGGACTCTACTTCTATGTCCTGAAAACGGAGACCGCTGTTATGACCCGCAAAATGATGTTGCTTAAATGATGTATGAATGAAACATGACTGAAAATATACCTGTCGCCTGAAGTGAGGAATCATATAATGAGAAGTAGATACATAATGAAATATTTCCCTCTCCTGCTTTGGCTGTTGTTTATTTACCCCGCCGCTTATGCCGTGCCGCCGTCGCCGCAAGTTATCGAAAAACTCAAAGCCGAGGGGACATTTGATGATTTTGTCAGCCGGCTTGCCGATGCCCGTCAGCGCGGAATGGACACCCCCTCTGCGGTCAAAGCCAGAGACAAACTCGCCACCGATATCAATCAGGTAGATACCGTCAGGGTTCTGGTTATTCTGGTCGATTTCAGCGATAAACCGTACACCGCCGGCGCCATTGCCGCCACCCCGGTGCTGTTTGATTCTGTGCTATTTTCGGAAGGGAAAAACCCGACCGGTTCCATGACAGAATATTATCTCGAAAACTCCTACGGCTCCTTCCTTATCATCGGCGATGTTTACGGCTGGTTCCGGATGCCGGAGCCGATGAGTTACTATTCCCCGTACGGAACCAATGGCATTGGGTCATATCCGAACAACGCCCAACGTTTGGCGGAAGTCGCGGTTGACTCCATCGATGGGTATGTCGATTTTTCGGTCTATGACTCCTGGGGGCTCGGCGGAGGAGCCGATGGAAAAGTGGATGGGCTCTTTGTGGTGCATGCCGGAACCGGATTTGAAGAATCGGGGGATGAATCCGAAATTCACTCGCATAAGTGGCATCTGAGCATCCCACAGACAAGAGACGGTGTTGAGGTCTATAATTACACGATGGAGCCTGAAGAGTCTGACGCCGTTCCCGGCATTTCTCCCATAGGCGTCTTCTGCCACGAATATGGCCATTTTATCGGTCTGCCCGACCTCTATGATATCGCCGATGTCGATAATACCTCTGCCGGCCTGGGACGCTGGTCCCTTATGGGAAGCGGCAGTTACAATAATAACTCCCGGACCCCGGCGCATTTTGATGCCTTCTGCAAAATTACCGCCGGCTTTGTTACCGAGATAAATGTTAACACGAATCTTACTAATGTTCCTATTCCTCAGGTCGAGACCAACCCAGTCATATATCGCCTCTGGTCTGAGGGCACTTATGGATTGCAGTACTTTCTGGTTGAAAATCGTCAGTTAACTGGCTTTGATGCCTATCTGCCGGGCGAAGGACTTCTTATTTACCATGTATATGATATTTTAGGTGACGGCGATGGCAACAATTCCGGTGTGCCTTATCGTGTCGCTCTGGAGCAGGCTGATGGACTGCGCAACCTGGAGTACACCATGTACAACGATGGTGACGCCGGTGACCCCTGGCCCGGGAGCGTCAATAAACGTTCTTTCGATGACCGCTCCGTACCTGACAGCCGCGGATACGGTCCAACTATCACCGAGGTCTCAGTCTGGAACATCTCCGACCCCGATTCGATAATGTACGCTAATCTCGATATCCGTTGGTCTCGCCCCTATATCGCCCTCGACTCCCTGGTCTTCGTTGATGACCACTCCGATGGTTTCTTCGACCCGGGTGAAACAGTGCAGGTCTTCTTCTTCATAAAGAACCTCTGGCTGACCGCCACCAACGCCAACTTCACCCTCTCCAGTAATGACCCCTCAATTACCATCAGCAATCCTTCCGTATTTCGCTCATCTCTTACCGGTGATGGCGCCTCTACCAACAATATTTCCAGCCCGCTCAGTTTCGTTGTTCCCGATACCATCACACCGACCTATGATTCTTTTTTCCTCGATATCTCCACCGATGGCGGAACCTATACGAAAGCATTCACGGTCGAAAAGGTCATCGGCAGGCCACAGGTTCTAATTGTTGATGACGATCGGGGCGGCTCATATGAGGATATCTATTTCGGCGACCTGTACGCCAAAAAAATTCCAGCCGATATCTGGGAAAAGAAAATTCTGGGCGCCCCGCCGGGACCTTTTCTGAACAACTACCGAATGGTTTTCTGGTTCACCGGCGATACCGCTTCAAATTATCTGCTGACGTCGGATATCAGTTCCATTAAAACCTATCTTGACAATGGCGGAAATCTCTTTCTCACCGGACAGGACCTCGCCAACAAATTGCGAATACAGGATTCGCTCTTTCTTGAAAATTATCTCCATGCCCGATACGGTGGCGCCGGTTTCAATATCTACCATGACGGCATCGCCGGCTCGCCCGTAGGTGAGGGAATCGCAGTTCGCTACTTCAGCGGCAATAATCAGATTTATTCCAGTTCCAACAAGATAATTCCGGTCAATGGGGCGTTACCGGCATTCAAATTCCGCAACCAGCCAAATTACTCCGCTCTGACATACGAGAACGATTACAAACTGGTTTTCTTCAATTTTGGATACGAAGGACTTCAGGAAAATCCTTCGGTGGGATACGTCCGCCGCGATTCCCTATTGAGCCGTATCATCAGTTTCTTCGGTTCCTTTACCACCGATGTAAGAGACAACTATTCCGGTGTTCTTCCGCAAAACTTCATATTGCGCCAGAATTACCCCAATCCTTTCAATCCGACAACCAGGATTGATTATACTCTCAAAGCAGTCAGCGGAACCGATATTCCCAATACCACTATTAGAATTTATAATATTCTGGGACAGGAAATCAGGACTCTTGTGGACAAAAAAGAATTGCCCGGCAACTATACGGTTGAGTGGGATGGCGCCGACCGCAATGGCGCCCGGGTTGCCAGCGGAATCTATTTTTACAGACTGACCCGAGGAGCGGATAAAGAAACCAGAAAGATGGTTCTCCTCAAATAAGCCAGCATTATCCGGCTCCTCAGCGGAAAAAGCCCCGCAGCATCGCGCGGGGCTTTTCTATTCTACCCTTGTCGGTTGACAACCTCTCTTTCTCCTTGTAAATTTCACCACTTGATGATTGTGACGCAATATTTAATGCGGGTATGAACGATTGAGTCCTCTGTCAATATGAACGAACGACTTATATTAGGCCAGTACCGCCCCTCCGATTCTTTTGGCCACCGGCTCGACCCGAGAGGAAAAATCTTTTTCGCTATTGCCGTCATGCTCCTCAGTGTTTTTACCACTTCCATTTACTTTTATCTCGGTATCATTGCCGGCGTCAGCTCCCTTTTGGTTTTCTCCGGAATCACCAGCGCTGTGATTCTGCGCAATCTCAAGCCATTCCTTATCCTTGCTATCATCACGGCTCTGTATCATCTTATATTCTCTGCCCGCGATACCGAAAAAGTTCTGGAGATATTCGGATTCGCCCTCACCGCCGGCGGCATCAAAATGGCGGTATCATACTCATTGCGAGTCCTGGTGTTCGTGACAATCGCTTTTTTTGTGTCGCTTACTACCGCTCCCGATGAATTGGCCGAAACCCTGGTCAGTTGGCTTAAACCATTCCGAAAAATCGGCATCCCCGCCGAGGACATTGGATTAATCGTTTTCATCGCCATGCGATTCATTCCGGTTCTGGCTGAGGAGTTCGAAATGATTCGTAAAGCCCAGATGGTGCGCGGGGTCACTATGTCCGGCAAAATCCGTGAGCGGGGACGAAAACTGCTTTATCTTCTCATACCGGTATTTCATTCGGCTCTCCGCCGTGCCGATGAACTGGCGATGGCGATTGAATCACGCGGATATGTTAGCGGTGAGCCGCGAAGTTCCTATCATCTGTTTCGCTTCCGGTATTCCGATTGGTTATTTCTTGCCGCCGCTTTGTCCTCCGCCGCGATTCTGTTCATTTTGACCGGAAGGTTGGACCGGTGATGAATATTAGGCTGGAAATCGAATACAAAGGGAAGGAATTCGCCGGATGGCAATTTCAACCGGGGCTGTCCACTATCCAGGGAGAAATTGAGCAGGCAATAAAGAAAACGACCGGAAAAGATGTCGCCGTTATTGGTGCTGGAAGAACCGATGCCGGTGTTCACGCTCTTCATCAGGTCGCCAATTTCAAGATAGAACATTCCCTCCCTCCCGAAAAGTACAAGAACGCCCTTAACTACTATCTTCCCCGGACAATTCTGATTAAAGATTCTACTGCCGTCGATGACTCCTTTCACGCCCGTCGTTCCGCCCTTTGGCGTCACTATCGCTACATTACTGACACCTCAAAATCAGCCCTCCATTTTGAATACCGCTGGGAAATTGCGCATGCCCTCGTCCTGTCCCGGCTGCACGATGCCGCCTCGATCATTCTGGGGGAGCATGATTTCTCCGCTTTCTGTACGGTGGCGTCTCAAAAAGAGCAGAATTTCTGCCGGATAATGAATGCGCAGTGGCAGAGTGACGGCTCCCTGTTTATCTTTGACATTGTTGCCAACCGCTTTCTTCACAGTATGGTTCGCTCGCTGGTAGGGCTAATGGTCGAAGTCGGCAAGCCTAACGATTGCTTGACTTTGAAGGAATTTGGCGATATTATGAGTTCCGGCGACCATACGCGAATCAAGCATGTCGCTCCCGCAAGAGGGTTATATCTGGTCAATGTCGGTTATTGACCACAACGCTAACGAGGTACTGATTTATGAAGATATTTATCGATACTGCTAATCTTGACGAAATAAAGGAAGCGACTGCCATGGGGGTCAT
>DYGG01000002.1:62991-106524 GCA_020724775.1 Ignavibacterium sp. | reverse complement strand
CGATGGCGTAACGACCAATCCGTCGCTTGCCGCTAAAGAGAAGATGCCGTTCCGAACTGCTAATCTTGACGAAATAAAGGAAGCGACTGCCATGGGGGTCATCGATGGCGTAACGACCAATCCGTCGCTTGCCGCTAAAGAGAAGATGCCGTTCCGAGAAATTCTCAAAGAGATTTGCAAGATTGTCTCCGGGCCGGTATCGGCCGAAGTAGTTGCGCTTGATGCCGAAGGGATGATAAAGGAAGGGCTCGACCTTTCCTCCATAGCCGAGAACATCACCGTCAAGATTCCCACCACTAAAGAGGGACTCAAAGCGATTCGAGCGCTCTCCGGCAAAGGCATCATGACCAACGCCACTCTCTGTTTCTCGCCGTCACAGGCGCTACTGGTGGCAAAAGCCGGCGCTACCTTTGTTTCACCCTTTGTCGGGCGGCTGGATGATATCTCTCACAACGGCATGGAACTGATAAGCCAGATCGTGCAAATCTACAATAACTATGCCTTTGGCACAGAAGTCCTGGTCGCCTCGGTTCGCCACCCCCTGCATCTGGTGGATGCCGCGATGATGGGCGCTGATGTCGCTACCTGTCCCTTCAAAGTAATTGAGCAACTTATCAAGCATCCCCTGACCGACATCGGCTTACAGAAGTTCCTTGACGATTGGAAGAAAGTGAACAAAGGATGATAAGCCGTTACACTCTGCCCCAAATGGGCGAACTCTGGTCGGAAAAATCGAAATTCCGCCACTGGCTTGATGTTGAACTGGCGGTCTGCCGCGCCATGGCTCAAGCCGGGATAATTCCCCATAGGGCATTGAGAAACATCCTCAAAAAAGCCGACTTCGACGTCAGCCGTATCAATGAGATCGAAGCGACCACGAATCATGATGTCATCTCTTTTCTTACTTCCGTGAGTGAATTCGTGGGACCCGATGCCAAATATATCCACTTCGGCATGACTTCCTCCGATATGCTCGACACCGCTCTTTCGCTCCAGATGAAAAAAGCGGCCGCTCTTATCGACAAGAAGATTGTTGCCGCGCTCGATAAAATAAAGAATCTGGCCCTAAGGCATAAGATGACTCCTATCATAGGTCGGACACACGGTGTGATAGCGGAGCCGACCACTCTCGGACTGAAATTCGCCGTTTGGTACACGGAACTGGAGCGGGGACGGGAGCGCTTCCGTCAGGCGGCCGAGGACTGCGCCGTCGGCGCCATATCAGGCGCGGTCGGCAATTTTGCCAATATCGACCCCAAAATTGAAGCCGCCGCCTGTCGTTTCCTCGGACTGAAAGTCGATAAGGTCTCCACCCAGGTAATTCAACGTGACCGCCACGGCTCTTATATCTCCGCCCTGGCTCTGCTGGCATCGTCCCTGGAAAAATTCGCCACTGAAATCAGAAATCTCCAGAGAACCGAAGTAGGGGAAATGGCTGAAGGGTTTGCCCGCGGTCAAAAAGGCTCCTCCGCAATGCCCCACAAAAGAAATCCGATTACGGCTGAAAGGCTGACCGGTATTGCCCGCGTGGTCCGTGGCTATTCGCTTGCCGCTATGGAAAATATCCCTCTATGGCACGAACGCGACATCGCCCACAGTTCCGTCGAACGAATCATAATCCCCGACAGCACCATCATCGTCGATTACGGCCTCAAACTGTTCAATGACATCCTTGAACGGCTGGTAATTGATGAAAAGAGAATGCTTGAGAATATCTACCGCTATGGCGGTATTGTATTCTCCCAGCGGGTGCTGCTTCTCTTGACCGATAAACTCGGCAGTCGCGACCGCGCCTATCTTCTGGTGCAACGCAACGCTATGAAAGCCTACGAAGGTCCCAAAGGATTCCAGGACCTTCTCAAGGAAGAC
Organism: Ignavibacterium sp.; assembly: GCA_020724775.1. Taxonomy (GTDB): domain Bacteria; phylum Zixibacteria; class MSB-5A5; order GN15; family PGXB01; genus DYGG01. The sequence goes on along the minus strand of DYGG01000002.1, from coordinate 104,655 downwards.
CGCGATATTCGCCATTATCTCAGTGAAAGTGAAATCGATTCCTGTTTTGACCTCGATTATTATCTCCGTAATGTCGGCAAAATCTTCAAGAGGGTTTTCTGAAAATGATCGCCGCCAACGGATTGAAATTCATTGTCACCGGCGCCGCCCTTACGGTAGTTTTAATATTGCTCGCCGCTGGCAAGGATTCTTTCCTATTGCTTATTTTTTCGGCCCTAACGGCTCTCTTAACCATTTTCCTGACTTTTTTCTACCGCAGTCCGCATCGCACAATCCCTTCCGACCGGACCCTGGTTCTCTCTATCGCCGATGGAAAAGTGCTCGCCGTCAATGAAACTTCGCATCCCTTCATAGGCGGTAAGGGGCACAAAGTATCAATCTTCCTCTCAGTTTTCGATGTGCATATTAACCGCGCCCCGCTTGACGGTACAATCGAATATGTCAATTACAATCCCGGCAAATTTTTCGCCGCCTTCAAAGATAAAGCCTCCGAGGAGAACGAACAAACCGAAATAGGTTTGAGTTTTCCATCCGGCAAAATGATTTTCAAGCAGATCGCCGGAGTCCTGGCGCGGCGGATAGTCTGTCGTCTTAAACCGCAGCAATCGGTCCGCGCCGGAGAAATCTTTGGGTTGATACATTTCGGCTCCCGAGCGGAGTTGTTTTTGCCGGACCAAGTAGAAATCCTGGTGGAGCCGGGCGACCGGGTCAAAGCCGGGGAGACCGCTATCGCCCGCGTTAGAAATTAGAGCATCTTGATTTATGCCGTCTCTCGGCTGTAAACTTTCGGAAATTCATATATCCGGAGAGATACTCCGCAATGGCGCATAAGTCACTGAATCCGGGGGACATCCCTAAATGGCGCCGAGAGTTCTTGAACAAAATCGTTCATGGTGATTGCCTGGCGCTGCTCAAATCTATCCCGGCTGACTCCATCGATATCATTCTGACCGACCCTCCTTATTTTCTCGACAAGATGGATGCCGCGTGGAGTGACGCCCGTGTCTCCAGCCAGAAATATCACCATACCGTCAAATCGCTTCCCGCCGGAATGAAATTCGAGCCGGAGAAGGGGCTTCAGTTCTACCGCTGGTACTTAAAAGCGTCACATTCTTTCCGGCGCGTTCTGAAGCCGGGCGGATTCTTCTTTTCCTTCTCGGCTCCCCGGTTGTATCACCGGATGGCATCGGCAATCGATGACGCCGGTTTTCACGTGCGCGACTGCTTTATCTGGCTCTATACTCAAAACCAGGCGAAGGCAATGTCCCTGCATCACTTCATCGATAAGATGAACCTGGATGAACCTACCCGCAAGAAGTTGAAAAGCCAGTTCCAGGGCTGGAAAACTCCTCAATTGAAATCATGCTTTGAACCGATTATCTTTGCCCAGAAGCCGTATGACAATACATTTCTCAACAATATGCTCAATCACCGCATCGGTCTGGTCAATTCCGGAGTCAAAATCGGAAGGAACATGTTTCCTGCAAATGTCCTGACGGTGGAGTCTGTTGAGGAAATCATTGACAAGTATTTTCTGCTTGCCAAGCCGTCCCGGCGAGAGAAAGGGAGTTTCAATCGCCACAAGACCGTCAAGCCACTCACACTCTGCGAGCACCTTCTTAAACTGACCGCTTATGCCGAAGATACTATTGTGTTAGACCCCTTCGTGGGAAGCGGCACCACCGCCGTTGCGGCGAAAAGATTAGGGTTGAATTATGTTGGAATTGACAGCAATCTTGAGTATGTTACCACTGCCAGACGACGGCTGGCGGAAAGTTAAAAAAGTTTTAACTTGAAGCAATAGATTACATATAGCGGATAAGATTATATAAATTAATATCTTATAAAATATTATGGAAGTTGCTCAGTTTCGCGGTTTTTTCCCCGGCTCCTTTACCATGGGGAATATCATTTGCGGGTTTATTGCCATTATATCTGCATTTGAGGGGGAGATTACTACCGCTTGCTGGATGATAATTCTGGCTGCTTTCCTTGACGGGTTGGATGGCAAGGTCGCCCGTATCGCCAGCAGTACCTCCCGTTTCGGGGTCGAACTTGATTCTCTGGCTGACATGATATCTTTCGGGCTGGCGCCGGCTGTCATCATGTACATATTGAAACTTCACTCCCTCGGCAAATGGGGATGGGTCATAAGTATCGTCTACATCATGGCATCCGCCTACCGTCTGGCGCGGTTTAATCTGCTGGCTCAAACCGAAGAAAAGAAAAACTTCCTCGGCCTGCCCGTTCCCGGCGCCGCTATTGCATTGGTTTCATATGTCATTTTCAGTTACAAAATCTGGGGGCAACTCGAATACAGTGAATATCTGGTCTCCATGGTAATTCTGTTCTCCGCCCTGATGGTTTCGCAGGTCGAATATGATGCCCTTCCCGACCGTTTCAATACCCGTCGCAATCGACTGAAACTTATCTTCTTACTCCTTGCAGGGATAGCCCTTCTCTGGAAACCCCGACATTTATTATTTCCAATTATTGCCCTTTATATTATAATAGGCATTGCCCGCGAGGCATATCGATTCTTATACCTCGGTGTAGGGTATGTGAAAAAACGTCACGGCCAGAGCCGGGACGAGAGCGAAAAGGTTGACGATGAGTAAAAGAGCCATTATCTATATCCGTCTCAAGGAAGGGGTTCTTGACCCGCAGGGGGTGACTATTCAAAGAGCCATTTTGAATATGGGGTATGATGCGGTTTCTTCCGTCCGCTCCGGCAAATTCTTTGAACTGGAACTTAGTTCCGATAACGCCCAGGCGGCTTCTCAGGTTGATGATATTTGCCGCAAACTGCTGGCAAATCCGGTCATTGAGGACTTCAGAGTGGAGTACTCCCAATGAAATTCGGAGTGGTTACCTTTCCCGGCTCCAACTGCGATTATGACGCCTATGCGGCGGCAAAATTGCTCGGCGAAGAGGTGACCTTTCTTTGGCACCAATCCTCCGACCTGCAGGGCGCTGATGTAATTATTCTCCCCGGTGGTTTCTCCTATGGCGATTATCTCCGCTCCGGCGCCATAGCCCGTTTTTCCCCCATCATGAAAGAAGTAGTGGAATTCGCCCATGCCGGATTTCCGGTGCTTGGCATTTGCAACGGTTTTCAGGTGCTGGTCGAGTCGGGGCTTCTGCCGGGTGCCCTTATGCGCAACGACCATTTGCGGTTCTCCTGCCGGTTCATTCATATTCGGGTCGAACGTAACGACAATATTTTTACCGCCGCCGCTTCCACAGGCGATATCCTCAAAATCCCCATTGCTCATAAGGATGGAAATTATTACAATTTCACAGCCGATATCGACGCCCTCGAAAAAAACGGTCAGATTCTGTTCCGCTATTGCGATTCACGGGGCAATATCACGCCGGAAAGCAATCCCAACGGTTCTATGGCAAATATTGCCGGCATCTGTAATCGCGAGGGTAATGTGGTTGGTTTAATGCCCCACCCGGAAAGGGCCGTTGAGGATATCCTTGGCTCTTCCGATGGCTTGCAAATCTTTAATTCCATAAAACTGAGTTTAGCGAGGGGGAAGAAACTTGAAAGGGCGTGAATTAACATTTATAATCGTCGCCCTGCTTCTGGGCGCCATTGTCGGAGGTTTTCTGGGCGATCTGATCGGTTCGGTGCTGCCGCCCGGCGCCGCCAAAACCCTTTTCTCAAAATCGGTTCAAATCGGATTCGAAACCACCCGCGTCGAACTGTATTCTATATCGTTTACGGTTGGCATTATGTTCAAAATCAATTTTATGTCGGTCTTGACCGTCCTGCTCGTTATTATCTATTTCCGCTGGTGGTATATCTGACCTGCATAAAAGGAGTATGATTGTATGATAGGTATTGACCGTCCCTTAATACTGGTAGGCATAGGATGGCAGGAATTGATACTGATTTTCCTGGTCGTCCTGCTTATCTTCGGTGCCCGACGCATCCCCGATATTGCGCAGGGGATAGGGAAAGGGATTCGCGAGTTCAAGAAAGCGCTCCGGGATACCGAAGATGAAATCAAGTCGAATTCAAAAGATACCGGACCCGACAAACAGGACAAGACTCACTGATTATGGCAAAATTCACCGAAGATGATGCCCGAAAAATCGGCACGGTTCTGGGCGCCGAAAAATTCTCTACCGAAAAAGATCATTTCCGGCTCAAAATCTCCAACCGGGCTGAGAAGCGCGTTCTTATTCTGGAAATTTATCCGGAGACTCTGCTGGGACGAACTAGGGGAATGTTGGTGGTTGTCTATACCGGAAACACCCATCTGCAACTCCACAACTGCTCCGGATTTGTTGTCTCCGACGAACTGGGGGAAGTTACCTTTGTCTCCGAACAGGAAAGCCGCCTGTCGGGACTTGTAATTGAAAAAGGGGCCGGTTGCTCTCTTTATGCCGGAATGGACCGCAATCTAATCTCCAGCGATTTTACCAAACTGGGTGTGGAAGTGATGCTTTCGGGGGTGGCTATGTCTCTGGCGGAAGAAATAATCGACCCGGAGAAAAAGTAACTTAAACAGGTATTGTCCGTTTCGGACCAAAAGACTCAATGAAATCGGCTAGCGCCAGGGCAATTTCTCCCGCCCGCTGATATCTTTCATCAGGATTCTTACGGAGCGCTTTTTCAATCACCCTGTCAAACAGCAATGGAATCGATTTATCGACCGCTGACGGCAATTCCGGCTCGGTGTTTACGATATTGTAAATCAGGGAAGTCAGGTTTTCGCCTCTGAAGGGACGGCGATGAAGCAGCATTTCGTACATCATGACCCCCATGCTGAAAATGTCGGTCCTATGGTCCACCGGTTTTCCCTGCAGTTGCTCGGGTGAAATATAGTTGGGCGTTCCCATCGCGATACCGGTGCGGGTCATCGATGACGAGTCAACCCGGGCAATACCGAAATCCATGACCTTGACCTTGTAGTCGCTGTGCACCATGATATTCGCCGGTTTGATATCGCGGTGGACGATTCCGGAGCCATGGGCATAATCGAGAGCGCCGCAAATCTGGGCGATTATCTGCGCAATAATCCGATAATTGAACTTTACTTTTTTCCGAATCATTAACTCCAGTGTCTGCCCTTCCAGGAATTCCATCGCAATATAGTGCAGATTTGATTCCGTCCCGACATCATAGATGGTCACAATATTGGGATGTGAAAGCATTCCGGCGGCGCGCGCTTCGCGGAAAAGCCTTTCCTTCAATTCTGCAAGTTCCTCGGGGTCATGCACAAAGTCAAGCCGTATCGTCTTGAGGGCTACATTCCTGTTAATCGCCGGGTCAATCCCTTTATATACCGTTCCCATCGCCCCTTTGCCTAATTCACCTATCACCTTATAACGACCCAAATTCTTTAATTGGCCGCTGTCGAAACCAAATGAAGGTGTGCTGGGCGTCGGCGCCGGTTTGTACTCCGGCTCAGAAGATGGCTCATCGTCTATCAGTCGATTATTATATTCGATGGGAGCCGCCGCTTCGGCAACCACCGGCGCCGGCTTCGGTTTCTCCCGCGGTGGCGGTGCCACCGGCATTTCCGCTTTGACTGTCTCCGCCGGGAAAGTCTTACTCCCGCTGAAATCTGTCATGGCCGTTTTGGTTTCAGGGCGGACATCCGCAGTTTTCTTTTCAGCCGCTTTGATTGCGCTCTTTTCTGCTTCATGACTGACTGCCGCTGCCCGATTTTTAGACCCACTCGGCGTTCTCTCTATCGGCTCGATTTTAGGCAATCTGGCAGGTTTGCCCTTGGCAGGCTCCTTCTTGCCGGAACCGATTCTGGCGAGAAAATCCTGGTCCAGAATAGGACTGGCAATCGCCAGCAGTATCAGTTGCAAACCGATATATAACGAACGCGTCAGAACATTAAGCGAATTGAATAGTATGAAATTCAGATTGGCAAGGAGGAAGAGAGTAATAATAAGAATCACGGCGCGATACAACAGGGAGACGCGCGGTAGGATGAACGCGAATATTCCTCCCAGGGCAAACAGCACTATCATGTCGGTTCCCGGTGAAGAGTCAAGGCGCTTGATATGATTGGAGTGCGCAATATTCTCCAATATATTGGCTGTCAACTCCGCTGACGCCAAATTTCGCGATACCGGGGTCTGATAATAATCGGTCGCGGTGCGGGCGTTCACCGCAATCACCACCAGTTTTCCTTTTAGATTGTTCAGGTCAAATTTTTCACTAAAAATATCGACGGCGGAAACCTCTCCGAAAGACTGCCGAGGCTTATTGTAATTGATAAACATCTCGGCATGCTTGTTGGTGGGAATTACCCGGCCGCCGGCTTTTATCTCTTCGCCTCCTTTAACACTAACGTTACTGGGGGAGAGCCCCAGGTAATGCGTAGCGGCAAGAAGTTGCGCCGAGGGGTAATAATAGCCGTCGTAGGTCATGACCAGCGGCGTCCAACGGACTTTTCTATCGCGGTCATAAGCTATAAATTTGAAGCCAAGGCCGGTAGCAAATTGAGTAATCGGCTCCGGAGGAAGGAAAACTTTCTGTGCAATGAGCGCTTCGCTCTCCTCCAGCACTCCCAGCGGATTGTCCACCATAACGGACGAGTTGTAAAGATATTTGGGATTAGAGATACGGCTCGAGGTAAAATCTCCCCGGCTTATTTCGTACGGCACAATGACATTTTGAAACCAGGCAAGCTGATTGGCTAAGACTGTCGTCCGGCCCGAGGTGTCCTCGGTTACGCTCGGTTCGAACAGCATGTCTAACAGGATTGTCTTAGGCTGGCCCGCGCCCACCGCCGCCACCAGGTCTCCCACCAGGTCTCGTGGCCAGGGCCAGGAGCCAAACTGCGCCAGGGAGGTATCATCAATATTCACAATTACAATATCAGACGAGAAATTGGGATCCCCGCGAAAGGTATACATCAGATCCTGAATCTTCCATTCCAGACGGAGAAGCGGCCCAAAGTCATTCACATATAACGCCACCACCAATATGGAAATCAGAAGGCAGAGGGTATATGGGGAGTATTTCTTAAGCATATCTGACCTAATGACCAACTGCAATTCTATCTACCAGAAAATTCGGCATATTCGCCTTCTTCATCTTTTCCTGGGCTTTCATTATATCATAATCGACACGTCGGTAATAGATTTTACCGGACTCCGTATCGACCATAATATAACAGGCGCGCGGGTCGCCGTCGCGGGGCTGCCCCACCGAACCGACATTTATGATATATCTCCGCTCCGGCACTCTCTCTAACTCCATCTTGCTTGATTTCACAATCTGACCCTCGGAGTCAATATTGAAAATCACCGGCATATGCGAGTGTCCCACAAAACAGACCGCCTGACTGAAATTCTCAAAATGTCTCTTTGCCTGAGCGGTCGTCAGAATATAATGCCATTGCTCCGGCTCGCCCGGCGAGGCATGAACAAGATGAAAATCCAGAAAGTCTGATTCCATCTCAAAATCGGCAAGAATGGCGCTGCTCTGCTTGCTCAGTTTCTCCTGAGTCCATTCAATCGAAATTTGGGCCATCTGATTGAAGTTTTCCACCGCCTCCAGGCCCAGGGCGGCATAATCATGATTCCCCAGAAGTTTGATTTCGCAGTGGTCCTTTATCAACTTCACACATTCATTGGGGCTGCACCCATATCCCACTGCGTCTCCGAGAAAATGAATCTTCTCGGCGCCCTCTTTTTCTATATCCCGGAGGACATTCTCCAACGCTTCCAGATTGCCATGAATATCCGATATAATGGCAAATTTCATTTAATGTTGTCCTTCAATGAAGCGGTATATCGACTTTCCTACTTGAATTATGTCGCCGTTCTTTAGCGTCTGGCGAGCAACATCCTCGCCATTCACCTTTGTCTTCCCTTTGCGGCCCAGATTGATAATCACAAACTGGTCCGGCTCTTTCACTATCTTCGCCTGTATCCCTGAAAGAAGCATCCCGCGGGCATGAACATGCACAAACTTGGCTTTGCCAATAGTTGTAACATTGTGGTCAATGCGATACTCGGAAAAATCAGCGTTCTCTTCGCCCAGCAATACCGAACCTCCCATACGGCTGACAATCTCCCGCTCCAACTTATCTTTTTCGACCAGGTCTTTCTGCTTCTTCGTCTTCAACACCATGGTGCCGTCCAGAGCCGCCGGTGAATCCGACTTGGAGACTTCCGTTCGATAAATTAACGAATACTTTCCGATAGTGATAGTATCATTATCGTGAAGAATCTCTTCGGTAACTTTACGATTGTTCACAAAGGTTCCGTTGAGAGACTCATTGTCAATAATTACCGCGGCGTTGTCGTTAAACTCGATCTGAGCGTGTTTCCGAGAAACCCCCCGGTTTTCCAATATAATATCATTGTCCGGCGTCCGGCCGATAGACAGCCGCTTTTTTTCCGATACCACTCGCTCGATTATCTTGTCTTCATATTTGACAATTATTTCAGGCATACTGGGCTCCTTTCAAGACCGCCGAAATAACAAAATTTCATTCCTTTTGAATTTGCAAAGCCAAATTATCGGTTAGTCTGTTGCCATAAGTCCTTGGCTTAATTATATTGTCGGCATGCAGATAGGAAACTTAAACATTCCCGGTCCCCTTTTTCTGGCTCCCCTGGCCGGCATCTCCAATCGTCCATTTCGTTTAATCGCAAGGAGATGCGGGGCAGATATGGCTTATACCGAGATGGTTTCTGCCGATGGTATCGCCATGGGGCAGGAAAAATCGCTATCCTACCTCGATTTTGACACCGATGAGCATCCGATTGGGGTGCAGATTTTCGGAGCCAATCCGGAGAATATCCGAAAAGCGGCGGCCTTCATCTCTAAATCGGGGGCCGACCTCATCGACATTAACCTGGGTTGCCCGGTCAAAAAAGTGGTCGGCAAGAATGGTGGCGCTGCCCTTCTGAAAGACCGGCAATTGACCGGTGAAATCCTGACCGCGGCGGTCGAGGCTTCTTCGCTGCCGGTGACCGTCAAGATGCGTACTGGCTGGGACAATGACAATGACCTGTTTCTGGAGACCGGTGAACTGGCGCAAGCGTCAGGGATTGCGGCGGTTGCGCTGCACGCTCGAAGCCGCTCTGCCGGATTTTCAGGAAAGTCCGACTGGTCGAAAATCGCCTCACTGAAAAAGGCGCTTAAAATTCCAGTCATCGGAAATGGCGACATTAATTCTGCTGAGGATGCCGCCCGGATGCTCGCCGAAACCGGCTGTGATGCCGTAATGGTAGGCCGTGCCGCCATGCGCAATCCATACATCTTTGGCGCCATAAGAGATTTTCTCCGCGACCGCACCATCTCTGCCGAACCAACCATCAACGATAAAATTGCCCTCTCTCTGGAACATGCCGCCCTCTTGATTTCCCGGTTCGGAGAGCGGAGCGGCTCGCTCATGATGCGAAAACATCTGGCATGGTACACTAAAGGTTTTCCTGCCGGAGCCGCTCTGCGCGCCCGGCTGATGACCGTTGCATCTCTGGACGATATTCAGCGCGCTTTTCAGGAATTCCTTAAAAACGCTCAGCCGGTTCTCAATGGATAGAAAAAAACTGCAGACAATTCTTCAGAGAATCGCCGACCGTACTCTCACGATTGAGCAGGGATTGGAGAGCCTTCGAAAATTTCCTCTGGAGAATATCCAGTTCGCGCGGATTGACCATCACCGCGCCTTGCGGCAGGGAATTCCGGAAGTGATTTATGCCCCCGGCAAAACCGACAAACAGATAATCTCCATCGCCCAGAAAATTCTAAAAGCCGGCTGTGATACTTTGATTACGCGCCTCAACGAGCCGGTATATAAAACTATCAAGAAACAGATCCCGTCCCTTCGATATTATCCCGATGCCCGCCTGGCTCTGGCGTTAAGCGGCCGTAAGAAATATCCGACGATTCGCACGCAGAAATCAGTTCTGGTCTGTTGCGCCGGAACCTCCGATATTCCGGTCGCGGAAGAGGCCGCGCTCACCGCCTGGGTGATCGGTTGCCCGGTAGAGAGGCTTTATGATGTCGGCGTCGCCGGAATCCACCGTCTATTTGAGAGCCGGCATTCCCTCGATGAAGCCTCCGTAATAATAGTGGTTGCGGGGATGGAGGGGGCGCTCCCCTCCGTCATTGGTGGTCTGGTTAGCAAACCGCTCATTGCCGTTCCGACCTCTGTCGGTTATGGGGCATCATTTGGAGGATTGGCGGCGCTTCTGGCAATGCTCAATTCCTGCGCCGCCGGCATTACCGTGGTCAATATCGATAACGGCTTCGGCGCCGGTGTCGCCGCCGCGACTATCGCCCTCGCTATGAAAGAGCAGAAGTCATGAAACTCCTGCACTTCGATTGCCAGTCCGGTATCTCCGGCGATATGACCCTCGCCGCTTTTCTCGACCTGGGGATGCCATTGGAGCATCTCAAGAATGAACTTCACAAACTCAACCTGACCGGTTTTGAACTTAATCACTATCGAACGGAGAGACATAAAATATCGGCGGCGGCAATAGAGGTTAAAGTCACCGATAATAAGACCCATCGCCGGCTTCAGGACATTCTGGAAATCTTGGATGGTGCGTCATTGACAGATAATATCCGTATTTTTGCCGGTCGCGCCTTCCGGAAACTGGCGGAGGCGGAAGGCAGAATCCATAATATCTCTGCGGAGAAAGTTCACTTTCATGAAGTTGGCGGAATCGACGCCATCGTCGATATCACCGGCGCCGCCATTGGACTGAATTACTTCAACCCTGATTATATTTCCGTATCACCCTTGCCGCTTGGCAGCGGGACAGTCAAATCGGCGCATGGCATGATTCCCATTCCGGCGCCGGCAACGGTCGAAATATTAAAAGGATTCCGTTTCCTTCTGGAAAATACCGCCGGGGAAAAAGTAACCCCGACCGGCGCCGCCATTCTTGCTACCGCGGCGGAGTTATATCCCCAAATCGAACCATCTTCAGCCAGTTGCAAAATTGAGAAGATTGGTTACGGAGCCGGAACCGGCGATTTCCCCGACCGCCCCAATCTCTTGCGCCTCATGTTTGGAGAACTGAGTGCTTCTTATCCTCAGGAGAAAGAAGTAGTTCAGGTCGTGGAAACTAATATTGATGATATGAATCCACAAGTTCATGGCTATCTGATGAGCCGTCTGTATGAAGCCGGAGCGCTCGAAGTCTTCGTGACCCCGATTATAATGAAAAAAAATCGCCCCGGGACACTACTGACCGTCCTCTGCAAAAATGATTTGGTGGACTCTCTCGGCGATATTATATTCCGCGAGACCACCACCGCCGGTCTGCGGATTCGCTCGGAAAGACGACGCATTCTTCCCCGGGAAATCCGCGCGGTGGAAACCGAATATGGAGCGATTAGAGTGAAAATTTTGAAGATTGATGATAGAATTAAGGTTCAGCCAGAGTACGATGATTGCGTTGCCGCCGCACAGAAAAAGAACGTTTCGCTTCTGGATGTGATGGATGCCGCGCGCCGTGCCGCTGAGAATTTGGAAGGGATAGAATAATGAGTTTCAGAATTCTTGTAGTCGCCGAGCAGAAAAACGGCAAATTGGCAAATGTCAGTTACGAATTGATTACTGCCGCCGGAAAACTGGGAGGGGAGATATATACCGCCGTCCTCGCCGAAGATGCGACCGCTCTGGCATCGGAATTGGCTTCCCGGGGCGGAGGGAAAGTTTTGGCGGTGGCGCATGCCTCCCTCAATTATTTTAATGATGAAACTTACGGGAAAGTTATCAGTGCCCTTATCGCCAAGTACAAACCGCAACTGATTCTCGGACCGGCAACATTTTATGGCAAAGCGTTATTCGCCCGGCTTGCCGCCCTTAACAGCGGCGCTATGGCTTCGGATATCACCGCCCTTAAAGCCGAAGGAGATAAGATATTTGTCACCCGACCCGCATACGGCGGCAATGTCCTTTTCGACCTGACCGCCGCCGACGGCCGAATCTTCTTTGTTACGGTCCGACCGAAAATATTCTCCGAATCGTCGTCTGGCGCAGGAGAGGTAATTGCAGAGACGGTCGATTCCTCTTTGCTTGCTTCCCGCTCCTCGGTAAAAGAGATGGTCTCCGAAACAGGCCAATCGGTCAGCCTTACTGAGGCTGATATTATCGTTACCGCCGGGCGCGGAGTTCGCGGCCACGAGAATCTCCCGATGATAAAAGAACTGGCCGATGCCCTCGGCGCCGGATTCGGGGCATCGCGCGCCATCGTTGATGCCGGATGGATTGCCTATTCTCATCAAATCGGCCAGACGGGGAAAACTGTCAATCCGAAACTATATATTGCGGTGGGGATTTCCGGCGCGATCCAGCACCTGGTCGGCATGCAGTCCTCTAAAACTATTGTGGCTATCAATCGTGATAAAGATGCCCCTATTTTCAATATTGCCAGTTATGGTATTGTCGGCGACCTTTTTGAAATAGTCCCGGCTTTGACCAAAAAATTTCAAGCGGTGAAATAATCTCGTCTGATTGCTCTCTCAGCCAGTCCTGAGCGGCGTCAGGGTCGTAATCCTGACGCCGTTTCTCTTCGCACTAAGAGACTCAATCAGTGAACAATGGTGAGTCCGTTTCTTCTGCGCATTTATTGCCGGAACTGGAAGAAGCAGCCTTTTTTTCGTCCAAATATCCTTGACTTGTGTATATTTATATATATCTTAATGCCTTACGGAGGTTTAGTATAGCGCTTCGATAACGATTAAGTGAACCTGAGCTCGGACTTTAGTGAATCATAATGACTTTGAGCCGTACCCTTTACCAGGCTTGCGGCTATTTTTTTTGCTTGAAAGCATTCCTTAGGAGCAAAGCGTGAAGAAAACTATCATCCTGCTTGTAATCTCTCTGATTCCAGTTTCCGTTTTTCCCGCCATCATGGGACTTATGAAGAGCCTCGATGAACCGGCTCAGGGCTTCTCTGACAACTGGGTCGGCGATATCGTGTCGCATAAAGGGGCTATCTGGCTGCGGACCGGAAGAGGTATGAGTTTCACTCTTGACGGCGGCGTCAACTGGCAGTACTATGATAACAGCAACGGACTTCTCTCCAATGACCCTTCCGCTTTCTGGTCCGATGATGCCAATGGCCGTCTCTGGGTCGCCATCAATCATTGGATAGGCCCCGAAACTGACCCGGTACCGTATTCCGATGGGTTAGTTTATACTGATGACGAAGGATTGACCTGGAATCTGATGGAGTCAATCGTACGGGAAATCGATACTATCCCGCTGACCGGACCGAATTACACCATTTACGATATCACCGGCTATGATTCTCTTATTTTTTGTGCTTCTTGGGCCGGAGGATTGTTCGGAAGTTTCGACGGCGGTCAGACCTGGCGGAATATCTATTATTCCCGTCAGGATTCAGTGCTCGGATTCAACAGCCTCAGCAATCTCTATTTCTCTGCCGTTCTCGATACTTTTCATACCGACTCCATCATACTCTGGGCCGGCACGGCTGATGGTTTAATGCGCTACGTTTGGGCGCCGGCTTATGCCAAGCCCTCTTCTAATAAGATATCCGACATTACTCACTTCGGCGGTTTCACTTATATCTCTGGTGATTCCGGGCTCACTCTTGTTCAGTTTGACACAAGTCGAACCTATAGCGAAATTGTCAGTTCCGCCTTCATGTCCGATGGCCTCCCCGGATTAGCGGTTACCACTGCTTACAGTTTTGGAGGACGTCTCTTCGCCGGCACCGCCGACACCTTGAACGGCTCTGGAACCGGGCTGGCTATTTCCGATAACAACGGCATATCGTTTCATACAAATTACACCGGACTTCAGAATCTCATGGGACTAAAGAAATTTCCCAGGGAATTTGCCGCCGTCGGCGCTCATCTGTTCATGGCTGGCTGGGAAGGAGGACTTTATTTCTCCTCAGATACCGGCGACTCCTGGCAGCGGGCTTATACCGATACTCTCGATACCACTCTGGCAAGCGGACGAAATATCATATATTCTCTTGCCGCCGACTCTATGAATCTCTGGGTAGGAACCGATTCCGGGCTAGTCCTGCTTTTTCTCAACTCCTCGGCGTCGGTTGATTCTTCCCGTTACTTTGTTTTTCCTGAAAATGATTCCAGCGGCGCCCGCTCATACCGAGTGCGTGTGCAGAAGTTTTCCGATGGCAGCGGCGGTTTTGATTCCACTGCCATCTGGGTAATCAATCATCCCCGCGACACCGCCGTCGGGGAATACTCGGTCTATCGCTCCAATGACTACGGTCAGACCTGGGTAATTACCAGCCGCATCAATCTCGTGGGGTTAAAATACAATGATATCGCTTTCTCTGATTCTGTCGTTTACCTTGCCGGAAAACAATGGTTCAATTCTTCTCCGAATGGTGTCACTTGGTTCCCGAAAGAGGCGCTCCAGATTCGCGACAGCCTGAATGTCACCATAAACTTCGGTCTGCAGGACCTACGAACCATTGAAGTAGTAAATGATACTATTTATGTTGGCTGTGATCGTGGGGTCGCCATTTCTCCCGCCGGCTCGAACAACTGGCATATCATTACTGCCAACACCAATCCCTTGAAATTTGACAAAGTTAACAAATATACCTCGGCGCACGGACTGACCGGCAATTTTATTACTGCCCTCGGCATTCAGAGCGTTTCTCCCGGTAATAATTCTCTCTGGATTACCTGTCAGAAGCGCCCCAATACCCTTGAGGAGTACGGCATTGTCTCCGGTCCACTGGATGGTCAGGTCTGGACTGCCCGTCATACCGGCACAATCGCCTGGAACTATGCTTTTTCGGGGAGCAATGTAATCGCTGCAACCGATTCCGGTCTCTTCTTCTCCGCCAATTCCGGAGTCAACTGGCAGAACATTACTATAACCGGAATACTTGCCAATTCTGAAAGGCCCGTCCCTTATACTATAAACCAATATTCCCCGGCATACGCCGCTTATGTTGATGGCGATACACTCTGGGTCGGAACCGGCGACGGCGCCGCCAAGATTGCCCTCGATAACATCGGACTGCCCGATTGGAATATCTTCCGGGTTTACGACCCATCCAGCAATGTCTATGCCTATCCTGTGCCGTATTCTCCTTACAGCGGAGGCACTCTCAAATTCCACTATCCGGTGCCGTCCGATGCCCGCGCCACACTGAAAATATATGACTTTGCGATGAATCTGGTGAAGACTGTCATCGATAGCGAAATGAAGCCGGGTGGTCCCAATGTCGTTGCTTCCACCGACCAATGGGACGGATACAATGGTAAGGGGGAAGTTGTAGCGGCAGGCTTCTACTATTTCAAAGTTGAACTGTCCACCGGTCAAGTTTACTGGGGCAAACTGGCAATTATACCGTAGGTGAGAAAATGAAGAAGACTATACTTACAATTGTTTCGATACTGTTCGTTGTTAGTATTGCCGCGGCTGATGAAGATGGCGGCTATGCGGGAGCCTTTCTTCAGTTGCCGGTACAGGCTCGACCGGCCGGCATGGGTGGGGCGTATATCGGAGTTTCTGATGATGCCTCAGGGCAATTGTATAATCCCGCCGGAGCCGCCGGTGTTGTCTCCCGCTCCCTGACCAGTTCTTATCGAGCGATGAAACTTGACCGCAGCCTCGGCTTCATTTCGGTGCTCTTTCCCACCAAACTTGAATCTTCCCTGGGATTCTCCTGGCTTTTCGTCGGTTACGGTGAAATCGCCGAGCGGAATTCCAGCGGTCAGGATCTGGGAACTACCATCTCTTCGAGTGAACACAATTTCGGCGTCTCTTTCGCCAAGCAGTTTGTCCCCTATTTCATGGCGGGCACCAAAATCAACTACTACTATAAGAAAATAGGCGACCTCAGCGCCAACTCGGTCGGAATCAATCTCGGCGCCATGTTGCTGGTCGATTCGCTCTTTGAATATGGCACGATGGAAACCAAGCCGATTACCGATATCCGCGTCGGTCTGGTGGTTAGTCATTTCGCAGCCAAATACCCCTGGTCAAATGAAAGCGGCGGCCTCTCCGCCACTCAGGACGATAAATTCCCTCTGACCATCGCCGCCGGTTTCTCCGCCAGAGCAATCAATCAAAAACTTTTGTTTGCTGCCGACATCGAGAAAAACAGCGAGCAGAATCCGTTTGTGCGCGTTGGCGGCGAATATAACCTGATTGAAAAACTCCTCCTCCGCACCGGACTTAATAACGGTGTCATTACCGCCGGGATGGGATATGAGGTGCTCTTCAGCAATCTCCGCCTTACCATCAATTATGCTTTCTCGGACGACCGTGTCGATGAAGGCGCCGACCATATCATCGGTTTCGACCTGAAATTCTGACGGTGAATTATGCAAAAATTATCAATCATACTAATGCTTCTTCTGACCCTAATGCACATATCCGATGCGGATGCGGCAAGTGGACTGAAACTTCTTACGGTTGATGCCGGCGCCCGCCCCAGCGGAATGGGAGGAGCCTTTGCCTCTATCACCGCCGACCCTTATTCAACCGCCTATAATCCCGCCGCCAGTTTCGGGGTTGGTCCGCTAACCGGCGCTTTGGGTTACAATACTTACTGGGAGAATGTCAGAATTGAGACCGGATATATCTCTTTTGAGAAAAGGTCAATTGTTTTCTCCACCGGCGTCCAGTTCGCCGCCGTCAGCAATCTGCAGGGACGTCAATCCGCTACCTCTGAATTTTATCCCTTTGATGCCCACGATGTATCTATCAAGACCGGGGCAGCGTTCCGCGTCGATAAAGATGTCATCTTCGGATTCATGCTCGGCTGGCTATTTGAGAAAATTGACGTCTATCGTGGTAATGCCTTCTGCCTCGACCTGGGGCTTCTGACCCAGCCATATCCGAACCTTAACGCCGGGCTTGCCGTGCAAAACCTCGGCTCGAAAATCAAATTGCGCGAAGAAGAATCTAACCTCCCGACCACTTTCCGCGCCGGACTCTCTTACCGATATCGTCAGCTACTCCCTGCCGCTGACATTGTGGTCCTTGATGATGAGTTTCATTTGCATCTCGGCGGAGAATATGATTTCGGTCGCGGCTTCACTCTGCGCGGCGGCTATCGCGTCGGCTACGACCTGCATTCTTTTTCAGCCGGAGCCGGATTCAGCCGCCGCAACATTCGTATCGACTATGCCTTTGTACCATACAAAAATGATTTTAGCGATTCACACTTATTTAATCTAACATTTACACTGTAAAAAGGAGAGTCTTTGGAGTATGGCTAAGTATAAGATTGCCTGGATGCCGGGCGACGGCGTCGGAAAAGATGTGATGGAAGCGGCTCGTATCGTCCTGGACAAATTCCGCTTTGACGCCGAATATGTTCCGGCTGATATTGGATGGGAATTCTGGTGTAAAGAAGCCAATCCGCTGCCGGAGCGCACCATCAACATTCTGAAAAACACCGATTGCGCTCTCTTCGGCGCTATTACTTCGAAACCGAAAGAAGAAGCCGAAGCCGAACTGGTTCCTGCCCTGAAGGGGAAAGGTCACGTGTATTCCTCGCCCATTGTCCGGTTGCGGCAGGAATTCAATCTTCGCACCAACCGTCGCCCTTGCAAGGCGTATCCCGGCAACCCCCTCAATTATAAAGAGGGCATCGATATCGTTGTTTTCCGCGAGAACACCGAAGACCTTTACGTCGGGGTGGAGTTTTTCCCGCTTCCGGATGAAGTTCGCGAGGTCATCAAGAAAAACAATAAAAATATGAAAAAATTCGATGCCCATCCCGGCAATGAGATTGCCGTCTCACTTCGAATCAATACCAAAACCGGCTGCCGTAATATCATAACCGATGCCTTTGAATATGCCAAAAGAACCGGTCGCAAAACAGTTACGGTGGTCGAAAAACCGAATGTCATCAGGGAGACTTCGGGTCTGATGATTCGCACGGCGCGCGAGGTTGCCAAGAATTACCCCGGGATAAGGCTTGACGAAGCCAATATTGACGCCATGTGCATGTGGCTGCTTAAGAATCCGCTCGATTACTCGGTGCTTGTTACCTCCAACATGTTTGGCGACATAATCTCCGACCTCTGTGCTCAGCTGGTCGGCGGCCTGGGATTTGCCTCTTCCGGCAATATTGGCGACAAGTACGCCGTTTTTGAGCCGACTCATGGCTCTGCCCCCAAATATGCCGGTATGTACAAAGTCAATCCAATGGCAATGCTCCTGACTGTTGTTCTTATGATGGAATGGTTAGGGGAGAAGGATAAGGCGGTCTCGCTGGAAGCGGCAATTGCGGCCGTCATTAAGGAAGGCAAAGTTCGCACCTACGACATGGGAGGGAAAGCGACCTCTCTGGACGTCGCCAATGCCGTAGCGGTTAAATTATAGTTATTTCCCCTTGGTACTCATTCGGGACTGCCAAATTCTGCGGCAGTCCCTTTTTTTGTCTTACATTTTGACGATATGGCCGTCTTTTCCTTAAGAAGTATACTCTTGACACAAAGGCTGTCCGCCATATCTTTATAATAGACAGGAAAGGATACGTTATGTTTCTGAACATCAATTTGAGAATTCTTACCCCACTGCTCTTTGCCGCTCTTTCAATAATTGTCCCTCTCATCGCCTGCAATGATACCGTGACTGTGGTCAAAAAGGACGATTTCAAAGTCGTAGCAAAACTGACTGACTTTTCCAATTGCAAACCGTTAACGCCGCCCCTCGATTCGCTGTCCTGCGCTCTGTCCGAGGAGGGCTTGAACTTTAACTATGACGGCAAGGGACGTCTCATACTCAAACATGTTAATGCCGGTTTCAACTGCTGCGGTCAGCCTCTTTCCGCGGAAATTGTCGTCAATGACAGCGCTATTATAATCAAAGAGTCGGAGAGCACCGAGCAAGTTTGCCGCTGTCTCTGTCTTTATGACCTCGAATATGAATTCACCAATCTTCCCGAAGGAAATTATCAGGTTGAATTTAACGGGTTGTATCTATTAGACGATGAAACCGGGCTTAAAACATCTATGTCCGCTGTCGGTGTTACGAGCGGCTCTTTCTGTTTGAAGCGGGACCATTACCCCTGGTTGACGATGGATTATCCCCCTGGCCCGTCTGAATGATTACAGGCCTATCAGTCTTGAGAATTCGTCCTCATTTAGCGTCATAACTCCCAACTTGCGAGCATTTTCGAGTTTGCTGCCCGCGTCTTCGCCGACCAGGAGAAAGTCTGTCTTTGATGACACCGAGCCGGAGACCTTGCCGCCCAAAGACTGTATTAACTTTTTGAAATACTCTCTTGGCTTGGATAGCGTGCCGGTAATGACAAAACTCTTCCCGGCAATTACAGACTCTTTCCGCGCCGCTCTATACGGCGCGAATACCACCCCGGCCCTTTTCATCTTTGCAATCATCTCCTTGTTGCCGGGATTGGCGAAATAATCGACAATCGACTGCGCAATCTTGGGACCGATCCCGTCGATTTCCATCAATTCTTCAACCGATGCCCTGAGCAGCAATTCCAATTCGCCAAACTGCTCTGCCAGAATTCTTGCCGCCGCTTCCCCCACCCCCAGGATGCCTAATGCCAGGATGATTCTGGGGAGTTCTCTTTTCTTAGATTGCTCAATTGCCGTCAGAAGATTCTGCGCCTTTTTCTCCCCCATCAGTTCCAGCGGTAAGAGCCGCGCTTTAGTCAGGAGATAAATATCCGCCGGATCTTTCACCAGATTGTTTTCAACCAGTTGCGCCGCCAATTTCCCCCCCAGCCCCTCAATATCCATGGCTTCCTTCGCCGCAAAATGAAATATCCTCTCGGACAGTTGCGCCGGGCAGGCAGAGTTAAGGCAACGGTGCGCTGCTTCGCCTTCCGGTCTGACTGTCATGGTTCCGCACGAAGGACAGTTTTCCGGCATAGCCACTTCTATTTCGTCCCCCGTTCTTTTCTCTTTGATTACTTCCAGCACTTCCGGTATGACATCCCCGGCACGGCGAATCAACACCGTATCGCCAATCCTGATATCCAGCGCCTTCATCTCGTCTTCATTATGAAGTGAGGCATTCGACACCGTTACGCCCGAGACCCGCACCGGCTCCAGTTTTGCCACCGGCGTTATGATTCCGGTGCGACCGACAGAGAAAACTATATCTTTTACTTTCGTCTCCGCTTCCTCGGCGGCAAATTTCCATGCCACCGCCCAGCGCGGCGCCCGCGAAATCTCTCCCAGCCTGACCTGTTCCTCGAATCGATTGACCTTAACAACCATCCCGTCAATCTCATAATCAAGTGACGGCCTTACTTTAACCAGGTTATCGAATTCCGCTGTGACGCCAGCAACTCCCGTCGCCAGTTTTAGATGTTCATTGACCAGGAAACCTTCGCTTTTGAGAAATTTCATGACTTTGAAATGTGTGTCGAGTTCTTCCAGGTCAACCGCCGAAATCCCGTAGGCGTAAAAAATCAACGGTCTGCCCGCGGTAATCTTCGGATCTAATTGACGCAGCGAACCGGCGGCGGCATTGCGCGGATTGGCAAACAATCCCTCTCCCTGCTCCTCCATCTTCTTGTTCAGGCGGCCAAATGCCGAGCGCCGTATTATCACCTCACCGCGCACTTCCAATAAGGGATACCGTCTTGCTGTCTCTCCCGAAAGTTTCAAAGGTATTGAGTGAATGGTGCGAAGATTCAGTGTTACATCCTCACCCCGAGTTCCATCACCTCGCGTTGAGCCGACCGTGAAGAGCCCCTTTTCGTATATCAACTCCACCGCCAGACCATCAAGCTTCGGCTCCACCGTATATTCAATTTCGGACCTCTCTCCCAATCCTTCCTTCACTCTCCGGTCGAAATCGGCGAACTCCTCTTTTGATGTCACTTTCTGAAGTGACAGCATTCTGACCCGGTGGGCCACGCTCTTAAATGCTTTGAGCGGCTCCGCTCCTACCCGCTGTGTCGGCGAATCCGGCGCCGTCACTTCCGGATGCTCTCTCTCCAGGGACAGCAAACGGTCAAAGAGCCGGTCATACTCCGCATCGGAAATCTCCGGCCGGTCGTACATGTAGTACAGCCGGTCGTGGTATTTTATCTCCTCGACCAGTTTCTTGTATTCTTCTCTGATTTTTTCCGGGACAGACATTTTCGATAATTAACGGGCGGTTCGAATCAATGTCAATCTCAAATAAATTCTGCTTCCGGAAGGCCGGTCGGAGCAGGGGAAAGGGTGCGCCCCACAATGGCCGGTATGCCAGCGTCTGTCTGCAACTCTCCCTCAATTCTGAGATAGCGATAATTTCGAACCAATTCGCGAAATCTATCATAGACGGCCGGGAAAAGGATGATTTCAAAGGTATCGTCGAGCGCATCGAAAGTCAAAAAGACCATATCTTTTCCATCCCGCGTCCTGATTCTCTTTCTATCCGCCAGCCAGCCGGAAAGTGACACTATGGCGCCATTCTCCTGCCTGCCCAGTGCCGACAAGTCGGGATTCTGATATGCCGGGAATAACTGGAGGGGATGAGATGATGCCGGAAGGTCCAGAATCTCCATTTCATAACGGAGCCGCCGGTATGGGCTGAGCGGGACGACCGGGAAATCCCGAAGCCGCATCGCCACCTGGCTCTCGGTAAAAAATCCACCGGTCCTTTTAACCTCTTTCTTCCCCCGAAGACGAAATCTCCAGAGCAGTCTCTCTCGCGAAGATTCCACGGCGTCAAAGAACCCAACCTTTATCAAATTCTCCATTTCATCTTCAGATATCTCAGTGCCGGCAAGAAAATCCTCAAACGACTCGATATGGTCGGAACGGTCAATTTTCTTCAGAATCGTTTCCCCTACTTCCTTGACACGACTGACTCCCAGATACAGCGTCCCCCCATGAAGCGAATCGGTCTCGACTGAGATATTGAGCGTCGGCGGCGCTATCGGAATCCCCAGTCGTCGCGCTTCCGCCACATAGACCGCCGCCGGGTAATATCCTCCTCCGTTGCGGAGTACGGCCGTCATGAAGATATCAGGATAATGTCTCTTGAAATATGCCGACTGGTATGCCAGATAGCCGTAAGTAGCCGCGTGCGCCTTGCAGAATCCGAAGGAGGCAAACTGCGCCAGTTGCGTGAAGATATTCTCTGCTGTTGCTCTTGCTGCGCCGTTTTTCATCGCTCCCGAAAGGAATCGCTCCTTCAGTTGACGCTGCTCCCCCTGTTTCCGTTTCTTCGTGATAGAGCGCCGCAGCAGGTCCGAGGCCGGCAGATTGAATCCGGCAACCGCCTGCGCTGCCAGTATCACCTGTTCCTGGTAAATAAAAACGCCGAAAGTCTCCCTTAAGATCGGCTCCAGCGACGGTTCGGGATATTCGGTCTGTTCCTTCCCGTGAAATCGATTCAGAAAAATCTTCTTCATTCCTGATTCCGATGCCCCGGGTCTTATCAACGCCAGCGCCAACGTGATATCATTCAGTTTGACAGGATGGAGGTCTCTCAAGAGCGCCCGCAGTCCCGGCGATTCTATCTGAAAAACCCCTATCGTTTTTCCGGACTGGAGCATTTCATAGGTTTTCCGGTCATTATCCCGGATATGGAAGGAAGGATCCTCTTTCCTGACCGCGGCAAAGCAGTCGGCGATGACCGCCAGCCCACGCTGCCCCAGAATATCAATCTTAACCAGCCCTATTTTCTCCGCCTGATACATATCGCACTGTGTCACCACTATTCCTTTGGTCGCCCTTTCCAGCGGGACGTAGTCAGTCAGAGGCTGCGGCGTAATCACAATACCGCCGGAATGAATTCCCAGATGTCGCGGCAGTCCCGCGATTCTCCGCGCCGCCCTCAAGACCGGCGCAAATCTCTCCCAATCGACCTTGAAACGATTGATTCTCGCCGTCGGCGCTTCCGACTGATGCGACAACTCTTCCAGCGACTCACGAGGTAAACGTTTAAGAAAACGGTCAACCTCTTCGGCCGGTATCCCCAGCGCCTTGGAGCATTCCCGTATTGCCAGCCGCGGCTGAAGACGAGTATAAGTTGCCATCATCGCAACATGCTCCTCGCCATATTTCTTATAGATATAATCGAGCACGTCATCCCGACACCGCCAGTCTATATCGATATCAACATCCGGGCAGTCACTGCGGGCTTCATTCAAAAATCGCTCGAAATAGAGCCCTTCCCGAATCGGATCCACTTCCGTTATCCCCAGGCCGAACGACACCAGAGAACCGGCCGCCGAACCCCGCCCGACCGATGCTATTCGGTTTTCTCGGCAGAACCGAACTATGTCGCCGACAATCAGAAAATAATCGACAAAGCCGGTTCGTCTGATTACGGAAAGTTCATACTCCAGCCGCGCGATATACTGCCCCGGCAGCGTCGGCAGTCGTCGGCGCAGCCCGTCAAGGGCATCCCGGTGCAGTCGCTCATAATGGTCTTCTGATAGAGCGAAGTCGGGAAGTATATTCCGCCGCTGCGGAAACTGCAGGGCGCACCGCCTCACAATTTCAGCACTGTTTTTGACTGCTTCCGGAAAATCCTGAAAGCCGCGTCGATACTCATCGGGAGTCCTCAAATATTCACGCTCGTCTGCGACCCCGGAAGAAAGGAGATTGTCAAGCAGATACCCGCCATCAATGGCCCGGAGAAGGCGATGGGCGGGATAATCGCTTTTTGTCAGGAAACTGACCAGCGGCAGCGCCGCCAGCGGGAATTTCTGTCGCCCCGCCTCCCGCGCTGCCTTGGCCTCCCGCTCCGAGCCCAGCGCGACGTAGAAGCGGTCGGCGAAAATTTCTCTGAGCGTTGACGGACAGTCGTTATAGCGGCTGAGACAAACCATATTGCCTGAGTGCTGGGCTACTACTTCCGCCGACGGTTCCCCCTGCAAGTGATAATGCGTAATCAGCCGCGAAAGATTCTTAAACCCCTCGTAATTCTCGCAAATCAGGTAAAGATTTCCCAGCCCGGTGCTTACCTCTGCCCCTATTAGCGGTTTGAGCGCCGTTTCCTGCGCCGCATAGTAGAAATCATAGGCGCCATAGAGATTGTTGCGGTCAAGAAGCAAAGCGGCGTCGTGTTGTCGTTCCTTGAGCGCCCTCAACAGCGATTCGACTGCGGCGGTCCCGTAACGTAGCGAAAAACTACTGCGACAGGCCGGGAGTACGAAGGACATATCCAGTATCTCCTCGCTGGTATCGCTCTGCCAGCGCCAGAGTCCGCCCCGTCATAAGAGAGAAGAAGCCGCTTTTCCGGCGGGCGGCATCGAGCCCCCGGAGAAGATTGCGGCCGCGCTCCGACCGGTCTTTGATGAGTGTTTCATTGTCGGCATACCCTTTCAGATTTGCCAGAGTCACCCCGACCAATCGAATCCCCAGCCGTCGGCAGAAAAGCCGCTCGAACATCATCTCCACCCGGGGGAAAATAGCGGTCTCATCATGCGAGGGCGGGGAGAGGGGAGAGGTCCCTTCGATTGTCTCAAAATCGGCATACCGGAATTTTATTCGTACCGTCGCCGCCTTCCGGTTCAGCCGACGCAGTTTCGCGCTCGCCCGCTCCAGCAGATAATAGAAATGCGACAGGAGAATCTTCTTGTCCGTGATATCCTCCGCGAAACCGGTCTCGCGGCTGACCGTCCTGATCGCCCTGTAGTCACGAAACGGTATTCCATCCTCTCCCCGAGAATATGCCGCAATTTTCAGTCCATTGATGCCGAAAATCCTTTTCAGGTACGTCTCCGGCACCTGCGCTAACTGTCCGGCCGTCTCTATCCCCATCTCGCGGAGTATCCTGCCGGTGACAGAACCGACCCCCGGGAGTCGCTTTATCGGTATGGCAGCCATGAAATCTCGCAGGGAGTCATTATCCACAATCGTCAGCCCCATCGGCTTCCGGCACTCTGAGGCTATCTTTGCCACCACCCGGCTGGGACCGACTCCGATAGATGTCGAAAGCGCCAACCTTTCATAGATACTGCTCTGCAACTCTAAAGCCAGAGTGCGGGGGCTCCCGAATCGACGCACCGCCCCGGCGATATCAAGGCAGGCCTCATCCTGCGACACTCTGTCTATATCGGGAGTGACGGAGGACAGGATATCATAAAAGCGGTCGGAATAGTGCTGATATTGATGATAATCCCCCTTCAGGAAAACCCCGTCCGGTATCAATTGCGCCGCTTCGTGCAGGGTTGTGCCGGTCCGCACCCCCCGAGCGCGGGCTTCGTAACTGGGGCAAGCCACCACCCCTCGCTCATGCTTCAGTCCCCCCACCATTACCGGTCTGCCCTGCAGTCGCCGATTCAGAGACTGCTCTACCGACGCAAAGAAAGCATCGATATCAATATATAAAAATAATCCCATTCTTCCTCGGTCTTATTATAACGGCAGGAAGGACGGGAGAATAATCACATCGGAATCACATTATGTTTGGGAGGCGGATAAAAGAGAAATCCGCTGCCGCAGGCGAGATTTGCGGCGCCAGCAGGCGATTTCACGCCCCGCCAGGTCATCGACGATATCAAACACCCATATTGCCACGAGCCTGTTTTCCGACGAAACCTGTGCGACCAGGTTCTCTGCCAGGTAGTAATTCTGTTCGGCGGCGCTGCGCTGGAAACGTATCAGGAGTTCATTCCGGTAGGGGCTGCAATAGAGCGTCGGCGCCGGAAACGACACCCTGAAATCGATGAAACGAATATCGGCCGCTTCGGCTCTTTCGGGACGGACCAGATTCGAGCGCAGATGCCACCGGCGGCGCGGTACCGCCACCTCTATGAAAATCAGCCGCCCTTCGCGATCCAACTGCAGTGAGACTGTTTCGGAATCTAAGTAAGAAAAGAAATGGCTCTCAGTGTCGGCATGAACCACGGGAAGATACAGGGATTCTTCTTCCAGTTGATAAAAACCCCGACCTGCAGGAGTTGGCCCGGTCGGGGTTGAGATTTTAACCGTTAGCGCCGTCAGCCCGCCCTCAGCGGGTTTCATTTTAAATCCTTCAATTTCTGCTTCGCTTGGGACGCTTCCAGAGTATTGGGAAATTCGTCTATGAGTTTCTCGAAATTCTTCTTCGCTTCGTTCTTTTGTCCCAGTTCTTCATGAGAGCGCGCCATCTTATACATCGCCCCCGCCCGCTTCACCGATTTAGGATAATCCTTTATCAGCATCTCAAACTGGGCGATTGCTTCCTTGTAATTCTCCATTGAATAGTACGCTTCCCCAATCCAGAAACGGGCATCAGCCGCCGCCTCATGTATCCCGCAGTACTTCAGAAAATCGTTGAATCCCCGTATCGCGTCTTCATACTTCTCGCGCCGTATGTTTACAAAGGAATCGTCGTACAGGGTCTGGCAGTCCACACTCGGGGTGGCGGCCGCCGCGGCGCCGGTATCGGCCCCGACCGGCGGTGTCACCGGAACGGTCCCCCTCCCGCCAATAAGTCGAACTCGATCCTGAAGGTCATTCATGGTCGCCTGCATAATTCGCACCTGCTCGGTTAAGTCCGTCAGCGAACTGCGAATCTCTGCCCGCAATTTCAGTGACGCCTCCGATTCCGAATTCAGAAGCGAATCCAGGCGCATAGTCGTCATCATCATCTGACGCTGCTCCACCTGAAGGGAATCGAGCTTTGATTCCAAACGCGCTACATCCCATTTCATGGCGCAGCCGGAAACCATTACCAATGCCGCCGTCATTACGGCGGCGGCAATTATGAATCTTAACTGCTTCATCCCGGAAAATATCGCTACTGCGAAATTATCTTAAATTCGTCACGGCGATTCTTTGCCCAGGCCGCTTCATTGCTCCCTGCGACCGCTGGTCTTTCCTTACCGTAACTTATCGTCTGAAGCCGCCCCGGGTCGATGCCTAAGTCGGCCAGATATTTCTTAGCCGAAGCCGCTCTCTTTTCGCCCAGGGACAGGTTGTACTCAATTGTACCTCTCTCGTCACAATGACCTTCAATGCGAATCATCAGGCTGGGATTGTCTTTCAATATCTGGGCATTATAATCCAGCGCCCGCTTCGCCGAATCTACAAGATTGTACTTATCAAAATCAAAATAGACTATTCTGAAATCAGATTCCGTTACCTTCTTTACTTCCGGTTCCGGGGTCGGCTCCGGCTTGGTCGGTTCCGGCTGTTTCGGTTGCTCTACCGGCGGCGGTGTTTCAACCACAGGCTGTTTCTTTTTTCCACAACCGGCTACCCACATAATGGTGAGCAGTGCAAGCGACAAAATCAAAAACCTCTTCATCACATCCTCCTTAAATTAATTTTACAGAACTTCTCTGGTATATCACCAATTTTAAGCAAATACAAACTGCGGGTCAACAAAAAACGGCTGAATCATTTAAAAAAAATGTCATAACTTCTTGAAAGCGCAATCCTTAGCGCCGCATCGGCGACCAGGCCGGGTTGGAGCAGCCCCCTTTAAAGGTAATCCGTTTCTGGTTGTGCCCAAAAACATCCATGGTGAATATTTCGCGCGGTCCCAACCGGTCTGATGAAAAAATAATATGATTCCCATCCGGCGAAAAGCGGGGGTTCTCATTATCCCCTAAATCTGCCAGAATCCTATAATCTTTTCCAGTAATATCTATCGAGCAAATCTTAAAAACTCTGTCTCTCATAACATAGACTATTCGGTCGCCGCGGGGCGACCAGCAGGGCGAATCGTTGTACTTACCTTCATATGTCAATCGCCTCACATTTAGTCCCTCGGCATCCATCAGATAAATCTGCGGCGAGCCGGTTCGATCCGACGTAAAGGCTATCTCTTTGCCGTCCGGCGACCAGGTCGGCGATGACTCAATGGCCCAGGAATATGTCAGACGTTTCACGATTTTCCCTTTACGGTCCATCAGGTATATCTCCGAATTCCCTTCATCGGCCAGGACGCAGGCGATATATTTGCCGTCAGGCGATATTGCCGGCGCCGCATTTATACCGGGATAACTCGAAACCAGGTTCACCGCGTTCGTTTTCACCGTCAGCATATACATCTTGGGATTGTCGTCCATATAACTGGTGAAATAGATAAACTCCCCGTCAGGTGAAAACGCCGGAGATAAATTAATCGAGCCGTTGTTGGTCAGTTGTCGCTCGTTATAGCCGTCGAAGTCAGCCATGAATATCTCCTTGACTTTTCCCACCTGTTTAACGTAACCAATCTTTGTCCGATAAACTCCCTCGTCGCCGGTCAACGCTTTATATATATCGTTGGCCATCTCGTGCACCAGAGCCCGGTAGTCATTCTTATCGCTTTCGAACCGCTCTTTGCGGATTTCCCTTTGAGAATCGGTCGCATATAGATAATAGCGCAATCGAATGTTATTGTGCGGAAACTCGGCATCCAGTTTGACCACATACGCCGAGCCCATCCAGGACCACCCCAGAAGAGTCATCTCCTGAAGTTCCATATGCCGCATAAAAAACGAATCAAGAAATACAACTTCAAAAAAGGGCGAGAAATCGAGGTCGTTGCGCAGAATCTCGGCGCAGTTATTCATTATTATCGAATCATTGGAGGTGATATAATTAATCCCCACGTAGCGCACTTCTTCCACCGAAATCTTGGTCGGTTCGAAAGTCGATTTTTCGCCCAGCCGTCCGCGCACATCGCGCACTGTCTGGCCAAAGGAAAGGAAATTAATCAGCCCCAGAATGAAGATTAATTGTACTGATGTTCTGATGCTCATTGCGGCGAATAGGGAAATTCAAGGTGAATGCCGATTATCTCGTCAGTGAACTCTTTCGGAAGCGGGGGGAGAGGTTCCGCCATTTTGACGGCCCTCTCGCAAGCCCGGTCATAGGCGTCAAATCCTGACGACTGCTCTATCTCTAACTTTATAATTCTTCCCGAACGAATTACCTGGAAATAGATTATGCAGGCTAACGGCTGGTTGGCATATACCGGATTGCTCCAATTCCGCTCAATTTTGGAAAAGGCTTGAACAAACCAGTATGGGTAATCAAAAGAGGCATTGTCTATCGACGCCCCGCCAAAGCGGGAACCGGCGCCCAGATTGTCGCTGACATCTTTCTGACCGGCCGGGCTGCCGGCTTTGGTCGAATCATTGTTTTTAGCCTGCGGCTTTGGCTTCGTTTCTTTCTTCTTAGGTTTCGGCTTCGGTTTGTCGATCGGTTTCGCTTTTTTCACCGTCGCCGGCTCCAGGATCGCCGCTATCGGCTCATCTTCCATTATGCCGGCGCCGAGAGAGGGGAGCGTCGGTGACGACTGCAGTGACGCAGGAAACGATGCCAAATTGACTTTGATTACATCACCTAAATCGGTCCTGATCTGCGGCTTGAACGGCGCCGCCACCACCATCGCCAGAACTACCACCAGGTGAATCAATATGGATAAGAGAAAATCCTGTCTCATTTCTTTTTCGGCTGGTTGTTTTCTTCTTTACCGGTAATTAGTCCCAGTTCTTCTATCCCCATAGTTTTCAGGCGACCTATTACCTCTACGACTACGCCATACGGCACCAGGGAATCGGCTCGAAGGAAGACCGATGAGCGATTCGCCTTTTTCAATTCCTTATCTACGCCACTCTCGAAATTTTCCAGCCTGGTCCAGACGTCATTGACAAAAATTCCCCCCTTGCGGTCTATCGTTAGCACTACTCCTTCGGCTTGCTCATCCAGTGCCGCGGTTTTGGTCTTAGGCAGGTCAACCTCTATGCCGGACTGAAGCAACGGCGCCGATATCATGAAAATTATCAGAAGCACCAGCACCACATCGACTAAATTGGTGACATTTATCTCCGCCAGGGCGCGATATTCCCGCTTCTTGTTCATGACAGGTCCTTTTTGATTCGTGCCTGAAATTCCAGCGAAAAGTTGGCGGCTTTGTCAAAATAGAATTTCAATTTGTTATTCGCCCAATTATACCCTATAACCGCAGGAATTGCCGCTCCCAGTCCTACAATTGTCGCCAGAAGCGCTTCCGCTATGCCTGGGGCGACTACCGCAAGTGACGCCGAACCGCGTTCACCTATTGACCAGAAGGCATCCATAACTCCGACCACCGTTCCCAGAAGTCCCAGAAAGGGTGATGCATTGGCGGTCGTTGCCAGGAAAACCACATGTTTCTCCAGATTCCCCACTTCCTCAGCCGTCGCCCGCTCCAGGGTCATACGTACTATTTCCAGGTCGTCGTTGCTAAGGTTGGCCGGCACGCTCGATGGATTTCCCCCGCTGCGCCGTTCAAAGATATCCTTTATCTCGTTATAACCGGCAAGAAACAGCGCCGAGAGCGGGGAGAGGCGCAATGTGTTCGCCTGTCCCAGGGCTTCCGTAAATTTCCTGGTGCGCCGAAATGAACTCAAGAATATCTCATTCTGCGCATCAACTTTCTTATACAGCCGCCACTTGTTAAACATTATCGCCCAGGAAACCAGCGAAAAAACTATCAATATGAATAATATTATCAGCCCAAACAGACTCGATTGACCGATAATCTGCCAGACACCGCCGGAAAATATGCTGAATGGAAGTACCAATTCCGTTGTCATACTTTACTTTTTTACGCTCCAAGCGTGTAAAAGGTTTATAATGCTCGCCTTAACCGGACTCTCCGGAATTCCCCAGCAATAATATGCCCACAAACAGTTTGAGTCAATAAAAACAAATTCCCCGTCCCCTAAAGGCATCTTTTGCTTGACAATGAGTCTCAAATATTATAGATGAGTTTGAGATGAAATCGGAGGGATACAAAGGAAAGGAGTTCTCAATGAAAAGAATGTCAATCATTCTGCTGGCCGGCCTGCTTTTGATCTTGGTTTTGGCCGGGTGCGGTAAGTCGGAAAAACCTGAAGCCGACACCCCTTCCGCTGTGACGGAAAAAGCGACCGAGACCGCTCCCGTTACCGCTGACACTGCTATCGTCACCGACTCAACCGTTACCGTCGATACCACCGGCGGGACAGGTGCCGACACCGCCGGTCATTCCGGACATTGATATCGTTGCAAAAGTGAAATCTGGTCTGGCTGCGATATAAATAAAAAGGTCCCGCGACCCCGGGACCTCTGTTTTTTTAATAAGAGTTGCTGCGCTTACGATTCGAGCATCTCTACGTTTGCGCGCGGCACTATCGACTTGGTTCCGTCCTTAAACTGCACTTCCAGAATACGGGCGCTGGAACCGGATTCCAGTTCCAGAAGTTGCGGCGGAAGGTCAGTCACCACTCCCAGTTTGCCGAAATGGGGATGTCTGATGACCCGGACCGGTGACCCTACTCTCAACCCCTGCTCACGATAGTCGCCGGCATCCTGCCTGGCATGAATATCGGCCGGGAAGGGAATGATTACCTCCGGTCTGATAACGCCGGCTCTAATCTGAGTAGCGCCGTTGATGCATGCCCGCTGCCCTTCCTTGGATTTCAGCAGGTCAAAAGTTTTTTGCGCCATATTTATCTGTCCAAAACCTTCGGTCACAATTAGAGTAATTCCTACATCTTCCGAGCCGGTGATGGCAACTCCCAGGTCGTACCCCAGAAAGTCTCTCAAGTCTTTGTCGTCAAATCCTCCCACCACAATCCCGGCCGCTCCGACCTTTGCCGCCTTCTTGATGGCATCAGCGGTGACCATCGAACCGCCCACGACAACTTTCCCTTTGCATTCGGGTCCTATTTCTTTACCGGTCAATATCGTACTGTTGTCCGGAACGACTACTTTGATATCACCGTGGGTTTCGCCGCCGATTCCGAATATCCCCTGGATAAATGAGCACCAGGTGGCAACCGCCACCCCCTCTCTTTCAAAAATCTCCACCACTTCGCCGTCAATATACGCCTTTACCGTGACCGGTATCGGCTCTCCTCTCAAAAGCACCTGCCCCGTTATATGAGAAATTGACTCAATGGTACCGGTAATCTTGGCGGTGCATTCCGATTTGAACAGGCCGAAAAACGATTTCGTCCGCGCAATAACTTCCCCTTCTTTAACCGCTTCCCCCTGCTTCTTCAGCATGGCATCATTAATATCTTCCGGAGGAAGACCCAGAATATTGGCGACATTGAGCGGCTCCACCGTACCGGGAAGGTGTGTCCGGGCAACTATATCATCCGGCTTCACCTTATCGCCCTTCTTAACTATTACTTCCCCCTTCAAGGGAAGAATCCGATTCTTGGTGATCAAAATTTTATCGGTTACTTTTAGACCGGGGGTATATGCATGTCCCATTTATTTGCCTCTTATCTATCTCTACCTGATTGAGTAATTCTCTTCTTCAGTCTGATTACCAGAACGGTTCCGGCGATGATTATCGCCAGAATAACTATGTAAATGCTTTTGCTGCCGCTATCTTTACCCTCTCCCTGGCCTGCCGCGGGCGGTTCTGTTTCTGTCGTCGGTGACGCCAACCTCACCCGGGTCGCCGGGTCAACTATTTTCAGATCTTCCTTGGGAGCCATCTCTTTCAGATTTCTGGTGGAAAATGTCTCCAGGAGATTCAGAAAGACCGCTTTCACCTCACTAAATCTCTCCTGCGGCGCATAACAGAGAAATAGCGCCACCCCTTTTTCATAAAATTTGCGAATTTCCAGATATGCCTTATCGGTTGTCGCCGTTTTGATATTGCTGTACGAGGCCGCCGCCTGCCGCTTGCGGTCGAAAATCAGTTTGTCCTTGGTCAAACTGGTGGAGCCGTCGAGAGTCTCCTCACTGATACTCAGAAACTGCACTTCCGCCACCGACTTCAGCACCGAGTCAATCTGGCGGGCGCTCAAAGCGCCTGTCTCGTGCAGCGCCACAAATACATAGGCCCCGCTCTGGAACGGCTGCGCTTCCTTTTCGGCAAGGACAACGTCATAATCTATGGAGATGACATCCAACCCTTGCTCTTCCAGAAAACTGCTTACCTCGGAATATGGCACCACTCGCCAATCATCAGGATATGTGACATGAAAACCGCCCCGCCAATCCACAAAAACACCCGCCATGACCGAAACGGCAAACAACGCCATTACAACCACCAGGAAGGCTCTTAGTATTAGAATATTTTTCATTCTACTGACGCGCCAGCGCTCCCTCAGGATACACCTTCAATTCCAGCATCCATTCGCGAAGTTTTTCCACTCTGATTTTGTCATCTTCCGGAAGAACATAGGGCCTGCCGCGGCCATCCAGAATGATACCGACAACTCCGCCGGTAAGTTCAGTCTCAATCTTATTCCCTTTACCATGTCCCAGGTCAAGGCCTCTCAATGGCTCCAACTCCGCTTTTGCTCTCAGAGGAATCCCTTTTTCATCTAAGCCAAGAGGAATCAGTTTCATCATGCCAAATTCGAGTGTCCCCACTTCAACCTTTCCATCCGGCAGGGCAATATTATAGTTCATAAGCGGTCCCGGTTTTTTGACTTCACCGGACGGCGCTACACAGCAGCCCAGGTGGATCAAGCAGTCTTTGTTGAATACTTCCGTCGCCGCCTGCTTCTGAACCGTGGAGAGTACCCCCAACTGCG
Source organism: Ignavibacterium sp. (assembly GCA_020724775.1). Taxonomy (GTDB): domain Bacteria; phylum Zixibacteria; class MSB-5A5; order GN15; family PGXB01; genus DYGG01. The sequence continues at coordinate 71,298 of DYGG01000002.1, read as the reverse complement.
GCATCATAAATATCGAATCGACCGCCAGCCTTGTGACTCCTTCCGGTAGGAAAGCATCTATTAGCATCATGGCAGCTTGATGTCTCCTCGGGGCATGCGAAAGAACTCCCCCCGACCCGACCAGGATATTAAGTGTCATCATATTGACCAGTGTCTGCCCCGATGCCGTCTGCTCAAAGGCGTCGGCAATCGTTCTCTGCTGCTGAACTCCCTTTAGAACCGTGGCAAAACTCTTGTGCTGAATGAATGCCAGTCGCAACGCCTCTTTGGCAATCGCCTGCTCGAAAATCAGTTCTTCCATCGATTGCGGTATAGTGGTCGGGCGAATCATTTTGTTCTTGACGCGGTTGCGAAGGTCCCTCTCGTCCAGATGGAACGGAACCCATCGCATCACTTTGGGCAAAGTCGCTTCGGCAAAAACATTGGATATCGAATAACTCATCCCCAGATTCGCCGAAACCGTCCGATTGAATATCCCTTCTTTTCCATCAGGACGAAATACCGAGAATACGTCGGTCGTGGCGCCGCCGATATCCACCCCGACCGCTTCAATCCCTTCCATGTCAGCGATAGTCTTTATAATCAGTCCGACCGCCCCCGGGGTCGGCATAATTGGCGCATCGGTCCAGGTCATCAGTTTCCGATACCCCGGCGCCTGGGCCATAACATGCTCCATAAACAGTTCATGAATCTCTTCGCGCGCGGGACCGAGATTCTCCCGCTCCAGCACCGGCCTGATATTGGGGACCGTTTTCAAATCGACTTTCTTACCAAGGGTCTCTTTGACCGGCTCGGTGGCATTTTTGTTGCCGGCATAGATTACCGGCAGTTGATAGCCGCTCCCTAAACGAGGCTTCGGGTCAGCCGCCGATATCAATTCCGCTATTTCTACGACGTGAGTGGTCGTGCCACCGTCGATTCCTCCCGACAAAAGAATCATGTCGGGTCGCAGATGTCTGATTCGCTCAATCTGCTGGTGGGGGAGACGTTTGTCATTGGAGGCAATTACATCCATTACAATGGCCCCCGCCCCAAGCGCCGCTCGCTCCGCCGACTCGGCGGTCATCGAGCGCACTACCCCGGCAACCATCATCTGAAGTCCCCCGCCCGCGGAAGAGGTCGATATATATATATCCGTCCCGATATTTCCGTCGGTCGGCGTAATTATTTTCCCTTCATCATCCAGAAGTTTTCGCCCTGATAATTCCTCCACTTCACCTACCGCATTCAAAACACCCTTGGTAACGTCCTCAAAAGGGGCCTCCACCGTGGTCGGCGCTTCACCTCTAACGATCAGTCGAAATTCGCCGTCGCGCTTTTCAATCAATATTGCCTTCGTTGTGGTAGAGCCGCAGTCAGTTGCCAATATAACCTTGATATCTTCCGGATTCATTTTTGCCATCTTTTACTCGCTTATGACAAGATATTCGTTTTCAATTACTTACCCGCCGGTCCCGGAACTTCCCCGATACCGCAGGTCCCGTCTTCAAAGACAAAAAATATAACATTTGTTTCCCCCTTTGTAAACTCCTTTTTGGATGGAGACCTTCACCCGTAGTTATTGAACTCTTGCCCGTTATGAATGCTCAAACAGGTAACCGGTTCAAATTATCCTATATCACGTTGGTTTCTTCGTGAACCGATCCTTTGGCGAATCGACGCGGCAACAGGGGTGAGATATCTATTGAGGGATTCTTACCGGTCAAGATTTCCGCCGTAACAATGCCGGCTGCCGGCGCATGCATCAAACCATGTCCCGAAAATCCGGTGACCAGAAATAATCCATCTATCTCCTCGGCATAGCCGATTATAGCATGATGGTCCGGAGTCGTTTCGTACAATCCCGCCCAGGCCTTTGAGACTTCGGCTGTCTCCAGACGTGGCACCCGCTCCAACGCTTTCATCAGAATAGTATCAGTATATTCCGGGTCAACGGAGATATCAAAGGACGGTTGTACTGACTTATCGGCCCAGCCCAGCAGCAAACCGGGTGACTCTTTATGGAAATATAGTCCCGCTTTGACATCAACCACCATCGGAAATGTTGCTGGGATAAAGTCCAGCGCCCCGGTTGTAACAATCTGTCTTCGTATCGGTTCAACCGGTATCTTGATTCCGACCATATCGCCTATCAGTTTTGCCTGGGGACCGGCGGCATTCACCACCAGCGGGGTCGCAATTTCCCCGTTGTTTGTCATCACTCCGGCAATCTTCCCTCCGGAAGTCTTGATTCCGGTCACTTCGGTCTCAACGCTTATCTCAACTGCTAATCGTCGTGCGCCGGTAGCATATCCTTGAATCAAGTCGCTGGGGTCCGCCAATCCGTCATTTTTGCAAAAAGTCGCTTTGATTATATCATCAGTCCTAACTTCCGGCGCGATTTTGTTGATTTCCGATGGCTCTATCAACTGTACCGGAAGCCCCAGTGAGCGTTGCAACTCCACGGCCTTACTGAATTCTGCCAGTTCATTCTCATCTGAGAGAAGGAACATATAGCCGACCTGGTCGAATAAGGCGTGATACCCGACTTCGTCCTCGAAATTGGCCAGTATCTTCTCGGAAAGCATTGACATTTCAATATTTACTCTGGTTGTAAACTGCGCGCGAATACCGCCGGCACATTTGCTGGTTGCTCCCGCGCCTAAAAAAAGTTCTTTTTCCAGGATAACAATTTTCCCGAATTTCCGCCTTGCTAGTTCATATGCCGTCGCCAGACCTAAAATCCCGCCACCAACTATGACAACATCCGCGCTCTTGGTCATATCTAAATCCCGTCAATATAAAGAAAACTAATCAGTTAAAAGTGAAACTTTTCACTTGGCTAATTTAGGGGAGAGAGGGGATAAGTCAAGGGAAAACGACGCGAAAATCAGCGCCAATTTAATCTTGATTCTAATCTATCGCGCCGATTTTCAAAATACCTCGCAAATGATTCCGGCCGGAATCGCAATCTGGATTAAAGCAATCCATTATGGCTCTTTTAAGATTATTGCGAATAGATTGTAATATATTATGATATAACGATTTACGGAATATTTATGACCGAAAAGTCTAAGTTATTTGCTGTCTTTTGAGAATTCTAATGATAATTTTGCTTGACTTTTGGCTAAAGAATAATATTTAATTAGAAAATGAGGCGTTCTAAGATAGTCCCTTAAGAGGAAAATTCGCAATTATTAAACAAGTAGAAGCCCGGTTTAGCCGGGAACGTTAACTTCAACTTCGAAGGAGGTGGATTGATGTACACACTCACCATCGAGAGACTTGAGGAGAAAATCGCCCCCGTAGGATTAAGCCTTGGCGGGCAATAAGCTCCTTTGAAAGTTGATGGCGGGGGCAGGGCTAACGGCCTGCCCCCATCTTTTTGCCCAGGAACCGATTCAGGTTCTTAATCTCAACCGCAAGATAATTTATCTTCCCACCCTCAAGATATTGCTGCCGCAAGTTCTCGTCATCGATGCTTTCGGCCATCGTCTTTATAAGTCTGATTGCCTTGCGATAATATTCGTACGCGCTTTCAAAAGAGCCGGACATAGCGCTGATTCGTCCCATTCCGATAAGGCACTCAGCCATTTCCGGAATTAAGCCTACTCTTTTCGCCAGGCTGGCTCCTTGAGTAAAGCAGCCCTTTGCTTCATCGATTTTCCCGATTTCCAGATACCCCTTGCCCAGGTCTCGAAAATATCCGGCGGCTTCAATGTCAATATGCTCCTCATCTGACAGGAATCTCAAACCGGAAAGAACGCTTACCGCTTCATCCGGTTTGCCGTATTCCAGCAGAAGATGCCCCTTTCTCAACTGAACCAACTGGAGGTCTCGCGCCACATTGTTTGAAATGGCAAGTTTCTCCGCCTTTTCCATCAATGCCACATCTCGGTTCAAAACCGCCCGTAAAGTTGAAATGGATGCTGCCGCCCGTTTATCATTAATGGACTCGGCGACCTTTTCGGCCTCAGACAAAATCTTCAACGCTCCCTCATGGTCATTGATGCACCCATGAAGTTCCGCCAGCGCCAACTGATACAATGTCTGGTCAAGTCTATTATCCAGTTCCGCTGTCCCCGCTATCGCCTTAAGAAGATTTTCCTGCCCTTTTCCATATTGCCCCATTCTCCATTGTATTATCCCAACGAATCCGGCAAACATGCTGGAGTGATGTCGATCATTCAGTTCTTCGGAGAGCGTCGCGCCCTCGGCAAGATATCGCAGAGCATCGCGAAGTCGCCCGCCTCTTATCATTACCTGTATCAGATTCTCATAGTTGTAAAGAAGTTCTCTTCTGTTGCCTATTCTCTGGTTTATCTTTAGCGACTCCGAGAGGCTGGCAATCGCTTTTGCCGTTTCACCCATTTCATTATGCACAAAACCGAGATTATTATGCACCCGGGCAATTTCTATCATGTTGCCGCATTCTTCGTTCATCCGAAGTGCCGCGTTGAGGATTGTCACCATCCGCCGCAGACGCCCCCTTGAAAAATAAGTGACGGCAATGTTATTCAGAGTTGAAGCAATATCCTTCCTGGCTCCCAACTTTTTTTGAATGTGCAGCGCCATCCGGAAAGTTTTCAACGCTTCATCAAATCGGTTGCTGACACAATGAATATTCCCCCGATTGTTTATCGTATGGGACAATTCCAGAAGGTCTCCCAGCGCCGAATAAATCTCTTCCGCTCTCTGAAGGGCCGATATCCCCGATTCAAAATCCTGCCTCATCCTGTAAAGGTCGCCCAGGTCTTTATAGGTCTCAGCGAGAAGTTTATCCGGGGGCTCATTTTGATACAAGGCGATAATCTTTTTATAGCAATCCTCAGCCGCCGACAGTTCTCCCATTCCTTTTTGGGCATCCGCTTTTTTCATTAAAATCAACGGAAGTTCGCTTCGCGCTTCCTCTCCCGCTGCCAGTCCTTCCAGTTCACTCAGTAGCGCTACTGCTTCCGCATTCTCGTTGCGGCTAATCCTGAGGTCCGATGCCTCCATCACTGCGGCATAGGCGTTTTTGAAGTCTCCTGCTTGAAGGTATAGCTCCGCCCCCAGTTCTATGCTCTTATACTGCTCTATCGCCCTCTGTGCCAGAACCGTTGACTGTCTTTGTAAAGTGGCTGCCGATATATTTTCTCGCAAGCAATACAGAATAGGCCGAGTATATGTTTCGCGCTCCGCCGATTCCGGCTCTACTCCCAGATTCTTTGCCCGTTCAGTATCACCGGCAATGGCAATCTTTATAGCCATTCTCTTCTGTTGAAAGGTAAGTCTTCTCACCTCGTTCTCCAGGGCACGGCGCAGTTTTGCAGGCAAAATTATCTCCTCTGGCGCATCAGATGCCGACACGAGAGCCCCCTCTTTCCACAGAAATTTCCCGCGTGAGTAGTTAACCTCCAGCAGACTTCTCAAACTGTTGCGCCTGGTTCCGGCAAAGTCAAACAGGCGATTCTTGATACCTGCCGTGAATCGAACAAACTCTTTTTCCAGGAACGGCTGATTGTCAAGGTTGTTACATGCCTGCATTAGATATTTCGGCCTGATAATTCTCTCAAAAGGGTAGTCTGAGCCGGCCGCTTTTAACCGATGGCAGAGTTCAAATCCGTCCTGAGGCCTTTTCTCGGGGAGTTTATCCAGCATTTGCGTTATGATTTCCGAAAGAGATGCCGGTATCTCCGCACGAATTGCCGATGGCGGCGGCGGCTCTATCTCCTGAATCGCGGCATTGGTACAGACCGGGTCGCTGTCATCAGCCATAAAAGGGTGCCGTCCGGTCGCTAACAGATAGACGATAACTCCCAGGGAAAAAATATCTGAGCGATAATCCAGCGCTCCGCTGCGAATTGTTTCCGGAGCCATATAGCCGACTGTCCCTATTCCCAACCTCTTGCCGACATCTTCCCCATTTTTGATTGCCAGGGAAAAATCCGATATCTTGCTGATAAAGGTCACTCCCGGACCGGCCGAAAGAGAATCGCTTATTACAAAGACATTATGCGGCTTGAGGTCTCCGTGGGCGACGCCCGCCAGGTGAAGATAATAAAGGGTTATGCTTAAGGAGGAAAGAAGCCGCAATAGTTCCTGCCGGTCGTCAATTCGTCCTATCGTATCCAGCGACTTTCCGGGGCAGAACTCCATTTCCAGATAGGGGAGAGTGGGAGAATCGTTTAATTTTCGTAGACGCACCAACCCCGGAAAACGCTGCCCCCCTATTATTTCATATTCACGATTTATTAACGCCCGAAATGTTGCAAGGTCCCCGGCGCTATGGCTCAAAGGCATTTTTAGAGCAGAATGAACCTTCCTATTCCTGTTTTTCACCAGGAATACTTCCGCCGTTCCTCCCTGACCGAGAGAGCGGATTATTTCATATTCCTCTCCGATAGCCGAGGCATTCATTTTTTATTTTTTCGAAACGTGCTCCAGGGGCAAACTGATAATGAATGTGGTGCCTTCATTCTGCTTGGAAACCACCGCAATTTCACCGCCATGATTCTTGATTATCTTTTTGCAGTTTGCCAGTCCCAGACCATGCCCGGTTTCTTTGGTGGTGTAGTGCGGCACAAAAATGCGGGAGAGCGCCTCCTCCGGTATGCCGCAACCATTGTCGGCAACAGATATCTTTATCTGCGCCCGCGGTTCGTCAAATGCCGCCTGTATTTCTATCTTGCGGGTAAAATCATGATTCCCGGCCGCTTCTTCATCTTTCCCCCTCTGCTCCAGGGCATCTGCCGCATTATTGAGGAGATTCATCAGAACCTGCTGAATCTGTCCGACATCAATCTGAACCGATGGTAAGACCGCCCCCAGATCGACTGAAAAGACAATCTTTTTGAAACGGTTCTGCGCCTTGAGCGAAAAGAGCAGGTCTTCGATGAGATGCTTGATGTCGTACGACACCACCTCCGTGTCCATCTTGGAGAAATCCATCAGACCGTCGGTGAACCGTTTCATCTTGGAAATGCTCTCGATTATCTGCTTGGAGTTGTATGAGGCTTTCTCTGCTTGCCCCCGCTGAAGATTCAGCGACAGCAGTTCCGCATTGTTGGCGATTATCGCCAGGTAGTTGTTCAGTTCATGGCCTATCGATGCCGCCATTTCGCCCCGCGCCACCAGTTTCTCGGAGAGAATCACATACTTTTCCATGATCACTTTCTCGGTGATATCTTCAATGATAAGAATCAGCCCATCGTGCCCGTATGGCAGTTTTTTGATAGGAGAAAGTTTGACGGAAAAGACTTTCTCGTCATATCCGGTATTATGAAAATAGCGCGAATCCTCCAGCGGCTGACGGGTGCCAAGCGCCATATCGATCATCTGACGCCACTTCCCCCGCTCCCCTTCAGGAATTAATTCGAAAAACGTGGTCGAAGGCTCATTAGGTGTGAAGAGCCGGATTTTGTCTTTATCTTTATCAAACGTCGCCAGGGCGGCGTCATTTATCGACACCAGATGATAGTCGGTGTCAATGACAACTATTCCAACCGGCGAATTATTGACAACTTTTTCATTGTACTGTTTGAGGTCGAGAAGACGGTCATACAGGCTGGCGTTATGAATGGCATGCGCCGCCTGCTGCGCCAGAAGTTCAAATAAAAAAAGGTCGGATTTGAGGAACAGTTTTGCCTGAGAGGAATTATCGAGATAGATTATCCCGATGACCCGATTGTTAATCTTGAGCGGCACGCACATGATGGAGCGAAGATGCAGTTCCAGAACCGATTTCTGATTGGCGTATCTCTGGTCAGCCTGGGCATCCGAGGTATAAATCGATTTGCCGCTCGCCGCCACCTGATTGGCTATCGAGTTGGAAATCCGGAAATCCTCCTCCATCAGGGATTCTTTGCAAAGGTTATACGCCGTCTTGAACTGAAGTTCTCCTTTGTCATCCAGAAGCATTATAAAACCGCGCTCGGCTGAGAGAAGTTCAATCGCTTTCTGCATCACCATCTGCAGCACATCTTCAAGAACCAGTGAAGAATTCACCGCCAGGGAAACCTCCAGGACTGCCCTCAGGTCCTCGAGCCGGGTGGTGGCAGAATTCTCGGCCGCTTCAATACGGGGATTTTCACCGGCAATTTCGTCAAGCGCCGCTTCCATCTGTGCCAGAACGCTGCCGGTGTCTCCTAACCGCAGCCTTTCTGTCTTGTCACCTGATGATTTCGGCTTACTTACAAAAACTCCAGTGCCAGATTCTGTCGCATCCTTGTAGTCGGGCATAGTATCACCTTCATCTTATTTATCTCCTTATGATATCGGCAGATAAGCCTTAATCCTTAAGACCGCGGACAGCCTGAATATCCCGCAAATTGCCTCTCCTGCTGATTG
>DYGG01000002.1:58305-62981 GCA_020724775.1 Ignavibacterium sp. | reverse complement strand
AGGACGGCCCTTGTAGCGACCGTCCTCTTAAATATCTAATCCGTTGTTATTCAAATAGATTCTGCAGTCTCACATAGATTCGGGGGGAGACATCGGAGCGGTCGAGCCGTTTACCTATCAACATTTGGATATCACTCCCAAATGCCAGCCCCAGACCTACCGAGTGACGAATTTCCGCATCCGATAGATTGACTGGCTCTTCAGCTATCTGACCGACATTATAAAAGAGCCATCCGACCATTTCCGAGTTGGGGAAGCGCACCCCATATTCCATATTCACTAACCAGAATTCCGAACCATAGAATTCTTTATGTTCATATCCATGCAGAGTCCCTAACCCACCCAGGAAATACTTTCGCGACAGGGGGAGAGGACTGTCGGCGCCGCCATAATATCCTTTTAAGACCAATCCCGATTGACGGCTCAATTCCTGGCGTCGAGTTACCGACAATAGATATCGGGTAAAAACATAATCATCATTCCATTCCGCCGGCGCCCATTCGATGTCGAAAACTCCTTTCCAGTTTGACGACGCGAATAATTCTTCAGGCATTTCGGTTTCGAAAACCGCCGAAAAAGTCACACTGGAAAGTTCGCTTCCATCGAGTTGCTTTATCGCCGCTCTCCGCACCGGTTCAATTATGGTCGAGAAGTTCTCTCCAAAGCGCTTGGAGCCGCCGAACAGTGACCAGAGATTCTTATGCCCGTCGAGCCATTTATATCGCTCCGACATCAAGCCCAGTCGAGCCGTCAATTCGCCGGTCGGTTTTACTTTGATATAACCGTTTCCCCCTTCCGCTTCAAAATAATCTTTATAGTCCTCGGTGGCTAAGAGGGCGAAAGCAGTATTCTCCGCCTCGCTCAGAAGCCAGTTGTCATTTGACGACAACTTCTTATAGTAACTTCCCCCCGCTGCCAGCGGCACCGAGCGCAGCAACGTCTGCTCCGCTTCCGCCACAAATCGCCAGCGCTCCGATTCAAACCCGTATCCTCCGTATATGGTGAATTTCGGCAGCACCGAGTCTTCATCCTGATATTTTACCCCCAGATATGGCGCTGCCCCATCAACACGGTTGTAGTAAAACATCAACACCGGGGAGAAGAAACGGTCCCGACGATACCATTTCTTCCAGCGGTCAAAACCCTGATTCTTCTTGCCGCTGGAGGTCCGAATCGCCCCGTATATGGTAGCCTTTTTTGATAAATTTACCTCGCCGTTTAAAGAAACCACATCCCCCCGCACCACGGCGTTATCGCCGACCGTAATGTTGCCAAAGATCGCCACCACATCTTCGTTTACTTCTCCGTCAACCAGAATATCTCCCCAGAATGCCACCGCTCCCCCCCTGAGAAAACGATCTTTCGCAATTACGATATCTTCCAGAAACGAAATCTCATTCTGACGCCGCGAGCGGATACTTCTTACTCCCACAGTATCTTTTCTATAAAGCACTATCCGGGTCTCGCTCTCGCCATTGGTTTCCAGTGCCATGCGATCCATAAGTCCAGGACCGTATAGAGTGTTTCCAAAGACGATTCCATTCTTGCTTATAACCAGGACGTCTTTAATGCGCACATCGTTCGGACTGGCCGTGACATCCTCTTTATCAAACTGAATCTGGTGGCTGGTATCGTCCCCAAAGACCGTCATATTTATATGGTCATTGTCGAAATAGATTTCCAGGAGAGGATACTGACTTGAAGTCCTTTCCAATTTTTTGAATTCCTCCTCAGCGTTCAAGAGGGGAGTTGCCAGAATGATGGCGGCGATTATAATAAAATTGCGTAATTTCACTCTTACCTCCATTAAGGGTCGCAGTCCCTTCTTTATTCCCTATCGGCCAAGTGAAATATTTCCCTGCTTCAAAGTCAAGCCTTATTCAAGAACCTTCGACGGTAGTCGGCCAGCGCCTGACGGTGCGACTTGAAGGCGATCGTTTCCGGCAGACGGTCGAAATCGAAAAACTGCACCTCCTGAGCGTCATCCGCTGCCGCCAATTCGCCCCCGTCAACCGAAGCGAGATAGAGTATCAAGACGGCGTTGGTGCGCGGGTCATCTTCACCGGAATAAACCTCAAAAAGAGATTCCAATCGCACCTTGAGGCCTGTTTCTTCCGCGATTTCCCGAACCGCCGTCTGCGAGGGATGCTCCGCCCACTCCATAAATCCGGCCGGCAGACACCACCAGCCGACCCTCGGCGGAGCCGCCCGCTTAACCAGAAGAATCTTCCCCTCCTGAATCACCAGCGCCCCGGCCGCCGGCGTCGGATTGTGATAATATATGAAATCACACTCTTCGTTCAGGCAGCGGAGTCGCGGACGATGGTCGATAGACTCTTCCCGCAACTCCCGGCTGCAGAGGGGACAGTATCTATATCCGGAGAATCGCTCTTTTCGTTCAAATAGCAACTGTTCGTTTAAACTCTTGCGGGGCATTGGGAAATTCATCCTCCGGTCAATTTCATGGCAATCAGGGTGGTGTCGTCACGGGGCGGGTCGGTCGGGTCAAATTCACGCATCAGGTTCAAAATGTCAGTGACAATTTCGCGGGAACTGGTATGGCGATTTTTCAGCACAAATTCTCTAATGCGCTCTTCACCGAATTCCGATTCTTTATCGTCCTGGGCTTCCGACAATCCGTCGGTGTACAAGAAAAGCAAATCATCCGGTTCCAGGCGGATAACTGTTTCTTGATAGCAGGCGCCCGGAAAGGCTCCCAGCAATATGCCGCCGGTGTCGAGATTCAAAAGACGGCCATCGGCTTTCACCAGAATGGGATAGTTGTGACCGGCGTTGGCATAGCGCAGTTCGCCTGTGCCGGGATTGTATTCAGCGTAGAATAATGTCACAAATCTCTCTGAGGATGTCGACTCCACCACATATCTATTTATATTATACAAAATCTTGGCGATTTCGGAGTTATTGGCAACTTCGGCGCGAATCATCGCTTGAATTTGCGCCACCAAAAGTGCCGCCGGCATCCCTTTCCCCGAGGCGTCGGCTATTACCATCCCGAAGGCGCCGCCTTCTTTTGGAACAAAATCATAAAAGTCACCCCCGATAGTTCGCGACGGCAGGGAATAGGCGTGTATATCCAGATGGGCCGTCCGGGGCGGATTTTTCGGAAGCAAGTCGAGTTGAATCTGCCGTGCCATATTCAGTTCTTCTTCCATTCTCTGCTTTTCGAGCGAATCGGCGTAAAGACGGGCATTAGTTAGCACCGTCACCAGTTGATTCGAAATGACTCCCAGCATCGAAATATCCTCCGCATTGTACCGGTAGCCCGATTCTTTCTCAGTGAGCGCCAAAAATCCCAAAAGGTGGTCGGCATCTTTCAATGGCAAAATCAACTGCGCTTTACGTATTTCCAATTCGTCGGCAAGGGAACTCCCCGCGCGATAGATAGAGAGACGCTCCATAAAGGTCGGAGTCTCCAACTGCCCGATTCCCCCCAGGAAAAGGTCCTCGCGATTAATGATAACCCGCTGGGGAAAATCCTCTGATGGTAACAGGACATATTCTCCCAGTCGGTCGTCAAAGAGCACGAAATAGACCCGCTTAATCAGAAGTGACGTGGTCAGCGTTTTTTCAATCATGCTCCGCACCTGTTCCAGGTCAAAGACTGAAATCAAACGACGCGAGAGAATTTCCATCAGATTGCGATAATCGGTGCGACTCTTGATAAACAGTTTCTTAATCAGATTATCAAGTTGGACATTAATCGGCTGAAAGAGCATTAGCGCCACCACGATGAACGCGATATTGACAATCGTAGTTTTAGCGCCGAAAAGAGAAGTAATCATCCGGTCGGCTTCACCGACCAGAAGGATATAAAGTCCCACAAGAATCCCCGACGAAATGGTATATACCAGCGATTGGCGGACTATGACACTGACGTCAAGGAACTGATAGCGCACTATCGACCATGCAATCGCGCCGCCCCCTACCAGTAGAGAACCAATTAAAACACCGGTCTGCAACGTCTCCGAGAGGTCTATTGAAAAAATCTCCGGCACCAGAAAGGCTGCCGTGTAAAGCCCCATCGCGACCGAGATTCCGGTAATCAGGACATTGGACTGCTGTTTCAGCTGCTGATTGGCAATCTGTCCTTTGCCTCTCAAAATAAAATAGACCGCCAGCGCCACATAGATTAAATTTATCAGTGAAAAAAGGGTTTCCTGTGAATGAATCAGAAGACTGAACCCGAGAACTACGTATTTCAGAATATCAGAAAGCGGTTTCAAAATCAGTGAGGCGAACCCCTCGCCCGACTGCACATCAAGCAGTTTCAAAATCTTATCCGGGTCTTTGAAAACCGTCACCAGGAAAAGATGAAATATATGGGGCAGAAATATGAGATATTTAAGTTTCGGAAAACGCATCCCCGAAAGACGGTCCACCGGAAAAATCCATGAAAATAGGAGGAACGACGGGAAGAAGAGTTCCCAGACATAGAGTAGATTATAAACGAGTGATTCTTCAAAAGGGGCCTCGGCCGAGACATTCGGTTTGACTATGGTGCCCAGCGCCAAAAAAATAGGACCAAGTGCGGCAAAAAACAGCATAGCGCCGGTAATCCGGTTGGCGCGATGGCCGATATGGTCGCGAATTATCGAATATGCCAGAAATAGCAGGACGCCGCCAAAAATGAAATAGACGGCTGTAATCGCTATTTG
>DYGG01000002.1:0-58295 GCA_020724775.1 Ignavibacterium sp. | reverse complement strand
TCCATTCCAGTTCAATTCCCGACTATTCAGGAGATCTTCTTTGACAACGTTACCCGGGTGCCTTTGCCGGGTAGAAATTCAAATTTTACTGAGTCCATCAGCGAGCGGACTATGAATATACCACGCCCTACCTCACGCATCAGGTTTTCTTCATCCACCGGATTCTGCACGGCGGTCAGGTCAAACCCGTTCCCTTCATCCCCTATGACAATCTCAATGACCGGGCCCGTCCTCTCAATTGACACCGTCACCTCTTTGTCCAGGTCGGAACGATTGCCGTGGATTATGCTGTTGTTGACGATTTCCGTGACCGATATCGCAATATCGGCGATCGTCTCTTCCATCACCCCGTAACCCCGAAGCATGCCTTCCAGAAAACTGTCAACATCACTGAGGTATTCCTGAGACGAGGGGATATGAATGCTGTTGCCTTTAATTGTCGGTTTCTTCATTTTAATCTTCCATTTTAATAAAAAAGGCAGGTTGACGACCCAACCCACCCTGCCATCTAAGGAATCACCCAGGCAATTCCTTAAAACGATTTTACCGCTTCTTCAACGGAATCAAAAGCCTCGAAAACTGTAATCAGTTTTGTAATCGTCAAAAGCGATTGGATCTTGCCTGTCACGTTCGCCAGTTTAAGTTCCCCCTGGTTATTCCTCAAAGTTGTCAAACCGGAGATTAAAATCCCCAATCCGGTCGAATTCATCCACTCCACCTTTGCCATATCCACGACAACTTTTTTCTGCCCCTTTTCGATATATTCGTGAAGTTTTTCATGCAGAACGGTGGCATCCGGTCCGCCCATTATTTTCCCTTTCGGCTCCAGCACCGCCACTCCATCTTTTTCATAATTGCTCAGTTTCATTTAGTCCTCAGCCTCCGCTTCTATCTTAGAGTTTACGTATTCATCACCTGCAAGTTACATAGGTCGTAATCGCGCTAAGCGATTAATCTGATTCAGTTTGCAAAATCCGCAATTAATCAGTTAGTGTCAAGCCATTTTTGTGCCCGAAGTCGGTTCCGAATCCGTTCGACGGCAAGTGATGATTTGCTGTCTATTTCGGCAAGGGACCGCCGTCATTACCTGCTCTGATATTTGCTGTCCTCTTCATATGTATATGCAGTCCTTATGATCTCCAGCCCGCGACGTAGATAAGACTTCGAGTTTAGAAGCGGTCAGATACAAAATAACGCCCATTGATTCCGTTGTTACACAATATATTGTGATTTTTTCGAAAAAATCCCTATTTTTATATTGACAGATTTCGTATTTTTGATTAGAGTGTCAGCCGGCTTGGCGATATAGTCGAGTAGTCCCCCGGCAGGTCAAGCGCGTTTAGGTATCTAATTATATATTAAAGGCTTACGAGAAAGAGCCGGCAACGGCGACAGGAGTTTTTGCCTCAAGTCGACCCTTTTTGAAAAATGTGAGATTCAGATAAAGCGGACTAAGGTATTATATTATGGATGTTACTTTAACAGACCGGGCAAAGGAAATGTCTAAATTAGTAGCGACGCCGTCGGTCGAACTGATGGCTATCACCCCCAATGCGGAGCAAGTGATTGAACTTGCCTGCCGCACCTGTTATCTCTCTTTCCATCGCTTCGCCCCTCCGGCATCGACGGCAGAGTTGATAAACAAAGTCATTCGGAAGAAACATCATTCCGTACTCGAACATGCCCTTGCCACATTCCGTATTAAAGGGGGCTCCCGCGTTTTTACTCACGAACTGGTGCGACATCGTCTCATGTCCCCCTCACAGGAGTCGCAGCGGTATGTTGAATATGGCAAAGTGCGGCCGTTCGATGTCGTCGTCCCGCCGACCATTGAACAATCCGGCTATAAAGACCGATACTTAGAATTGGCGGCCCAGTGCGAGCAGTTTTACTCCGAGATGGTCAAGGCCGGCGTGCCTAAAGAAGATGCCCGATATATTTTGCCCAACGGCACCACATCGGAGATTGTTATCTCGGCGAATTTCCGCGAGTATCGGCATATTTTTGAAGTCCGTTGCAATCCCCGGGCGCACTGGGAGATAAGAAAGATCTGTATGATTATGCTGGAAGTTATGAAAAAAGAGGCTCCTATCGTGTTTGGTGATTTTCAGATTGACAGAGAGACTAATTCCGCAACCTTGATTGAATCTTAGGAGGTCGTCATGGAAGATGACAAAGATTACCAACTGAGCGAAAACTCCATCAAAGTTCTTGAGCGGCGCTATCTCAAGAAAGATGACCAGGGACGGGTGGTGGAAACGCCGGAAGAACTGTTTCGCCGGGTGGCAAAAGCGATTGCCGAGCCGGATAAGAAATTCGGCGCCACTCCTGAACAGGTGCAGGAGACTGAAGATAAATTTTACAATCTGATGTATCGTCTCGAGTTCATGCCGAATTCGCCGACCCTGATGAATGCCGGTCGCCCGCTCGGGCAACTTTCCGCCTGTTTTGTATTGCCGGTGGATGATTCGATGGAATCTATCTTTGACGCCGTCAAGCACACCGCTCTCATTCATAAATCGGGCGGAGGTACCGGTTTTTCGTTCTCCCGACTTCGTCCCCGTCATTCCATGGTTGCTTCCACATCCGGAGTCGCCTCCGGTCCTATCTCATTCATGCGTGTGATTAACTCCGCCACCGAAGCGGTCAAGCAGGGGGGAACTCGCCGTGGCGCCAATATGGGTATTCTCCGGGTGGACCATCCTGACATTGTTGAATTCATTTCCTGCAAAGATGACCTCACCGAGTTGACCAATTTCAATATATCTGTCGCAATCACTGACGCCTTCATGCGCGCCGTGGAAGCCGGCGGCAAATACGAACTGATTGACCCCCGCACCGGGTCTGCTTATGCCAAGGAAGGAAAACCGGTCTACCTTGATGCCCGCGAAGTATTCGATAAAATTATCGAGCATGCTCATCACACCGGCGAGCCGGGACTGATGTTCCTCGACCGGATGAACGAAGGTAATCCGGTCACCCGGGTTGCCCTCTATGAATCAACCAATCCCTGCGGCGAACAGCCGCTTCTCCCGTACGAAAGTTGCAACCTCGGTTCCCTGAATTTGAGCAAGATGGTCCGCGCCGTGGTTGACTTCAACTCACCGCATGCTCTGTCTCGCTATGAAATTGATTGGGAGAAACTTGACCGCACCGTCCGTCTCTGTGTCCATTTCCTTGACAATGTTATCGAAGCCAACAAATATCCGCTTCCCGAAATCGATTTCAACACCAAAGAGAATCGGAAAATTGGCCTCGGTCTGATGGGCTGGGCCGATATGCTCATCATGCTCGGCATACCCTACAATTCCCAGCAGGCGCTCGACCTGGCCGAGCGCTTGATGTCGCGGGTGCAGAATGTCAGTCACGACGAGTCGCAGCGGCTCGCGGAAACCCGCGGCGTTTTCCCCAACTGGGAAAAGTCATTCTTCTATCGTGACGGACAGGGTCCGCGGATGCGCAATTCCACCGTCACGACTATCGCCCCCACCGGCACCATTTCAATTATTGCCGGATGTTCTTCCGGTATCGAGCCGATTTTTGCCGTCTCCTATGTCCGGACCGTGATGGACAAGACTCGTCTCATCGAAGTCAATCCTCTCTTCGAAGCAGTCGCCCGTTCCCACGGTTTCTACTCACAGGAGTTGATGGAAAGAATTGCCCAGACCAACTCCATCGCCTCGTTTAGTGAAATTCCCGAAGACGTCAAGCGCGTTTTTGTCACCGCTCATGATGTCTCCCCGGAATGGCATGTCCGGATGCAGGGCGCTTTCCAGAAATACACTGATAACGCTGTCTCCAAAACCATCAATCTCCCCAAGGATGCCACACCGGAAGATGTCCGCACCGCTTATATGCTGGCTTACAAACTCGGCTGTAAGGGAATCACGATCTATCGTGACGGCAGCCGCGCCGACCAGGTTCTTTCCACCGGTCACACCCAGGCCGCCGGCAAGACAACTCCGCCGCCGATAGCAACCACCATTCAGGACCGCCCCGAAGTTCTTCAGGGGGTCACCCAGAAAATCAAAACCGGATACGGAAACCTGTATATCACTGTCAATATGTACGAAGGCAAGCCTTTTGAGGTCTTCGCGCAAATTGGCAAATCCGGTTATTCCACTATGGCTGATACTGAGGCTATCTGTCGTCTGATTTCGCTCGCATTCCGTTCCGGAATACCGGTGGAGAGAGTAGTGGAGGAATTGCGCGGCATAGGCGGCGGTCAACCGGTCTTTGGAAGCGGCGGACTCATCTCTTCCATCCCGGATGCCATCGCCCAGGTTTTGCATAAACTTTTCGGCAACGGCGCCAAACTGGAAAAAGAAAAAGACCTGACTGAAGAGTTCTGCCCCGATTGCGCCTCCCGTATCGAGCATGAAGGAGGATGCCTCGTCTGCCACGCCTGCGGTTATTCAAAATGCTGATTCTGCCGATATATCTTCGGGGGAGTATATGCAATTATACTCCCCGAAGAAATTATGGCACAGGATGATTTCATACCGGCGGGAAGAACCTCCCGCATTGTCAAAGGTGCGGTCGAACTGCAGATTCAGACCGAATATGCCTATCGACCCAACCCCCGTTTAACGACGTCTATCTTTTCCAAAGGTCAAGTTCTGCATAAAATCGAAAAGGACCTGGCCGCTTCGATTGGCTCGATGGAAGAGAAACTGAAAGTTGAGGGGCTGCTGCGCAAACAGCATATGGAAGTAATGGAGATTCTCAATGACGGTCAGTTTGTCAATCGCATCATGCAGCAGATTTCTCCGCCGACACCGCCGTCCGGCGTAAAGATTGCACGCTCCCCCGAGCCGCCCCGAAAAACCGCTCCCGTGGATACGCCGACCGCTGCCGAAACCGCGCCGTTGCGTCCCAAAGTTTCCCTACTCAACCGCTTCTCAGAGATCGAAGGAGTGGAGAAAATCTATCGCATCGACCCGGACGGCAATTTTGATTCGGATGTGGTCTCTTCCGACCTTAAGAAAAAATATGCCCCCATATTCAAGGGTCTTCGGGAACTGCTCGACATCTTCCGCGATATGCCTGGCGGAAGAAAAGAGGAAGGGGTCTATGTCATCGAGCATAACCGTCTCTACCTGATATCTTCCGGATTCGAATTCTATTTCGTGCTTACCCGCCGGCAGAAAACTTCCAAAAACTTCGAAGCCGAATTTCATCGCCTTATCTTGGAACAGTTCAGTTGAAGTAAACTGCGGTCAGTCGGCTTCATAGTCCGCAGCCATAACGTCGCCTCTCAAAGATTTTCCGGGACTTTTCCAACAGCCCTTAACGCCGGGAGGAGTAATTTTGTCCGGGGGGAAAGAAAGGAATTACTGTTTCGTCAGGTCTTGCCCGCCGCAGGCGGAATGTGACCTGACGAATTCCCCGTACTCAGTCATCCCCGCTTTACACCGGAACCCAAAACGGTACATTTCCACCGTAGCAGCGACTGCCTATCTGAATTTAGGAAAAAAATGAATGAAAAAAATGGAGAGGGTAAATAACTTTGAAAAAACTCCTCAATTCCTTACGGTAAAGGGTTTTTACAGCCGCTTCCGGTATTTTGCTTTCGCTACCCAGCCCGAGGCGGGGGTCACGGCGTACGCGCAACCATGAAGAGACAACCTTCATTATTGAGTTGTTAGAGATTTTTCAAAAATCAACCCTCTCCAACTCATTTGTCATCGGCAATGTACCAATTCCAAGAATCTTACGCAACTACTTTTTCATAATATTGCAAAATAAATAGATTTCATTTATCATCCTTATTAGATATTTTCGGTAACAGAAAGTGAAAGGTTAAATGATTTATTCGCTGGGCATCGATATTATCCAGACCGACCGGGTCAAGAAAGCGCTCGACCAGTGGGGGGGGAAATTTGCCGAGAAAATTCTGGGGGAAGAAGAGATGGAAATGTTTTCCGCCAAGTTCAACAAAGTGCAGTTCCTCGCCGGACGATTTGCCGCCAAAGAAGCTGTCATAAAATGCCTCGGCGCCTTCTTCGACGAGCGGCTTTCTTTCCGTCAAATACAAATTCTGAATGACCTCTACGGAAAACCGTATGTGCATCTCGATGACCCCATTCGAGAACGAATACTGGACAAAGAAGTCAAGATTTCTATCACGCATGAACGTCAAATGGCCGCCGCCGTCGCCATCATCACGGGAGATTGAAATGGACGAAAGTAAGGTTCTGGGAATTTTCAAGGAATCAGACGCCTTGCTGGAAGGGCACTTCAAACTGACCTCCGGCAAGCATAGCGATATCTACTATGAAAAATTCATGATTCTCAAGCGCCCCCGTCTCTGCGAAAAAGTCTGCGCCGCCCTGGCGCAGCGGTTTGAGAAGGACAAAGTCGAACTGGTGGTCGGTCCCACCACCGGCGGAGTCATTATCGCTTATGAAGTCGCCCGATATCTCGGGGTCGATGCTATTTACGCCGAGCCGGCCGAGGGGGGGAAAGGGCGGGTTTTCAAGCGGGGATTTCATATTGATGAAGGAACGCGCGTTTTGATTGTTGATGACGTTTTGACCACCGGCACATCGATTGTAGAAGTTATAGAACTGGTCAAATCGTACAAAGCGAACATTGTCGGTATTGGGCTTTTTCTTGACCGCTCCGGCGGCAAGATAAAATTCGACTATCCGCTCCAGCCGCTCGCCACCGTCACCGCCAACGCCTGGGAACCGGACGCCTGCCCTCTCTGCAAGAAGGGAATCCCGATTTCCCAACGCGGCAGCCGAAAATTTCAGAAGGCGTAAATTTTCTTACCTTCCGCCGTGAGGTGTCCCACTTGATGGATAAAGTCATTCCGGTCTTGCCCTGGAATCCATATCACAAGTTCATGACCCGAGTAGGTCAAAATCCCCCCGAGTTACTTGTCCATCGCATGTGACGAGTGGGGGTTTTGACAATCTTGTCTTTTTCATGCCTGGCAGATATTCACATCTGCTGGAAAATCACTGTTTGCCGTTGCCGCCCGCCTCCGGCGGGATTTCGCGAGTCTGTATTGTAATCCCTTGGGATTTCAGATCTTGGTCCGCGAAATTGTGATCTGCCGCTCTTCTAAGGTTTGACTCTGAGCACTTGCGACACAGCCTCTTCGGATCCGCCCGGTCCTGTTAAAGGTGTTGCGGTAGGTCCTCGGTTTCGACATCTTCTTCCTGCACGGCACGAGCCCCGCACTCGTGCCATATTTGTTCCGCTTTGCGGAATAAATACCCTTGCGCATATTGAATTCACTATGGCGGTGGATGCTGGATTCTCAAGTACGATTTCGCCAAACAATGATGAAGATGAGAAAAACGGCAACTACCAATAGAGATTGAATGGCTAGTCTGCCTGAGTCAATCTTGACAGAGTACAGCAACCCCACTTCCCTCTTGGCCTTAGGCGGAGAAAATAATGGGCCATATCCCCGAAATTCAGCTTGCGTCACCTGCCCATTACTATTCTTTCTGACTTCTTGGTATGGCACGCACATCAAGCTCAGGAATATTAGAACAGCTGTCCCAATCAAGAGTGTGTTGAGTTGTCTTTTATTCATCATAGCGATACTCCATTTATTGCGAAAAGCGCTATTGCCTAAACCAGGCGTCAACCGCTTGGGGATTAAAGTGAGGCCCTCCTAATCTTGGGGTAGTTCCTCCATTGATCTTTCCAGCCTGACGCGAAGCCCAGTTTGCCCATCCTGGATCCCAGTGATTTTCCTCAATCAAGAGCCGCCTCACCATTTTAGTGTCTATATAGATAAGGTGACAACGGAGGGTCCAAAATACCCATTTGGTACGGTCTTGGTCAATTGGGTGAAGGAGGCCTTTATTAACCGTCTCCGACAATTGCTTCAAGGCCTTACGCAATATCTGAGACCTCAATTGTTTGTCTATTGCAGCTTTCAATGAAATCGACATGCGTTCACCGCTCGTGCTGGCTAGGTAGTTTGCAACTTGATTCATTATCGAATGACGATATGATAGATCACACTCTCTGAGTTGTAGTATGAGTTTCCGCATCAAAGAGATGTCGTTGATATATTTCCTCTTGCCATTAGTGTAGAGATACCCTTTCATATTATTCGTCCTTTAACATCTTTATTATCCCGCTCGTCGACCGCCCCTTTTGAAGCGGAATCCGTTTTACTTTCCCGCCGTATGATTTCACAAACTCCGCCCCCACTATTTCGGAAATCTTATAGTCAGCCCCTTTAACCAGAATATCTGGCCTAACTTTCCTTATCAGCCGCTCCGGAGTTTCTTCGGAGAAAAGCACTACATAATCGACCGGCTTGAGGGAATCAAGTATCCGCGCCCGGTCTCTCTCGTTTTGAATCGGACGGTTCTTCCCCTTGAATTTCCGCACCGAGGCATCGGTGTTAAGTCCCACAATCAGGATATCGCCGAGCCGTTTCGCTTTGGTGAGGTAATCGATATGCCCGTAATGGAGGATATCAAAGACGCCATTGGTGAAGACGATAGTCTTGCCTGCGCGACGAAGGGAAGCGAGGGTTGATTTTAGTTTTGATTGTGGGATCATCATTCTATTGTTCTCACTTGATTTTGCCAATACAGTTGATTTTGAGTCTTCATTCTGGATTCCCCCGCCAAGCGGGGCAAGCCGACCGGGGTCGGGAATGTCAATCAGGCGACCATGCGGTCACCAAGCGACATCATCCCCCATTCGCAAAATTCCGCTTCAATTCTTCCACCAATTTCGGTAACGCCACCGTCGCCGTGCCGAGTTCACCCACCACAATGCCCGCGGCACAGTTCGATATCACCGCCGCCTCTTTCAAACTCGCTCCCGCCGCCACCGCCGCAACAAAAGAGGAGATAACCGTGTCGCCGGCGCCGGTGACATCATAAACCTTCTTCGCCACGGTCGGAAAATGGTCCGCCTCTCCGTTTGCCCGGTATAGCGACATCCCTTTCTCGCCGCGCGTAATCAGAAGCGAATCGGCTTTCAGTTTGTCCAGCAAAGTCTGCGCCACATTTTTCAAATCATCGTCAGTCTTAATCCGTTTCCCGGCGGCGAATCCCGCTTCGTGATGATTCGGAGTTATGACCGAAACGCCCTTATAATTAAAAAAATGCGTCTCTTTCGGGTCAACCGCCACAAAGATATTTTTTTCGCGGCAGAACGGTATCAACTTCTGCAGAAGCGATGCCGTAATCACCCCTTTGCCGTAGTCGGAGATTATCACCGCCGCGATTCCTTCGGCGACCGCTTGCAGCCGGTTCAGAATCTGCCGTTCCGTTTCGCTTGAAATCTCAAACGTATCCTCCCGGTCGGCCCGGACCACCTGCTGCGAATGGGCAATGATTCGTGTCTTTATCGTGGTCCGCCGCTCGCGGTCGTCAATTAAGTACTCCCGCGAAATATCTCGCTCTTTGAGAAGTTGGGAGAGTTTGATGGCGGCATCATCTTCGCCAATTACGCCGACCAGCAATGGCTCATCCCCCAGCGCCCGGATATTATTGGCAACATTGGCGGCGCCCCCGAGGCGAATCTGCTCGTTGTTAATTTCGACCACCGGCACGGGGGCTTCGGGCGAAATCCGGCTGACAACACCATGGAGATACTCGTCGAGCATGATATCGCCGAGAATTAATATCCTTGCTTTTCCGATATTACCGGTTATTTTATCGATTCGGTCAATCTTAATTGGCATAATTGAGCGCCTGCTCTACAGTTTTTATGATTGGTCAAATATATAAAATGTTAAGGCAATTGACAAGAAGAGGAATGTGAGGTTGATAAAATGGAGATGAAACCGCAGCAGGTAAATATCGAAATCGGCGAAAAGGAAGCCGAGGGAATTTACGCCAACCTTGTCCTGGTGGCGCATTCCGCGACCGAGATAATTATGGATTTCGCGCGGATAATGCCGGGCGCGCCCAAGACCCGAGTGCAGGCGCGGATAATAATGACACCCACTCATGCGAAACTTCTGCAGAAAACTCTCGATGAGAACCTGAAGAAATTTGAAAAGCAGTTCGGCGAAATTAAAATCCACGGCATTCCCGAGGTGCACCCCAAAAATATCGGTTTCGGACAGGCCAGCAACAGCGAGGAGAAATAAGATGCCGCAAGGATACTTTGCTTTTGTGCTGCATACGCATCTTCCTTATGTGCTTGCCCATGGCCGCTGGCCGCACGGGATGGACTGGCTTTCCGAAGCAGCCGCTGAGACTTATCTGCCGCTGATTCGGATTCTCAATGAACTGGTTCAGGAGGGATATAAGCCGAAACTGACGATTGATATCTCGCCGGTGCTTACTGAGCAGTTGGCGGATGACTCCTTTAAGACCGAGTTCGAAACCTATCTGGTTCAGAAAATCGATGCCGCCGGAAAAGATGCCGCTGAATTTTACAAATATTCCCAGCCGAATATGCTGGAGAACGCCCGTTTCTGGGAAAATTTCTATAAAGACACGCTTGAGCAGTTCCACTCTATTGACCGCGACATCGTCAGTCAGTTGAAAAGATTGCAGGCGCAAGGGTATCTGGAGATAATGACCTGCGGCGCCACCCACGGCTATTTCCCTCTTCTGTCGCGCGATGAAACCGTGCAGGCGCAGGTAAAACTGGCGGTAAAGAATTATGAAAAACATTTTGGGCGGAAACCGCGCGGGATTTGGTTACCGGAGTGCGCTTATCGTCCCCGCTACAAATGGGCGCCGCCGGTGCCGATTGACGGCCGCCAGGAGGCATACCAGCGCAAAGGTGTGGATGAATTCCTCTCCGAGAACGGAATTGATTTTTTTATCGTCGATTCGGCATTGCTGAAAGGGGGGAAGTCGATAGGTGTTTACCTTGACCGGTTCGAGGCGTTAAAACGTCTCTGGGGCCAGTTCGAAGCCCAATACCGCCCGCGCGAAGAGCAGAAAGATAAAACGCCCCGCGAAGTCTATCTGATCAGTTCCTCGCCGGAAGGAAAAAAGCCGACTTCAATTTTTACCCGCGACCCGGAGACAGGGCTTCTGGTCTGGTCCGGCGAGCATGGGTATCCCGGCGATGGGAATTATCTCGACTTCCATAAGAAACGCTTTCCGGGAGGGCATCGATACTGGGCCGTGACCTCATCGAAATCAGATTTAGCCGACAAGGTGGAGTATTTCCGCAAGACCGCCTTGGCGCGAATCGGGGAAAATTCGGCTCACTTTGTCGGGAAGATTCATGAAATCGTGACCGGATTTTATGAGCAGTCGCGTCGGGCGGGGATATTAACGGCGCCGTATGACGCCGAACTTTTCGGACATTGGTGGTTTGAAGGACCGCTGTTTTTGAAGGAAGTGCTGCGCAAAATCTGCCTTGACCCGGAAGTAGATCTGACCTTTCTGGGGGAACATCTCGATAGAGTGCAGCCGACCGAAGTAATTTCGATACCGGAGGGAAGTTGGGGTGAAGGGGGAAATCATTATATCTGGCTCAATGCCGAGAATGAATGGACCTGGAAGCATATTTATGAAGCGGAGAAAAAACTCTGCGACCTGGCGCGCCATTATGAAGCGAACAAAGACTCTATATCAGAGGAATTGACCGAACTAATCAAGCAGTCGGCGCGGGAGTTGATGCTGATGGCCGCTTCCGACTGGCAGTTTCTGATATCCACCTGGTCGGCGCGCGATTATGCGGAACTTCGCCTGTCAGAGCACTGGTCGATATTCAAACGCCTGGCCGAGATGGCAGACAGGATGATTGCCGGGGAAAAACCTTCGCATGGCGATTGGGAGTTTTACTCCGACAGCAAGAAACGTGACGCTCTCTTTCCGGAAATTGAACTGGAGTGGTTCGCGCGAATAGAATATCCGGCCTGACCGCCAAAGTGTTTACGTCAGGCTCTTAGGAAGGACAGAGTATCCGGCGAGAATTCGGCCGACATAGAGGGACTCTTCCTTCAAACGCGGGGCATAAATTTTTATATTGCCAAAATATAATTCTGATGCTGATTTTACTGCCGTGAAACTGCTTAAATCAAAAGAAAAAAGCAAATGCCCCTACTGTATGGAAGAGATTGCGCCGGGGGCAATGGTCTGCAAGCACTGCCATACCATTCTGAAAAAGCCGGAGAAGAAAAAGTCCCGACCCTGGTGGATCGGAAATTATATGCTGGGCGTTTACAGCGGTATCGCCTTCATGGGGCTTATGATTTATTTATATTACAGGATATTCGGCTGAGACCGGCCATTTATTCCTTTGACGGATTCGCTCCCCTTCCTTATTTTATATCAACAAATCGCCTGAGGCTTTATGGATAAACCGCCCAAAATCAGGGATGATCTGATTATCCGGGAACTGACCGGCAAAGATGGTTCCAGAAATTTCGTTATAAAAGACCCGATAACCGGTCTCTTCTTTCAGGTGAGGGAGCCGGAGTATTTTATCATCTCCTGTTTTGACGGCACCAGGAGAATTTCGGATATTACCGTCGAGTTCACTCGGCGGTTCAATCTGGAAATTGATGCCGCTTCGATTGAGGGATTCGCGGCACATCTGCAAACACTCTGTTTTCTCGACAATGACCTGACCCGCAAGGAACTGCTGCGGCGGCAGCGGGAGGCGACCCGAGAGCCGAAGCGCTCTCTTTTCGGCAGGCTGCTGTTTATTAAACTGAAAGCAATCGACCCGGGTCGGCTGTTTGACCGCCTCATAACTCGCGTGCGACTGTTTTTCACGCCGCATTTTGTAGCATTTGCTATCTTACTGATTCTTTTTGCCCTTCTCTTATCAATGAACAACAGTCGTGAGATTGTGCGGGGGATGGGGGAGATCTTTACAATTCATGGAATAATCATCTTCTATCTTTCTATGCTGACGGTGGCGGTATTGCATGAGTTCGCGCACGGGCTAACCTGCAAGTACTACGGCGGCGAAGTCCGCGATATCGGCTTTCTTCTGATGTACTTTCAGCCGGCTTTCTACTGCAATGTCAGCGATGCCTGGCTTTTCACCGAGAAAAGAAAACGTCTCTGGGTTTCCTTTTCCGGCGGTTTTTTCCAACTCTTCATCTGGTCGCTATCGGTGCTGGTCTGGAGGATAACGGCAACTGACACAACTATAAATCTGGTTGCGCTGGCTGTGATGGCTTTTTCCGGTATCGCCACCCTGTTCAACTTCAATCCCCTGCTGAAATATGACGGATATTATCTTCTCAGCGATTATCTGGAGATTCCCAATCTTCGCCAGAAAGCAGGAAGATACTGGAGAGGGCTGCTTCGACGACTCCTGTCGGGGCTATGGCGAGATGACCCGGGGTACAGTCTCCGCGAGAAAAGAATCTATTTTTATTATGGAATTTTGTCATTTATTTATGTAGTCTTTATCCTGGGATACTTCTTCTTAATATTGGCGCAGTTTCTGGTATCCCGATTGGGCGGCACCGGCTTTTTAATATTTGCCGCCATCATGCTATTTCTATTCAGGAATCTGATTATGGACGCAGTCAAAGAGACAGGCAAAGCGGTGAAAGCGGAAGGGAGTTTCCTCCGTCGCTGGCCCGGGCGGATAACGACGGCAGTGATACTTATCGGACTGATATTGCTGGTCGTTTTCGTAAAAGTCGAGCTGCGGGTGAAAGGGGAATTGGAAATCAGCCCACGCCAGATTTTAACGCTCAAATATAACAGCGCCGGATATGCAGAACTTCTGCAGTATGATAAATCGAATCGCTCCACCGGGCAGAAGCGGGAAGTGAGCACATTTTCGAGCGATTATACGACGACCCATCTTCTACCGCTGGTCAGCATCGGCGACAGCATTGTTGCCGGGCAGGTGATAGCCCGTCTGATTAATACCGAGACATCGCACCTGATAAATGAATTTACCGCCCGTCTGCGGGAGGCTGAAGAGCAACTGGCTATTCTCAAACAGGGGGCGCGGCCGCAGGAAATTGAAGAAGCCCGCAATACCGTGCGGGAAATGCAGGCGAAACTGGACCAGTCGAGTCTGAATCTGACCCGGATAAATGAGATGTACTCGAAAAACCTGGTGGCAAAACAGGCCTGGGAGGATGCCCGGGCCGATTCCCTGGTCTGGGATGCGCGCCTCAAGGGGGCGCAGAATCGCCTCTATCTGCTGAAAGCCGGAACCCGCCCCGAAGAGATAAATGCCAAGGTGGCGGAGATCGACCGTCTCAAAAGCCAGATTGAGTTCCATTCCCGTCAGCAGGAAGCCTACGAGATAAAGGCGACCATCTCAGGGACAGTGCTTCATCTCGATACCGGGGAGACGGTCTGCGAAATAGCCAATTTGGACACGGTGGAAGCGATGATTACTCTGTCGGAAAAAGAACTTGCCGATATCGGTTTGGGACAGAAAGTGAAATTCAAAGTGCGTGGATATCCCGAGTTATCTTTCTATGGTGAGGTCTATCGAATTGACAATAAGATTGTGGAGAATCTTGATGGGGACAGAGTCTTTCAGACTGCCTGCCTGGTGCCCAATGACGCTCATCTTCTCCGACCCGGGATGACCGGAGTCGCCAATATCTATTGCGGCAAAAGAAAAATAAGTTATCATATATACCGCAAATTTTTCCGCACCATCCGCACCGAGTTCTGGGATTGGTTTGACTGGTTGTAGTCGCGAGTTAGAGAGGCTCAAAAACCCTATCAGAATCGTCCAATCAGTTCCCTTCTCGACTGAGTTGCAATGTCAGACCTGGTTGATGTCCCGCTCGGTCAGTATTGATTGTAACGACGCGATATTTTCTTTTCTACAACAATTATATCTCCTATATTGTCGTCAGGTATGAACAGCAATTTGATTTCTGAACTTTCCGCCAAAGGGTATTGGCCGGCGCTGGCATGGGAATATTTCCAGGAAAAGAAATTCTCGCGGGCAATCGAACTCTGCCGTTTGAGACTGGCGGAATATCCGGAAATGATTTCGGGGCGAACAATTATGGCACGGGCGTTGTTTCATACCGGACAGTTGGAACTGTCGCAACAGGAATTTTACCGGGTTCTGGAGAAGGACCCGGACAATCTGGTGGCGCTGAAATATCTGGGAGATATCAAATTCAATTCCGGCGACAGCGCCAGCGCCTTTTCATACTATGAGCGATTTCTGCAGGCGGCTCCTGATTTTTCAGCCCTGGCATCGGCGACTACAGATAGACCTGTCACGGCAACTAAAATAATAATGCTGCGTAAGGGAGAAGATAAGAGGGAAACCGCCGAAGAAAAATTGCGCGATATACCGTTCCGGACCGAAACTCTGGGAAATCTCCTGATGGCTCAAGGGTACTATCGTTTGGCTCTGAAAGTATTCAATGAACTGGCGGAAGCCGGGGGGAATCCCCGAATTTCCGAGAAGATAGAAGTCATAGAAGCATCATTAAGTAAGGACAAGAAAAATGTATAAGAAGCGAATTGAAAAGATACAAAGGCTGCTTGCAAAGGAAAACCTCGATAGCTTCCTGGTCAATCGGCTGGTGCATATACGATATCTCTGCGGGTATAGCGGCTCCTCGGGGCTCCTTATCATTAGAGCGAAGGACGCCTATTTTCTTACCGATTTCAGATACAAAGACCAGGCCGCCAAAGAGGTCAAAGGGGCAAAGGTCATTATCACCAAAGCGGACCCGATTTCCGAGTTAAAAGACCTTAAGCAGTTCCAGTCTAAAAACCTGAGATACGGATTTGAATCTGCCTATCTGACCCATAGTGAACTGCAGAGAATTCAGAACGGCCTGGCCGGCGCCCTGCTTATACCTGTGACCGACATAGTGGAGCGTTTTTCGGTTATAAAAGAAGCCGACGAGATTGCCTCTCTGCAAAAGGCGATGGATATAACCGACACTGCTTTCGAACGAATTCTGGGTTACCTTCGTCCTGGTCTCAGGGAAAACGAAATCCGGGCGGAACTGGAGTACCAAATGATGGCTCTTGGTTCGGAGAAGCCCGCTTTTGAGACCATTGTGGCATCAGGATATCGCTCCGCCATGCCTCACGGGGTGGCATCGGCAAAGAAAATAGCCCAAGGGGACTTTGTTACTTTTGACTTCGGCGCTATGTATAACGGTTATACCGCCGACCTTACCAGAACTGTGGTAGTCGGCAAAGCAAGTGACCGACAGAAGATTTATAATATCGTTTTGCGGGCGCAACTCGCTGCCATAAAAAAAGTTAGGCACGGTGTCGAAGGAAAAATGGTCGACAAAGTAGCGCGGGACATTATTGCCAGGGCAGGATTTGGGAAAAATTTTGGCCATGGGCTAGGGCACGGGTTGGGAGTCTATATACATTCCAAGCCGAATGTCGGGCCGCGCAGCACCGACACTCTTAAGTCAGGGATGGTCATAACGATAGAACCCGGAATCTACATTTCCGGCTGGGGTGGGGTAAGAATTGAGGATGACGTTCTCGTGACCACAAGGGGTGGTAGAGTAATGACCCGGTCACCAAAAAATTTGTTTGAACTGTAGTTTTTATTTGTTATCTTTTTTTCCATTCCCAACCCCCTACGAGGTGGAAAATGCGTGAGAAAACGATTAAGAAATTGATAAGATTGGTTGAAGAATCGGATATTGATCAGTTAGAGGTTACCAGCTGGGGTCGGACGGTAAGAATCACTCGCCGGATGAGCGGTCGCAACGGCAAGTCTGACCAGCCGGCGGTCATCCAGAACGTTGCACCGGTACCGATGCCGCCGGCCGCCGTAGTCTCGGCGCCGGCAGTCGCGGCAGTGGAGACGAAGCCTGCTGATGCCGAAAAGAACTATGTAGAGATCAAGTCACCAATGGTCGGGACATTATACGCCTCACCGGCGCCGGATGCCCCTCCGTATGTGAAACTGGGTCAGAAAATTTCGGTCGGTCAGGTGGTTTGTATCGTCGAAGCGATGAAACTGATGAATGAAATCGAATCAGAAGTCGCCGGCACCGTTACAAAAATTCTCGTGGAAAACGCCCAGCCCGTCGAATTCGGGCAGGTTCTATTCCTGATCGACCCGCAAGGTTAAGATAAGAACACCTTCAGGAGGCGGGATATGAACCTCAAACAGATGCTTGTTGAGATGCTCAGTCGCAATGCATCCGACCTGCATATCCGTGTCGGCATTCGTCCGCATATTCGTGTCAATGGTCATCTGGAGCAGATATCGACTACCCCTATCACCATAGACGAAATGGAAAATGTTGTCAGCCAGATTCTGAACGAGCAGCAACTGGAGCGATTCCGGAAGAAAAACGAGATGGACCTGGCGTTATCGGTCGCTAAACTGGGGCGGTTCCGTATAAACCTCTTCCGACAGCGGGGAACCAGTGGTATTGCCATCCGCGCGGTCAACACCAATGTGCCTTCCTTTGATGAACTGAATCTTCCCGATACCATTCGGAAACTGGCAATGGAGCGGCGCGGTCTTATCATAATTACGGGAACCACCGGTTCCGGTAAATCGACCACTCTGGCGGCGATGATTGAGCATATGAATGAGAATCGTGATGACAATATCCTCACCATTGAAGACCCGATTGAATATATCTACCGGGATAAAAAGTCTATTATAAGCCAGCGCGAGGTAGGCGCCGATACCGAGACTTTTGCCTCGGCGCTGAGACATGCTTTTCGCCAGGACCCGGATGTAATTCTGATTGGAGAAATCCGCGACCTGGATACGATGTCGATTGCTCTGACGGCCGCCGATACCGGGCATCTGGTGCTGACGACACTTCACACTCTGAATGCCGTGGAAACGCTCTCCCGCATTATCTCTTTTTTCCCGCCGCATCAGCATCAGCAGATTCGGCTGCTACTGGCTGGAACGCTCAAATCGATTGTCTGCCAGCGGCTGCTTGCCCGAACCGATATGCCGGGGCGGGTACCGGCGCTGGAAATTCTAATATCGACCGCGGCGGTTCGTGATTATATTGTCAATCAGGATAAGACCTCAAGCATTCCCGACCTTATAGAGCAGGGGGGGCAGTACGGGATGATTACTTTTGACCAGTCGATAATGCATCTCTACCGGAGCGGGATGATTTCATTTGAAGAGGCGATGAATCAGTGCACCAATCCGGACGACTTCGACTTGCGGGTCAAGGGGATTACCGGGGCGTCCGAGCGGTGGCAATCCTCAGAGTCGCAGGAAGAAAAAGAAGGCGACATTCATCGTTTTTAGTGTATATTAGTCTGATTGGAGATCGGACTGGATTGGAGAATAGGAATCATTGTTTAAGAAGATATTAATTGCCAATCGCGGCGAGATTGCGCTGCGGGTAATCCGCGCCTGCCGCGAGTTAGGGATAAAGACTGTAGCCGTTTACAGCGAAGCCGATCGCGCTTCGCTTCATGTTCGGTTTGCCGATGAAGATGTCTGCATCGGTCCGGCTCCGGCCGGTTCCAGTTACCTTGACGCCAAGCGGATTATTTCCGCGGCGGAAGTGACCAACGCCGACGCCATTCATCCCGGATATGGATTTCTTGCCGAAAACGCCGAGTTTGCCGAAATCTGCGAATCCTGCGGCTTGACTTTTATCGGCCCCAAGCCGGATATGATTCGAAAGATGGGGGACAAGAATATCGCCAAGCAGACGATGCGCGAAGCCGGGATCCCGGTCATACCCGGTTCGGAGGGGGTTGTTGGAACGCTCGATGAAGCGAAATCGATTGCCGCGGAAATCGGTTATCCGGTGATGATAAAAGCCGTTGCCGGTGGCGGCGGCAAGGGGACGCGACTCTGCCGGGATGAAACCGAACTGGAAAGCAACTTTCCAATGGTGCGGGTGGAGGCCGAGGCGGCTTTTAAGAACCCCAATGTTTTTCTGGAAAAGGCTATTTTGAGTCCGCACCATGTTGAAATTCAATTAATGGGCGATTCCTACGGCAATATCATTCATTTCGGAGAAAGAGACTGCAGCATTCAGAGACGTTATCAAAAACTGGTGGAGGAATGCCCCTCGCCGCTGGTGACGCCGGAACTTCGGGCTATCATGGGACGGACGGCGGTTCTGGGGGCTGCGAACATACAATATCTGGGCGCCGGAACCATTGAATTCCTGGTCGATGCCGACCTCAACTTTTATTTTATGGAGATGAACACCCGCATTCAGGTGGAGCATCCTATTACCGAAGAGGCGACTGACATAGATTTGGTGAAAGAACAGATTCGGGTGGCCGCCGGAGAAAAACTGCGCTACCGTCAGGAAGATATCATCCTCAAGTGGCATGCCATCGAAGCCCGGATAAATGCCGAAGACCCCGATAAAGACTTTCGTCCGGTGCCGGGAGAGATAACTTCCTTTCATGTCCCGGGCGGACATGGCATCCGGGTAGATACCGCCGCTTATGCCAAATATGTTATCCCCCCGTATTATGACTCAATGATTGCCAAGTTAATAGTGCGGGCGCAGTCACGGCGGGAAGCGATTGAAAAAATGAAATATGCCCTGGAGGAATTCATTATTGAAGGAATTCCCACCACGGTCGGTTATCATAAAAAGATATTCAGTCATCCTGATTTCATAAACGGCCGGTTTGATACATCCTTTATCTACCGCATGGGAGAGGCTGAAAAACAGACCAAAGAGATCACGACTAAAGCGACTGAAGATGAGCAAAAATAGAGGAGGTGTTTTTTGAATATTCCATCAGACCTGAAATACACCAAAGAGCATGAATGGGTTAAAATGGATGGGGATATTGCTACGGTCGGAATAACAGATTTCGCGCAGGGGGAACTGGGGGATGTGGTTTTCGTGGAGTTGCCGTCAGTGGGGACCAAAGTAAAGGCTCTTCAGCCGTTCGGGACGATTGAAGCGGTGAAAGCGGTCTCCGAAATTTTCGCGCCGGTCTCCGGTGAAGTTTCCGAGACCAACGGCAACCTGGAAAGCGACCCGACGGCTGTAAATCGCGACTGTTACGGGGATGGATGGATGATTAAAATCAAAATCAACGACCCCTCGGAACTGGGGAAACTTCTCACCGCTGACGATTACATAAAACTTGTCGAATAGGATAATCTTCCGTCTATGTCATACATACCGAATACCGACGATGACCGTCGGATTATGCTTGAAAAAATTGGGGTCAAAAATATTGAGGAACTGCAAAAGCCGATACCGTCGGCGATACAGATGAAATCGCCGCTGGACCTTCCGGCGCCGCTGTCGGAGATGGAATTGCTTCGGGAGATGGAAGAAATCTCTCTTAAGAACAAGACCGAACTGGCAATTTTTGCTGGCGGCGGGGTCTATGACCACTTCATCCCTTCGGCGCTGGGGACAATATTGAGTCGTCCGGAGTTTGTAACCGCATATACGCCGTATCAGGCGGAGGTGGCGCAGGGAACGCTTCAGGTTATATACGAATTTCAGACCAATATCTGCCGTCTAACCGGAATGGATGCCGCTAATGCTTCGATGTATGACGGCGCTTCGGCCGCTGCGGAGGCGGTTCACCTGGCGCTGGCGCACACGCGACGAACGAAAATACTCATCTCAGATACGGTCAGCCCGCTTTATCGCGATGTAATAAAAACCTATCTCTCCGGTCTGAATATCGAGATAGTCGTCATTCCCCATAACCATGGCGTGACTGACCTGGAGCAGGTCCGGTCCGCAATTGATGACAACACGGCGGCCCTTCTTATGGCTCAGCCGAACTTTTTCGGATTGATTGAAGATATTGAGCCGGCGGCAGACTTGATTCATAAGAGCGGCGGACTGTCTATTGAAGCGGTTGACCCGATTGCGGCGGCGCTTCTAAAAACACCGGCGATCTGCGGCGCCGACATTGTTGTGGGTGAAGGACAGCCATTGGGGATTCCGCTGAATTTCGGCGGACCGTTACTCGGCTTTTTTGCGGTCAAGAAAGAATTGATAAGACTGATGCCGGGAAGACTGGCGGCGCGCACGATTGACGAAGAAGGCAAGCCCGGCTTTGTCCTGACCCTGCAGACTCGCGAGCAGCATATTCGGCGAGAAAAAGCAACTTCCAATATCTGCACCAATCAGGCGCTCTGCGCCACAACGGCAACCGTCTATCTGGCGCTCCTCGGCAAAGAAGGTCTCAAGAAAGTGGCGTTGCTCTGTCTGGATAAAACACATCGGGCCGCCGAAAAAATCGCTTCTCTTCCGGGATTTTCCGCCTACTTCCCGGGTGACTTTGTCCGGGAGACGGTCATCCGAACACCGATTCCAGCCAGTCAATTAATTGAAACCATGATAGACCGCTATGGAATTCTGGCGGGAATTGATTTGGGACGATTCTATCCTGGAATGGAGCACGGGTTGCTTGTCGCCGCCACGGAGAAGCGAACGGACGCTGAGATTGCGGCGTTTGCCCGGGCAATGCAGGAGGCGGCATCGGAGGCGACCCTGTCACCGGCAAAACGGTAGGGGACCCCGGTTTGAAACGTATGCAAAAAACGCTACTGTGTATTCGTAGAACGTAAGTTCGATAAGGAAATCATAAATTCTAATTACTGGAGATGTTATGAGAAAAGGGAGAAAGTTGGGATTGGCCGTATTTTGCGTCGGCCTGGCGGCGTTGCTGTTTTTTGGCGGATGTTCCAAGAAAACGGAAGTGATGGCGCCTGCCAAGATTGAATTTGCCACCAGTTATGAGCAGGCATTGCAACTGGCGCAGCAAAAGAATCAAAAATTAATAATTGATTTCTACACCGATTGGTGCACCTGGTGCAAACGTCTGGATACCGTGACTTTTGTTGACTCGGCGGTTATCGCCATGTCAAATGATATCGTATTTGCCCGAATAAATGCCGAGCAGGACACCATAACTGCCCGCAAATACGGAGTGAGCGGCTATCCCACCGTCGTTTTTGCCAACAGTGACGGCGCCGAGATTGACCGCATCGCCGGTTTTCTGCCGCCGCCTGACTTTATCGGGGCGATTAATGATTACATGAATGACATTCATACTTTGAATTACTATCTGCGTCAAGCCGACAGCGGCGCCACCAACGAACTTAATGCCATTATAGGTGAGAAATATGCCGACCGGGGAATGTATCCGGAGGCGGAATCATATTTCCAGAAAATTATCGATACCGACTCGCAGAATAAAGAAGGGTATACCGATAAAGCCATGATGGCGGTCGCCGACTTGAAACGTCGGGGCAAGAACTTTGACGATGCGATGGCGATTTTCGGAAAAGTCCGGAAGCAATTTGCCGGGACGGAGATGGCGGTCGACGCTGAAATCTGGACCGCTATCTGTCTGCGTCAAAAAGGAGATACCACCGCCGCAATTAAAGCCTTCGAGAACTTTATCGGCAATAATCCCACCAGCGCCGACACAACCTATGCCCGTCAGCAGATTGAAAAACTCAAAAATCCCGACACGACGAGCGGGTCTTAATTTAAACAGCGAGCAAATTGCAGCATAATGAATAAACAGATTCTGATTCATGAAAAATCCCGGGCGGGAAGAATCGGGACCCCGATGCCGGAGCCATCCCGCTCAGAGCAGGAACTTCTGAACTTCATCCCCAGAAAATACCGACGGGATGTCGATGCCCCTATGCCGGAGGTTACCGAAGGGGAAGTGATGAGGCATTACATCGGACTCTCAGTGAAGAATCATCACATCGATAAAGGCTTCTACCCCCTCGGCTCCTGCACAATGAAATATAACCCGAAACTGAATGACCGGGCGGCTTCGCTGCCCGGGTTTGCTGAGCAGCATCCGCTGGCGCCCTGTCGAACGGCCGCCGGATCCCTTCAGATAATGTATGAACTGGAAGGTTACCTCAAGGAAATTTCGGGATTTGACGCCGTATCGCTGCAGCCGGTAGCCGGGGCGCAGGGGGAATTCGTCGGATTATTGATTATAAGGGCATACCATAAGGATAAAGGGAATCCGCGCCGAAAGATATTGATTCCGGATTCGGCCCACGGAACCAATCCCGCTTCAGTGAGCCTTGCCGGTTATAAGACCGTTCAAATCAAATCGAATGATAACGGGATTATCTCTCCGGAGGCGGTGGCGGCCGCTATCGACAATGAGACGGCGGCATTGATGCTCACCAATCCGAATACCCTGGGATTATTCGAATCGAATATCGTCGAGGTTGCCCGGATTGTGCATGACGCCGGCGCGTTGCTCTATATGGACGGAGCGAATCTCAATGCCCAGTTGGGAATTGTCCAGCCGGGGAAAATTGGATTCGATATTCTCCATTTCAATCTGCATAAGACTTTCTCAACACCGCATGGCGGCGGCGGTCCCGGCGCGGGGGCGGTTGGGGTCGTAAAGAGGCTTGAGCCGTATCTGCCGGCGCCGGTATTGTCGAAAAAAACCGACGAAGATAATCGCCTGTTTCTGGATTACGACCGTCCCAAATCGATCGGAAGAGTGCATTCCTTTTACGGCAATTTCGCCAATTCGATTCGGGCGTATGCTTATATTCGAACACTGGGCGCCAAGGGGCTGAGAGAAGTGTCCGAGAATGCGATACTCAACGCCAACTATCTCAAAGAACTTCTAAAGGAACACTTTGAGATGCCCTATGATTCGATTTGCCAGCATGAATTTGTGCTTTCCTGCACCCGTCAAAAAAAACAGGGCGCCAAAGCGCTGGATATTGCCAAGAGACTTCTTGATTTCGGATTTCATGCCCCGACCGTCTATTTCCCGCTGATAGTCCCGGAGGCATTCATGATTGAGCCGACTGAGACCGAGAGCCGCGAGACGCTGGAAGCATTCGCCGAGACTTTGATAGCCATATCAGCCGAAGTGGAGAGCGATGCCGAAAAGTTGCATCATGCCCCCTTCACGACACCGGTGCGCCGACTGGATGAAGTCAAGGCGGCGCGAGAACTTGACATCCGCTACAAATGAGAATATTTCCGTAACCGGCACGGTTAAGACTGAATTGACTTGAATTTTCGCGCCGATGGCGTTAATTACCCATCGGCGTTTTTTATGATAAAATTTGCTGATGTAACTTTTCATTATCCGCAGGGGATTCGAGCCGTTGAGAACCTCTCATTACATATCAACGCCGGTGAGAAATGCGCCATTATCGGCAATAACGGTTCCGGTAAGACAACTTTTGCTTTACTCGCGAAAGGGCTTCTTAAAGCAGAATCGGGCAGAATAGAAATCGACCGGTTAAATCCTGCGGAGACAGCCGACGGCCGTGCGCTCAAGAGAAAAATCGGTCTGGTATTTCAGAATCCCGACAATCAACTGGTGGCATCGACCGTAGAGAGAGAGATCGCCTTCACCCTCGAAAATCTAAATATGCCCCGTCCCGAAATGAAGGAGCGGGTAGGGGAGATGCTCCGTCTTTTCAATCTGGAAGAGAAACGAGAACGGCTGACTTCACAACTTTCCGGCGGCGAAAAGCAGAAACTGGCGTTAGCCTCGGTGATGGCGGCAGCGCCGGAGATTTTGATACTGGATGAGCCGGGGTCGTTTTTGGATGAAGCCGGGAAACGACTTCTGCACGAGGCTCTGACCAGATTGCTGCAGGTGCATCCCCTCCTGACGGTAGTGCGGATTACGCAATACTCATACATAGCTGAGCAGTATCCGCGGTTAATTGTACTGAGCAAAGGAAAGGTTCTTTTCTCCGGACCTCCGGGCGAGGCCTTCTCCAATCCGGCGCTTTGTCGGGAAGCCGGGATTGAAACGCCGCTTCGATACCGGCTGCGCGGCGATACCTTCAAAACGGTCAAAAAAGGAAATTCGTCTTCCATTAATGATTTCCCGGTTCGACAGATAAGAGTTAAAGACCTTCAATTCGCTTATCCCAATGGCTCTGCCGGCACCCGGCTGTTTTGCGGGGAATCGCTTGCCGTTGACAACCGTTCGGTGTGCGGTCTGGTGGGCCCTTCGGGAAGCGGAAAAAGCACTTTGATACAACTGATGGCGAAACTCCTGAAACCGGACCGCGGCAAGATTCTTTATGCCGGTTTCGATTCGGAAAATCCTCGTCTGGCGGTTTCGTTTCAGCATCCGGAAAGGCAATTCTTTCTTGAGACGGTGGAAAAAGAGATTCGCTTCGGGGCGGAGAATTTTGGCTTAACCGAAATTGACCGGATTGCGGAGGACTGCTATCGGATGGTGGGGCTGGAGCGCGCGTCATTTTATAATCGAGACCCTTTCAGTCTTTCCGGCGGGGAAAAGAGACGTCTGGCTTTTGCCGCCATTCTCTCCATGAAGCCGTCACACATCTTTTTTGATGAGCCAACCAGCGGTTTGGATGCCGAAGGGATAGGGCATTTTCGATGTCTGGTGAAAACGCTTAAAGAACAGGGGGTTGGAGTACTGATAATCTCGCATTACGGCAACATTGTCTTTGATTTGTGTGAGCGGATTATAACCCTGAAACAAGGCAGAATTGAAAGCAATTTAAGCCGGGAAGAGTTTTTCCGAAATGCCGCTTACCATAGTTTTCTATCGCCACCGGAATTAATAACTTTTCAACTTCAGGAGTGGGGCGAAATCCGCCGCTTCGACGAAACCGGGGTTAAAGAGGAATTGGGGCTTTAGATTAGCGAATTGGGGGATACTGACCTGGGTATTTTACACCGCTTTGCATTTTCCCCCAAGATTCTTTCAGAAAGTGCTTGACGCCCGGAAAATTAATGATATAATCGCTTTGGTTTTTTGACCTTTTAAAGCCGTCCGGAGAGGCGGCTAAAGGAAGAAATGATTAGTATCTTCGACAAAGTATTCCAAACAAAAGTTTTCAAATCATTTTTTCCTCCGGCAGCAGTAAGCAATAATCTATCACCACGGAGGCGGTGTGACCAGGGAAAAGATAGAAGAGGTCCTCGATGAAAAGGGGATAGCGCGCGCCATCACGCGGATTTCGCATGAAATCCTCGAAAAAAACGGCGGCGCGGACACATTGGTGATAATCGGCATACTGAGTCGCGGAGCCGATATAGCCAAACGGGTCGCAGAAAGAATTCGGGAAATTGAAAATCGCGACATCCCCGTCGGTTTGATGGATATCAACCTCTATCGGGATGATACTCATTTCAAACTTGACCAACCGGTGATACAGAGGACAGAAATTTTGTTCGATGTGGCGGGGCGGAATGTGATACTGGTTGATGATGTCCTGTTCACGGGACGAACCATCAGAGCGGCGCTGGACCAGATAATTGATTTTGGGAGACCAAAATCGATTCAACTGGCGGTTCTGATAGACCGGGGGCATCGAGAATTGCCCATCCGACCTGATTTTGTAGGAAAGAATATTCCGACGGCGGCTGATGACCGCGTGCTGGTGCGGCTGAACGAAACCGACGGACGGGAAGGGGTTTTTGTGGTGAAAGAGGGAATGAAAAAGCCGGTTCCGGAGATTGTAGCGTCAAAGAAGCCGCGGCGGAAAGGGGGTAAGAAATAATGCAACTCAAGTCTCGTCATTTGCTGGGGCTGGAGGGGATGAGCGAGGAAGAGATTACCCTGATATTGGATACGGCGGAGTCTTTCCGCGAGATTATTGAGAGACCCATCAAGAAAGTGCCGACCCTGCGGGGAATAACGGTTATAAACCTCTTCTATGAGCCGTCCACCCGGACAAGGATATCCTTTGAACTTGCCGAAAAGCGGCTGTCGGCCGACAGCATTAGTTTTACGCCGGCGACGTCTTCGGTGAAAAAAGGAGAAACTCTTAAAGATACGGTGCGAAATATCGAGGCGATGAAAATAGACATGGTGGTGGTGCGGCACTCGTCAACAGGCGTGCCTTATTTCCTGACGCAGTGCATTCAGTCAAATGTGATTAATGCCGGCGACGGTTCGCATGAGCATCCCACTCAGGCGCTGCTGGATATGTTCACAATTCGAAGAAAATATGGTCGGCTCAAAGACCTGAGGGTGGTGCTGGTAGGTGATATCAAACACTCCCGGGTGGTCCGTTCCAATATTTGGGGATTAAAAGCGATGGGCGCGTCGGTGGCAGTTTGCGGACCGACAACATTGCTTCCTGTCGAAGTCGAAAAGTTCGAAGTCGATGTCTATCAAAATATGGACAAGGCGATTGAAGGAGCGGATGTCGTCAACATCATGAGAATTCAACTGGAGCGGCAGCAAGCCGGACTCTTTCCGTCACAGAGAGAATATACCAATCTGTTCGGAATGACTCGAGAACGCCTGGCGCTTCTGAATAAAAATTACACCATAATGCATCCCGGTCCGATGAACCGGGGCGTAGAGATAACAAACGAGGTTGCCGATGGGGATGCCTCGGTTATTTTGGAGCAGGTTACTAACGGTCAGGCCGTGCGGATGGCGGTTCTATATCTTTTATCCGGCAAGAAAGCCGAGGAGGAATAGATGAAGATATCGGAGTTTGACCTGGTCATCAAAAACGGGCTGGTAATCGACCCGGCTATCGGCTTTGGCAACGAAGCGGATATCTTTATCAAAGAGGGCAAGATTGCCAGAGTCGGAAAAGATGGGGGCTCCAAAAAAGATTCCGCCAATATTCCGCCGGATAAGATTATTGATGCCTCGGGGAAACTGGTTGTGCCAGGGTTGATTGATATGCACGTGCATCTGCGGGAACCGGGACGAGAAGATGAAGAAACCATTATCACCGGTTGCCAGGCCGCCGCCGCCGGCGGATTTACTTCCGTCTGCTGTATGCCAAACACTACGCCGACCATAGATAATCAGGAAACCGTCAAGTTCGTTCTCTCCCGGGCGGAGATGGCGGACGCCAATGTCTATGTGGTAGGAGCAATTACCAAAGGAATTAAAGGGGAAGAACTGGCCGAAATCGGTGACCTGGTAAATGCCGGAGCGGTCGCCATTTCCGATGACGGCAACTATCTGCAAAATCCGGAATTGATGCGCCGTGCCCTCGAATATGCTCAAATGTTCAATATCCCTATTATATCCCATGCGGAAGACAGATTTCTGAGCGCATCTGGGGTAATGAACGAATCTTATCAATCGACCCGGCTCGGTTTGAAAGGAAGTCCCGCTGTCGCCGAAGAGATAGCGGTGCTCCGCGACATTCGACTCTGCGCCTTCACCGGAGGACGCGTTCATATTGCCCATATCTCTACCGCCGGCGCGGTGCGGGCGGTGCGGCTGGCGAAAGCGGAAGGGATAAATGTCACAGCCGAAGTTACGCCGCATCATTTTTCGCTGACCGACGAGGAAATTGGCAAGGAATTCAATACCAGCCTGCGGGTCAATCCGCCTGTCAGAACGCAAAAGGATGTCGAGACGGTTATTGAAGGATTGCTTGACGGCACCATCGACTGCATCAGTTCCGACCATGCGCCGCATGCGGAGGAGGAGAAGGATGTCGAGTTCGACCAGGCGCCGCCCGGATTGATTGGGCTCGAGACCACTCTCGGGCTGGTCAAAACCAAATTGATAGACCGAGGATATCTTTCCTGGGCGGATGCTCTGAGCAAAATGACCATAAATCCGGCGCGAATTCTGAAACTGCCCGGCGGTACCCTGGAAATAGGGAAGAAGGCCGATATTACTATTATAGACCCTGAGAAGAAATGGACGGTAAGAAGGGAAAATTTCCGCTCCAAGTCTAAGAATTCGCCCTTTATCGGATGGAAACTGAGCGGCAGAATAGGATTCACCATACTTAACGGGCGGGTAGTCTATAGGGCATAACGGTGATTCGGGCAGAGGGACTTGCTCCGGCTCAAGATTTTAGTATGAAGAAGCCAGTTTCCGAATTAAGTAAAGCTGAGATGATTTGTTGTGGAGATAGTCAAAATCCGTGTTACAACCCCAGAGATATTCCCCGACCGGCGCCAGATCGGACTCAACTTCAAATGCTTGGTGCCCACATAAACTGCTGACTGGCTTCGTAAGTAACCCTTGCTTAAAAGAAAGTCTCGCCATGACAAGAACGAATTCGAATCGACCCGGGACTATCCGTTTGCTGCGAAGATAATGATTTGCCCGACCACCAACAATATACAAGTCATGTTTTCTTCAAACTTGACTCACCGACATTTCTTGCAATGGCGGCCACTTGTCGGGGAATGCAGAAAAATATTGCCTCGATTCGGCGCTCCACCCTACAATTCATCTTGATGCCGTTTCGGTCAATTTATACATGCGTATTCGAACCAGGCCTAACCCTCAACATGGTAACAATCAGTATGTAAGCACGGATAAAACCGAACAAAGCACCTGCCAAGCCGATTGCGACCAATAAGAAGCTGATCGTTGCCGCCCAGCTGTGTGGCAGGTAGTGCAAGCCACGAAATGCCTGGCTGAAGCCATACAGGGTTGCTACCATTCCCAGTGTATTCATCAATAGAGCAATAAAAGGTCGGCGAACAGATATTCTGCCCAGACGAATAGCGCGAAACCCCTGGCAAAATCCATAAATTGCCGCTACCAGTCCAGCTGTAATAAACACGTAGTGGTAAGTGCGTGGCTCGAACTTGGTAACAGCCCAATAAGAAACCCCAAAGCCAAATAGGGTGGCTCCTAATCCAAGTGCTACTGATGAGACCGATAATTTTTTCATATTATACCACTCCTTGAACTTGCAATATTCAAATACGGTTTTTGTGTGCAGGGAGTTTCGTCCTTTTTGGAGTCACCGTTCCTCGTCTGTGCATTCTCTATAGCTTCAACGAGGTCAGTAACTGCAATAGAAATCATTGGCTTATGAGTCATCGTTTCATCAGAACATCTTGTAAGTCAGACCCAGAGAGAGGGTCTGTTTCAATCGTCCCTTGCTGCTTATCTGCTTATCGTACAGAAGTTGCATATAAAAGACCACCTGGACATACTTGGAAACGCTTGCCGTCAACGAATTTTCCCAGTTGACGTCGATTGCCTTCCAGTAATCCTCGGCTTCCGTGCCCTGGAACTTCTCTTTGTCCGAGAAAAAGAGCGCCTTATAGGCGGTCAGTTTTCCGACATAAGCAAGTTTGTCGCTTAAGACCTTCTTTATATCGGTAACTGACTCGATACCGCCGTCGGTCGCAGTCTCCGCTATGGTGGTCGATGAATCAGGCGGCTGTAGGACCTTATTTATGTTCTGCTTAAAAGCGAAACCGAGACGAGTCAAGATTTCGTTTTTATCTTTCTTCAATATTTGGCGCGCCAGACCGGCCGATTCGGTAAGAAGCATCGGGTTGACATACCGCTTATGTTCCGAGACCGAGGCGTCCAAAAACTGGCTTTCAAAACGAAAGGCGACATACGGCTGAATCAATGACTTTACTGTAAAGAGACCGACCGCTTCCAGGTCGATTTTGTCGGTCGATTTGGTCGGTTTGGACCAATTCTTAGTCAACTCATCCTGGCTGTGGGTCTGGCCGAAAGCCAGTTTAACCGTATTCTTGAGATTAAAAACCGGCGATAACTGCTTAGAGAAAATGCCGTTGGCGTTTATGGTCCAGGCAACGCTGCCGGCTTCGCCTCCCACCCAGGAGTCCGAATAACTGCTCTGAGTGGCATTTAGGCTGAGGTCGAGCGACTTTTCCCAGCCGGTTTGTGCCCCGGAGGTCACCATCCCTGTAATAATAAAGCAGATCAAAAGAGTGAGAGTCTTGTATGCGGGGTTTTTCATCGTCACCTCCCGGTTGAACTTGTTCCATCGCCGCTTGGTAATCTTACCATAACCGTTATCTGGATAAGGCAATTATGTTGACATAGCCAAATATAAAAATTAATCTAAACCGATGCCAGAAATATCGCTGCCAACCGAAATTCAGTTTGTCAAAGGCGTCGGACCGCGCCGCGCCGAAGCGTTGGCAATGGTCGGCATCAGAACCGTTGCCGACTTGCTGTATTACCTTCCTCGACGATATCTCGACCGTTCCGTCATTACGCCGATTGGGGCGCTTCGGTCGGAAACAGCGGTGACCGTCATCGGAAAAGTGATGGGCAAGGGGATTCTCAAAGGAAAACGCCAACGGCTGGAAGTAATGCTGGGGGATGGAACCGGATATATTGCCTTAATCTGGTTTTCCGGGATTAGATTTCTGGAGAAGTATTTCAGTAAGGGGGAAATATATGCCGCCACCGGAGCGGTCAGTTACTTTCAGCAACTGCAGATGGTTCACCCGGAAATGGAGCGGATGGAAGATGACGACAGCGAGTTGATTCATGCCGGAAGAATCGTGCCGGTATATCCCGCGACTTCGGAATTGAAAGAAACCGGGCTGACCGGACGGGTGATGCGCCGTCTGGTAAAGCAAACCCTGGAACTGTGCAGCGAGCGACTTCCGGAGCCGCTCCCCCGCGCTCTCGTGCAGGAGCATGGTTTAGCTCCCTTTGACCGGGCGATTAGGTCGATACATTTCCCGGAAAGCGCAGGGGATATCGAAACGGCGCGGAGACGTCTTGCCTTCGATGAACTGCTGGAACTGCAGTACCTGATTCTGAGGATGCGTAAGAAAATTCGCTCAGCCGGAAAGATGGAAAAGTATCAGCCGCCCGGCAATCTTTTGGGCCGATTTGTCAAGCAGTTGCCATTCCAATTGA
This sequence comes from Ignavibacterium sp., assembly GCA_020724775.1. Taxonomy (GTDB): domain Bacteria; phylum Zixibacteria; class MSB-5A5; order GN15; family PGXB01; genus DYGG01. The sequence continues at coordinate 26,880 of DYGG01000002.1, read as the reverse complement.
CCGAGGACCAGAACAAAGCAATCAATGTCATAGTCGCCGACATTCAAAAAGAGCGTCCCATGCATCGGCTGTTGCAGGGGGATGTCGGCTGCGGAAAGACCGTAGTGGCTCTGGCGGCATCGGTTTTCGCCGCCGAAAACGGATACCAGGCCGCTTTCATGGCTCCCACCGAACTTTTGGCAGAGCAGCATTACCGCAACTGGGCCGAATTCCTGAACCGCCTCGGTATCAAGGCCGGGCTTCTGACCGGCTCGCTCCCCGGAGCCGAAAAGAAAGAGGCACATCGGGCGGTGGCGTCCGGCGAGGCGCAGATAGTCTTCGGAACCCATGCCCTTCTTTCAGAGCCGGTGAAATTCTCTCGATTGAGTCTGGTTATTATCGATGAGCAACATCGATTCGGAGTGATGCAGCGGGGGAATCTGGTTGGGAAAGGGCGTCATCCTGACACGCTGGTCATGAGTGCCACGCCGATACCGCGAACGCTGGCGCTTACGCTCTACGGCGACCTCGATTTGACCACAATACGGAGCATGCCTCCCGGTCGCAAGCCGACCCGCACCGTCTGGCGGAACGCAACCGCCCGACCGGAAATTTACAAGTTTCTGAAGGAACAACTCAAAACCGGCAGACAGATTTTCTTCATCTACCCGCTGGTGGAAAAATCGGAAAAGGTCGATTTGCAGGCGGCTGAAGAAGAATATGAGCGGTTGAAAAAAGATATCTTCCCTGAGTTTCGGCTGGGATTGGTGCATGGACGTATAAAGCGTGAACAGAGAGAGAAAGCCATTGCCGATTTTCGGTCGGGTCGGCTGCAGGTTCTGGTGGCGACGACCGTCATCGAGGTCGGCATCGATATTCCGAGCGCATCGATTATGGTCATTGAGCATGCCGAGCGGTTCGGACTGTCGCAACTGCATCAATTGCGGGGACGGGTGGGACGGGGAACAGAGGCCGGTCTGGTAATAGCCATAGCGACCCCGCCGATTAGCGATATGGCGAAAGAAAGGCTGGAGTTGTTCCGGAGTTCAAGTGACGGGTTTGAAATTGCGGAAGCGGACCTCAGATTGCGAGGACCGGGAGAGTTTTTCGGGACTCGTCAACATGGACTTCCCGAGTTACGGATTGCGAATCTCTCAAAAGACGATGACCTTCTGCCGATAACCAGACATATAGTGACCGAACTGCTGAGCGATAAAGGGCTTGACAGCGAGCGGCAGAATCTGTTAGGATATTTGATGAAAAAGGCTTCCCTGAAGAAGTACAATCTTCAAACCGGATGATTTGTCGGTCATCAATTGTAACGTTTGGTATCTTAGACAGCCGGAGCGAATAAGTGACATCAAATTCCGACATAAATGCGCATTTCTTTCAGTTAGTGATGTCGCTTCAAATAGCGGCTATGCAATATCTGGGGAAGATTGTCTCTCCCCTTACCGGTAAGGTGGAACGAAATCTGGAGCAGGCAAAAGGGAGTATTGATATGCTTTCAATGCTTGCCGAGAAGACCAAGAGTAATCTGAGCCCGGACGAGGAGAAGTTTTTGTCGAATATTTTGTTTGAACTCCGCTTGAATTATCTGGACGAACTCAAGAAACCGGCTGAACCGGCAGCGCCGGTAACGGATGCGGAGAAGACACCGGACTCGGAGAAGGGATAGTTGGCGGGTCGCAGAAGCCTGATGGCAGCGCTTCCCTGCCCCATTTTGGCTTGATTTTAGGATATCTGGTGGTATATTTATAATGAAAGTCCTGGCAAATAGGCTGGAGCGACCGTTAAAGGAAGCAACCAAGGTACTTATGGAAAAATTCGGCAATCTGATTTCTGAAGATGAACCGCTTGCGGCGCATAATACTTTTGGCACCGGCGGAAAGGCTCGTCTTTTTGCCAATGTTTGCTCTACCAAAGAACTTGCCGCAGTAGTGCATATCGCCGATGAACTTAAAATTCCTTATTTCATGCTGGGGGGCGGCTCTAATATGCTCATCTCCGACGAGGGGTATAATGGGCTTATAATCAAAAACAGCATAGGGGGAATACAACTTGATGGGACGGAAATAACAGTCGGCGCCGGTGTGGAACTCCAGCGTCTGGTTGACTTTGCCACCGAGCATGGATTAAGCGGGCTGGAGTTTGCCGCAGGTATCTGGGGTACAGTCGGGGGGGCAATCTTCGGAAATGCCGGGGCGTACGGCTCCGAAATAGGCTCGGTCTTGAAATGGGCAGAATTGGTGGACCGCAAGGGAGAAGTAAGAGTTGAGCCGGCAACTTATTTTGAATTTGACTATCGGACATCAAAACTGAAGAAAACACGGGAATTTGTGGCGCGGGCCGGAATCGTTCTCCGGGCTGGAGACAAGACTGAAATTGCCCAAAAGGTGCAAGAAATATTAAAGACCCGAAAGGATAAACTTCCTGAGACGGAGCACTCGGCCGGCTGTTTTTTCAAGAATATTCCGGACAGGCGGGAGAAATTCGGGAAACTTACGGCCGGCAAATTGCTGGAAGAGATTGGCGCTAAAGAGATGCGGGTTGGGGGGGCTTATGTATATTACAAACATGCCAACATTATTATTAATGACGGTACCGCCAACTCGCAAGAAATCAGGCGGCTGGCGGAGACACTGAAAAAGAAAGTCAAAGAGAAATTCGGGATTGAACTGGCTGAAGAAATCACGTTTCTTGGCGATTTTAAGGAGGAGAAGATATAGAATATTTTTAACGGACTAAAATTAACTGCACTTTGAGCGGTTAGATACGACCAGAAAACTGACATATTTACTTCTCTTATCGGTTGTCCTATCAATCGGTAGTATTTCTCATTCCGCCGAGCCGGGTTTTCATGGGGAACTCAGTTACCCCTCGGGGCAGATTGCGCCCTACCCCTCGGAAGAACCCAAGTTTGTAATTTCACTCAGTTTCGCCAGGATTCCTCGCCTGAAACGAATCGGGGAGTTCCCTACCAAAGTAATTCGCTCAGATTTTGAAAACCGGACTTTGACCTTCTCAGGCGAGTATTACCGTTCGGGGCCGCTGGCGTACGAATACACTCCCCGGTCTGTGGACGCAGTCGAGTATATGCAGCGACGGCGCGACCTGAGTTTGCTTCAGAATATGAGCGACTTGAGGGCGCAAGCGTTGACCAAAGACCAGAAGCAAAAGCAGGGGGGGCTTCTTTCACTCAACATTCCCATCAAATCGAAAGTTTTGGAATCGATTGCGGGAGAAGGCGGTGCCGGGTTGAAAGTTTCCGGGTATCACCAGATTACTTTTTCGGGACGGTCCCAGTGGGATGACCGCGCCTCCACAGCCACTTATCGCCAGAGCAAGTTCCCGTCCCTGAATATGGAGCAGATTTCCCGGTTTGATATCAACGGTACTATCGGCACAAAGATATCCGTCTCGGTAACACAGGATTCCCAGACCGATATCCCGCTGGCGAACCGGATTATGCTGCGCTATAAGGGGGATGAGGATGATATTATTAAAAGCATCGAAGCCGGTAATACGACCCTGTCGCTTCCCAACACGCAGTTCGTGGGGTATGCATCGCGAATTCAGGGGTTGTTTGGTATCAAGACGACGGCCCAAATCGGCAATTTAACTCTGACGGCTATAGCTAGCCAGGAAAAAGGAACCACCGAAAGAAATTCGATAATTGCCGGCGCCAGTGCTCGCAAGGATTACATTCGCGACTATAACTATGCCTCCGGACGGATTTTTGACCTGGGGAGGAAGAACAGCCAGGGTTTCTTTGTTGACTTCTTCCTCGGAGATGCCATCACTTATATTGACATCTATACCGGTATCAGCCAGTATCAGCAGACCACCACCGGTATCAACGCCAACCTCTATGTTAACCCCGATGACACCACCATGTTCGCCAATGAAAAGTTGTCGGCATTGGTAAACCCGACTCCGGTAGACCGGAATACTTATTATGTGGATGTCAAGAACAACTGGATTCTGTTTGATAACGCCAATATCTCTTACGGGACCGAAATTGGCGTCTATATGATTATCAAGCGTGCCAACGGGACGATCGATACGGTCGGTAACGTTGCCCAGGAACCATATGCTCTGAAACTAATTCGTCACAAGAATCCCGATTCAACTCAGGTTACCTGGAATTATATGTGGCGGAATGTTTATTATCTTAATGCCACGAACATTGATGTAACCGGGCTGGAGATAAGGATTCTGAAAGGGGCGGGAAACACCGAGCGCTCCGAAGATAATCTCGACCACCAGGATGGTATCCCGTATATCAGACTTATGGGGCTGGATAGCATAAATCAGGCGGGACAGGCAATTTCGGATGGTCTTGCCGATGTGCAGAAGCCGTCGATTGTTGACCCGGTGCGGGGACTACTGATATTTCCCGACCGAAAGCCCTTTGCCAACAACAAGCCTTACTTCGATACCCTGCTGCTAAAAGAACAGGTGCCGGAGATATACAGTTATCAGAATGCCACGCAGGAAGTAATAAAGGCAAGTAAATATTACATCGAGGTTTCCAACCGGAGCCGCGCCACAGAAATCAGCCTGGGAAGACCCAATATTATTGAAAATTCAGAACGGATTACCCTGAACGGGCGTCAGTTGAGCAAAGGAACCGACTACAATATTCAGTATGACTTCGGCTTGGTCACCTTTCTTACCGAGGAGGCGCTTGACCCGAACGCCAATATCTCGATTGACTATGAATATACCCCTTTCATTGCGGCGGAAAAGAAGACACTATTCGGTATCCGGGGTGAGTATGAATTCAGCAGCAACTTCAAACTGGGGGCCACTTATCTGTATAAGTCCGACAAGGCGACCGACCGCAAGCCGAAAGTAGGACAGGAAACCACCCGCTCCACAATTTGGGATGCCGATGCCTCCTACAAATTCAAGCCGAATTTCCTCAGCAAAGCGATAAATCTGCTGCCGTTCTACTCGACTACGAGCGAGTCGAATCTGGCGATTTCCGGCGAAATGGCCCAGTCGCATCCGAATCCCAACGTCGATGGCGTGGCATATATTGATGATTTTGAGGGGAGCCGCGATTCCTATTCGCTGGGAATTTTCCGCGAACTCTGGACGTTGTCGTCACGCCCGGCCGGACTGGACACAGCGAGTCATCGGGCGCGGCTGATATGGTACAATCCTTATGACCAGGTAGCGACTAATAGCATTTGGAATCGGGAACTGAAACCGGGCGAAAGCGGCACCCATACCCTCTGGTTGCGGTTTGAGCCGGGCAAGTTGGACCGTCGCGCGGGAGAATACACCTCCAATATCTCATATGATTCGACCCGCGCCTGGAACGGACTAATGCGCTATATGCCGGCCGGTTCCGCCAATCAGGATGCCGCCCAGTTGCTGGAGTTGCGTATACAAGGGGAGAAGGGTATTGTCCATTTCGAAATGGGCATCATCTCCGAGGATGTCAACGGCAATGACAGTCTCGACACCGAGGACAGAAGGAGCATTGGCGGCTTCTACAACAATATTCTGGATGAGGGGGAAGATATTGGACTGGATGGTAAAAAGGACAGCGATGAGCCGGGATATGACCCCGTCACCAATCCCGACCCTAACGGCGACAATTGGTACTACAATGGTGAGGGAGCAGGATGTAACGGGTGTGACCCTTATGACTACGAAGCCATTAACGGCACCGAAGGAAACGCCAAGGATCCGAACCGTTGGGGAAAACCGGACACGGAAGATATATATAGAAATAATGTTTGCGACAAAGCCAACAACTACTTTTCCTTCAAACTCGACCTGAGCAACCCCGGCAGTTACTATGTGGACAGTTCTGATTACAACGGCTGGAAAACCTACCGCATTCCTATAAAAGACACGGCGGCGCTGGACACGGTAGTCGGCTCGCCGTCATGGTCGCAGATAAATTATGTCCGGGTTTGGTTTGAATCCCCTACCGGCGAAGTCTGTCAGATAAACTTTGCCACTATGGATTTCATTCAATCTAACTGGGATGATAAACTGAAGCCGGTTGCGCCGCTGCAGCCCACCACCAGCCGGTTCAATGTGGCCGTTATAAATAATCAGGAGAACATCGATTACCGTCTCGACCCGCCTCCCGGTGTCAGCGGTTATTATGATAAAACCAATCAGGTCACGGAACCGGAGCAGTCGCTTCTTCTTCACTACGAAAACTTCAAGGCGCTCGATACCGGAGTGGTCGAGCGGGTGCTCTTTGACGCTCCCAACTATGTGGGATACCGGCGTCTCAATATGCTGGTCCACGGAGCGCCGGACGTAGATTCTGTCATGTTTTTCTTCCGCCTGGGTCAGGATTCGAACAACTACTACGAATACCAGGCGATGCTTCAGCCGGGGTGGAATTCCGCCAATGAAGTCAATATCGATTTCGACCGAATCACCGGTTTGAAAGAGTTTATGATGCGCAGCCGCGACGGCAGCGTCGACCGCCCGTACGATACGACCGACGGAAATTATCGCATTTTCGGATTGCCGAACCTGACGCGGGTGAAATATCTGGCTTGCGGAGTGGTCAATCTCGATTCGTCTCAAACGCCGACCGGCGATGTCTGGGTTAATGAATTGAAATTGATTGATGTGCGCCGCGATGTCGGAATGGCGGCCCGTGTTTCCGCCAGCGGGAATATCGCCGACCTTGTCTCATACGGGGTGAGTTACTCGTACCGGGATGCCTATTTCCGGGAAATGTCGTCTTCAACGAGAGGAGGCTCTTCAAGTAACCTCGGCAGCGGTCGCTCTACCGCCATCTATGGAATTAACGTCAGTGTTGGACTGGAAAAATTCCTGCCGCGCTCCTTAAACGCCTCCCTGCCTCTTTCTATACGGTACGGGAAAACAACGGAAATACCGCTGCTGAGGTTCAATACCGACATTGTTCTTCCGCAGGAACTGCGCAATGAAGAGAGCAACATCAATACCAGCAAAGGATTCACCATTTCAGAGAGTTTCAACAAACGCTCCGGTAATCCGCTCTTCACAATTCTCTTGAACAAACTGCGGATGAACTACTCCTATAACAAGACGGAAGGCAAGTCGCCGAAAACCCCTGTCTCCTTTAATGAGAACTATCATCTGGGCGGTCGATACGAATTCTCCTTTGGCAAGATTCCCAGCATTAAGCCGTTTTTCTGGACCGAGCCGGTGCCCCTGCTCAATAAACTGAGCGGAAGCCGTTTCTATCTTCTCCCCAACAGTTTCGGCTCCACCGCCGACCTTGACCGCAATCTGACCGTTTCGGAAAACACCAGCCGGGTGCGTACCGAAAGTCTGCGGCGAGATTTCCGCGGCAATGTGCGTGTCAGTTACAAGATTTCCAACAATATGAACGCCACCTACAGTATGGATACCAAACGAGATATGTCCGACCCGCGTACCGTGGTTTTCAGCCTGAATCCGAGCAAGTTCCGGTTGGGGAGGGAGACCAACTATAATGAGGGCTTTGGTCTTTCTTATGAACCGGCTGTCTTCTCGTTCCTAACGCACAAGATGACCTTTTCGACCGGATATCGCGAAGATATAAAGGTTAATGATATCACTCGCAATGCCGCGGCGAGCAAATCTTACGGCGTCGGCGGCGTTTTGAATTTGAAAAAATTATTCGGAGACCCCGGTAGCAGGCCGCAGAGAACCCGCGCGAGGACGAAAGAAGCGGCCGACGCCACTGCGACAAAGAAGAGCACTCTTGGCAAAGGGCTGGAGCCGCTGGCGAAAGTGATGCGTTTCCTGACCGGATGGATTAATCCGATAAGTTATGATTTCAATGAGCGGTACGGGTACTCCTACACCGGACTTCTGGAGCGAGCGCAACTGAAATTCCGCTTCGGTTTGACCGATGATATCGGAGCGCGAATTGACTCCAACGCCACCACCACCGGTTACTCTACGGCTGTATCCAAGAGCACCGGTTATTCCTTCGGAAGCGGCACCGTCTTCTTTGGCGGACTGAGGACCGATGTGTCGTACAGCCGGAAAATCGACCAGGACATCGTCAAGTCCTTCAATCCCCAGAAATCGATTCAGACCACTTTCCCGGATATCCGTTTTGCCATCAGCCCTTTCAAGACTTTCACCTTGCTCAACCCGATAATCAAGAGGTTCAATCCCCGTACGGGATACAGCCGAAGTACCTCTGAAGTGATTAACAAGCAGACCGGAAAAGCGGCGTCGGAAAGAGTCACAACTGCGCAGAGGCCGCTTTTGTCGGTTAATTTTGACCTGTTGAAAGGTGTTCAGATAAACGTCAATACCGACCGCTCTGTAACGGATGAGAAGGTCTTCAATTCGCAGAGTGGCGCCATGACCAGCCGTCAGCGGTCGGTTCAAACAAACTACAATGTTTCAACCAAGTATTCCTTCTCCGCTCCGACCGGCATTAAGATTCCGCTGTTTGGACGATTGAAGTTCAGTTCAACCATGTCCCTGGCGGTTGATGTTACTATGCGTAAACAGAAAACGGAAAGCGCCAACGGTGAAAACCCCCTGGCTTCTTCCGGCGAGCGTTCCGACTTCATGGTGACGCCCAATATTTCGTATTCCTTGTCCTCCCAGATTCGGGGCGGCCTGAGCGCCCGCTGGCAGGATACTAATGACGTCGCCCTGCAGCGAAAATCGCATATCCGTGAACTGCGCATCTGGGTCGATATCAGATTCTAAATTATTCGGTTGACTTTCCTTGCCAGACTCCGTTTTTTCCATTTGTATCTTTATAATATGAGAAGCCCAGGCATTTTTATATTGATGCTTACTGTGCTGGCGGCGCTATCCTGCCGGTCCGTAAGCAAGGAAAAAGTCGTTCCAACCTTCGATGGTGACCGAGCCATGAAGTACCTGGAGGCGCAGGTGGCGTTTGGTCCCCGGGTCCCGGGAAGCGCCAGCGCTGAGCGATGTCGTGAATATCTCGCCGCTTTCTGTCGCGAACTGGGAGGGGAGATCGACACCATGCAGTTCTTCCATGCCGATAAGCATACCGGAAAGAATATTGAAATGGTCAATCTCATTGCAAGGTTCTCCGGCGAGGCCGGTCCGGAGGGGGAGCGTATCCTTTTGGCGGCGCACTATGACAGCCGACCACGGGCCGAACTGGACCCGGACAGCAGCAAGCAGAATCTTCCTATCGACGGCGCTAATGACGGCGCCTCGGGCGTGGCTGTGCTGATGGAATTGGCAAATCTCATAGCCGTTCAGAAGCCGCGGGTGAATATCGACCTGGTGTTTCTTGACGGCGAGGATTTCGGAATGAGCGGTGACTTGAGCGATTATTTCCTCGGCGCCAAGGAAATGACACGACGGGGAATTAAAGGCAAATACCGCTGCGCGGTCGTCGTTGACATGGTGGGCGACCGAGACCTGCGGGTCTATCGAGAAAATTTCTCCGAGCAGTACTTTCCGGAATTGAACGATAAGATTTGGGAGACGGCTCACACCATAGGAGAAACGACCTTCTCCGACACCGTCGGATACTTCGTGCATGATGACCATCTTTCCTTTATGACCGTGGGGCTGCCGTCGGTAGTGGTGATAGATTTTGCCTATCAGTACTGGCATACTTCACACGACACGCCGGATAAATGCTCGGCGGCATCGCTGGCATCGGTCGGACGGGTTATGGCACATTTCATTTATAATTTGTAATATGTCAAAATCGGGCAAAATCAGCAGACGCGATATTCCCTCAATAGAGGCATTGGCGTCAGAGCCGGAAGTCGTATCTTTTTGCGAGAAAATCCCGCGGCAACTGGCCGTCGAGATAATTCGGGATGCGGTGGAAGAATTCAAGCGGCGCCTCGATGAGAATGAAGAAGGATTATCCTTAACGAGGCTGAAAAGCAAAATTATCGAAGAATTGAACGCAACTGTCAGGAAAAAAGTAGGGCGGGTTATCAACGGCACCGGCGTTTTGGTGCATACCAACCTGGGACGGGCGCCGCTTGCCGAGACGCTTTTTGACCGGATTAAAAGCCATATCGTCGGGTACGGTAATCTCGAATTCGATATCAATTGCGGCAAACGGGGGCGCCGTGGAGAACTGGCCGAGAAGTATCTCGCCCTCGCGTCGGAAGCGGAAGATGCCGTTATCGTCAATAATAACGCCGCCGCGATTTTTCTTATTATCAATACCCTTGCCTGTAAGAAAAAAGTGGTAATCTCCCGAGGGGAACTGGTGCAGATTGGGGGCGGATTTCGAATTCCCGAAATAATAAAGCGCGCCGAAGGGAAACTTCTCGAAATCGGCACCACCAACATAACCACAATAGATGATTACCGAGCGGCGCTGACTGATAATCCGGCAATGATTCTGCGGGTGCATAAAAGCAATTTTGCCCAGAAAGGTTTCACGGAGCAAGCAACACTTAAAGAACTGGCGCAGTTAGGGACGGAATCCGCCGTGCCGGTCATAAATGACTTGGGCAGCGGAGTATTCATAGATACATCACCGTTCATTGGGATTGAAGAGCCGACCGTACAATCTTCCAGCAGAGATGGGGCATCACTGACCTGCTTTTCCGGCGACAAACTGCTGGGCGGCGTTCAAGCCGGCCTGATTGTGGGACGTCGCGACCTGACCGACCGTCTCAAGAAAAACCCGGTGTACCGGGCGCTTCGAGTGGACAAAATCGTCTTTTCGGCGTTGGAGGAGTTGCTCAAGTTCTACCTTGACGGGGTCTGGCAGGCGAAAATCAAACTCTGGAGTCTCGCGGCTGTTAAAGAAAAAGAATTATATGAAAAAGGACAGCGGCTTCTCCAGGAGATAGCAGGCGGTGAGAAAATTATCCTCGAAGGTTCCAAAGGTGAAATGGGGGGAGGCTCTCTGCCGACTGTGGCATTGCCATCCGTGGCGCTGGTATTCCGTAGCCAACTTTCGCCCCAGAAACTGGCGCAGTTGTTTCGCGCTGCCGAACCGCCTGTAATAGGCCGCATCGGCGACGGCCGTTTTATGATCGACTTGAAAGCGATCGACGACTGCGACCTCAAAGCCCTGACCAGAATCATCAAGACCTTATTACCCCAGTTATAAGAAATGTTTGTCATCGGGACCGCGGGACATATTGACCATGGCAAATCATCCCTTATCAGCCGACTGACCGGCATCGATCCGGACCGCCTGCCGGAGGAAAAAGAACGGGGGATGACCATTGACCTCGGCTTTGCCTTTTACGACACTTCTACCGGTAAAAGAATCGGGATAGTCGATGTTCCGGGGCACGAGCGGTTTGTGCGGAACATGATCTCCGGCGCCGGCGGAATAGATGCCGTTCTCATGGTCGTGGCGGCTGATGACGGATGGATGCCACAGAGTCAGGAACATTTTCAGATTACGCAGTTGCTGGGAGTCCGGTACGGCATCATAGTAATCAACAAGATAGATCTGGCGGAGAAATCCTGGGTCGACCTGGTCGAGGAAGATATCCGCGCCAGGGTGCGGGGGACTTTTCTTGAAGGGACAGCGGTAGTCCGTGTCTCCGCTGCGACCGGTGAAGGAATCGAGCGGTTGAAATCAGAAATCGAGAAACTGGCAGAATTGATTACCGAGCGTGAAGATATAGGCAAGCCTCGTTTGTATATCGATCGCTCCTTTGTGTTACAGGGGATTGGCGGTGTGGTCACCGGCACGCTCAAAGACGGAATCTTCAGATTGGGACAGGATGTGGCCGTGTTTCCATCACGAGTTCGCGGACGAATTCGCAATATTCAGTCGCACAACCAGCAGGTTGAGACCGCTATTCCGGGCCAAAGAACCGCGCTCAGCCTCACCGGGGTCGATAAGGATTATCTGGTTCGAGGCGGAGTGATTTCATTGCCGACGTTAGTAGAGAATTACCCGTCGGAAACCGTTATCGCGGCAAATGTAAAACTGCTGGAAGATGCCCCTATCAACATTTCCGATAGACGGAAACTGCTGATGATTCTGGGGACAACAGAAGTAGAAGGGGAGGTGCGGTTTTATGACGAAAGAGAACTTCGCCCTGGAGAGGAGGGGATAGTCTTCTTCCGCCCCACCGAGGCGCTTCTGGCTTTTGTGGGAGATAGATTCATTTTTCGCCTGCCGACCCCACCGGTCACTGTCGGGGGCGGTGTCGTAATAGATTTGCTGCCGGCGTTCCCGACCCGAAGAGAAAGGCATCTTTTTCAGTATTTGAGTGACTTGAGAGTATTGACGCCGGACAATCTGATTGGAGCGGGGTTGAAAAGGAATCTTTTTGTAAGCGCCGGCGATTTTGCTTTTTCCGCCTTCGCGGAGAGTCAGATTACGGAGCATTTGCGTCAATTGTACGAAACCGGCTCCCTTAAAATGATTGGTAACCGCTGCTATAGACCTGCCGATTACGAGAAATTGAGCGGAAGCCTTTTTCAGATTATGGAAGAATTCTTCGCGGAGAGACCGCATATCGATGGCCTCACGGTTGACTATCTGGCGAAATCCAGAGGATTTCCCACGGCGATAGTTGAGCCGGTCTTGCAGTTGCTTGTCGATGAAAATCGATTGGTAAGAAAAAAGAATCGCTTTGATCTACCGGGACGTCAACTGTCGGCAAAAGGGGAGATAAAGGCTAAGGCTGACATTTTGGAGGAGATGTTCCGCAAGGGGGGAACCTTGCCGCCTACCATTGAGGAGGCGGTCCGGTCTGAAAAAAGCCATGCAGAAGCGATCGAGTATCTTTTTGGGACGGGAAGACTGGTCAAAATCGGAGGCGCTCTGGCGTTTCATCGCGATATCTGGAAAGAGATAATTTCCAAACTGGTTGCCCTGATTGCCGACGGAAGGCCGATAGCGGTGGGGGAGTTTCGAGAGGCTATAAATAGTTCGCGAAAATATGTCGTGCCAATCCTGGAAGAGACCGACCACCTCAAAATCACACAACGTCAAGGCGATTTGCGAATCCCCGGAGAAAATTATGAAAAAGCGCAGACTCTTTTTTAACGGCAAGATATATACACAGGTGGCCGGGCTCCCGCCGGCGGAATCTCTGGCGGTCGCGGGAAACCTGATTGTGGCGACGGGGAAAAATCTCAAATACGATGTCGATTTTTCTTCCTACGATAAAATCGACCTGCAAGGAAGAGCGGTCATACCGGGGCTGGTCGATGCTCACACTCATTTCTATTTCATTATTATATCGATGGGGACGGTAAAACTGGACGGGTTGAATTCTCTTGAGCAGGCGCTGGACAGAGTAAAAGAGCATTCGGCAAAACTGGGGAAAGAGGAATGGGTGGTGGGAGAGGGATTCTCTCCGGACCGCTGGAAAAGATTCATTATGCCCGACCGGTTAATGCTCGATAAGGTAACCGGTGGCCGCCCGGCGGCAATATTTTCCAAAGACCAGCATATGCTCTGGACAAATTCGAAAGCCCTGGCGCTCGCCGGAATATCAGCCGAAACTCCCCAGCCGGCCGGTGGCGCTATTGAGCGGTTTGCCGACGGCTCCCCGTCAGGAATTCTCAAAGAAATACCCGGTTATTTTCCGGTTTTCAAACTGATTGGCAAACCGGCTAAATCGAAAGTATCTCGATTTCATCAGGAAGCGATTAAGGAAGCCTATGCCCGGGGGGTGACCGGCGTTAATTCCTTCGACGGTCCCGATGCACTGCCGTATTTCCAGACCCTCTCTGAGGAAAAAAAACTGGGATTGCGGATCAACTTCTATCCTCCGGCAAAGATGACTGATGAACTGGCTCAAAAAGGAATCAGGCGAGGTTTTGGTAATGACTACTTCAAGGTTTCAGGGGTAAAGATCTTCGCCGATGGCTCGCTGGGCAGCCAATCTGCGCTCTGTTTTCAGAAGTATCACCGGTCCGAGAACAATTTCGGGATTGAGACAACGCCCAAGAAAGAAATCGCAGGGTTAATCAAAAGGGCATCTAAATTAAATCTTCCGGTGGCAATACATGCTATCGGCGACAAAGCGATCTCCAACGTGCTTGATTGCTTGGAGCATGCCCCGGCACTGCCGGACGGAGTTAGGCACCGCATCGAGCATCTTCAGATGATACGTCGCTCCGACATAACCCGGGTCAAGCGGCTCGCCGTGGTGGCGTCAATGCAGCCGACTCATTGCCCCTCGGATATCAGGCTAATCGAAAAGTACTGGGGCAAAAGAGGACGAAATTGTTACATATTCCGCACTCTGATAGACCGGGGGGTGCCTCTGGCTTTTGGCTCCGATGCCCCTATTGAAACCCTGCATCCAATGGCGGGGGTCGATGCCGCCGTCAATAGATTCATACCGGGAACACGAAAGTCGTTCTATCCCGAGGAAAAAATTTCCGTTGCGGAGGCGATATATAATTTCACGGCGGGACCGGCTTACGCTGTAGGGCAGGAATACGAACGCGGCTATCTGCTCCCCGGATACAAGGCAGATTTTGTAATATTTGACGAGAATCCGTATATGGTTCCTAAATTCAAACTCTCCTCTCTGGAGCCATCGGCAACCTTCTTTGATGGCGAGCCGGTCTTTCTCAAAGGGAAAATCAGCCGCCTGTTTTAAGACTGTATCAGAGACCGGATGAAAGCCGGAGCACAGTCAATTATTCGATTGACACCGATGAATTGTTGATATTACTTGATTCTGGGTTTAATATGTTTAAACTTTCTATACATATAGCATTGCTTCTTTTCGTACTTGGTTTCTTTTTCACTAATACTGCTTTATCTGAGACAACCGACGTTACTGCCGATTCGGCGATTTCCCCCGGCGCCAATCTGGTTTTAATCTTAACTATTGACGGGGCCATAGGGACGGTCACTGCCGACCGGGTCATCGAAGCGGTGAAGCAAGCCGAGGAGGAGCATGCCGCCTTGCTCCTGATACTTATGGATACGCCGGGCGGCTTCAACGACTCCTTCTGGGCGATAACTAAAGCAATGATGAATTCCCAGGTACCGGTGGCGATTTATGTCTACCCCGTGGGAGCCCGCGCGGCATCGGCCGGAGTCTATATTACCTATGCGGCGCATATTGCCGCCATGGCCCCCAGCACCAGTATCGGCGCAGCCCATGTCGTTTCCGGGACCGGCCAGCCGATCGATTCGGTGCTGGAAGAGAAAATCATGAATGACGCCGTAGCGGCCCTAAAGGGAATGGCCGAGCGACACGGCCGGAACGCCGATTGGGCCGAAAAAGCGGCCCGCGAATCGGCATCGATAACCAGCAATGAAGCGCTGGCGCTGAAAGTGATTGATTTCGTGGCGACCGATGTCGATGACCTCCTCCGACAGATTAACGGCTTTGAGGTCAATACCGTACTGGGGAAGAAAAAAGTCGATGTGACCGAACCATTGAAAAAACCTCTGAAAAAGACCCTCATTCAGACAATACTCGAAATAATCTCTTCGCCTAATGTGGCGTTCATTCTGTTTTCGCTGGGCGGTTTGGGCATTGTCATCGAACTCTACAATCCGGGAGCGATTCTTCCGGGCATTGTCGGAGGCATCTGCATGATACTCGCATTCTACAGTTTTCGTACCTTGCCTATCAATTATGCCGGACTTCTGCTGATTCTGTTTGCGATACTTCTATTCATACTGGAGATAAAGATTGTGAGTCACGGACTATTGACCATCGGCGGGGTTATATCGCTGATTATCGGGGGAATGATGCTGATTGATACGGCCGACCCGTCACTGCGAATCTCCAAGTCAGTCATTTTTGCGGTGACGGTCGTCATTGGAGGTTTTGTCTTGACTGCCTTCACGTTGGCCCTTAAGGCGCGCATCGCCCGACCGACTACTGGGGTGGAAGGTTTAGTTGGGCAGGTTGGCAAAGTGAAACAAAGAATCGACCCCACCGGGTATGTCTACGTCGCCGGGGAATTGTGGGAAGCCCGCGCCGATGAGCCGATCGATGAGGGCGCCGCGGTGGAAGTTCTGGAAGTAAAAGATCTGAAAATAAAAGTCAAAAGGAAGGTATAAGTAGGGAGGTTATATGCAACTCGCCACTTATGGAATAATAGCGTTTCTTGCGCTGATAATTCTGTCGAACGCGATTAGAATTCTTCGCGAATATGAGCGCGGGGTGATATTCAGGTTGGGAAGGCTGATAGGCGCCAAAGGACCGGGAATCATCTTCTTGATTCCGCTGGTTGACCGGATGCTCAGAGTTGATTTGCGCACGATTACCTTTGATGTCCCTTCCCAGGACGTAATTACCCGGGACAACGTCTCTGTCAAAGTGAATGCCGTGCTATATTTCCGGGTGATGGACCCGAATAAAGCCATCGTAGCGGTCGCCAATTTCTTTGAAGCCACCTCGCAGATTGCGCAGACAACTCTTCGCTCGGTTCTGGGGCAGGTAGAATTGGACGAACTTCTGGCGAACCGGGAAAAGATAAACCAGGAGTTGCAGAAAATTATCGACCATCAAACGGAGCCGTGGGGTATCAAAGTCTCAGTGGTGGAAATAAAGAATGTCGACCTGCCGCCGGACATGACCCGCGCAATCGCGCGTCAGGCCGAAGCGGAACGGGAAAGACGGGCAAAAGTGATTCATGCCGAAGGAGAACTGCAGGCGTCAACCAAACTCGCCGGGGCGGCTGCTATTATCTCGGCACAACCGAGCACTCTGCAACTTCGCTTCCTGCAGACCTTGACAGAGGTCTCAGTCGGCAAAACCAACACGATTATTTTCCCGCTTCCCATCGACCTCTTCGAGCCGTTTTTGAAGGACAGAAAATAGTCACAAAGACTTTCTGAGAATCGGGAGCAGCGATTTATAATATGGAATTTTCCATGCCCCGTATTGAGACGTCCACCGTGCGGAAATTCTTCGGATTACTCTTGTTTCTGCTGACAGTCACATCTTTTGTCGGTGTCGCCGACTCCCGGGCGACTCTGCCCGAAGATTCTTCCGGCGCCGCGCCGGCGGTTAAGATGCAGATTTATAGCCCCGCCTTCCAAGATGGTGAAGAGATTCCGAGAAGATATACCTGTGACGGGGAAGATATCTCTCCGGAAATCCGGATAGTCAATATACCCGAGGGAACCAGGTCGCTGGCCCTCGTCTGCGATGATCCGGATGCGCCGTCAGGAAACTGGGTGCATTGGGTGCTTTATAATATTCCGCCGGAGATGACCGTCATCCCGGAAAATATTCTTAAAGTGGTGACACCTATTTTGAAGGTCAAAGGCAAAGAAGCGGCACTGATGCAGGGGAAGAATGATTTCGGGAAGTACGGCTATGGCGGACCCTGCCCGCCGAAAGGACCGGCGCACCGCTATTTCTTCAGATTATACGCCCTTGATTTTATGCCGGCATTTGAGAGAGGCGAAACCGTAAAGGGAATCACCAGGAAAGTGATAATGGAGAAAATCAAGGGACATATTCTAAATGAAACTGTGCTAATGGGAAAATACCAAAGGCAGTAAACTTCTTGAATCAGTTACTCATTCCATCTTCTTAAAGGCGCGGATGATATCGTAAGGGGCTTGCGCTTCCATCAACTCCTTACGGAAGGTCTCATACTGCAGGGATTCCGCCAGGGCTTTGAAGACTTTCAGATAAAGATTGTCGTCGTACGGGGGAGCCGCCATGATGAAGAAAAGATGCACCGGCTGATTATCGGGGGCGCCAAAATCGATTCCTTCCGCTGACCGGGCAAAGCCGATAATGAACTCTTTCGCTTGCATGGTGCGGACATGAGGGATAGCAATACCATGCCCGATAGCGGTAGATGCTTTCCGCTCCCGGTTTATGAAATCGGTCAACAGTTTGCACTTATTTCCGGTTCTCCCGGAATTTTCCAGAATATCAACCAGGTCCGATAGCACCTGCTCCTTGTTGCGCTCTTTCCAGCGGCTGGAGTTCAAATCGTCCGGCGGCGGCTCCAGTTCCGGGCTGAAATCAAGGATGATTGACTCTTCTTTAAAGTATCGCGAAATATTCATATCGTTTTTTTTATCGACCGCAAGCCATTAAACCTGAAGAGATTAATAAGCGCTCGTCGATTTGTCAAGTCAACATAATCAGACTATCTCAAATCTATTAACCTCTTGGATTGACAACAGTTCCTATTGACAAGCCTCCGGGATTTCATTACTTTCCGCTGCTGGTGAAAATGAATGTAAAATCTGGCTTTGATATTCCGAACTAAATTAATAAATGATATAAGGTTATTGGAGAAATATTGCCTCTTCTTGGAGAACTTAAGAGAACGCATACCTGCGGTGAATTGACCGACGCCAACATCGGCGAAACGGTGACACTCAACGGCTGGGTACAGTCATATCGAAATCTGGGCGGGCTGCTCTTTATAGATATTCGTGACCGATACGGTATCACACAGGTGGTATTGAATCCCTCGACCGTGCCGGAGGAAATCTTCGAGCGCGCTGTCCGGGCGCGCAATGAATTTGTGGTTGCCGCAATCGGAAAAGTCAGAAAGCGCCCCGATGGGACCGAGAATAAATCGCTCTCGACCGGCACGATAGAAATTGCCGTAGATAGTTTCCATATCTTGGCGGACTCAAAAACGCCTCCCTTTGAAATAGAAGACAGCACTAACGCTTCTGAAGTCTTGCGCCTGGAGTACCGATATCTGGACCTCCGGCGGAAACCGCTTCAGGAGAAAATCAAGATTCGTCATCAGGCCGCTCTGGTGGTACGGGAGTATCTCTCCTCGAAAGGATTTTACGAAATTGAAACGCCGCTTCTGATTCGCTCGACTCCGGAGGGAGCCCGCGATTATGTCGTGCCGAGCCGAGTGTCGAAAGGGAAATTCTATGCCCTGCCCCAGTCGCCTCAATTGCTAAAACAGATTTTGATGATATCAGGATTTGACCGCTATTTTCAACTGGCGCGCTGTCTTCGAGACGAAGACCTTCGGGCAGACCGTCAGCCGGAGCATACCCAGATTGACCTGGAGATGTCGTTTGTTACCCGTGATGATGTCTTCGCCGTAATTGAAGGCTTAATGGCGGAACTCTTCGAAAGAATTCTCAATCAAAAGATTATAACCCCTTTTCCGCGATTCGAATATGACGAAGTTATCAATCGCTGGGGAATAGATAAGCCGGACCTTCGTTTCGGAGTGGAAATTAGCGATTTTACCGGACTGGTTCGGGACTCTGCCTTCAATATCTTTAAGGAAACCGTAGCCAACGGAGGGGTGGTTAAGGGGCTCTGCCTCAAAGGAGGCGGCTCTCATTCGCGCAAGCAGTTGGATGATTTGACCGAGTTCGCCCGGAATCTGGGCGCGGGCGGATTGGCATATATTCTGCGGCTGGAAACTGAATTTAAATCTCCGATTGCGAAATTTGTCGGAGACGCGACGATTCAGGCGATTTGTGAAAAAGCCGGAGCCGCCCCGGGTGACGCCGTATTTATAATATCGGCTCCGCCGCTGAAAGCGGAAGCGATACTGGGTCAACTAAGACTGCATTTGGGCAGGTCTCAAAATTTGATTAAAACCGATGAATGGAGATTTCTCTGGGTGACCCGTTTTCCCCTGTTCGAATATAATGAGCAGGAACAACGTCTCGACGCCATGCATAATATAGTTTCCAGTCCGGTGGAGGAAGACCTTCATCTATTCGAAAAGGCAAAGGAAACGAACTTGCCCCTGAGCAGTCCGGAACATCCGCTGCGTAAGATCCATGCCGAGCAGTACGACCTGGTTCTGAACGGCTCGGAACTTGCCTCCGGAAGCATTCGCATCAATCGCCGTGAAATTCAGCAGAGAGTGCTCAATATTCTGGGCATTTCCGATGAACGGGCGGAGAAGATGTTCGGATTTCTGCTTCGGGCACTGGAATATGGCGCGCCGCCGCACGGCGGCATCGCGGCCGGCTTAGACCGAATTGTCGCGCTTATGACCGGTTCCGAATCGATTAGAGATGTTATCGCCTTCCCCAAGACTGCGTCGGCGGCTTCATTAATGGATGGCGCTCCCTCTGAAATCGACCCCGAGCAACTGCGTGAATTGGGACTCCGGATTGCCGATGAATAATGTAAAGAGAACAATTGTCTAATATGGCACCATCTACAGAAGAAAGAATATCGCGCACGGTTCATATTGAGGGGCTGGACAGCCGCTTCCTTTTCGGGCAGAACGACATATTCTTAAGGCTGATTGAGAAAGCCTTCTCCCCGGTGATTGTAGCCCGGGGGGACAAGATTATTATTGAAGGAAAACCGGAAGAGGTGGAACAGGTGGTCGGACTTTTCAAAGACTTGACTGCGCGCCTGTCGCAGGGGGCATTTATCACTGAACAGTATCTGAATTATGCCATCGAAATGGTCAAGGAAGAAGGTGGAGGCCCGGCGGAACTGATGGCGATTCAGTCGGGAAACAATACCGGATTTAAGGCGGCTGTGAAGCCGAAAACAGTTGGTCAGAAGCATTATCTTGAGGCGATAGAGCAGTTCGATATTGTCTTCTCCATCGGTCCTGCCGGCACCGGCAAAACCTATCTGGCTGTTGCCGAAGCGGTGGCAGCGCTGAAAAATCGCCGGGTGAATCGAATTGTCTTGGTCAGACCGGCCGTTGAAGCCGGAGAATCGCTGGGCTTCTTGCCGGGCGACATTCGCGCTAAAGTTGACCCGTACCTTCGCCCTGTTTATGACGCCCTGCATGAGATGATGACGGCGGAAAAAATCAAGAAATTGATTGAACTGGGAATTATAGAGATTCTTCCCCTGGCTTTCATGAGGGGCAGGACATTAAATAACACCTTCGTCATTCTTGATGAAGGACAGAACACGACGCCGGCACAGATGAAAATGTTCTTGACCCGCCTGGGGGAGGGCTCGCGCGCGGTCATAACCGGCGATATTACTCAAATAGATTTGGAGAATAAGAAACAATCGGGGCTGGTGGTCATTCAGAAGATTTTATCCGGAGTGGAGGGGATAAAATTCATTTATCTGACCGACAGGGATGTGGTCAGGCATCCGCTGGTGCAGAAAATTCTCCGCGCTTATGAGCGTTATGAAAAGGGGTATCGAAAGGAGAAAGAGGGACAATGATGTCCCCATATGTATCGGTTTCTGATAAGGCTGAAACGGCTGTTAAAGCGTATTCTCAAAGTCAAGGCAGTCACTCGTCAGGCGCCGCCGTCCGGCACCCGCAGTAAAATAGAAAAATATATCATGCTGGCGCTTGCTGCGGCGCTGATTGCGCTTCTCTACCCGGCCGATAATCTCTTCTTCCCGCTCGATTTCCCCCGTCAAGGGGAGATTGCCTTTGAGGACATTATCGCACCTTTTCAAATAACCGTTTCCAAAACGCCCCAAGAAATACAGGAAGAAAAAAAAGCGGCGGCTGATGCCATCCCGGTAATTCTGGAATATAACAAAGGCACCGTCGATTCAATCCATGCCCGATTTGAGCAGTTCATAAAGACGGCCGACTCGGCGGAAAAGGTAATATTGCAGAAACAGAAAGGAGGCGCTCGCCCCCTTAACGGAGGCGACAGCCTTATCGATGCAGCGGTCTCATCCATAACTGCCCAGTATCCCTTCGTCGATGCCGGCGCGGTCCGGCGGTTGCTCCGGTCAAACGAAATATCGTTGTTGAAAAATGTCGTCAGCGATATTATGCGCAACGATATCTATTTTTACGGCGTTATTGCCGACCTGAATTCGCTTCCCGACTTAAAAAACCGCTCCATTATAGTGCGCGTTGATGACCGGGAACTGTTTGTCCTCCGCGACAAACTTCTCGACCTGCCCCGGGCTTACGTAAATTTCCTTGCCGCGCTCAATAATCGCTCCTTGACCGATTCCATTGATGTTGACCTCTACTATGATATCGGGCGGCATTTTATCATTCCTAATCTCAGTCTGAACGCGGCCGAAATGGGCGCCCGAAGAGAAGCGGTTGCCGAATCGATAACGACCATAAGTGAAGTGGTGGCGGCCGGAGAAGTAATCGTGCGTGCCGGAAGTCGCATTGCGCCCCGCCAGGAGAAAATTCTGGAGTCGATGTACCGTCAGATGGAATCGCTGGCGCGGGAGGAAGGCTGGATGGGACCGTTTCTTCCGGTCCTGGCTCGATTGCTTCTTATTATTGTCGCCTTTCTCATCTTATACCTCTATCTGTATCACTTTCACAATCAGATATATGTTTCCAATCCCAAGATTCTGGCGCTTCTGTTGATATATGGTCTGGAACTGCTTTTGATTTACCTCATCGGAGTCAAGTTAAACCTTTCTATTTACCTCTTTCCGGTGGCGATCTTCTCGATTCTGGTGACCATCCTGTTTGACGCCGAAATTGGAACGTTCAACACCTTTATTCTGGCGTTGCTTCTGGGGATATTACACCGTTTCAATTTCAGCATAGTCCTGACCACTATAATAATTGGCACCGTCGCCTGCTATTCGACCCAGAGGGTCCGCCACCGCAACGAATTTTTCCGCTCCATTCTATATCTATCGATAACTTATCTGGCTTTGATTTATCTGATAGAGTCGTTCAAGGTTTCGCCCCCTTCCGATATGCTCAATCTGATGGGTTATGGATTAGCCAACGCCATTCTCTCTCCGCTTCTGACCATCGGCATTCTCCCGTTGTTTGAGTCGCTGTTCGGATTTACCACCGATATTACCTTGCTCGAACTATCCGACCTGAATCGACCGCTTCTGAAAAGACTCTCGCTGGAAGCGCCGGGGACTTATCATCACTCCATAATCGTGGGAAGTCTTGCCGAAGCGGGGGCGAAGGCGATTGAAGCGAATGCCCTCCTTGCCCGGGTGGGCGCCTACTACCACGATATCGGAAAAATGGAAATCCCGGAGTACTTTGTAGAAAACCAACTGGGTATAAAATCAAAACATGACAAACTCACCCCGACCATGTCCGCCATCATTCTGGCGTCCCATGTGAAAAAGGGGAGAATCATGGGAGAAGATGCGGACCTGCCGGACGAGGTGCTCAATTTCATTGAAGAACATCACGGCACCATGACCATGACCTATTTCCTGAACAAGGCAAAAGAACTTGGTATAGAAAATGCCAGCGATGATGACTTTCGTTATCCCGGTCCACGGCCGCGCACCAGAGAAACGGCGATCGTCATGCTGGCCGACACCGTTGAGGCGGCAAGCCGCACCCTGGCGGAGCCCAAACCGGCGCGAATTGCCAACCTCGTCCAGAAGATAATCAACGACAGGATTCAATCAGGTGAACTGGAAGAGTGTCCCCTGACACTCAAAGACCTGGCGCAGATTAAGGAGGCTTTCGTGCAAATTCTTATCGGTGTCTTCCATTACCGTGTCGAATACCCGAAAAAGGATGATGAAGCCTGATGCGCTGCTCGGTCATAAAATCATCACGGGGGAGAATCCCCCGCAAAAAAGTCGCCGCGGTGGCGAAGGTAATCGAAGAGCAGGAAGAACCTCCTGAAGGACAGGTGTTGATAATCTTCGTAACTGACCGGGAAATTCGCAGACTGAACCGGCAGTTCCGCCATATCGACAAGGCAACCGATGTCCTGTCGTTTAACATTGATGCAAACGCGTCACCCGACGCCGTACTGGGCGAGGTCTATATTTCCACCGAGACGGCAAACCGCAATGCCCGTGAGGACGGAATTTCTTCTGAGGAAATGATAATCCGTTTGTGTGTGCATGGAATTCTTCATTTATTGGGATACGACCATAAATCGCGGCGGGAAAGGACAACCATGGAAATCAGTGAGAGACTCATTTTGAGCCGGGTGGGGATAGGATGAGTCTTGTTTACTTTATATTGATTCTGGCTGTCAATTATATTGCCTATATATTCTCCCTCCATTCGCTGACTTCGTATCTTGACCCGGAACAGATGGAAGCGATATCTTCCCGCGTTTCACGGTTCAGTCAGAAGTATCTGAAAGAGGTTTCTTCCAATCCGCGGATATCGCTTCAAATGACGGTTTTGATTAAGTCCCTCACTCTGGCGCTCTCGTCACTTCTGGCGGTAATGGCGGTGCTTCCGCTCACCGGGCAATACAGCATAAAACTGGCGCCGCTTCTCGCTCTCGCTATCGGGTCATCTTGGGTCCTGTACCTTTTCTTTCTCGAGTATCTTCCCCGGCGACGCGCCCTGCGGCCGGTTGACGAGGGTATTCAAAAATTTATCGGGCTTTTCGCGTTGGCGCATTTTGTCTTTCGCCCTTTCTTGCAGTTCTACAACCGGGCATTCAACAAGTCGCTGGAAAAGGTCTCGGAGGAACAGAAGGAAGATATCATCGAAAGAGCCATCGAATCTCTGGCCGACCAGGCCGGTGTGGCGGAACCGATAATGCAGGATGAAGAGAAGGAAATGATAGGGCAGATCTTCCAGTTGGATGTCACGGAAGTGCGAGAAGTGATGATTCCCCGGATTGATATTGTCGGCCTGAGCAAGAGCGCTACCATTGCAGATATAAGGAAAACAACCGACCAGCACGGATTCTCACGCTATCCGATTTTTGACGAAAGTATCGACAAGATAACCGGGGTCTTATATATAAAAGACCTCTTCACCAGTCTGCCGCTGCCGATTAACGAAAACGATTTTGACATAACAAGGTATCTGCGCCGGGCATACTTTGTCTCTGAGACCAAAATTATCAGCGACCTTCTTAAAGAATTCAAGACCAATAAGATTCATATTGCCATCGTGGTTGACGAATATGGAGGAACGGCCGGTCTGGTCACACTGGAAGATATTCTCGAAGAGATTGTCGGCGACATACAGGATGAACACGACTATGAACAGGCGGAACTGGTCAAACTGGGGGATAATTCGGTGCTGGCTGACGCCGGACTGTCGGTGGATGAACTGATAGAAGCGTTTGACCTGGACTACGAGACGGAAGATTTTGAGACAATAGGCGGGCTGATATATGACCTGGTCGGCTCGGTTCCGACTCCGGGAACTAAAGTGGACTGGAAAGATTTCCAATTTGAAATTGAGAAAGTTGAGGGACAGCGGATTCGGACCGTGCGGGCGCGCTTAAAGAACAATACAGCGTCGGTAGGGGACGCCATATCAGATTAGCCGATAATTCTTATATTCGCCGATACGACAACCGGTAATTCTTTCAATCTGAAACAAAATCCATTCGCGGGCAGTGAAGTTGGGCTTAATGCGGCTGACATCAAATTCCCAGTCAGACCGGGCGATAATCTCATTCATAATGGCGGGATGAGTGCCATCAAACATGCGGACGGCATCCACCTGGTGATAATCGAATTCATCGCGGTTGGCAACATTCTCCTCAATCCAGCGGTCGTCGTGCCAGAACTTGTGAAAATAGCGCGCCTTCTTCTGCATCAGACGCGGAGGTCGGACATAGGAGTAGTGATAAATCGGCGCTCCCGTCGGTTTGACATTCAGTTTCCTTCCGGGGTGACCGACCGCCATCGCCGCTTCCGATGGATATATCCGGAATCCCTGCGAATCGCGATAGGAGCGGATTAGCCGATTATTCCGGATTAGCCGTATTTCGCGCCGGTGCCACCGCCGCGTAATGCCGATATAATTGTAATTGCCGAAGAAATTCAAAAAATCGAAAAGAAGTCCTTCCACGCGGGGGGCATCAGAGTATTTCTTGACCGCTTCATAGATTCGGGTTAAGTCGTTTTCATGGATTACCTCATCAGCCTGTATATGCAATCCCCAATCGCCGGTGATGGCATCGCGGGCGATATTGCATTGCTGCGCGAAGATTGCCCCGCCCCCACGCAGATTGTCGTCCCATACGGTATCGACAATCCGAATCTTGGGCGAATCAAGTTTGACGATAGCCTCTCTGGTGCCATCGGTCGAATCGCCGACCGCAATGACAAATTCATCGCAAAGCGGAAGCGCCGACTGTATTGACTGCAAGAAAGGGTAGCCGTAATCAAAACCGTTGCGAATATATGAAAAGCCGCTGATTTTCATATTGCTCAGAAAGCCTGACGATTGCAAAACCATTCCGACATAAACTTGTTAAGTAATTATCATTCAAGGCGGTTTGTCAAGAGGCATCGGTCCCTTTGCCCCAAATTCAAACCCCGGCGGCGGTTAAAGACCCAAAAATAGTCGTTATTGGCTTTCTTCGAGAGTGCGTATAGTTTGGCATATTCAGAACGGGTAATTTTTATCTTGAACTGAATGTCAAAAAAACATAGATTTGCTATCCATTTCCACTTTGGAGGATTGGACTGTGGTTAAAACCAGAGAAGATGTCTTGCGAATGATTGATGATGCTGATGTTCATTATGTGCGTCTGAATTTTACGGATATCCTGGGACGGCTGAAAGGGATGTCGATTACGCGCTCGGAGATTGAGACGGTGCTGGAACGGGGACAGGCGTTTGACGGCTCCTCCATTGAGGGGTTTGTGAGAATCGAAGAATCTGACCTGATGGCGATTCCGGACCTCCGCACATTCCGCGTCATACCGTGGGAGATTGGCGGCGAAAAGACCGCCATGATGTTCTGCGATATTCAAATGCCGGACGGGAAACCGTACGACGGCGACCCCCGCTGGATGCTGCAAAAAATTCTCAGCAAATTTGCCAAAAAAGGGTGGACCGCGTATCTCGGTCCGGAGATTGAATTTTTCTATTTCAAAGATGAGACCAGCCCGGAATTGCTGGATAAAAGCGGCTATTTTGATTATGGCGCCTTTGACCTCGGGACGCATGTGGTGAAGAAAACGGTGGCAGCGCTGGAATTGATGGGGATACCGGTGGAATGCTCGCATCATGAAGTCGCCCCCAGTCAGCATGAAATTGACCTCAAATATCAGGAAGCGCTGGTCATGGCTGACTTTGCTCAGATTTATAGATTTGTGGTGAAGGAAGTAGCGGCCGAAAATGAAATCTACGCTTCTTTTATGCCGAAGCCTATCATCGGTGAGAACGGCTCCGGGATGCACACCCATATGTCGATTTTTGAAGGGGACCGCAA
>DYGG01000038.1:16709-32209 GCA_020724775.1 Ignavibacterium sp. | reverse complement strand
CCCACTCGTCCCTCGCTATGCACACGATACTCGGGGGGATTTTGACCTACTCGGCTTCGGCAGAAATGATTACTTGATAGATGTCGATACGGAATGGATTAGTTTACGAGAATAATTATCCGTCAGGAATGGGTTCCTGACGACGCAGTAGAAGATTGGCCAGACCGAAGGTGAAGATGTGACAAGCCTCTGGGGAATTGTCCAAGGGCTCACAGCCAGTGCTAGAGACCTCCAATTTGGCGACAAGAAGGTTGATTTGGAGAGAAGGGCTGGGGCGTTGTTGTCGCGGTAATCGACGCATATTTCATTCCGTTAATCAATTTGATAATATGGAAGAGAAATCGCACCAATTAGAATCTTGGAAAAATGACATAGAGGTCGCTTTTCGATTGCAATCGTCAATGTAACCATATAGATTTATCATAATGAGTCTTCTCTTTTGAGGGACAGGCCCAAGTAATTAAGAGTGCTTTGAGTCCGACCTATATGAGTTGATAACATTGGAAGAGTCCCATGTATGTTTGGAGTGAATTGTGCATGTTGAACCAGTAATTATCATTGGAGCTGGACCGGCCGGGCTGGCGACAGCAATTCAGCTAAAGCACTACGGTATGAATCCGTTGCTACTGGAAAGCACAGCTGTCGGAGGCCTGCTGCGCAATGCCAATTGGGTAGAAAACTACCCCGGATTCCCGACCGGTATCTCAGGCCAAGAATTGGCGAAGCTTTTCGAGGCTCAGGCCAGAAATATCGGCATAGAATTGATTTCTGAAAAAGTAACTACTCTCGCCTATGTTCAAGACCATTTCCAAGTGACCTCTAATTCACGGGATTATTCTTGTCGCATTGTTGTGATTGCCACAGGAACAAAGCCTAGAGCACCGGCAGGTCTTGAAATTCCGGAAGTCCTTCACGACCGGGTTTTCTACGAGGTTTTTCCGCTGCGTGAAGCAAAAGGGCGGCGTATTGCGATCATTGGAGCCGGTGATGCCGCATTTGATTACGCACTAAATCTTTCCAGAAACAATGATGTTTTGATTCTAAACCGTGGTACTCAGGTTAAGTGTCTGCCTCAACTATGGGCGCAGGTGCGCACTACATCGCGAATTACTTATCATGAACAGACAGTCGTTCTCGGTCTTAGGGAGAGCTCTACTGGCGAAATATCACTTGATTGCACCGATCGCTGCGGCACCACGCTGTCGGTTGTGGATTGCTTAATTTGCGCCATCGGACGCAGTCCTCAGCTTGATTTTGTAACACCGGACTTATCAGCGATGTTTGAAACACTCAAAGACTGCAGCTTACTCTATCAAATCGGAGACGTTAACAACATCAACTACCGTCAGACAGCGATTGCAGTAGGAGAAGGGACTCTGGCTGCAATGAGAATCTATCGGAAATTGCAGGAGATACAAGATTGGAAATCATTGCCTCAACAGGAAACAGCTCTCTCGCCTTGATATATATTGGCAAGATGAGCGGCGACAGGCTCGTCGAGTTAGGGGAGTCAATTCAGCCACCAAAGCCCCGCGAGCAGAAGTGGGTGCTACTGATATCCACTTTGTTCGGCTGTCCTGTCGGTTGCAAGATATGCGATGCAGCCGGTTACTATGAGGGAAAGCTAAGCAAAGATGAAATCCTCGACCAAATCGATTTTCTCATCCGTAAACGCTACCCTAGCGGAGAGATTCCATGTAAGCAATTTAAAATTCAATTTTCAAGGATGGGTGAGCCCTCTCTGAATCCCTCTATGTTGGATGTTCTGAACGAGTTGCTTCAGCGCTATGTTGCACCTGGGTTGGTGGTATCGCTCTCAACAGTGGCACCGTGCGGAACCCAAGCTTTTTTTGAATGTTTGCACGAAATCAAACAAGAAAAATATTCGGGTGGACATTTCCAACTTCAATTCTCTATTCACACGACCAGTATATCTATGCGCGACCAACTTATCCCAATCAGGAAATGGGACTTTAAAGAAATAGCAAAGTACGGCGAACGATTTTACACTGCAGGAGACCGCAAAGTAGCACTGAACTTCGCTTTGACTCGAGAAATGCCTGTCGACGCAGATATTTTGCTCAGCTACTTCGACCCTGCCATATTCCTGATAAAAATAACGCCTCTGAATCCGACATACCGAGCCCGTGATAGTCAGTTGACTACATATTTGAGCCCAGTCTCAGTCGGCGAAGATAATCCGATAGTCCGGAAACTGCGGGCCGCTGGTTACCAGGTAATTGTGAGTATTGGTGAAGTTGAAGAGAACTACATAGGCAGCAATTGTGGCCAATGCATCCGCCGCCATATGCAGGACAGGCAGTCACTACGGCGTGGATATACGTACGCGGTTCAAGAATATGGTTAGTTAGTGTAGTAGTAGGTCAAGACCCTCGACCCGCTTATCCCTCTTCTTGTCGGTCGAGCGGTCTTGACATCCCTCCCTGAGCCGTAATTGTCACCCCCCCACTCGTCCCTCGCTATGCACACGATACTCGGGGGGATTTTGACCTACTCGGCCGCTTCACCCTCGGCAATTCCACCATCCTAAAGAGAACCCCCTTCTCTTTACCGTCATTCCCGCGAAAGCGGGAATCCAGAAACCAATTCCGCTACGGCAATTTGTCTGCTTTGCGGGTCTTCCGACCCGCCATATATGATTATCCTTCAGGAAATCTACCGCGACGGCTTGACCGCACAACAATCCGAATATTATCATCCCGGTCCATCTCTTGACTTCTCTATCAAAACATAGCCACCGTAGGTCAAGACCCTCGACCCGCTTATCCCTCTTCTTGTCGGTCGAGCGGTCTTGACATCCCTCCCTGAGCCGTAATTGTCACCCCCCCACTCGTCCCTCGCTATGCACACGATACTCGGGGGGATTTTGACCTACTCGGCCGCTTCACCCTCGGCAATTCCACCATCCTAAAGAGAACCCCGTTCTCTTTACCGTCATTCCGGGCTTGACCCGGAATCCAGTCGAATAGGTCAGTATCCCTGTGATTCTGACATTGCTCCTTCGACTGAGATCAAAAATATATACTTAAAGCATTCTTGATGAGCAATTCCTGCCGCTCAAGCAACTCTTTTGGCGTCCATTCTTTAATTCTTTCCAGCTCCCCTGTCAATCTGAACGGTGTGCTTTTTTTCTTAAAATAAGCTTCTGTCTTCTTGTCAAAATCAAAATTCTGTGCTTCAGAATTTTTTCGCCCACTGAGCAACACCAAATTACCTATACAGTTAGTCAGATTGAGTCTTTGCTCCTCATCAAACAACTTAACCCAAGTGCTATCACCTTTGGGGCTCTGAGGCAGAATATGCTCTATGGTGACCGAACCAGAATAACCTCCAAAATTCTCCATCTCCCATAATTCCAAATCTAGTCTTAGAAGAACGTACCGGGCCAACCTTCCACCATATTTGATGTAAAACTGACTATCAGAAAGCACTCCCGAAAAGTCGTCTCTTAATTTCTGAGGTAATTCCCAGCCTTTTATCAGAGGAATCACATCTTCCCATTTCTCTTTTTCACTTATCAATTTGACAACTTTATTGAGACTACCTATCCTTTCTGTCAATGAAAATCCTACCGCCCACTCGACTATCACTTTCTTTTCCAATTCCATCGTGAAATTGCATAGAGCATCGTCGCTTTTGAATTTCTGGTGAAATGCAAGTATAGGTGGAATCCAATCGTCGAAAGGCAAGAAGTGCCTGAGCAATCCGGAGAGTGCGCGATATCTGTTTCGTTTCTCTGCCTCCACTTCTAAGTCAGGATCCAATACTTTTTCCTCATATATATCTGCTATGTCGCTCACATAGTTTATGAATTGCTTTCCGCGATTGAGGATACCCTTGCCAAAAATCTGTGACTGATACTCGTCGTAAATGCTGAACCGTGACTTTTCCCTCAAATGTATAGTACGGATGAAAATAACTATTTTCTCCAGATTGTCGCGGCCGAGCTCTTCTTCAATTTTATGCCATTTTCTTGCTGCCGCAGTCCTTTCCATATCATTTTTAATTTCGCCCAGATTCTCGCTCTTCAGCAGGTCAGCAATACTAAGAGATACTCCCCTGGTGTTCAAGACAGTAAACATTCTAAAAGCCGCACCAAAGCCTGCAGTTTTGATGTATACCATGTATACATTCTTCATAAGATACTTAACAAAGCTATCAAGCCTGACTTGATTTTGAAGGACTCTTGAATAGCGTTCGGAAAAGCAAGATATTGACTCAAACAAATGATAAATTGCATCATCCTGATCCACATACTTAATTTCCTTTGATTCAATGGCGCGTTTGAAGTCTGTGGTTCCTACTTCACGATAGACATATTTGTCGAAAATGTCCTTCAGATTATCCCAAGGCGTAATTCTGACCTTCCGGGGGATTTCCTTGTACTTGTCCTCCTCCTGAAATAGGGAAAGTTTGAGTGACGTCTTTAATTCTGAATTCGATGTCAAGTCACGAATCACTGCAAGCAGAACTGCTAGTGCGGTTAACCTCTGCTGTCCATCTACAACTTCAAAGACGTTCTTATTCTTTTCCTGTAAAATGATTGATCCAAGAAAATACTGGTTGTCTGCCTCCCCAGAGGATTCATAGATATCATCAAAAAGCTGTTCGAAATTCTCTCTTGCCCAGCTAAGAGGACGCTGATATATCGGTATTTCGAACAGAAATGACGGACTGAATAGACTTCCAATGTCAGTCTCTTTCGCCTCTATTTTTTCTGCCATTATAAAGCTCCCTGTATTGATTATGCTATTGTGCGTGCCACATGTTATCATCTGCCCGTCTCTACATTTTCTTAACTTTAGCCGCCACGCCCCCCTCACTCCATCTTAAACGCCGCCCGCACCGTCACCGTGATATCCTTCTGCTTGGTCTGCGTGTTATACATCCCGTAATCGCTCACCTCCGCCGAGAACGGCTCGGTTATCTGGAAAACCCCCGCCCGAAGTGACGTCACCGCCCCCAGTTTCATCCCGGCATTCCCGGCAATCTCCTCGGCCCGCCGACGGGCATCTTTGGTGGCATCGGCCAGAAGTTCCATCTTGATATCCGCCAGTTTCGAATAGAAATACTCAAGATTCGAATTCTGGAATACCACTCCCTTATCCATCAGGACCGCCGGATTGAGCGCCAATTCCTCGACCGCCGTCAGGTTTGAGGTAATCACAAACGCCCCCTGCTGAAGGGTATATCCGGTCGCCTGTCCCTGGTTATTGTACCGCTGCATGGTATTAATCGGCTGGACCGTCATATCTTTTTCGCTCAGGCCTTTCTCGGCCAGCACCGCCTTGAGAAGACTCATGTCGTTTTGCAGAAGTTTATACCCATTGCTGACATTGCTCAAGTCGGTGTCGCGGCTCAGATAAATCCGCCATTTGACAATATCCGATTCGAATCGCTTGGTGGCGGCGCCGACCACATTGACGCTGTCCACCACCGCCCGCGAATTATAAATGAACAGCCCCAGCACAAAAAACGCGATTATCACGCTCAGCCCGATAACGACAACATAACTGCCTTTCATATTACTTTCTCCCTATCTTTTCCAATTGACTCAGAAGCTATATTAAATATCACTCCGGACTATATTACAATAGCTCGGGGTGGTTATCTTTCAATCTTTTCATAAGGGTTTCTCTAAGTTTCAGTATTATCTGATGGCCTTCTGCAACGTCATCACTGGAAGCGGCAGAATAATGACCATAATCCTCAATATTCCGTTGCTTATGCAAATTATGCAAAGCGGCAATTTCATCATGTTGAGCGCCCAACGTAGGAGCAAGAGAATCTATAAGCAATATATGATGCGACGACTCAGTTTTGAGTTTAAGGCCTTCTGCCCGCAACGCCGCTAAGGCAATCCATATGAGCACCTTGTGTAGATGATCAAGACGGATATCCGGCTCCTCTTCTTCTTCAAACAGCAGGAGCCGTTTGCTTATCTTGTTCAAATAGCCGGAGATTTCTTCTTTGCTGGTCGCTATTCTTATTGGATGGTTATTCTCTATCCAATCTTCCAAGGTCATTTTCTGTCCCTATTAAATATATTAGTTTTGTCTTAAGGATTGACTTAATAAAGTGGTCGTTCGCCTTGAATGCCTCCGAATAGCGCTCCGGGGAATAAAGATGCGGATTAATAGGCCGTTTTAGTCGGTCGTCTAGCGGGTAAATTGCAACTGAGAGCTCTTTCAGGGATAATCGACCAACGACAAATAGATCAATATCGCTTCTTCCAGTGTCTTCTCCAGTCGCCACTGATCCGAATATGAATGCGGCGCTTATTTTATCACGAAGCGGTTCGAGAGCTTCCTTAATTGGTTCGACTATCCCGACAGTCTTCAATACCAAATTCTTCAATTCTTCATAAACTGGGCAGTAGCGATTTGCCGAATAGAATTTTTTCTTGCCCTCGATAGTCATATCTATAATGCCGGCGTACACGAGTTCCTTCAGTGCGCCGTTTACCGACCCGATTGATATTCCAACCTCTTGTGAAATATCCCTTAAGTAATACCTTCGGTCAATATTGTTGTAGAACAACGCCAGCAGCTTTCCCTTCGTATGTGTGAAGAGAACGCCGGATATACCGGGCGGTTTTTTGCCTCGCTTCCGCCGCGGCTTCTTGATATTTGATTTCTGCTCATCCATAAAATTCTTTTTTGATTCCGAATACTTTTTAAGACTCCATTTTCCGGGATATTAATCGATTTTTCTTGATTATTTATTATTCCTCGTTTTGATTTTGACCATATCAAATATTGCACAGGAATTTTCGCCATTTCATGAAATGATCTATTTTTTAGATCAAATGATCTATTTTTTAGATCATTTTTCAAGGAAAAAATTCTAAAAAGAAAAAATGATCTATTTTTTAGATCATTTTTGTGGAGAAAATTTTTATGTCATTTTTTGCCAACCTTTTTATTTCCATTTAATTATAAAGAAAAAACGCAAAAAAAGTTGACAAGGAATTTCCACTTGAGAAAGTTACGTGTTATTGGTTAAGATAACCAATTGCCGTTCAAAAAGATACAAATGAGAGACTTCAAGATGCTACGCCCGACTGAGCCCCGCCCACCCTCAGCCCATTAATTACCCCGTTCAACTTCTCCACCTCAGCCCGGGCGACTTTGTCAAAGTCTTCCTCAGATGAGGCGTAAAGCACTGTACGGGAAACATTTATAAGCGCCATCCGCTTGAAATTGTCTGTTCCATTAATAACCGCCTGTTCCAGGCTACCTCCCTGCACTCCCACCCCCGGAATTAGTATCGGCACCTCTCCGGCGACCTTCCTGATTTCCGTCAACTGCTCCGGATGAGTCGCCCCAACCACCAGCCCCAGATTCTGCTCTTTATCCCAGTAAGCAACCTTCTCCGCGACATACATATAAACCGGCTTATTCAGCACATGTAGAAACTGAAAATCGCGGCTACCCGGATTCGACGTCAGGCAGAGCACAAATGCCCCCTTATCCTTGTATTCCAGAAAAGGGCGAATCGAATCATACCCCATATAAGGATTGACCGTCACCCAGTCGGCGCCGAACCGCTCAAACATGGCGGTGGCGTAATGCGCCGCGGTGTTGCCGATATCGCCAAATTTGCCATCGAGAATTACCGGAATCTCATCCGGAATCTTTGCCACAATCTTCTCCAGAAGCGAAAATCCTTCAGGCCCAAGCTCCTCGAAAAAGGCTATATTCGGCTTATAGGCGCAGACCAGATCGGCGGTCGCCTCAATTATCCGGGTGGTGAAATCGTACAGCCCCTTGATAGTCGTGGCATACTGTGTCGGAACCTTCTTCCGGTCAAGGTCAAGCCCGATACAAAGCATTGACTTGTTCTTTTCCTGGACTCTTTTAAGTTCGCCGGCGGCGCTCATTAGTATTCCCTTAATTGCCCTATCAGGTCGGTGACTTTACTCAATCTACGTTTTATTAAGAACTTTTTCAAGTCTTTGATAATTTTAACCGGCGCATTCGGCTCCACAAAAAGCGCCGTGCCGACCTGCACCGCCGACGCCCCGCAGAGCATAAACTCCACTACATCCTGATAACTGGTTATTCCGCCAATCCCAATAAGCGGAATTTTCACCGCTTTATATACTTTATTGACCATAGCCAGCGCCACCGGTTTAATCGCCGGTCCGGAGAGTCCGCCGGTGTTATTGGTCAATCGGGGACGAAAACTCTCGATATCGACCGCCATTCCAACCAACGTGTTGATGAGCGATAATGCATCGGCGCCTCCCGCCTCGCACCCGCGTGCAATTAGCGCCACATCAGTCACGTTCGGCGACAGTTTCGCAATTACCGGACGGGGGAACACTCTCTTAACTGATGCCACCGCTTTTTCCGCCAGTGACGGGTCACGGGCTATCTCCATCCCTTCATCCACATTGGGACAGGAGAAATTCAATTCCACCATGTCGGCGCGCGGGCAGTCCGCCAGCCGGACGCAGATATCGACATACTCCTGAACTCTCGCGCCGGCAACATTGACTATTACTTTCGTATCGTACTTTTCGAGGAATTTCAATTTTTCTTCGATAAACTTATCCACCCCGACATTCGCCAGACCGATAGCGTTGAGCATCCCTGATGCCGTCTCGGCCGTTCGCGGCGGCGGATGTCCCTCTCGCGGTTTCACCGTAATTGATTTGGTAACTATTCCCCCGAGAACCGACAGGTCATAAATATCGGCAAGTTCCTCGCCGTAACCGCAGGTGCCTGACGCCGTCAGAATCGGATTTCTGAACTTGATGCCCGCTATTTCAATCGTAAGGTCGGGTGTCATAACCGCACCTCTCCGACATTATAGACCGGTCCCTCGCGGCAGACTCGGGTATATCCCCCGGCTGTCAGCGGAAGGATACATCCCAGGCAGATTCCAATCCCGCACGGCATCGGCGCCTCCAGCGACAGTTGCCCCGGTATTGTCCTCTCCAGAGCCAGCCTGTCCACCGCTTTCAGCATCCCTTCCGGACCGCAGGCATAAATCCGCAACTTTCCATGCAACCCATCAATCTCTTTCGCCAGCGCCTTTGTGACCAGGCCTTTGAATCCCAAACTGCCGTCTTCGGTGGCAGTGACAACTCTGATTCCGAGTCTCCTTATTCTGGCCAATTCCACCAGGTCGGCTCTGGAGTTGCCACCGTAGAAAAATATTACTTTCGATTTGTCCCTTTTCTTCGCCACCAGTTCCTTTGCCAGAAAATATATCGGCGGCATTCCGATTCCACCGGCGACAAGCAAGGCCGTCTCTTTATTAGCCGGAAACGCAAAGGAATTCCCCAGCGGTCCCAGAATATCGAGCATATCACCGGGATGCCGTCGCGACAGAAGCGCCGTCCCCCGCCCGAAAACTTTGAAGATGATTTCCACCGTTTTCTTCTGGGGATAAACATCATAGACAGAAAAAGCGCGGCGGAAATAGATATCGGCGTGGGGAATCTTTAGATGAACAAACTGCCCCGGTTTTATCGTCTTAACTTTTGAGAACGGGCTTATTTCGAATGCAAAATAACTGTTGCCTAATTCCTTCTTTCGTTCGATTGTCGCTTGCTCGACCGCTATCTTGCTCATCTTATGCTCTTTGGGAGCGTCACAAAATACTTATAAACGAACCAGGAGTCAAGTTTATCCGGCGGTATCCAACCGGTGTTAAAGTGCGAAAGAGAAACTATTTCTGTAGCCTCTTGGTTCAGTTCGGATGACGGCGATGGGTTCATCAGCCGCAGGTCAACCACATCCCCGAAGGGGTCGATTTTCACCTGAAAATATAGATGCCCCTCATAATTCAACGTATACGCCGCCGGTGGATACCGGAAATCCCGGTCAACTCTTATCGGCGCCTCCTGAACCAGCATCAGTGTATCACCGTCAGGTCCTATAAAATATTTCTCCTCCGTGGTCATAGTCCGTTGCTCGACGGTATCGACTGATTTCTCGGGAAGAGTTGCCGTTTTCACCTTCACCTGAGTCCCTTCGTCGCGATTATCTTCGGTCTGCCTGAATATCCCCGGTTTATAACTCAATTTTTTCTCGGCCTCTTTCCCCAGTTCGGTCCGGGGAAAGGAGTCGGCGAAATCGGCATAGGCGAAATAGAGCGTGGAGTCGCCCGGGCTCTGATAGTTTTCGGTTAGCCAGAGAAGCGCAAAGCGCGCCTGCTGGTTCAAATAAGAATCGGGAAAACTGTCCGCCACCAGTTGAAAGTAGTGCCGCGCCGAATCGACCGTGCTCGAATCAAAGGCGAAATTCTCCGCCTTATGATAATAGTATTCGGCATACCCCGTATCCGCCGCCGTTCCGCGCAGTCCCAGTAAATCAACTACCTGCGGAATAAAGTCCGACTTTGGGTATTTCCTGAGTACCGCTCTCAGAGTGGTGTCGTACGCCAGAGTGTCTTGGTACTGGTCGCGATAAAGAAGCGCCGTCGCTATCATCGACTTGGGCGCAATATAGGTGCTCTCGAAATGCTGTATCACATATTGAAATTCATTGAACGCCGAATCCGGTTTCCCCAATTGCATCAAATACAACTCCGCCAGAAGGTACTGCGTCATGGCGGCGCTATCCAGCGCGCCCGGAGGGGCCGCCGTATCCGTGGTCGGCTCCAGCGTCTTTCTCTTGGTGTACTCCTCCAACTTTCCGATATCGGCCGAGCGCTGCAGGGCATCCTGCTGTATCGGTGTGCCGTAACCTCCGCTTTTCGCCAGGTCGTAATATTCTTTTGCCTTCTTATAATTCTCATAATCAAACTGATAAATCAGCCCCAGATTATAATTGGCGTATGCCGCATGCTGCTTCTGCTCCGAGTTTGCCACCCGTTTATATACTTCTTCCGCCAGGCTCAGGTCGCCGTTTAGTTCGTGCCCGTACGCCACCAAAAGATTTACCGCCGGAAGCGAGTCATAAAAAAGTTTGTTGTCCGCCAGTTTCTTCAAATACCCCATCCCGTCCTCAATTTCATATATGAATATGGAGCATTCCCCCGCTTTGTAGGTGGCCCGGAATTCTTCACTCAGGTCCGGCTTGAAATTGAGCACCTTCAGATAGTTCTCGCGGGCTTTCCGGTAATTGTACCGGGCGAAATGTCCGTCCGCTATATATAACTGCGCCATTATCTTTTCGTTGCGGTTCCCCAGCGAATCGATGATAACATTAAAAAACCGTTCCGCTTCCGGATATTTCTTATTCTCAAAGTAATACTCTCCCAGCGTCATCGCCGCTTCAGTCCGAATCGACTTCTCTTTGCTCTCCTGAAAAAGTTTCTCGAAGAGAGCCATCGCATCCTCTTCATCCCCCAATTTCATCTTCGCCTTAGCCAGATAGAGACGCCCCTCTTTGACATATTCCGATTCCGGATAATTGGCTAAAAGTTCGCGGAAACGACGTTCCGCGCGATCGTAATCTTCCGTGTAGTAACTCGAAACCCCGTTAACAAACAGGGCATCGTCATACCAACTTGAGTTGGGATATTTGTCCAGAATCTTCTCTGATTTCTCAATCGCTTTGTTGTACTGCCCGGCGTATGCCTTCCCGCCGGTCCGCCCGGCCGCTTTCCGTCCCGACTCCGCTTCATTAAAAGCCTTTCGGGCATGATAGAAGGTGTTATAATAGACACACCCGGAGATAATCAGCATTACCAGAAACCCCGCGCCGAGTAATCTAAACCGTCTCATACTCCAGTTCCTGAATAAATCCATTGCTCAGTCCGGCGTCGTAAAACGCCTTCACCGCTTCCTCCAATTCCTCCGCTGTTATCCGCCGCGAAATAGCCGGTACCCCCGGCGCCTTGTACGCCGGAAAATACTGACTCATCAGCGACATATGAATCTCCGGCGAAACTTCCTCCGCCAGAAATCGGAATATCCCGGCAGAACCGGATGACCGGTTAGGAAGCACCAGATGCCGGACAATAACGCCACTTTTCCCCATTCCATTCCGGTCGCAGCGAAGGTTTCCCACCTGACCAAACATCTCCTTCACCGCGGCGCGATTGGTGGCTACATAATTATGGCATCCGGAATACGCCAGCGCCACAACGTCATCATTATATCTCATATCAACCAGATATATATCAATTATACCCGCGAGCCTCGTGATTATTTCCCGCTTCTGGTAACCGGAGCAGTTATAGACCAGCGGAAGTTCCATCCCCTCCCGACGCGCTTCCCCCAGCGCTCGAAGCGCCATCGGAAGCATATGGTCCGGTGTCACGAAATTGATATTGTTGGCGCCGCGCTTTTGAAGATTCAGCATCATCTCCTTCAGTTCTGACACCGTGACATCCCGTCCGTTCCCATATTGGGATATCGGATAATTCTGGCAATATTTGCAGAAAAGTGAGCAGTTGGAGAAAAATATCGTTCCCGACCCGCCGCCTCCCGACAGCGGCGGTTCCTCTCCGTAATGCAGATTGGCGCTGGCAATCCGCAGAGTTGCCGTGCTGCCGCATTTGCCCAATTGCCCGTCGTGACGATTCACCCGGCAGTCTTGAGGGCAGAGTTCACACCGCGTTAGAGATTCGAACAACTCCTCGCCCAGCCCTATTATTTCATCTGCCGACTTTCTTCTCATTTCTTCAGTATCTCAACTAACTGCGGAAGAATCTCCCCCGCTTTTCCCTGCACCGCAAAATCGGCATACTCCGTCAGCGGGGTCGGCTCCAGGTTTATCTCCACCAGGTATGCCTGATGACGTCTTGCCGTCAGCGGCATTGCCGCCGCCGGATGCACCAGCGCCGATGTGCCTATCGAGAAAAACAGCTCCGCCCGCGATGAGGCGTCAAATGCGTCACTTAGCGCCCGCTCCGGAAGCATCTCCCCAAACCAGACAACATCCGGGCGAACCCGCCCTCCACACTCGCATAGCGGCATCCCGCCCGATTCCAGATTTATCTCCCCTTCAAACGGCTCGCCACATTCAAAACATTTGTTCTTGGTTATATTCCCATGCACTTCAAGAACCTTCTGCGAGCCGGCTCTTCGGTGCAAGCCATCCACATTTTGCGTTATCAGAGTGAAATCAGGATAAAATTTCTCCATCTCCACCAGAGCATAATGTCCGGCGTTCGGCGCAACCTTGCTCATTATCTCGCGCCGATGTAAATACCACTCCCAGACCAGCTTGGGATTGCTCATAAACGCTTCCACCGTCGCCAATTCCTCCGGACGAAATTTCGACCAGAGCCCCTCCTTGCCCCGAAAGGTCGGCACTCCCGATTCCGCCGAGATCCCCGCCCCGGTCAGTATCGCCACCTTTTTCGCCTTCTTCAAACGCTCAATTAAAACTTCCGGAAATTCCATCATACCATCCAAAGATACAAAATTTCCCCATTCCTCGAAATAGTTATTTATATTTCCTCGCGCTCCGTAATGAAGTTGAAATCAAAATGCCTCGAGAACTTATATTCGCCATAATTGCCATAGTTCTGAGCCTCCTGGCTCTCGAAGCCGTCGCGCGCTTAATCGAATTTAAGACCGGCAGAAACGCTCTCTCGTTCGAGCCCGACCATGGATGGCAGACCGCGTTTTTCAGCCGCTTTTTCGACTGGCACGAACCGGACCCGGATCTTCTCTGGCGTTTCCGCGCCAATCTCCACAATCCGCTGGTAAAAACCAACTCCAGCCATCTCCTCGGCGATGAATTGCCCATAAAGAAAACCCGCAATCAATTCCGAATTCTCCTGCTCGGAGATTCCTCCCCCGTAGGCTTGGGGCTCGTCTCCCGAAAACAGGCTTTCGGAGAACTGCTGCGTCATTTTCTTCAACTCAATCTGGCCGGAAAAGCCGACATCGAACTGGTCAATGCCGCCGTTTCCGGCTACACCAGCGAACAGATTGTTCATCTCCTGCGGCATAAAGGATGGTCGTACCAGCCTGATGCCGTGATTCTGTACTGCGGCAACAACGACGCCTCTATCTCGGGAGAATATTCGGACCGGGAACTGCTCCAGAAACAAAAATTGATTTCGCTCAGAAAAGTGTTACAGGGTTCCGCCCTGTACCGTCTTCTCCAGTCACTATTTCTTCCCCGCGTAAAAGAAAACTCGCTTCCTGCCCATCCTGTGAAAGTGCGGGTCACTCCTGACGAATTTGAAGAAAATCTGCGCCTGATAAAAAACGAATGCCGCCGGAAACTGATTCCGCTTATAATTTTAAAACCGCCCGTGCCGTACCTCTGGCCCGCCGGTCTGCAGTTCCGTGTTTTCACCCATTTAACCGGTCAAACCGGAGAGACGATAATTCCCCAACCTCTCGCCGCGATTCTGGGACGAAACATAAGTTACTGCCTCGACAGCAACCTCTTTCACCATCTTTACGGTGACAGCGATATCTTCACCCTCGCCGTGCTCCAGTCGGCTTTTTCTGAAAATCTGCCCGCTGACTCGGTCAGAAAATTGTACGAAGACACCCTCCGGCGGGAACCGAGTAACCCCCTTTTCTGGAACAACCTCGGCGTCGCCTGGTGGCGAACCGGGGAATATATCCAGGCCGAACATTGCCTGATTACCGCCCGCCAGTTATATACTCACGAAAGCGCTATCGATGATGACTGCCTCCGGTTCAGCGGCGGCTCCCCTATTCTGTACAATATCGGCATCAATCATCTCTCGCAATCTTCGATGGAATCACTCTATGATTCTTTATCGCTCCCCTTTGTCTATCTCGACTCGGCGCTGCAGGCCGACTATCTCTCCCTGCGAATTAAACAGGCCTATATCGACGCCATCGACCGTATCGACACCGCCGGCGTTATGATTGTGGACTTGCCTTCCCATTTCCGCTCCCGCGGGGGCGAGAAACTCTTCATCGACCACTGCCATCCCACCGCTCAGGGTCATCGCCTCATCGCGGAACTTCTGGCCGATAAGATTCTCGCCAGCGGCATTATCAAAGCCTCCCGCTGACTTTCGATACCGCAAACTTTTCAAGAACATCGCCGTCTCCCCCCCAATTCTCTCTTTTTCAGCTGCGTTCATCTTAATCCCTGTGATATTGGATCCGTTAGGTATGGCTCTGTGCCCGCCCGCCACGGCGGGCCCTCGTCTGCGGACTCAGATTCCTGTTGCGTCAGTTCCTAGTTCCGACTCCTGTCGGAACGAGAACTGACGCCTTCCCCTAAGCGCTGTCAGCCCCGCTTCAAGCGGGACTTCCTGCCACAAACAAGCGGAGTAGGTCGAAATCCTTCTTAGGTTTCGACACCCCCCCTCTCACTCCCCTCATTCACCTTCATTACGGTTCCGGGAGGAATGTCAATACCGCCCGACCGGCAAGAAGAGAGCTTTGTGGGTCGAGGGTCTTGACCTACCTTGGCTCTGTGCTCGCCCGCCGCGGCGGGCCCTCGTCTGCGGACTCAGGATTAAAGCGGTGTCAGGAATCCGTTTCCAACATAAATTATTGGTTGCGTCGGGTCTTGCACTCTGTGCTCGCAGACGCCCTCGTCTGCGGACTCAGATTCCTGTTGCGTCAGTTC
>DYGG01000038.1:0-16609 GCA_020724775.1 Ignavibacterium sp. | reverse complement strand
CTCTGTGCTCGCAGACGCCCTCGTCTGCGGACTCAGATTCCTGTTGCGTCAGTTCCTAGTTCCGACTCCTGTCGGAACGAGAACTGACGCCTTCCCCTAAGCGCTGTCAGCCCCGCTTCAAGCGGGACTTCCTGCCACAAACACTCTGTGCTCGCAGACGCCCTCGTCTGCGGACTCAGATTCCGTAGGTCAAAATCCCCCCGAGTATCGTGTGCATAGCCAGGCACGAGTGGGGGTTTTGACAATTACGGTTCCGGGAGGAATGTCAAGACCGCTCGACCGGCAAGAAGAGAGCTTTGTGGGTCGAGGGTCTTGACCTACCTTGGCTCTGTGCTCGCAGACGCCCTCGTCTGCGGACTCAGATTCCTGTTGCGTCAGTTCCTAGTTCCGACTCCTGTCGGAACGAGAACTGACGCCTTCCCCTAAGCGCTGTCAGCCCCGCTTCAAGCGGGACTTCCTGCCACAAACAAGCGGAGTAGGTCGAAATCCTTCTTAGGTTTCGACACCCCCCCCTCTCACTCCCCTCATTCACCTTCAAATTCGATTTCTTGACTGACTTTCCTCGCAAATGGACACTCCCCGCTTTTTAAATATGATCCCCAGGAACCGAACCGGTCCGTTCTCAGCAGGAGGCTCACCCAAAACTGCTCTTTTTGCTGCAGGAACCGGTGGAGCAAGCCGAGGAGGTATTCCCCACAAAGGCATTGGAAGCAAAAGTAGAAACCATCTTTTCGGTCTCGGCCCCGCCGCAGTCCGGACAGACCGGAATTTCGGAGGTTTTGAAAATCAGCAGTTCAAACTGATTTCCGCAGGAACTACATCTATACTCAAAAATCGGCATAGTCACCTCAAATCAACCATCGCGATAGCCGCACCGGCTATGGAACCGAGAAGAAAGGCTCTTCCGGTGTTACAAATCAGCGGTCAGGTTACCCCAACCAGCCCGTAAACATAACTGATACCGATACCGGCTATCCCGCCTAATATAACGCCCAGGCCGATTTTGGCAATTTTCTTTTTAGGCAACTTCATTCATTATCCCTATAATCTGTTTTTCGACCTCACCGGCAAGTTCCTCCAGTCCCGAGCCGGGAAGAAACTCGGCGATAAGCGACGGCTTCATCAGCGCCAGATAGGTTTTCCCTTTTTCGCTTCGCACCACTATCTTGCACGGCATAAAAAGCGCCGTATCGATATTTTTCCCCAGCGCCTTATAGGCAAAACCGGCATTGCAGACTTCAAATATCTTCAGCGGCTCTATCTCAAACCCTTTTTCCGCCAGGGTCGCTTTGGTGTCATGAATCGCCAGCACCCGGAACCCCCGCGCCGGAGTTAACTTCTCCAGTTCTGAGGTCACCTGCTCAAACGGTTTGGCGGTTTCCCGACGATATGCCATCTCTTTCATATTACTCCTCGACTATCTCAATAGTTGATACGATTTTTGCCACCCCCGCAAGCGTTTGACTCACCGAGCAGTATTTCCCCTCCGAGAGTTCCACCGCCTGCCGGACTTTTTCTCTATCCAGGTTCTCGCCCCGAAAAAGATACTTAACTTCTATATGATTAAACGGTTTGGGGAAACTCTCCGGTTGCCGCCCGGTAACGGTCACCTCCACGCCGGATATTTTCTGACGCATCTTCTCCAGAATATTGACAACATCGACCCCGGTACATCCGGCAAGGGCGAACATCAAAAGTTCTGTCGGGCGGTACCCGCTTTCGGCGCCGCCGGAATTTTTGGAGATATCGGTCGCTATCGGAAATCCCCAGGTCGACACTCCCTCAAACCGTCTGCCCCCGGCCCATTTCAGTTTTGCCTCTACCATACTGTATCATTTACTCCATCTTTAAACTTCTTTAATGACGCAAAATACAAAATGTTCCC
This sequence comes from Ignavibacterium sp., assembly GCA_020724775.1. Lineage (GTDB taxonomy): Bacteria > Zixibacteria > MSB-5A5 > GN15 > PGXB01 > DYGG01. The sequence continues at coordinate 14,724 of DYGG01000038.1, read as the reverse complement.
CTTAATTACAACTGCCCGAAAACAACCTTTAGAGTTGACATGCTGACCCATAAAGCATTGATTTAGACTGACAGCAGGGCTGGCATCCGCGGTTTTCATATTTGAGGAACAGACTTACCGGGAGGTTGGTATGAAAACCCTTTATCTGACGGCGCTCATTTTCATTCTACCCGTCGTTGCTGCCGCCGGCATTACCCCGTCTGAGATTTATATCGGATACGGATATTCGATAACCCTGGCGCCGTTTGAACTGACTGAATTCTGGGATGACGGTATTGCTGTCTCACTCGGCGCCGGATTCGAACTGAACGACAAACTCCTCTGGAAAATCGGCTTCAATCTCACCGATTTCGGTTTCGATAAATCGGCCTATCTCGATTACCGATTCAGTCACGCCATCTACCTGCTGGGGAAGACCTCGGGACCGGGACCTCCCGGTGGCGGCGATACACATGATGATTCCCCTCTTATATCGTTCACAGATGTCAACTCTGTCCGTCAGCTAACACTCTGGACGGGGATAACTCTTTATCCGGCGGGAAGGGTTCATCGTTTTTCTCCACGGTTCTCGATGCGCGGTGGCTGGACTGATATGGAAGGGAGTATCTATCATTTTCATGAGGTGATAGGGGGTGACCGTCAGCAGATTGATGGCGCCGGTCCTGTTATGGCGGTAGGAATCGGTTTCGACCTCGCCTTGAGCGCCAGGTTGTTTATTTATTCCGACATTGACGCCCAGGTTTCTTTTCTTCGTCACGGCGAATCGGTCACCGATGTTCCACTTATGGCGGGGATTGGAGTGAAACTCTGACAGCGGAATATTTCCGCCCCGTAATGCATTGATATTGCCCCACTTCTCAACAAAAACGGCGACCTGCTTCCAAATCGCCGAATCATAAACTTTGGCGTCCCCAAGGGGATTCGAACCCCTGTTGCCGCCGTGAAAGGGCAGTGTCCTAGACCGGGCTAGACGATGGGGACGTGCCTCAAATGCGGCCGACAGTATAACAAATTACCGGATTCTGTCAAGCCCTATTAATCTTCTTAAGACACCCCCACAGAAAGGTAACTCCAATATTCCCCTATTTCACCATAACCATCTTCCGCGTCTGGCTTGCCTGCGGCGTCGTCAACTGATAAAAATAAACCCCACTTGCCACCGGTTTGCCCCGCTCGTCCGTTCCATCCCAATAAACCGAATAATTCCCCACCGCCAGTTCATCATCCACCAGCCGCGCCACTTTCGCCCCCAGAATATTATAGACTGACAGTGTTACTCTTTCCCGACTTTTCAAAGCGAACGAAATCACCGTCCCGGGATTAAACGGATTGGGATAATTCTGCCCCAATTCAAACTGCTCCGGAAGAATATTGTCGGCAATATGCTGATAATCGGTCGCTTCATAATAACGGTTCTTCGCCCGCGCCGCGGCCTCTTTCAGACCGTTCAGATTATCTGCCGCCACCACCGCAAAAACCGCCAGACAGGAATCCCCCGCTCCCAGCGCAAAAGGTCCCGTCGATAGCACCATCGACCAATCGCCGCTGCTGTCATGAGTCAGTGGCAGTGACGTCAGGTTCGCAAACTTCTCCCTTTCCGAATAGAATAGCGGATTCACGAAAGACGCCGGCGGGTTATGCCGCAATTTGAACCCCGCTACCCCTTCGGGATTTATTACTGTCGCCCCGCGGAAACGTGACGGCGCATTAAAATAATAATACATATACCCCAACTCGGAGAGGTCATCAAATCCCCCCCGATTGTAGGTGTAGTTATAAATATCCCAGTCGAAGAAAAGACCGGCGTAAAGCGGCGGAAGCGCCGTGTCGGAACTGTTCCTTATCTTATACTCCAGAATAACATAATTGTTATCAGGCACCGTTGTCCAACTCAGCGTCCTTTGAGCAATTGTCAATCCCAGTGACGATTCCGCTCTGGAATCGTTGAACATTGAAAATGTTTCCTGGTCCGCTTTGGCGCCCGGCACGGTAACACTCAGGCTTCCCCCCAGCGCCACCGCAAAATCATTATCCGGCTCCTCGGCAATATTGCGCGCTCCATCGGAGACATGCCCCGAATCGGTTCCTATCATCACCGCCCCTTCATACATATCATTGCGGCTGAAATCAACATACCGAAACCCGCTGTAACCGAGCGGAAGCATACTGCCTCCGGCAAATCCAAACTGGCCAAGATTGGAAATGGTAAACCGAAGAATATCACTCTGATGAGTATAGTATCCGGCGCGCGGTATCTCCCCGATCTGAAGATAAATCTTCGCCGCCGTAATATATGGCGGCATACTTCCGTAAATCATCATATTCATCGAAAGTAACGAACCCGGAACCACCGTATCCGCTATCACCGCTATCAACTGCTCCTGGCTGGCGGCAATACTATCCCGTTTGATATTCCCGAAACTCAATAGAGGCGTCAATAATTCCAGACCGCCGCCCGCCACCGTCACACGACCGGTCACCTGACTCACGTCAACCCCGTAGTTCTTCAGAAAAACGGTTCCCCGCACCGTGTCCCCCGGATTCATATGCCCATCGACCAAGGAATAGACCCGCACCACCGGCGCGTCCGGCGGTGTCAACTTTTCCAGCGCCAGCGGTATATCAATAAACCCCCAACCATAGACATTGTTCGGCGATACCCCTTCGTGCAGAATGGGACGGCAACTCTCAATCAGCGCTTCTTTGATTTCGTCCGGCGAGGCGTTAGGCGCGTACTGACGCAATATCGCCACCGCTCCCGAAATATGCGGCGCCGCCATCGACGTCCCAAACTTATATTTGTAATAATTGTTCGGCACCGACGACCTTATATTGTACCCCGGCGCCACTACATTCGGCTTAATCGAAATCCCGTCGCAATCGGACGGTCCCCGCGACGAGTTTACGCTTATCGTATCATTCTGATGATTGATATTCCCCACGGCGAAACAATCGACCGAATCCACTACCCGGTTGGCCGGATTGACGATAGTCAAAAGATTCGGACCGGAATTCCCCGCCGCAAATATATTGACTATCCCCAGCGCTTCGGTATTGTCAATCATCTCCCAGAAATATTCATGGCAGCCTATTGAAGTATTCGAAATCCCCCAACTGTGATTTATCACATCCGGAATGTCGCTTATCGTATTTGGGTCGCCGTCCGGATTGGCCGCCCATTCGAAAGCATCGATTATCGATGCCCCTACAATATCAATCACCGCCGCCGATATCCATTGCGCCTCCAGCGCCACTCCTATCGTATCGCCGGTGGAATCATCATGCCCCACCATTATCCCCATCGTATGCGTTCCATGCTCATAAGTATTGCCGGTGCCGAATGTATGCGGGAAACTCTGCTGTCCGATCGGGTCAAACCAGGCCGCCGAGGAATCGCCGTCATGCCCTTTCCAATTCTTAAATAGCGCCGGATGCGTTCCCTGAATGCCGGTGTCGAAGGAACAGATTATTCTCCCTTTTCCGGTCAAGCCGAGTTTCCATGCCGAATCTGCCTTCAGCGCCGCGATATTTGTCTCCACGCCGCCGACCGAATAAGGAGCGCCTAACCCATCCTCCGGTTCAAGCAAACTCACCTGCGGCATTTCGAAAATCTCTGCCACATCACTCCGTGACACCAACCGGCTCAGTTCGCCGGCTGCCAACTCTGCCGTTACAACGTTGATTATCCAGTGGCTCTTAACATTTCGGGCGCGCCCCTTCTGCTCCAGCGTACGAAGTTGCTCCAGCGTTTCTTTCTGTTTCTCTGATGCCGCCTTTTTCAGTTTCTCCAGACCGGCGCGGTACCTCTCCGCGAAACTCTTGTATTCAGAGTAAATCTCTTTCTTAAGTCTCCCCGCGCTTTCCCCTTTTTCGAAGGCAATCACAACTGTTATAAGGGAATCATCCGGAGCCGATTTCACCGCTTCCGTAAGCGGCGCCGCCAATTCCCCGGCACTCGCTGATAGAAAAGATATTAGAAAGAGTGAGACTACTTTGACGTTCAGAAGATTTATCTTCATTTTGACTATTCCAATCCTTGGAATTATAAAGCGACAACCGTGCCGATACCACTCCCTGGCAACGAAAAATATCCGCTTATTCGGCAACAGGTTAACGATAATTAATTCTCTCCGCAACAGCAAGTATGAAAAAATCTTTCCGATATAGGCAACCCCTTTCACAGCAGATGGTACCGCAATCTCCGCAGCCAGTTTTTCCTCAGGTAGAGCAGGTAATAGCGTTGGTCAAAAGGTATTGACCCAAAAGTCAAAATTTCATATTGTTGCTCGGTCATGAACGCCAATCAGGAATCACTTTTCGAAAACCATAATAAGGCTCGCTATGGCGATAATCCCCGCCATCAGAACCTTTTCCTGCCCAAACCACTAGCTTCGGATGCCCGGAGTGAACTTCTTCGCGATGATGCACAGGAATCCGCCTATTCTATATTGAAGAAATGGGCAGACTTAATTCGCCGTCAGGAGTCCCTCCTGACGGAGTTAACTGTTGGCAATCGGTGCCGCACCCATCGGGTGCGATTTTTCGGACACGCTGAACTCCCCATCATTCACCCAGCGGAGTAGGTCGAAATCCTTCTTAGGTTTCGACACGCTGTGCGCGCCTCCGCCTAAGGCGGCGTCCACCATCTGCCCGTACTTGTTGGTCCCCTACCGCCCGTAACAGAAAGGTCGCTTCTACGAATCAAGCGGAGTAGGTCGAAATCCTTCTTAGGTTTCGACACGCTGTGCACGCCTCCACCTAAAGCCAAAGTAGGTCAAGACCCTCGACCCACTTAGCTCTCTTCTTGTCGGTCGAGCGGTCTTGACATCTTTTAATTCGCCGTCAGGAGTCCCTCCTGACGGAATTAACTGTTGGCAATCGGTGCCGCACCCATCGGGTGCGATTTTTCGGGCGCGCTGCAATCCCCATCATTCACCCAGCGGAGTAGGTCGAAATCCTTCTTAGGTTTCGACACGCTGCGCACGCCTCCGCCTAAGGCGGCGTCCACATCTGCCCATTCTCGTGCTGTTCAGAACATCCACCCCCCCGCAAAATCACCAGCAATCCCCTGTTGAATCTTTCGCGGCGACTATATAGCGGAGAACCTGCGAAAGTTGTCATATATCCTCTGTGGGAATATCTCGCCTTACCCTGCCGCCTGTTCCGGCGAGTTTATCCGGAATTTGCGCGTAAAGGAAAAAGAGAAACAAATGAAAATTAAATTCAAAACGAATACGAACCTATTACTTGTTGAACCGCAAGCGCCTGACTTCGCCAACGGTCGCCCGACACCCATAAAAAAGGCGTCCCGCCGTTGCGGGACGCCAACCCAAGGTGTCACTTTAAGAGGTAATCGGCCGCCCCATTCCCTTAGAGCGGCTTTTAATTTATTACATCTACTCCTACCGGTTTGTTCCCCGTCCGTTAAAAAGGTTCACCAGCGCAAACGACAGATACTCCAACTCCATCGACATATTCTCGTTGCGCAGAAAAACATCTTCCGGAACTTTCAGATTCACCGGCGCAAAATTAAGTATCGCTTTTATCCCGGCTTTCACCACATCGTCCACTATATACTGCGCCACCGTCGCCGGAACCGCTATCACCACTATCTCGATTTTGTTCTCCCGAAGTTCCTTCTCCAGGTTCTTGATATCGGCGACCACTATCCCTTTATGATTGGAGCCAATCTTCCGCTGGTCGTTGTCGAATATCAGTTTGATATTGAAACCCTGTCGCTGAAACTCTTTATACCCGACCAGCGCCGAACCGATATTCCCCACCCCGATTAGCGCCACACTCCACTGGCGGTCCAAACCGAGTATCTCACCGATACGTCGTTTCAGTTCCGAAACCGGATACCCCAACCCGCGCGTTCCGAAGGAACCAAAGAATGAGAGGTCTTTCCGCACCTGTGCCGGTGTCAGTTTCTCCCGCTCGGCTAACTCTTTCGAGGATACCGTCTCCTTGCTCTCCTTCTCCAGAACCGAAAGCAACCGATAATAAAGGGACAAGCGATGAATGGTCGATTCCGAAATTCTTCTCTTACTGCTTTCCGATATCAAGATAGCCTCGTAAAGTTACAATTATTTAATATAATGAATGTGAATTGATTCACAAATATAAAATTACCGCCCCATATTATTTGTGTCAAGAAAAAATTATCTTTTCCCACCAGAATAAAAAGGAAACTTCAGAAAGGTTCAAGATATTGTATTACGATTCTTCCCGCATTCTATAAGTTGTAATGAACTCTTGCCCGCCAATCCGGATAATAGCACTCCTATTACACGATAATGCGGGGGATATCTCCATTAATTCGACTTAAGATTTCGTAATTGACCGTCCCTGCCCATGACGCCATCTGGTCCGCCGTGATTTTCTCCTGGCCGTTTTCTCCCAGAAGAACCACTTCCTCTTCCAGTTTCACGCCGTCAATATCGGTGATATCGACCATCATCAGATTCATGCAGATTCTTCCCCGCACCGGCGCCCGCTTCCCTTTTATAAGCACATATGCCAGATTGGAGAGACTTCGATCATACCCGTCATAATAGCCGACCGGAAGTATCGCCAGTTTGGTCGGCGCGGTGGTGCGATAACTGCAGCCGTATCCGACAAAGGCATCCGCTGGCACGTTCTTTACCTGTATCACCCGCGTTTTCCAGGTGAGGAGCGGCGCCAGGATACTGTTAGAGCCGCCGGCAAGGCGATAAGAAAGGTAGGTCTCTTTCGAGGGCCAGAGCCCGTAAAGCGCGATACCGGGACGAACCATCTCGAATTTGGTATCTTCGAACAGAAGCAACGCCGCCGAGCAGGCGGTGTGACGAAGCGGCGGTTTCAGCCCCAGAGAATTTATCTTCGTCACTATCTTGTTAAACTCGGCCAGTTGATAGTTGGCGTACGTATGGTCAGTGGTATCTTCTATATTGGCGAAATGAGTGGAAACCCCTTTAAGATGAAGCTGCGAAAATTTTCTTATAGCGGCTACTATCATCTCGATATTTTCCGGCTCCACTCCCTGACGATTCGTGCCGGTTTCTACCTTAAGATGTATCTCCGCCTTTTTGCCCGTTTTCTCGGCCAGTTTCCCGAGACGATTCACGGTCTCTATATTATAGACGGTCAGTTCCAGCCCCAGTTCCGGCACCGCTTCCAGTTCCGAAAGTTGAATATACCCGACCACCAGGATTTTCTTTTTCCATCCCTGACGGCGCGCCCGCTCCGCCTCATCCCGCGAATGCACCGCCAGATATTCGATTTTCTCTTTCCGGAGGAGGTCCACCATCAGTTCCAGGCCATGCCCGTACCCGTTCGCCTTCACGGCCGCCGCCACCAGTCGCTTACCGGCAAGTTGACGTATAGTTCTGATATTTCCGGAAAGTTTACCGGCATTGACCTCGACCCAGGTGAGATAGTTTTTCTGCATGGGTGGAATTAATTGCAACCGGCGGCGACCCGCAAATAAAAAAATAAGGCGCCGATGACGCCTTATCTGACTTTTCCATTCAACTTTACTTCAGGACTGCGCCAGAAGAGAGTTTATCAGTTTGACATGCCCTTCTTCAAACCGCGCTAACTGCTGAAAAATCTCCTGCGCCTCTTTGGCCGGGCTTGATGACGCCGCCCCCTTGAACAGGTCGCGCGAGTCTATTTCCAACTGCAGCGCCATTTGCAATATTTCTTTGCGAGAGTTCATCTTTCGCACTTTCGCCACCAGTTCCCGGTGCGCCGCAGCCATCTCTTCATTTATCTCCGGAAGCCCCTCTCTCTTCAGGATGTCGGCTGTCGATATCCATTTCTCGGAGCGGACCAGAGAATCATACTGCCGCTCCAGAATCTGAAAATGGACTTTCTCTTCGCCGGCCAGTTGCTCCAGCGTCTCCTTGATGTCGGCGCCACGGGCATTCTTGGACGCCTCCAGATAAAAAACATAGGTCGCCACCTCCGATTGAATGCCGGCGGTCAGCGCTTGAAGTATATCGGGATTTACCGGTGCCATATCTTCTCCTCAGTCTCGTTCACAAGATTCTTACATTTCATAAAGGTAATTCTTGTCAAGTTCTTCCTGAAGACGCGCCTTATGCTTAAGTTCTTCTTTGGCGAGAAACTCAAACATCTCCCGCGTCGCCTCATTCTCAAACAGACCGGCATGGTCGTGATAGAAATCGTACGCTTCCTGCTCACGCTGTATGGCTATCCTTATCGCCTCCTGGGGGTCGGTCGTTTTGTCTATCATCGCAATCACTTCTCCTTTAGACAACTTCTTGCAAAACCGCCGTAATTTCGTCAATCTGGAGCGAAAAGTCAAGACTGCCCTCGCCCTCTCCTCCCCGGCGGAGTCTCCGGAACTGCAAAATTTTTCGAATACTGGAGCATCTCAGCCCATTTTTTTCTTCCGGCTGTGAACTTACAGTCCCTTCATGCTGTTACAGTACAAAAGTTGCTTTGCCGTATGGCTCTTCCCCACGGGCAAAAGCAGCCCCGAGCCGCCTCACAACTTAATAGAAAACCAGAACTTAAATAGGACTTAGTATGAGCCGACGTCTGGCTGTTTTGATCACGGGAGGACTGATTCTATCTGGCGTAACCTTGGTCCCGATGATGGTCGCCAGTTATTCCAGCGGGCCGCTGGATGGACTGACCGGCGCCCCGGGTGAAAGCACCTGTACCGCCTGCCATGGCACCGCCGCCGGTGACGGTAGTCTCAGTATTCTCGGCGTTCCGACAACTTATATTCCGGGACAGGGGTACACCATCACTGTCCGTCTCGAAGATGAGGGTCAGCAGCGCTGGGGTTTCGAACTGACCGCAATTGACCCCGAAGGCGCCGGCGCCGGAACTTTCATCATAACTGCGCCGACTCTCACCCAGTTATCGGACCACCCCGCCCCGAGCCGCGATTATGTCAAGCATACCAGCAATGGAACCTTCAACGGCGCTCCCCACGGACCGGTCAACTGGAACTTTACCTGGCAGGCGCCGCTTGCCAATATCGGCCAGGTCCGCTTCTACGCCGCCGGCAATGCCGCCAACGGTAACCTCACCAGCACCGGCGATTTTATCTATACTGCATCCCGTACCGCCAACGCCCCGGCCGTCTGTTGTGACCTCCCCGGCGACGTCAACAATAACGGCTCTGTGAACATTATCGATATTACCTATCTGATCGCTTACCTTTACAAATCGGGACCGGCTCTCCCCTGTCCCGACGAAGCCAACGCCAATGGCATCTATCCCGTGAATATCATTGATGTCGCCTATTTGCTGTCAACTCTCTACAAGAATGGACCTGACCCGGTGTGTCCGTAAATCCCAATGAATTTCCCTTTCAATATCGCCCGACCCGCCCCTGTAATCATTAACATGGACTGCAATTATATATATTTTAAGCCCTGAGTGAACCATACCTATTGATTCTTTGTTATAGAACCTAAGTTCAGATTTTCAGAAGAATAAGAGACAGATTTTTTCAGCCGAATATTCTTCTAATCTTTCTCAAAAGGAGAGCAGTATGGCGGGTCTTAAACGTGTGGCGGCAGGGATGGTAATGGCAATGGCGATAATTATCTCAGGGTGCGGCAGTGACAGCAACCCCACCTCCGGAGGCGGTGGCGGCGGCGGTGTCAAAACTGACCCATCCTTTGCATCCGATATTCAGGCAATATTCAACAATCGCGGCTGCAGCAATGTCGGCTGTCATGCGGCAAGCACCGCCAGCGCCGGCTTGATTCTGGCATCCGGTCAATCTTATGCCAATCTGGTAAATGTTAACTCCACCAATGAGCCGCCCAAAAAGCGGGTGGTCCCGAGTGATGCCGCCAACAGTTATCTCGTGAATAAAATCGAGGGGACGCAGACTGTCGGCGGGCGTATGCCGCTCAACGCCGCGCCGCTGAGTGATACCGATATTCAAAACATTAAAAACTGGATCAACCAAGGCGCCAAAAACAATTAATGACGTCCCGCGTCATTTCCCAACTGAGGTCGCCGGTATGACGAAAACTATATTATCCATACTGACCCTTACCGCTCTATCCGCCGCGGCGGCGGAGTACCATGTTGACCTGTCTGCCAAAAATCAGGTGAAATTTATCTCCGATGCCCCGATTGAAGATTTTGAAGGGGTCACCGACAGGATTGACGGTTATGTCCTGTGGCAGGGAGATTCGCTCCGTGAAGGAAATGCCTATCCCGAAAGCGAACTCTATTTTGAAGTTGAACTCAAAAGCCTCGATACCGGCATCGGCCTCCGCAACCGCCATATGCGCGAAAATTATCTGGAAACAGATAAATTCCCCTTTGCCCGCTACAAGGGACGTATCACGGATGTAAAAAAATCCCCTTCCGGGGGGTTCATTGTTGTCAGTGACGGTGACTTTGAAGTGCACGGTGTCAGTAAAGCAATGACAATCTTAGCGGAGGTATCCGGTGACGGGAAATCATACCATCTGACCAGCAGGTTTTCGGTGAAACTGCCCGACCACCAGATTGACGTTCCCTCGCTGATGTTCCTCAAAATCAGTGAAATAATTCAGTTGGAATTGAACTTCTATCTGAAACTGGCAGAAATCAATAACAAATAATTCGCACACTCAAATAGGAGGCCCCTTGAGACGATTCCTCACACCTCTACTAACAACAATAGTACTTTCGATAATTAGTCTCTCCGCTACCGCGCAAACAACAAAAAGCAACTGGCAGCGCCACACCACCGAAAGTCAACTTGACCTGGAATTGTTTCGAGCGCTGCAGGTGGCGAATCTTCCCACCGCCGAGACACTTCAGAAAGGCGACCTCGAGTTCGAAATTTCGCACCGCTTCGCTCCCCCTCTCTCGGAAGGCTCCGATTATCTCTGGGGATTGGATGGCCCGGTACAGATGCGCTTAGGGCTCGGGTATGCCGTCAGCAACCGTCTGGTGCTCACTCTGGCGCGAAGCAACGCTGACGACAATATCGACCTCAGTTTCCGTTACAAAACGCTTCAGATTCAAAGCAACTCCCTGCCGCTGCTGGTCGGCATTCACGGCGGCGCCGCCTGGAATACCGAAGTCTACGTCACCGGGCGCGACAAGGGAAACTCCCGCAATTTCCAGTTCTACGGACAGATAATACTCAACACCCTGATTAACCGCAGACTCGGTCTGGGGGTTGTCCCCTCGGTGGTTTCCAACAGCAATCTCTATGCGCCCAGTTCCGAGCATACCGTTACATTGGGCACATACGCCGAATATTACGTCAGCCCCCTTCTGGCTCTTCTGGTGGAATGGAGTCCGGTTATAGACGGCTACAAGAAAGATTACAACGCCGCTTCATTTGGCATCGAATTGAACACCGGCGGGCATTTCTTCAAAATAATATTGACCAATGCCCTCTATCTGAACCCGTCGCAGTACCTTTCAGGAAGCGAATTCCAGTTCAAGAGCAAAGAATGGCGCCTCGGCTTCAATATTACCCGCCTGTTGAAATTGAGAAGATAAATTTTCTACCGCGTCGTCAGATTGCCGCTCTTGCGGCTGCGAATACTGTAGGAAAGTAGCGGCGCCAGGAAAGCCGATATGAAAATCAGTATGGATAAACGTCCGTCCAGAAGGCTGAACTCGGCAATAATTGCCTCCCACGTGTCTCCCATGACATGATGTTCGAAGATGATATCAAAGGCGGTTCCGAAAATCCCCCAGAAAAGCCCCATAACAAAATAGTGCCATCGCGAAAACGGGAATTTCATATGCGACACCAGAAGATATGCCACCACCGCTACAAATATCAGAATATTGGCGATATTTATCAAATGCGCCGGGTAATATCCCAACTGCGATTCCAGAAGGAAAGTCTTGACCGCATTATTGATGGCGATAAATATCGCCAGCACCAGAGATAAACCCAGGGAATGAAGTAGCACACGCGTCGGCAATTTCATAATTGCTCCGTTTACCGGTCTCTCTATATATCGGCGAAACGGAGCCTTTTATATACCGGGAACGATAAAACTCCCCCGGAAGAGAACAACTCTATCTAAGAGACATTCCGGACTTTCCGCGCCACCCAGGCGAGACGGTATGCTTTCTTTTTCGGTTTGGCGAATCGGAAACAGTCATAAAGATGCTCCACTCGAAAACCGGCTGAGTGAAGCAATCTCTTGAGGACAGACAATGGGTACGCCTTTTCGGTATGCACCTCCTCAAACCGCTCCCAGAGTTTTCCTTTGCGAACAAAGCAGACCGCCCGCAGGTCTGCCTGCGCAGCCCTTTCATAGAAAAGCGACTGCCATATCCAGGCGATATTATCGTAAGCGCGGGCGTAAATCTTTTCTCCCCAGAGGTATTTGAGCGCTTCTTTCGTGTTCATATCAAAGATAAATAACCCCTCCGGGTTGAGATGGCGGTTCACATTGCGGAAACAGACCGATAGTTCCTCTTCTTTAAGAAGATAATTCAGGCTGTCGTAGTACGCCGTCACCAGGTCAAAGGTCTTAAGACCGAGTCCTCCGTTCCGTTTAATTTCGAATTCCGGAAGACGCTGATAAATTAGTCGAACCGTCACTTTCTCTTTTCGGATTTTACCGGAGGCAATTTCAAGCATATCGGCGGAGCCGTCCAGCCCGTAAACTTCCCACCCTTTCCGGGCGAATCGTATCGCCGCCGTGCCGGTGCCGCAGCAGAGGTCGAGCGCCGAGCGGGGTTGGAAATTCTTCCGCTTCAGAATCTGCAAAGTATAATCCACCATTCTCTCGGAGAACTTATCCTGACCGATTTCATCCCAGATCGCGGCAATGCGGGTATACGGTTTGAAACGACGAGCCATATTTCCAAGATACCTGCGACACCGTCCCCGTTCAAGATAATAACGACCTCCTAATCTGTTGCGCTGGCCGACTCAAATATCTATATTTCCGAATCGGAGGGAACATATATTCCAATGGCTCGTAACAGCATCTTAAGTTTGATGAATTATACCGGTTGATGGTTACTACAATCTGGAATAGGTGGAACAATAGGAAGAAGCTGTGGCGTCATTGCGAGCCGGGAGGCTCTGCGACCGGCGAAGCAATCTCCCGTAAGGGCAAAGAGGGATTGCTTCGTCGTCCGCCAAAGGCGGACTCCTCGCAATGACGGTGAAAACTGCTTAGACCAATTTTGAAAGGAGTCATTCTATGCCGACAATCTTCTGGCTCTGGCTGGCGGCGGCAGTCATTTTTCTGATAATCGAAATCGGCACCCCCTCGCTGGTGTTTGCCTGTTTTGTGGTAGGTTCTATCGGTGCCGCGGTTACCTCGTGGCTGGGGGGGTCATACCTGATTCAATTGGCGGTATTCGCCGGTATTTCAATAATTCTGATTCCGGCTACCCGCCCGCTGGCGCGCAAAGTCACCAAACCATCGCCGCAGCCGACCAATGTTGACGCCATGATTGGCAAATCGGGCGTTGTTCTGGAGAAAATTGACCCCGGCACCGATTCCGGACAGGTGCGGGTGGAAGGCCAGGTCTGGCGCGCCAAAGCCAATGAGATTATTAATGAAGGCGCCAAAATTAAAGTCTTAAGCGTGATCGGCGCCCGGCTGAATGTGGTCAAGGAAGATTAAATAATCATCATATGTATTTTGGGATGGAAAGGATTTACTATGGAAGCATATGTCTTTGTAGGTGTCGCCGTCCTGCTCGCTTTCATCCTGGGTGGGATGTCTATCGTGATTATCCGTCCGTACGAAAAAGGGCTGGTGGAGCGTCTCGGCAAATACCAGCGGACCCTCGATTCCGGCTTGAATCTTATCATGCCGTTTTTTGACTCGGTGCAGAAAGTCGACATGCGGGAGGTGGTGCTTGATGTCCCCTCGCAGATGGTTATCACTAAGGATAATGTCAATGTCGAAGTCGATGCCATCATCTACTGCCAGGTGACCGACCCGGTTCGGGCCCGTTACGAAATCAGCAACTATATTCTGGCGGCAACCAAACTGGCGCAAACCAACCTTCGAAATATTGTCGGCGAGATGGAACTGGACCAGTCGCTCACCTCTCGTGACACCATCAACAACCAGTTACGTCAGGTGCTCGATACCGCCACCGACAAGTGGGGAATGAAAGTCAACCGGGTCGAAATCCAGCGAATCGACCCTCCGGTAGATATCACCGAGGCGATGAGCCGTCAGATGAAAGCGGAGCGGGATAAGCGCGCTGCCATTCTGGAAGCCGAGGGTATCCGGCAGGCATCAATTACCAAGGCCGAGGGAAGCAAGCAGGCGGCGATTCTCGAAGCCGAGGGGTATGCCGAGGCGGTCAGGAAAAAAGCCGACGCCGAAAAATACCGGCAGATTGCAGTTGCCGAGGGTGAAGCCAAAGCGATTGGGAATGTCTTCAACGCTATCCATGAAGGAAAACCGGACAAGGAACTGATTACTCTTAAGTATCTGGAGATGCTCCCCAAATTCTCCAGTGGCACGGCCAACAAAATTTTCATCCCGTATGAAGCGAGTGGCATAATCTCCGCCCTTTCGGCGATGGTGGAAGGGATTAAGGGAGAGAAGCCGACGGAGCCGAAAGCGCAGAAGTAAGTACGATTTGTGGCGATGAAGATGAAACAACAAGGCATTCAAGACCATATGAAATGTTCTGTCGGGTCTTAGGCTCGATACCAGTCGAGGCGAGACCCGACAGTCTTTATCTTCTCACTACCGCCTGAAATGTTCTGTCGGGTCTTAGGCTCGATACCAGTCGAGGCGAGAC
>DYGG01000037.1:9842-32676 GCA_020724775.1 Ignavibacterium sp. | reverse complement strand
ATACTGGCCGATTATGGCAGGAGCGCAGGGCTCCTGCCCTACGATACTCTCTTATACGGTGATAAGTGTCGTTTGCGATAATATCTCCGACGTAGGTCGTCCGCCAACGGCAGATTACGGTTTCCACATAATTCCTGGTCGCCGAGTGCGACATTCCGCTTGCGGGATTATCCGTCGGAAGTAGGGCACGAGCCCCGAGCTCGTGCCATCTTCGTTCCGCCCGTCGGAACGATGACGCTCGACATATTTGAATCGACCATACTGGCCGATTCTGGCAGGAGCGCGGGGCTCCTGCCCTACAAAACTTTTATACGCTATAGTTTCAAGAGCCCAACTTCATTATTTGACGATTTCTGTCAAAAGATTGTTTAATAAGTCTCTTTGCTTCCAGCAACTGACCACCGTTGTCGACTGCAATCTCAACGTCGCCAACCCCCCAGTGACCAATGTTTTTCACATTTCTCACGTTCGACAATGCATTATCTATTTCGGCAAAATCCAACTTTACGTAAACCCTCAACCCACCTTTTTGTACGTGAATGCTAGCAAAGATTTTATTGTCAAATCGGTAGGCTATGTACAGTAGACGATGTTGTTTGCTGATACCTTGCATCGCTAAATCCAAACAATATCTATCAAGAGTATGGTATAATTCCACGACTTCTTTTGGCACGCCCTCAAGGTGGTGCTCTTCACCGTACTCCTTTTCAGTCTTAGTTCGCTTCGTCTGCCGCGAAGGTACTTTTTTTGAACCCACCTCATGAGCAGGGGCAACGGCAATCGGTGACGAAAGCCAGATTCCAGGTAATATCTCCTTTATTTGATTTGGCTTTATGCTATCATCCGTTATAGCACTTCGAATAATCTTAATCAATTGAGAAGGTGGATCGGTGAAGAGTTTATCCAGTGCCCTCCTTATTTTGCCAGCGGTAAACACATGAATGCCCAGTGTGTTCAAAATGCCATTCTCCATAGAATCTCTAGAAAATCGATTCAGTTGCTCAGCAATCTGTTGAGTAGATTTGCCTTCGCCCGCCTTCGGGTTTATAGATACTTCGAATAGCAATTTGTCAGGTGCTTCGGCTTTTTCTGTGCTCCGATATACTCTGTAAGTAACTCCATTAGTCAAAATACACCATTCGACTCCGGCATTTGCAGCGTAGCCAACAACTTGGGTAATTGCTTTAACATCAGTTAGCGGGTCATTTAGTGCCTTTGCCTCTATGAATAGGACAGGTCTCTTGTTTACTTTTGGAGCGTAGTCAACGGACTTTCCGTCAACTGTGGGATATTCCAACTGTACATCCTCAGGGTCTCTTACATCCCAACCTAGAGCCTGTAGCATTGGATCAATAAATATCGTCCGCGTGGGATACTCTTTAAGATCATCTTTTCGATGACGGTCAAGCTTTAATCGCAACTGTTCAATGCATGATACGACTGCTTTCATTTGCAATCCCCTCCTTAATTCTCTGTTCTAAATCATCGCACTTTAAATATAATATCAAATGCAACTGTAGAACTAGGCCATAGCGGCCTTCTCCCTTTTACACCGCAAAATCCTTCTTCACCGGACCTGCCTGTACTATCTCCGGCGGACAGCCATCCCGAAACTTCTTGAAATTCTCAATGAACAACGCGCCCAACTGCAAATACCTGTCTTTGTACGCGTGACGGTCATCCCAGGTGTTTATCGGATTGAGCACTTTCTCCGGCACCCCTTCGCAACTTTTCGGCACCTGGAACCCAAAAACCGGGTCGGTATAATATTCTACGTTGAGAAGTTTCCCCTCCAGCGCCGCATTAAGCAGGGCGCGGGTATGATGAATACTCATCCGCTTTCCGATTCCGTACGGTCCGCCGGTCCAGCCGGTATTGACCAGCCAGCAGTTGACCTTATGTTTCATAATCTTGTTCTTGAGCATCTCGGCATAGTGATACGGATGATGCACCATAAAGGGCGCTCCGAAGCAGGCGCTGAATGTAATCTCCGGCTCTTTCCCCAGCCCGATTTCCGTGCCGGCGACCTTGGCCGTGTATCCCGAAATGAAATGGTACATCGCCTGTTCCGGTGTCAGTTTCGCAATCGGCGGCATCACCCCTGAGGCGTCACAGGTCAGCATCAAAATATTCTTCGGATGTCCCGCCATCTTATTCGGCACGGCGTTATCAATGAAACTCAACGGATATGATGCCCGGGTGTTCTCGGTCCGCATATTGTCGTCAAGGTCAAGCAGACGAGTCACCGGGTCGAAAATAACGTTCTCCAGAATCGTCCCGAATTTCCGGGTGCAGGCATAAATCTGCGGCTCGGCGGTGGAGGAGAGGGCGATTACTTTGGCATAACAGCCATTTTCAAAATTGAAAATTCCTTCGTCGCTCCAGCCATGCTCATCATCGCCGACCAGTTTCCGTTTCGGGTCGGCCGAAAGGGTAGTCTTGCCGGTGCCCGAAAGTCCGAAAAAGAGAGCCGATTCACCGTTATCGCCGACATTGGCCGAGCAATGCATCGTCATTATCCCTTCCAGCGGCAGAAGATAATTAAGCACCGTGAATATCGATTTCTTTATTTCGCCGCCATAGCCGCTTCCGCCAATCAGGCAAATCTTCTGGTCGAAACTGAGAAGAATGAATGTCGGGCTCAGGGTGCCGTCAACTTCCGGCATCCCTTGAAACGACGGCACCGCCACAACGGTAAATTCCGGCACGAACTTTTTCAGTTCGTCATTGGTTGCCGGCGGGATAAACATATTCCGCGCAAAATGAGAGTGCCACGCCAGTTCCGTGACAATTCTGACCGGCAGACGGTAATTGGGGTCGGCTCCGGCATAGCAATCCTGAACAAATATATCCCGCCCTTCCAGATAACCCAGCAGCCTCTGATAAACGGAGTTGAATTTGTCGATACTGAAGGGTCTATTGTACTGCCCCCACCAGATATTCCCTTCGGAGTTCGGCTCCCGCACTACAAATTTGTCGTTCGCTGCCCGCGCCGTATGTTTGCCGGTGTTGACTATAAATGGTCCCTGGAACGAAATTTTCCCTTCGCCCCGGAATATCGCTTCTTCGTAGAGCGCCTCGGTAGGAAGATTCCAGTAAACATTATTCAGATTACGAAAGCCGATATGCTCCAGCCCGAAGTCGCTTTTAAGGCTTTTCGCCTGAGAAAGCGCCGGTGTCTTTATATCCAGTATGTAATGGCTCATTTCCAGTCTCTCCTGTATCTTCTGTCGCCAATATAAATCTCATTCGGGGAGTCGGGGTCCAGCGCCCACTTTATTCGCGCCACCCCTTCCATTATCTCCTTAACCGTACCGCAATAACTGAGTCGCAAATGCCCTTCCAGGCCGAACTCCTTCCCCGGCACCGTAACCACCAGCGCTTTCTCCAGCAAGAATTTGGAAAGCGCCACCGAATCTTTACGGTAAGCGCTGAAATCCGGAAGGCAATAGAATGTCCCGTCAGGCGGGATAATCTTCACGCCGGTGAAGGCTCGCAGTTCATTCACCATGACATCGCGGTTGTTCTGAAGCATCAGCCGCAGCGCCTCCACGCCGCTCTGCACTCCGTTCAGCGCTCCCGCCGCCGCCTCCTGAAGGACTACCGACGGGCAGGACATATTCTGCGCCTGAACGTTTATCATCGCTTCAATTATCTTGGTGTTGGCAACGGTCCAGCCGATACGAAATCCGGTCATGGCGTACATCTTCGACACCCCGTTCACCGCTATCAGCCGCGAGGAATCGGACTGGTCTTTGGCATGCTTGTAGCACGATACCGCCTGCTTGCCGTTGAAGACCAGTTTGTGATAAATATCATCCATTATCAGGTAAATATTTTTCTTCTCGCACAGTTCCACAATCTGCGCAATAAACTCCTCGGGATAGACCGCCCCCGACGGATTATTGGGGCTGTTGACTATAACCGCTTTGGTATAGGAACTCATCGCTTCTTCAATATCTTCTATACTCGGGATAAATCTTCCATCCTCCGGTCCCACTATCACCGGTTTGCCGTAAACCATTTTCACAATTTCCGGGTAACTGACCCAATAGGGCGCCAGGATAATCACTTCATCCTGCGGATCCACCAACGTCACCATCAGATTGTATATGGAATGCTTCGCCCCGTTGGAAATTATCACGTTTTTGGTGCTGATAACCTTCCCGTAACTCTCTTCGGTGTACCGCACCACCGCTTTAATCAGCGATGATATACCCTCGGTCGGCGTATACCGGATATCCGCCGTGGTCAGTTTCGCCGCGCCGTTCAGTATGGCATCGAGCGGCACCTTGCTTTTTGGTTCGCCGGCGCCCAAATGTATCACCGGCTCGCCGCGGTCGCGAAGTTTCCCCGCCGCTTCGTTCATTTTCAGCGTCGGCGACTCCTTAATGTCCCGCGCCAGTTTGCTTATGGTCATATCTTCATCCTTTCATTAGCATCGCTATGGCGGTCGTATCGACAATATCCTGCGCCGAACAGCCGCGTGAGAGGTCATTCGACGGCTTCGCCAGTCCCTGAACAATCGGTCCGGTCGCGCTGGCATTGGCGAGCCGCTGGGTCAATTTATAGGCAATATTCCCGGCATCGAGATCCGGGAAAATCAAGACATTGGCATACCCGGCAATCTCCGAACCGGGCGCTTTCGATTTTGCCACCTCCGGAACAATGGCCGCATCCACCTGAAACTCACCGTCAACTTTTAACTCCGGATAGTTCTTTCGTAAAATCTCCAGCGCTGCCAGAACTTTATCAACATCCTCATGTGTCGCCGACCCTTTGGTCGAAAACGAAAGCATCGCCACCTTCGGCTCTTCCCCGATAAGATTTTTCATCGTCTGCGCCGTCGAGACCGCTATCGACGCCAACTGCTCCGGGTTCGGGTTCGGCACCACCGCGGAATCGGCATACAAAAAGACTTTGTTGACCTGGTCACGGTATTTAGGCACCACCATCATAAACGACCCGGATACAGTCTTTA
Source organism: Ignavibacterium sp. (assembly GCA_020724775.1). Taxonomy (GTDB): domain Bacteria; phylum Zixibacteria; class MSB-5A5; order GN15; family PGXB01; genus DYGG01. The sequence continues at coordinate 27,695 of DYGG01000037.1, read as the reverse complement.
TCCCCGGCGCCATCCCAATCACCTGTATCCCCGCGCGCAATACATCGCCGGTGGTTTTGACCGAACCGGCCACCGAGCCGTCGGCAAGGTCACGGCGCACCAGCATCGCCCCGAAGAACAGAATATTCTTCATCGTCTCTTCGGCTTGCGCCTCGGTTATCCCTTTCGCTTTCCGAAGTTCATAGAACTCTTGGGCAAAAGAGGGGAGAAGTTCACTTTTTTGGGGGTCAATCACCTGCACCTTGTCCAGTTCCAGGGCATACTCTCTGGCATGTCTGGCGATTGTCTCTTTATCCCCCAATATTGTCACCGAAGCAATCTTCTGCTCGACAATCATCTTCGCCGCCGCAATTACCCGCGGCTCATGCCCCTCCGGAAGCACTACTCTTCTGTTTTTCGCCCGCGCCTTTTCCTTGATGACATCAAGAATGTTCTTCCCCTCACCAGATACTGCTGACATTATTTCAACTCCTGCAAATTGTATCCAAATATCCTATCAATATATTCTTCGTAGGTCGAAATCCTTCTTAGGTTTCGATACTCTTCTATTGTCTCTTTCGTAGGTCGAAACCTTCATGGTTTCGACATTCTTTATTGTCATCATTCTGTGGAGGCGGGGTTTATCCCCGCCCGTGAAAACCCGCATTGCGGGTTTTCCTCATCTCTTGCCATCAAATCATCCCGCATTGCGGGATTTCTTCCGGGCGACCGCAAGGGTCGCCCCTACAAATCATATTTATTTCACATGTTCCGTGAGGTCCTGATCCCGATTCCTATCGGGACGAGACCTGACGGTCCTCTATCTCTCATTCAACTCCGGGTCCGCCAGATACGCCTCAATAAACTTATCAATATTCCCATCCATCACCGCCTGCACATTGGAGGTCTCCACCTCTGTCCGATGGTCCTTCACCAGGTTGTACGGATGAAAAACGTAACTGCGTATCTGACTTCCCCATTCGATTTTCTTCTTCGACTTCTCTATCGCGTCCCGCTTCTTACGCTGCTCCTCCACCTGCAACTGGTACAGGCGCGAGCGCAGAATCCGGAACGCTACCTCGCGGTTCTTAATCTGGCTCCGCTCATTCTGGCACTGCACCACTATTCCGGTCGGAAAATGGGTTATCCGCACTGCCGAGGAAGTCTTATTCACATGCTGTCCCCCCGCGCCGGAACTGCGATACGTGTCAATCCGTATATCATCATCTTTTATTTCAATCGGGATACTGTCCTCTACTTCCGGATACACAAAAACCGACACAAATGATGTATGCCGTCTGCTGTTGGCATCAAACGGCGATATCCGCACCAGACGATGCACTCCCGATTCCGTTTTGAGATACCCGAAAGCATACTCACCCGTTATCTCCAACGTCGCGGACTTTAGTCCCGCCTCTTCGCCCGCCAGGTAATCAAGCAGGGTGACTTTGTACCCCTTTACTTCCGCCCAGCGGTTGTACATCCGGAAAAGCATCTCCGCCCAGTCCTGCGACTCCGTTCCGCCCGCCCCCGGATGAATCGTCAGTATCGCATTGCGGGCGTCGTCCGGACCGGAAAGCAGAGTCGCCATTTCGAGTTTTTCCATATCGGCGCTCATCTGCGTCAGCGACTGCTCGATTTCTTTGGCGTCGGCGGAGTCTTCCCCCTCGGTCAGCGCCAGAAGTTCTTCCATGTCGGAAAGGTCGCGGCTGAATTTCTCGACTTTGTCGAGCCATTTCCGATGTTCCGAGATTTCTTTCAGGATTGACTGCGCCCGTTGATTGTCGCCCCAGAAATCCTGAGCGTGGGTTAACTGCTCCAACTTGTTAATTTTTTCACGACGTCCTTCCAGGTCAAAGAAACCTCCCTAATTTGGAAAGTCGTGTCTTTAAATCAGATATCGTATCTTTCGCAGTTCCGACCATTTTATCATATCCTCAAAAGATGCAATATATATATCGGAAATCGCCCCAAAAGTCAAATGGAAAAGGAGATGTCCTGAATTCAAATCTCCTTTGATTTACAAGACAGTCGCTGCTTGACTTGCCTTTCGTCGCTGTCAAGGCAGATGTTCTATAGAACACGAACGGTGAAGAGTCCGTCAGGTCACGCCTCCGCCAAGGGCGTCCGCCTGAGGCGGATAAGACCTGACGGAACTATAAAATAGAATTAAGATATGCCAATATAGACCACTATGGGCCTCCGTTTTCCCGGTCAAAAAGATTGCCACTGTTTTTTCGTGACAACATCCTTCAAGGACCGGCAGACACTAGGCAACACAGAGGGTCTCTATGAGAAAATGGCGCACTCACTTGATTATTGTTCGAAGAAATATGAGGCCTCCATCGCCGCCTATGTATTCAAGCCCTCGCATATCCATCTGCTGCTTCTCATAGACGGTGCGCGACTGCCAGATTTTATGCGGGATTTCAAGAAGTTTACTGCGCAGAAGGCGGGGAGCGAATTGGGAATTGCCGATTCGGGCATATGGATGCCGCGCTACGACCGCGTTGCTATAGCGACCGAGGATGTTTTCACGACTAAGTTAGAGTACATCCATAACAATCCGGTCAAGGCGAGGTTGGTTGCCGCGGCTGAAGATTGGCCTTGGTCGAGCGCAGGAGATTACCTTACGGATAGGGAAGGGATAGTCAAGATTACAAAGGATTGGTGAAGATTCCGTCAGGTCACGCCTCCGTCAAAGACGGAGCCTAAGACCTGACGGAACTATAAATATTCATAATAACCCCGTGAAGGCAAAGATGGTTTCTGACCCGAAGGACTGGTCCTGGTCAAGCGCTGGAGATTACCTTGCCGATAGGGCAGGGGTAGTCAAGGTGACGAAGGAATGGTAAAGATTCCGTCAGGTCACGCCTCCGTCAAAGACGGAGCCTAAGACCTGACGGAACTATAAATATATGTTTCATATGCCCGAACAAGCCGGAAATGACCGAGATTATATTTTAAGATTGGTATTCAATGATATTGGCCCGATATTAGCCCCAGTAGGTCAAGACCCTCGACCAACATGGCAATCTTCCTTGTCGGGTCGAGCGGTCTTGACATTCTTCTATTGTTCCGATTCCCCTTACAAAAAAATAGGGCAGAACCGTGGGTTGGGTTCCGAGCCCCGCTTGCCGGTTGTTACCGTTTGGTCGCGGGACGAAAAACCCGACATCGATTAGATATACTCATATTTTCGGAAAACTATGAAATTCTCCTTGATAATCCGTCAAAATCCCTTATATTCCGCAAAAATATGAGGTGACTTATGACCGAAGATACTACCAAACCCCTTAAGTTCTATACCACTAACGAATTGGCCGACCTTCTCAAAATGAATGTCCAGGTCATCGCCCGCAAACTTCAGTCGGGCGAATTAGTCGGCTACAAACTCGGCAAAGACTGGCGCGTCACCGAGACTGACCTGATGACCTGGCTCGACCGCTGCTCCAACCGTCACCGCCAGAACCCCGGCGAACTGGTCGTCAGCCGCTTTATGAAAAACGGCAAGATTGACGCTCTTCCGGTCCAGCGCAAGAAGCGGGTCTATATCCTGGAGCATATCCTCCGTCAGTTCGAACTGAACCGCATCTACACGGAAAAAGAGGTCAACGAGACTATCACCCGTTTTCATGACGACTATTGCCGTGTCCGACGGGAGTTCATTATGGAGAAGATGATGAACCGTAAGAATGGAAAGTACCGCCGTATCGCTTCTTATCGGTTCACGGGGTGAACTCTGTCATAATGACGAATTCCTGTATGGCACGAGCCCTCCGGTTCTACCCTTTGGCGGCTCGTGCCATTTTCATTCAATGTATGATGCGGAATGAGCGAGGGAATCGATTAATTTTATGACGGATTCTGGTGGACCTGATGTCGGGTTTTTCGTCCTCATCAGACTTCTGACCCTTGCGATTTGGACTCAATGACCGACCTTTATTGCTTTGTTTCGGGAAAGGATTCCTGACACCGCCATAACCGAGACATTTTTCCCGCGCCGTCAGTCCCGCTTCACGCGGGATCCTGACGGAACTGCAAATTTCTTCAACTTGCCATCGGCACTATGAGACGAAACTTGCCGGTCATCCGGTCCGCTTCAATCCGCTCCACTATCTCCACCTCCACCGACACCATCTCCTCCAGCCCTTTATGCGCCAGAATCTCTTTCACTCTCTTCACAATCGTCGGCGCGACAACTTCCTTTTCCTCCCGCACTACCGCCCTCACAACCAGTTTTTCGTTTGACGGTTGCCGAAACTGGAAAGTCACCAGCCCCGGCACGAAAAATTCCGCCAGCACTATCGGATGAATGAACTCCTGGCGGCCGTCTTTCCGGTCAAACCAGAGAAAATCTTCCTGCCTGCCGGCAATCCGCTCGATAATTCGAAACGGTCTTCCGCACTCGCATCTTCTTTCACTGACAACAATCTCATCCTTTATCCGATAGCGAATCAGCGGCTGGGTATAATTGTAAAGATTGGTCAGATATACCTGCCCCGGCTCGCCGTCTTTAACCGGCCGCAGACTATTATCCAGCACCTCCAGGATGAACCAGTCTTCAAATATATGCATCCGGCGTCTTTCGTCGCACTCAATCCCGATCGATATCCCTTCCGATGCCCCATAAAAATTGACCGGCTCCACACCCAGCGCCCCCCGGATGTTCTGACGCATCCCTTCGGTCAGGCTGTCACCCGAGCAGACAATTCGCCGCGGCGAAATCGCTATCGCCCCCTCACTTTGAAGTTGCGCCAGGAGATTGACCGCCGAGGAATACCCCATAATAAACTCCGGCTGAAATTTCTGAATCCGGTCGCAAATTGTATCCAGTGGGTCGTTTATTGATAACGGAAGAAACCGCATCACCGAACGCGCTTCCTGGGACATGCTGATACCGGCAAAATGCCCCTCGGTCGCCCCGATAAAACCGTAGCGGGTCTTTTTGAAAAGGGAAGGTTTTACTTTGCTGACCCGCGACAGCGCCATCGCCTTGGCAATTGCCCAGTCACCGGGACCATAGACAAAGATGCCGATCGTCCCGCTTGAGCCGGAGGTATGTATTACCGTGTATTTCCCGCGAAATTTTTGCCCCGGCGACTTACTCTCCTCAATAAACCTCTCCAACTCGGCCCGCTTCAAGGTGCTGTCAGAGGGGACCCCGTCATAGTCATTCATCATCTGGCTCTTATTGACGGTCGGAAGTTGCTCCAGAGAGAGTTTTTCGAACTTCAAGGGATCGACCCCATGACGGCGATAATGTTCTATATAGAATCGAGAGCGTGTTAAGGTGTGCCTGAGAAGTCTCCGCAACCGCAATTCCTGAATTTCTCTCAGCGATTCCCGTTCCTGCCTCTCAGCCTTGCGTAGAGACGGCACCCTGGAAAGCATCCTTACAGTAGAAAAATAAGGCATAAATTTGGGGAATCTCTGCTATTATTGTGAAAATCTATGAAACCATACCATAAAGGCACGTAAATGTCAATGATGGATAACCGTCTTTTGCATTTGCTTAAACGGTCTTCGTGACAGGTTCTGACAGCGCGCTGTACTTTGGTCGCCGATTCGCAAAATCCGCGTCGGGAACCATAATTGGATTGCAGAAATTTTAATTTTTGATATATTTCAATCAGAAAATACCATAATACAACTTTAGATAGATACTTAGTGTCAGTGACTAACGTTCTGAATTGTTGTCCATATTCCTTGAAGCGGCGAATTACTTTCCGGTCTTAGAGACCTGCGGCTCAGGAATTTTCGAATTTTGCCGATATATAAAACTAAATTGGTCTATGTTTTGCTCAGCATTAGGGACAATTGATTTACCGATTGACAGCATAAAGATTCTAACTGGAAGACAATAGCGCACCCTCGCTAAACAACGATATGTTTTGGACCTGGCTTAAGAAAGTCGAAACTCCGGTAGTTCGCGAGACTAAACGCGAGGGGACTATATCTGCCGTTAGGCCCGGGCGGCGAAAGTATTTCATCCTGGGCGCGGTGGCGGTTCTCTTGATTGGTCTTTATCTCGGTTTCAAACTGGGCCGAATGCCAAACATTCCTTACGTCTCGGCCGTGGGCGAATGGTCGGTCGGCATCTATGTCGGAGATTCTCTTTCGGTTTTTCAGCCGGCGGAAGGGATTACCAATCCGGTTTTGAGCCGTCACGACATCACCGATATCATTGCTGTCTTTGTCGCCGACCCCTTCATGGTTCGGGAAAAGGACAGTTTTTATATGTTCATCGAAATCCTTAACGCCATAACCAATCAGGGGGATATTGGAGTTGCCGTCAGTTCTGACGCCCTTCACTGGGAATATAAGCAGGTTGTTCTCGATGAGCCGTTTCATCTTTCCTACCCCCATGTTTTCAAATGGAACGATGAGTACTATATGATTCCGGAGTCAGCCCGGGCGTTTGGCGTCAGGCTTTACAAGGCGGTGGAGTTCCCCTTCAAGTGGGAAGTGGTTTCCACTCTGATTCATGACCGTCTGGTTGACCCGACCATTTTTGAGCATGACGGCAAATGGTGGCTTTTTGCCTGCACCAATAACTCTTCTACCAATCTCTACTATGCCGATACTCCACTTGGTCCCTGGACAGTCCATCCCCAGAGTCCGGTGGTAAAGCATAGTTTTCGTCGCGGACGACCCGGCGGGAGAATCTCTCTCTTTGGAGACCGCATTATCCGCTATGTTCAGGACTGCCATCAGACATATGGCCGGCAATTGAAAGCCTTCGAGATTACCGAACTTACCACCACCTCATTTGCGCAGATTGAACTTCCCAATAGCCCGGTTCTTCGAGAATCGGGGGAAGGTTGGAATGCGGACGGAATGCATCAACTCGACCCGATTCAGATAGGTCCCAATAAGTGGATTGCGGTCGTGGACGGCTATAACAAACACTGGATATTCGGCAACTATTACTATTGACCTGCCTTAGTTCGACTTCCCCCGGCTCAGATTTCACCTTAGCATAATTAGTTTGACATTAACGTCTGTTTCGATATCTTCCCGCCAGAAAAATCCGTATAATTATCGGTACAAATGACCATTGACACAGTTATAGTCGGTCCCTTCGAGGTAAATTGTTATCTTGTTTTTGACTCCGCCGGCAGGAAGGGGGTAATAATTGACCCAGGCGGAGACGAGGAATTGATACTTAGCCGGATAAAAGAGCATTCGATGCTCCCGGAGGCGATTCTTCTTACCCATGGACATGGCGACCATATCGCTGCTCTGCCGGAAATTAAGAAGCGGTTGAATATACCGCATTATATAGGCCGGGGGGATGAGCCGCTTTTAGAATCCCCCTCCGCCAACGTTTCCGCCCTTTACGGCTACCCGATAACCTGTCCGCCGGCAGATTTTGTCGTTAGTGACGGCGATACGCTTGATTTGGGCGGAATCAATTTCTCGGTGCTGGCGACCCCCGGACATACACCGGGCGGAGTCTGCTATATGAGCGGTCGATTTCTCTTCTGCGGCGATACCCTGTTTAATTACTCCGTGGGGCGGACCGACCTTCCCGGCGGCAACTATGAGCAATTGATTTCCTCCATTGAGAAAAATATCCTGACTCTGCCTGATGATATAATCTGTTACCCCGGGCATGGCCCGGCCACCACTGTGGGTGAAGAGCGAAGGAATAACCCCTTCTTGACCGGAAGAAGATTTGTTTGAGAGGATATTATATGACTTTTAACGGAATGGCTCTCGCCGATTACCATATCCATCCTGATTATTCTATCGACGCCACCGGCACGATTGAGGAGTATTGCGCTATGGCGCTGGAGAAGAATCTGGTGGAAATCTGCTTTACCACCCATTACGATTCTAATCCCCGCGGTTCCGAAGGGGAAAGGGTGATGCGGGTTGACGGCAAAGCGATGCCTCTCTCACCGGAGACGGTTAAGAGATATTATGATGAGGTCCGCGCCGCCCAGGAAAAATATTTTCCGCTCGGACTGGAAGTGAAATGCGGCATTGAAGTCGGTTATTGGCAGGGCTGTGAAGAGCCAATCGCGGCGCTCTTTCGGAAATTCCCTTTTGATTATAAATTGGTCGCCATTCATGATATAGACGATATCTGCATCTGCTGCAGCAGTCGATATGAAGCCTGTTTCTCGCGATTCGTGGTCACGGAAATGGCTGACAAATATTTCTCGCTGGTCAAGCATGCCGCCCAGAGCCAACTTTTTGATTGTCTGGCGCATCTCGATGTATATAAGAAATATGGACTCAGATACTACGGAAACGAAATTCTCACGGTGCACCGGGGCCGCATCGAGTCCGTTTTGGAGACAATGGCGGAAAACAACCTTGGCCTTGAGATAAATACCGCCGCTTTGCGCCGCGGCCATAGCGAATATTATCCGTCGATGGAGATTGTCAATCTGGCGCGGCAAGCCGGTGTCCGTATCGCCGCCATCGGCTCCGATGCCCACAAGCCGGAGGAAGTGGCGTTTGATTTTGAAGTAGCCGCCGGCGTTGCGTACGAACTATTTCCTTATTGCGATGAATAACTCTTTTCATGACTCCCGCGCAAAAACTTAGCCGCGAGTTCTATCTGCAACCAACTCTGGAGGTCGCCCGCGACCTGGTAGGAAAATATCTTCTTTACAAAGACGGCGCGAAACTTTTCTCAGCCCGGCTGGTTGAAGTAGAAGCATATATTGGCGAGGATGACCCCGCCTGCCATGCCGCTGTCGGCAAAACCGAACGCAACAAGGTGATGTATGGCAGCGGCGGTCACGCCTATATTTATTTCATATATGGCATGTATTACTGCCTCAATGTCGTTACGGAAAGACCGGGATTCCCGGCGGCGGTGCTTCTGCGCGGCGCCGAACCGGATGAAGGGTTCGAATATATGAAAAAGAATTTTCCCAAAGGGTATCACCAGAAATTGGCAAACGGTCCCGGAAAATTATGCCGGGCGTTCGGTCTGACCCGCCGCCAGAATGGCCTCGACCTGACCGGGAAGACTCTTTATCTTGAAAACCGGGGATATCGCCCCGAAAGAATTGTAACCACCCCCCGAATCGGCATAACCCGGGGCGCCGACCGACTCTGGCGCTTTCTGGATGCCGCTGCGATGACCAGTATCCCCGCAAGAATAAACAAAATTTCAGGAGATAAGAACAGATGACACTCCATGAAAGATTGAAATCGGTAGATGTTCCGGTTTCCACCTTTGAAAATGTGATGAAACAGTTTGACCAGGCGGCAAGCAAACTGAATATCGCCAGAGAACTGCTCGAGTTCATCAAGTATCCGCGCCGCAGTACGATAGTTAAACTTCCGGTGCAGATGGATGACGGCTCCTTTCGGATGTTCACCGGCTACCGCGTGCAGCACTCCATCGTTCGCGGTCCCGCCAAAGGAGGGATAAGATTTCATCCCGATGTGACTCTTGATGAAGTCCAGGCGCTGGCATCCTGGATGACCTGGAAATGCGCCGTGGTCAATATTCCTTTTGGCGGCGGCAAGGGAGGAGTTGCTTGCGACCCGAGCAAAATGTCGCGGGGGGAACTGGAGCGATTGACTCGTCGCTATACCGCCGACCTCATCGACCTGTTTGGTCCCGAACGAGATATTCCGGCGCCCGATGTCAATACCAATGAGCAGACCATGGCGTGGATAATGGATACCTTCTCTATGCATGAGCGGACCACTGTCACCTCGGTTGTGACCGGCAAGCCGCTGGTGCTGGGTGGTTCGGCCGGGCGGCGGGAAGCAACCGGAGTCGGCGTGGTGATAACGGTGCGCGAAGCCTTGAAACATCTGGGACTGGAGGCGTCAAGATGCACCGCCGCGGTTCAGGGATTTGGGAATGTCGGCTCTGTTGCCGCGTTATATCTTCACCGCCTCGGTGTGAAAGTGACTCACATCAGTGATGTTTACGGTGGATTGTATAATCCAGGAGGAATAGACGTCGAAGAACTGGTGAAATATGCCGCCAAACATAAAAATATTGTCGGCTTTGCCGGCGCCAACGCCTTTGACGGCGACCAGATTCTCTTTGCCGATGTCGATATTCTTGTTCCGGCCGCGCTGGAAAACCAGATAACGGTCGAGAACGCCTCTCGCGTGAAAGCCAAAATTGTCGCCGAAGGCGCCAATGGACCGGTTACGCCTGATGCCGACCCGATTCTTGTTGAAAAAGGAGTATTCGTGATACCCGATATTCTTTGCAATGCCGGCGGCGTTACGGTATCTTATTTTGAATGGGTCCAGGACCGGATGGGATATTTCTGGAGCGAGGAAGATGTTCTGGTACGGCTGGAAAAAATAATGACGTACGCCTTTCAGGATGTCTTAAAAGTGGCATTAGAGAATAAGGTGCATCTCCGTCTCGCCGCCTTCATGGTGGCGATTCAGAGGGTGGTCGATGTCGTCATGTTGCGTGGAATTTACGCCTGAGATGACTTATTATGTTTGATTCTAATTTTATAGAAAGAGCCTTGATAGCGCTGCCGGCCATTCTGTTTGCGCTTACCGTTCATGAGTTTTTTCATGCCTATCTCGCCTACCGTTTCGGCGACAGCACCGCCAAAGATATGGGACGATTGACTCTTAATCCGCTGGCCCATCTCGATTTCTTCGGCACCCTCATGATGTTCTTATCGGGCTTCCGTTTCGGCTGGGCGAAACCGGTGCCGGTCAACCATTATAATCTGAAAAATCCGCGAGTCGCCGACCTCTGGATTTCGGCGGCGGGACCTTTTTCAAATCTCGGTTTGGGATTGATATTTGGACTGCTGTTCCGCGCCTCTTACGGTGCCGATTTGGCTCTGCCTCCGGCGGTATATCAATTCTTATATATCAGCGTCATGATTAATGTCTCGCTGGCGTTTTTCAATCTGATACCGCTTTATCCTCTGGATGGCTCGCATATCTTGAAAAGCCTCCTGCCGGCGCGATACGAAATCCCCTTGATGGAATTCGAACGTTTCGCCCCCTTTATTCTTATGTTTCTGATAATCATCGGCGGTTTCTGGTTTGTTCTGGGACCTTTCATCAAATTCTTTGTCTATCTCTTCGCCGGAATAAGGTTGATGTAATATGCGAAGTCAGGTCTGGCTGGTTCTCTTTGCCCTGATGGCGACCGCTGCCATATTCCCGGCCGGTTGCACTCTTGCCAATCGCAATCGGGTGAAAATCAAAACCGCCGAGGAACCGTCGCAAAGGGAGAAATTGAGAGGGGACGCTTATCTATTTGACGTCAAGATTGATCGCGACGGCAAAAAAAATTCATTTCGTCTCGACCTCTATCAGTCCCGGGAAATTCTTGCCTGGTTCGCCCGCGGCTATCTGGGGAAAGGTGTGATGAAAGGAGTTCTGACCCAGGACTCTCTGATGGTTTATTTCCCGACGGAAGAAGAGTTTTATTCCGGCAGGCTAAACATGTTGGCGAAGAATTCATGCCTGGGAAACGCTGAATTGGAAACAGTTCTTGTCCAACTTTTCCGCAGTCTGCCCACCGAGATTCCCTCCCTATCTGAAGATTTCTATCTTACCATTTTGAAAGAAGATGGCAAGGTAAGGGAGTACATTCTCAATTACAAGGATTGCCACGGCGGGATAAGAATTGACTATGAATGGTCTAACAACCGTTTTCTGATATCGAACATCCAATATATCGGTGAGGAGGAAACATTTGGTTTTCAGGCGAAGGTTCGAGATTTTCGTCTTGATACCGAACTCCCCGCCGACAAATTCGAAATCGTCGTCCCACCAACTGCGGCCCGTCTAAATCCCTGACAGCGGAGCAGTTGCTTTTAACCTGCCGGTTCTTTATCTTATAAGATTGTAAACCTGTAATCATTGGTTATATGAGCCTTTTCCGGCGGACATTTTCGATTCTTAAGCCGTACTGGCGGCATGTGCTCGGCTCCTCGCTGTCGTCGGCGATGTACGCTCTCCTCTCCGGTCTGCTGGTCTGGCTTGCCGGTCCGCTTCTGATGACACTCTTTGCCGTGACCGATATGGGAGTAACCGGCGCTCGGCCGGAAAGAGCCGTTTCTGCCGAAACAGCGCCGCCTTCGGCTATGAGCGATAGTGATATACAGAAGGCTATACCCGGCGAATATGATTTCCTGATTGAAGTCAAAAACTCTCTGAAAGAACTGATAAACAGGCTGGTAACGGGCGATACGCGCAAGGAAACCTTATTTAATTTCTGCTGGTTGATACTCGCGGTTGGCTTGGCAGCCAACATTTTCCTCTATCTTCAGGGATTTTTCATGTCGTTTGTCCAGCAATCGGTAGTTCGCGACTTTCGCAATCGTCTCTTTGAAAAATATCATCAACTTTCCTTAAGTTTTTTTCATCGGCAGCAGACCGGGCAGTTGATTTCGCGGGTCACCAATGATGTTGTCGTCCTCAATGAAACCGTTGACCTTGGCTTCAACCGGCTGGTCGCCGATTCCTTAACGGTACTGCTTCTCAGCGCGTTCTTAATCCTGCTATCATGGAAACTGACTCTCCTGGCGGCGCTTATTCTGCCGCTGGTCTTCGGATTCATCTATATCATGGGGAAAAAACTGCGGAAATATTCCCGTCGCACCCAGGAGCGGATGGCTGATGTCAATTCTACGCTGGAGGAATCAATCTCCAATATCCGGATTGTCAAAGCCTACGCCATGGAAAAATTCGAGATTGAAAAGTTTTTCAAAGCCACCCAGAATTATTTCCGCTCTATCCTGCGGATGACCCGTATCCGTTATCTGGCAAGTCCGGTAAGCGAGGTTCTGATAGTCGGCGCCGGAATCCTGATACTTCTCTATGCCGGAACGCAGATTCTTGAAGGCAAAGGGGGGATGGATGCCGGCGATTTCATGACTTTTATCATCGCCATGTTTTCGCTCATTAAGCCGGTCAAAACGCTTCTCTCCATTCATATCAAGATACAGGAAGGTCTGGCGGCGGCGGAGAGAATTTTCGGAATCATTGACACGCCCATTCGGGTAGCGGAGATTCCGGAGGCGGTGGAGAAACGCTCTTTTGACTCATCGATTAAATATGACAGAGTGACTTTTGCCTATAATGACGGCAATCCGGTGCTGCGGGATATATCATTCGAATTGAAAAAAGGGCAGATACTTGCGCTGGTTGGACCCTCCGGCGGCGGAAAATCGACCCTGGTTGACCTGCTTCCCCGATTCTATGACCCCCAGGCCGGGAGCATTTCTATCGACGGTATTGATATTCGCAAAATGAAATTGCGGTCGCTGCGCCGTCTCCTGGGTATCGTAACGCAGGAGACGTACCTGTTCAATGACACCATCTTCAACAACATTGCCTACGGACTGAACGGAATACCGCTGGAAGATGTTATTGAAGCCGCCCGGATGGCAAACGCCGACGGATTCATTCAGGGATTCGAGAAAAAGTATGAAACGGCGGTTGGCAATCGCGGTGTAATGCTCTCCGGCGGACAGAGGCAGAGAATCGCCATCGCCCGGGCGCTTCTGAAAAATCCGCCGATTCTGATATTCGACGAAGCCACTTCCTCTCTCGATACCGAATCGGAGCAACAGGTGCAGGAAGCGATTGACAATCTGATGAAGGAGCGCACCGCTCTGGTAATCGCGCACCGTCTTTCCACGGTGATTAACGCCCATCGGATTCTGGTAATCGACTCCGGCAGGATAGTCGAAAGCGGCAATCATCAGGAGTTGCTGAGCCGGGACGGATTGTATCGTCGGCTCTACAATATGCAGTTTCGGGATGAATCGTGAATATCCTCTTCCTGAACTCCATCCGGGAGGAGATTTACGGCGGCATGGAGGAGTGGATACGATTGGTTGGCGCCGGATTGGCCGCCCGCGGGCATGGTCTATTTGTGATGGGACGGCATGATTCGGAATTTCTGAGGCGACTGCGCAGTTCCGAGACTCATTTGAACCTATTAAGTCTTAAAATCTCCGGCGATTTTAATCCTGTGACAATCGGCAAAGTGGCTCGCGTCATGAAAAAAAACAGTATTGATATCGTCGTGGCGAATTTTAACAAAGACCTGCGTATAGGCGGGTTGGCGGCGCGTCTGGCTCGCCGCCCCAGAGTGGTCTGGTCAATCGGGATTAAAATTACCCGTGACAACTGGATTCATCGCCATCTGACACCGCAATTATTCGACCGGGTAATTGTCCCCTCGGAATCCTTGAAATCGCAGATAATTTCAGACCAATATATAAAGTCCGATACGGTGGAAGTGATTCCGATCGGCTTGAAAGCGAATGAAATCGCCATCGATAAGATGACCGCGCTTCGGGAACTTCGGCATCGGTACAGTCTCCCTGCCGATGCGATCGTCGCGATAACCTCTGCTCGATTTGTGGAGCAGAAAGGGCATCAGACTCTTATTGAAGCCGCCCCCACCATAGTGCGGTTGTTTCCGCGCCTCTATTTTTTGTGGTTGGGGAGCGGACCGCTCGAACTGAAACTGAAAGCGAGAATCCGGGAATTAAATTTAGAGAGGCATTTCATCTTTGCCGGTATGCTTGATGACTTGAATCTGGAACTATTTGGGGCGGATTTCATGATTCACCCTTCGGTGGATGAGCCTTTCGGGCTGGCAATTCTGGAAGGAATGCGCTCCGGTTTGCCGATTGTCGCCGGTCGCGCCGGCGGTATCCCGGAAGTCGTTCGGGAAGGCGAGAACGCGGTCCTCTTCAAGCCGGGAAGCAAGGAAGAATTAACCGCGGCGGTGATAGCGGTGGCATCTTCTGAAGAGACGCGCCGGCAGTTATCGGCGGAATCTCTCCGGCGCTGGCAGACTGAATTCAGTTATGAAATAATGCTTGACCGTATCGAGAATTGTTTCCAAAACTTAATCTCTCAAGGGAAGAACTAATGTCGCCCGTCAAGAGATTAGAATCGGCCGTCAGAAATGTCGTGCTGGCTCTTTTTGCGCTTGTCTGGCGTCGCGGTGATTCCGCTAAAATTCCGGTGGACGGCTCCAAATTGAAGAAAATCTTAATACTGCGCCCGGACAAACTGGGAGACATGGTTATAACCTTCCCTTTGATTGACGCCTTGCGGAGGCATTACCCGCATTTGAAAATATATCTTCTTGCTTCCGAACGAAATTATCCTCTGGTTAAAGCCGACCCCAGATTCGAAAAGGTCTATATTTACCGCAAGAGACTCTTTCGGGACATACGAGTTGTGCAAGAGTTGCGGCGCGAAGCATGTGACCTGGTCATCGATGCGGTCCGTAATGACTCTGCCACCACTCTGTTTCTGGCGCAACTTGCGGTCAAAAAGGGTACTCGCATCGGTTTGGGAAAAGTCGAACATGCCAGATTTTACGACTATAATCATCCCGAAAATCCCTTGCAACAAGAGCACAATATTGACTTCACACTGAAATTGCTGAAATCATTTCAGTCAGATGAGGAACAGGCGGAGCGGTATGCGTCGCCTTTCATAGATAATACCTCCCGGTCCCGGGCTGAAAAACTGTTAGGACAGGTTGCCGGCAGCAACGACAAGTTCTGGCTGATCGGCTATAACGCGTCGGGGGGACGTCCGGCGCGGCGACTGACTTACGAAAGTTCCCTGACATTGCTGCAATCGCTTATCTCCGAACACAGCGACCTGCATATTCTCCTTCTGGCCGCTCCGAACGATTATCAGATCTGCCAGAGATTGAGCGCGCAACTCCATCAGAGAGTCTATCTGCCGCCGCCGGGATTGAATATTGTAGAGGTCTCGGCATTAATCAGCCGTCTTTCGCTTCTTCTCTCGCCGGACACTTCCTTGATTCATATTGCTCGCTCCTTCCGCGTTCCTGTCATTGGATTATATACCGCTTCGGCGCGTAATTACGAGCATTGGCATCCGTACGGACAGCGTGACGGAGTGGTACTCTCCCGCAACGAGTATGATATTCATGACATCTCTCTGCCGGAGATTCTGGAGATGTTCCGGCGCTTACGGCTCAGTCTCTTGCGTGGGGCGTCCTTATGAATCTCTCTATAATCATAATCGCCAAAAACGAGGAAAAAAATCTGGAACGTTCCCTGAAAGCGGTTCAGGGAATGGGGGAGATCATTCTGGTGGATAGCGGTTCGACCGACAACACCCGCGCCGTGGCCGAGCGATTCGGCGCGCAGGTATTCGATATCGATTGGCAGGGATTCGGCCGGGCGAAAAAATTCGCTCAAGAAAAGGCAAACGGAAATTGGATATTGTCAATCGATGCCGATGAGGTGGTAACATCACCGCTGCGGGAAGAGATTCTGGCAATTGTCGGAAAGAGCGATTCCAAAGCCGGTTATGAGATTGCGCGATTGACCAATTTTATGGGGAAGTGGATTTATCACTCCGGCTGGTACCCCGACTATGTGCTCCGTCTTTTTCGCCGCGATGTCGGCGCCTTTACCGATTCTCTGGTGCATGAATCTGTGAATCTCTCCGGCCCGGTCGGCCGTCTTAACAATTCCCTTCTGCATTACTCCTATCCTGATATCTCAGTTTATTTGCGCAAACTGGACCGGTATACTTCACTTGGTGCGGAGGAACTTCGTCGGCAGGGGAGAAAATTTCATATTCATCAACTATTGTTGAAACCGCCGGCATCTTTTTTCCGCCACTATCTGACCGGCGCCGGCTTTCTTGACGGTCTTGAGGGATTTCTTATCGCGGGACTTTCGGCGTATGGAACTTTCATAAAATACGTCAAACTGAAAGCGCTCTGCTCTGCGGATAGACCGCTATGACAAAAGTCTTGCATCTTGACACGGGACGGTTATTTCGCGGCGGCCAGGAGCAGGTTTATCTGCATCTAAAGCATTTGGGGGCGTTCGGAGTCAAGCAGTATCTTGCCTGTCCGGAGATATCCGGACTGAAGAGAAGGAGTATTGAATATATCAGCGGTTATTTTCCTCTGGCGGAGAGCAACCTGGGTAGAATCTTAAAGCGCCGCGAACTGGCAGATTATATCCGCAAGAATGAAATTCAGATTATCCACGCCCATGATTCTCATTCCCACTCTCTGGCGATTCTACTCCAGGGGGCGCGGCAGGGACTTCGGGTTGTTGTCACCCGCCGCAGCAGCGGACGTATCCGGGTTGGAAGCCGCACCAAATACCGGAGGCATGGAATCGCTTTCATTGCCATATCGGAGACAGTTCGGCGCGACCTGCGACAGGGCGGTGTCAACGATTCTGATATTGAGTTAATTCCTTCCATGCTCGATCTGGCTGAAATCAGAAACCGCTCTGGTATGAAAACTGCGCTAACTGTCGCGCCCGGTATAATAAATGTTATCTCTGTCGGTGCTCTTGATAAAGAGAAGGGATTCATGGATGCGGTGAGAGGCATCAAGAATCTATCTGACCGGAAACCATCGCAGGCGTTCAGGTATATACTGGTGGGTGATGGACCGGAAAGGCAGCAAATTGTCGATTTTATTTCACACAACAGTTTAGCCGATATAATCAGTATGGTTGGCTGGTCGGACGACGCCTCCTCTTTTCTGAACAAGGACGCTATCTATCTGGCGCCGTCGCACCGTGAAGGGCTCGGCATAGGTCTTCTGAAAGCGATGGGCGCCGGCATGGCGGTGGTCGCCAGCGATATTTCGGCGCACCGGGAACTTATCGAAGAGGGGCGAGCCGGTCTTTTGTTCCGATGCGGCGATTCTGAAGCGATGGCGGCTATAGTCGTGAAATTGCTGGAAGATAGTCAATTGAGAGAGAAACTTGGTCAAAACGCCGAAAAAACTGCGGCACAATATGACGCCGCAGTAACGTCGGAGAAGATTTATCGTTTATATTGTAAGATATGCCCACCCCGGTAAACACATTTAAGAAAGGCGTTCTCAATCTGGCGGAATTTATAATTGCCACCGAGGCG
>DYGG01000037.1:0-9832 GCA_020724775.1 Ignavibacterium sp. | reverse complement strand
TCAATATAACTTTGATTCGCAAGGCGTATGAGTTTTCGGAGAAGGCGCATGCCGGACAGAGACGCGAATCGGGCGACCCCTTTGTCGAGCATTGCCTCAATGTTGCCCTGGTTCTTGCCGAACTTCATCTTGATTCGACCACCATAGCAGCCGGTCTGGTGCATGATGTGGTGGAAGACACCGACATCAAACAGGAGCAGATTCGGGAGGAGTTCGGCGATGAAATCGCCGCCCTGGTGGATGGCGTCACCAAACTGGGAGCGGTACAGTTCAAATCGGAACAGGAGCAGCAGATCGAATATTTTCGCAAGATGCTTCTATCGATGGCGAAAGATATCCGGGTTATCCTTATAAAACTTGCCGACCGGCTCCATAACATGAGAACACTGGAGCATCTTGACCCGGAAAAACGAAAGCGGATTGCCACGGAGACGCGCGAGGTTTACGCGCCGCTGGCTCATCGTTTCGGAATCGCCCGCTTGAAGACGGAATTGGAAGACTTATCGCTGAAATTTATCGAGCCGGAGGTTTATAGCGAACTTGCCCGTCGCGTCGAAATGACCCGCGAAGAGCGCGAGGAATATATCAATCTTGTGGTGCTACCTATTCGAAAGGCGCTGGAGGACGCGAAGGTCAAAGCCGAGGTTTACGGACGGGCAAAACATATCGATTCCATTTACCGAAAAATAAAGGTCCGCGGGGTTCCTTTCGACCAGATTGCCGACCTTCTCGCCATCAGAATCATAGTAAAGACCAAAGCCGAATGCTACCACGCCCTGGGCATTGTCCACGAACTCTGGAAACCGGTAGGACACAAATTCGCCGATTATATTGCCAATCCCAAGCCGAATAATTATCAGTCGCTGCATACGGCGATTTTTGGGCCGGAAGATAAAGTGGTTGAAATACAGATACGAACTCATGAGATGCATCATGTCGCGGAGCATGGAATTGCCGCGCACTGGCTGTACAAGGAGGGAAAGCAGCAGTTGGATAAAGCCGACCAGCAGATGCTCTGGCTGCGGGAGGTACTCGACTGGCAGAAAGATATGACCAACCCCTCGGAATTTCTCGAGTATCTCAAGATAGGTCTCATTGCCGAGGATATTTATGTTTATACGCCGACCGGGGAGATAAAACATCTCCTGGCGGGTGCCACCCCTCTCGATTTTGCTTTCAGCATCCACACTGAAGTTGGACTGCATTGCTCGGGAGCCAAAGTGAACGGCCGGATCGTCCCGCTGTCGACAAAATTACGGTCGGGGGACAAAGTGGAGATTATCACCAGTCCGCATCGTCATCCGACCCAGGACTGGCTCAACATAGCGGCGACCTCGAGCGCCCGGACAAAAATCCGCCGCTGGCTGAAACAAGCCGGGTTTGAGCAGGCGGTCGCCCTCGGGAAAGAACTTCTCGAAAGGGAACTGAAAAAACATCGGGAGAAAATCCCGCCCGATGAAGTCCTCTTAAGTATTGCCCAGGGACTGTCGCAGACTTCTGTTGAAAATCTTTTCTTCGGTATCGGCAACGGCACCATCTCGGCCAATATGGTTGTCCTCAAGATTCTTCCCGGCGAGCAGCGCGCCGCCAAAGAGTCAATCGTCGAAAAAGTAATCGACCGCTTTCGACGTGAGAGGGGAATTCAGATTGAGGGGATTGACAATATGATGTTTCGTTTCGCCGGTTGCTGCCAGCCGATACCGGGCGAAGAAGTTATCGGGTACATAACGCGAGGGCGGGGAGTGACCATCCATAGAGTGGATTGCCCGGCAGCGCAGGAACTTCTCCGAGATCCGGAAAGAACCGTGCCGGTGACCTGGAATGTAACTTCCGAACAGGCGTTTGTAGTCCGGCTGGAAGTCAATGTCGTACCGAGAAAAAATATTCTGGCGGAAATCACCGAATCAATCGCCGAGAGTAATACCAACGTTCGAGGAGCCGATATCAATATCTCTGAGACCAGTTTTACCGGGTATATCGTAGTAGAAGTCAACAATCTCAGCCAACTGGAGCGGGTGCTGGAAAAGGTGCGTAAGGTCAAAGGGGTAATTTCAGTGCGGCGCGCCCCCGGCGGCGACCGCGGCTTCAGATGAAGAAAATATCTTCACCGGTACTGTTAATCATTTCGCTGCTTGTTTTCGGGGCAGGGATTTTCTATTTCTGGGATTACTCGATTGATGACGCCTTTGTCACTTTTCGGTACGCCGAACATTTGGCCGACGGTCATGGCTTAAGTTTCAATGTTGGCGACAAGGCGGTGGAAGGGTATTCTAACTTTCTCTGGCTGCTTCTGCTCTCGGCGCTCTATGGTATCGGTCTCCCCACTTATCTTTCGGCGAAAATACTGGGAGTAGTATTTTTTGCGCTGAGCGGATGGCTCTGGATGCGAATTGAAGAAGATCTCTCCCTCCATTTCCCCGTTTCAGCCGGGACGCTTTTTCTGTTTGCTCCTGTTACCGCCTTCTGGGCGGTCAGCGGTCTGGAACTGGGACTCCACACTTTTCTTGTTTCCGGGGCGATATTTCTTCTACTGCGCAACAGTCGAATTGCCCTGGTTCCTCTGGCGCTCCTGGTGCTGAGTCGCCCGGAGGGCATCGTAACCTCTCTGGCAATCTTAATGGCAGGCTGGGTTGCACGTCCGGCTTCAAAACCGGAGAGACACTCCGGTATTCTTCCGGGAATCGGAGTTATCTTGTTGGTTTTTACGGCGCTGGTCCTGTTCAGGATGGCGGTTTTCGGCTATCCGCTCCCTAATACTTATTATGCCAAAGCCGAATCCTCGGCGGCAGGTTGGCTGGAACTGGGAAAATTTGCATTATATCTGCTTCCGCTGTCGCTGCTTTTCCTTCTCATACTTTATCGCTCTCTCAGAACCGGTGATTTCCGGCGCTGGGAAACGCTCTTCGCCCTGATTTTTCTGCTTCAGGCAGTCGTAAGCGTCAGGGCGTCGGCTGTAATGAATCTTCATTTTCGTTACCTCATCCCGGTACTGCCGCTTTTCCTGATAGCGGCCCTGAAAGGGTGGGAACTCATCCGGCCGGCCTGGAAAAAGCCGGTTCTGGCAATAATGATTATCTTTCTATTCTCACCCATCTTCGCGGTTTCCGGAACCGTTGCCCGTGAGAAGGAGATAATGGCGGCACAGAACGACCTCATTGCCAAACTAAAAACGACGTCGGAAGAGACTCGTCTCTCCATCACCGACGCCGGGAGGATCCCCTATTATACCGACAGATATTTTTATGATATCTGGGGACTCAATTCAGAGGATATTGCGCATAAGGGCTTTAATCCGACCACGGAATATTTTCGTTTTCCGGATTACTTTATTTTTGTCGGGCATATCGCCAATGAGAAATTATTCTTGAGATTCGGCAAGGAGGAACTGATCTTCCAGAACCGTGGTTTTAAGGAATGCTATCCGCTGGTGAGCGTAAGCGCGCCGCCGAAAGCCGATATCGGTCAACCGGGGTACTATTACCTCACCTTTGCCAAGAATCAACGGGCGGTCGATTCCCTGCTTAGTGTCGCCGGGAAAAAATATCCTGTTGGTCAGTAGCCGGCAAAAGCGTATAATAGCCGAAATGATATGAGCAACTTTAATATAGGATAACTGATGCAAATCAATTTCTGTCCATCCTGTGGCGCCAAAGTGGCTCCGGGAAGTAAATTCTGCAGCGGATGCGGCGCGCCATTTGAATCTGTCAAGAAAGAAAAATCCCCCTCCCGGAAAAATCCGGCACGCGATATAGTACTTCTGGTGGGAGCGCTGGCGGTGCTGATAGTCGCCTATATGATATTTGCCCCAAAACCGAAAAAGCCCCAGCCGGTTCCACAGTCCCAGCAACAGTTCGAACATCCCCCAATAACCGGAATGCCGCAAGTCTCCGCCACCGATATGGAGCAGATTGTCGCCAGCCTGCCGAACAATTATGACAGCCTGGTCCAGATGGGAAATCATTTTATGGATACTCAGGTCTATCCGTTGGCGATTGAATGCTACGGGCGGGCTATCAAGATAAATGCCACCGACCCCAATGTCATTACCGACCTCGGCGCCTGCTATTTTTATATGGAGAAGGATGATTCCGCCATCCTGATGTTTGAGAAGGCGATTGCCCTTAATCCGCGCCATCCTATCGCTCATTTCAATATGGGTATTGTCTATCGCGGATTGAACAATCTGGAAAAAGCGCGCGAATACTGGAACAAGTTCGTGGAACTCGACCCACAGTCGCCAATCGCCGACACGGTGCGTCGCCTCATTAATGACCTGGGCGGTAAATAAAGGGATGACCGGTACATTATTCCCTTGAAATCTGCCGTTGAGAAAATAGATTTCAGGCGTGGCCTCAAATCAAAAATCGCTTCTTCGTTTCGGCCTGGAATGCCTGGCTGATTTTGTTTTTCCTCAGTTATGCCTTATCTGCTCCGGAGAATACCTGGCCGATGACGCTCTGGTCTGCGACAGGTGCTGGAGTAAGGCAACCGGAGATTCGCACCTTCTCTGCTTATCGTGCGGGCAACCTTTGGGGGACGCCCTGAGTTGCGAGTATTGCAAAGACAGCGCCGTCATACCGGTGGCTGTGCTGGGACATTATCAGGACCCGCTCCAGGAAATTATTCATCAATTTAAGTATTCCGGTTACTCACGACTGGGGGGAAGCCTCGCTAAGAAATTGATAGACAATCATATACATACTTTTGAAAGATTGCGGCCGAATCTGACGGTGCCGATTCCGCTTGACAGTTATCGACTCCGGAGGCGCGGTTTCAATCAGGCGGCGGTACTTTCCGATATAGTTAGTAAGAGGTTGAAGATTGTGATAGCGGAACAACTACTCGTTAAGAGCCGCAAGACCAAAGACCAGACCCGACTTGATTTCGAAAGACGTGCGGAAAATCTGAAAGGCGCTTTCACCGTGACCGAAAGAATCGCGCCGGACGCGAAAATAATTCTAATTGATGATGTCTTCACTACCGGCGCCACCATGCGCGAGGGGCTCCGGGCGATAACAGAAGCCGGGGGAAAAGTGGTAATGGCGGCGGCGATAGCGGTTGCCGACCGATGAGCCAGGTTATGGAAGCAAGACCAGAGGTAAGTGAACTGATAAACGAATATCTCCAGTTCCAGGAATTGGAGCGGGGGCTTTCGTCAAACAGTCTGGCGGCATATCGCCGCGACATTGCCGCTTTCTTCAAAGATTTCAATCTTAAGGAGAGCCTGGCGATAGGGAGCCGGGAAATAAATGAGTTCCTCAAACGGCAGAATGACGCCAGCCGCAAACCGGCATCGATTGCGCGAAAGATATCCGTGCTTCGGGGATTCTACAAGTTTCTTCAGGAGCGTGATGCCGTAAAGAGCAATCCTTTTGAAGGGACCCGGGCGCCCAAACTGACGCGGTATCATCCCGATTATCTCTCGGTGGATGAAATCACCCGGATACTGGAGCAACCGGATACCCAAAAGCCCAAAGGGATTCGCGACGGTGCCATTCTGGAGATGCTCTACGGCAGCGGCATCCGTATTTCGGAACTTATTAATCTCAAAATATCGTCTATCTACGATGAAGTAGGATTTATCAAAATCACCGGCAAGGGGAACAAAGAGCGCCTGGTGCCGTACGGTCAGTACGCCCGCAAAGCGGTGGAAAAATATCTGACCGAGGTCCGTGAGCCGCTTCGCAAAAGAATCGAGAGTGAGATTCTCTTTCTTTCCAACCGTCTCACTTCCTTCTCGCGTGTCGGCATCTGGAAGATAGTTCGCTTCTACGCGGCTAAAGCCGGCATCGCCAAACGGGTGACTCCGCACACTTTCCGTCACAGTTTTGCCACGCATATGATTGACGGCGGCGCCGACCTGCGAACGGTCCAGGAACTTCTGGGACATTCCAGCATCACCACCACGCAGATATACACGCAGGTTGACAGAGAATATCTTCTTTCGGTGCACCGCGATTTTCATCCGCGCGAACGGGCGGGCGGCGGCAGGAGGAAATGACCATGTTTCACTGCGCCTGCCGTCAGGAAGGGGTCGAGGTTGCTTTCTACCTCTCCCGGATGTTTATCGATGAGAAGGTTTCTTTCCATTATTTCCGCACCATCGATGAACTTCTGGTGCTGGCGCAGCGCTATCATCTCGACCTGGTAATAATCGCCGGTAAGGATGATTTTATCAAAGAGATTGAGATGGTGCGCCTGATGAAAGAGCATATCTTCCTGGCGATTATCCCGACCGTGCTGTATCATCCCGACCCGCCGGAGTCGGTCCTGGTCTCCGGTTTCGAGAACGGGACCGATACATTCCTGCACGGACAATGGCGGGAGAAACTCTTCCGCTCGCAATTGAATATGGTGGCGGAGAGAAGCCGCCGCGATATCTCGGTCAATCCTTCGACATGGCTTCCCGGACCGGCGCTCATCGAGAAAGAAATCGAGCGTCTGATAAAACTGGGGGCTGATTTTGGAGTCTGCTATGCCGATATCGATGACTTCAAGGCGTACAATGATTACTACGGCTACTACTACGGCGACCGGGTGATTCGTCTGACGGCGCGGATTATCCGCGATGTTGTCTTCGATATCTGCCGGGTCGGATTTGTGGGGCATATCGGCGGCGATGATTTTGTCTTCATTCTGCCGACCGATATGGTCGGCATAGCCTGCGAGAATGTTATCAAGACATTCGACCGCCTGGTGCCATTCCGCTATTCCGACCAGGATAGAACGCGCGGGACCATTCAAACGCGCAACCGTCGCGGGGAGGTCGAAACTTTCGGGCTTTTGACTATCTCCATTGCGGTGCTGGTGAACCAGAAGGGGAATTTCAAGCATGTGGGTGAGATGTCGCATATGCTGGCGGATTTGAAGAAGTATTCAAAATCGCTCAAGGGGTCAAACTACGTAGTGGAGCGGCGGAAGAAGTATTAAGCCGGGGAAAATCCAGAAGTCAGAAACGGGGCAAATAGGTAGCGGCGCGCGTGACCATAGTAGGGGCGACCCTTGCGTGTCGCCCGATTGAAATATCTCTTTAGTAGAAGTAGGTCGGGTTCTGAGTCCGAATCGGGTCGCTTCTCGATTGTATGAGGACGAAAAACCCGACATCCAAGCCTCGCTGAATGAGCTAATGGGTGTCGGGTTTCTCGTTCCGCAACCAAAGGGTAACGCTCGGCAAGCGGGACTCGGAACCCGACCTACGTTTCTGCTGTGGTATCTAACACGTACGGAGAGTCAGAAACGCAAGACAGATGATATATAATCAACAGCGTGTCGTCAGAGGTGTACATTACTTCTGTAACTACATCAGTGTCTCCAGTTTCCAAATCGGGACCAACGTCATCTTGCGCAATAATTTGGGCAATAACTGTGGTGTCATCTCCTCCCATACTTCCGACTCTCGCCTTGAAGCCCACTGTCATTGGTCTCTGGCTATCTCCTGTATAACCGTGAGAAACCGGGTTTCCCATGAATCCGTTGACACCCGGAAATAAGTACCCCACAGTGTCTGTACTTGTGTCCGCATAGAGTACATTGTGGAAAAATATTGGGTCAGTAACGATAGCACCTATTTTATTCGGATTTGCAGCATTGATTTCGTAGCCCAGATCCAAGTCATTAGTAGCCGCATCATTCTCAAAATACGCTGCATGGTAAGCGAAGTCGTAGACATACCAAGGTTTTTGGTCAGCCAATTGTAGAGATAAGTTGTAGAGCGTTGACATTGGCTCGTTTGCCATTCGGGCTCCCAGCCCGTTGTTCAGTATTATCCGGAACGATTTCTGCGATACTTGTTCAAATAGCGCCGTATTGGAGGGAGTAACAAAGATGTTTACCCCTAAATGTTCGAACATGCTGAATGCCGAGTCAATTGTAGACGGCGTCATGGAACTCGCCAAAGGCGCTCCATGTGTAAAAATTGGAAACGATTCAGCCGAGAGCCCTTCGCCAGCCAACGCCAATGACATGACCGAGAATAGCAAAAAGGAGAAACTCCTTACCATATTTCCTCCAATCCCGTAGATTTCTGGTTTGAAAAAGCCCTTTCTTGTAGGTTCTCTATTTCAGCAGAACGATTTTCTTGCCCTGCCTATGACTTTGCGATGATAGAACCGCCAAATAGATGCCGGTAGATAGTGGGTGTCCGGAGGCATCCCGACCGTCCCAACTTGAACGATAGCTTCCAGGACTCAATATTCTGTCACACAGGGAGATAACTTTCCGCCCCAGAATGTCATATATTTGCAACTCTATCCTGGACTTTTCGGGAATACCAAATTCAATTGTTATCTCACCGTTAAATGGATTCGGGTGTATATCACCGAGCCGTAATTCCACTGGTAAAGTCTCCTCAGGGATTTCCTGAACATCCGTGCCTTGGCTATTCCAGCCTGCAAAGAAATTGACTTCTGACTGCCAACAAAGGCTACAACTTAGACTCTTCCTTGACTTGACAGCAAAATCATCTATACCATCACCATTAAAATCACCGATACCGGCAACGACCTCGCCAAAGTAATTCTGGTCGCCCGGTACTTGCAGGTTTTCGAGTCGAACATCATAAATGGAATCAGTATCGGGGCCACCTAGATAAACCATAATTTCATTGACGAAATTTACGGCGTCGGCATATCCGATGATCAAGTCAGGGTAACCGTCATCATTGACATCTCCTGCTAGGTCAGCCGAAGTAGGGGGAATATATCCCCCATATATCCACTGATTGACAGGCAGGTTTGGGGAGCCAGACAATTGCGGCCCGCCAAAGTGAACACCAAATGGGTCGTTGCCATAACCTGATATGTAAAGATCATCATATCCATCCGCATTAAAATCACCAAGGGAGAACATAATAGTCCCCGGATTATTAGAGTGGCTATATATTATGAAGTCCGCAGCGGTGTCAAAATCAGGTCCACCCCAGTAGAATTTTACGAATGCAGAGTCATCAGGGTAGTAATTACGAAATGCGGCAATTGCCAAGTCTGGGTAGGCGTCCCCATTGAAATCACCTGTTGCTAGATTGTTTCCAAAATCCATTGCCGTATCAGCAATTATATATTCAGGAATTGTGTCCCTGCTCGCGCCAATATGATAAATCTTCACTGGACCACCATTGACATTCTCGCTGAGTGGCAATTCTAACTCACCATCAGCATTCAGATCAACCGCCGTTGTCATCCAAGACCACATATTTGGTATGATAAAGTCGGGCGTGTCGCTCAGGGCTGGGCCACCAATATGCAGGGCAAAGCCCAGGCTGGAAAATAATTGTGTGACTCCAATATCCGGGTAGCCATCATTGTTAACATCACCGATCATACCTAGAGAAGAGTTGAAGCTATTAAAGATAGTGTTGTATTCAACGTCGGGAGGACGCCCACCCAAGAATAGATATGTGGGATTGTCAACTAGTATACTCCCTAACCATTTATGAATCAATATATCATCAGCACCATCTGCATTTATGTCGCCCAAAGGCAGTATACGCCAACCGAAGAGTTTGTTTGTGTCAAGATCCGGGATGACAATAAATCGATTGATTGAATCGATTCCAGCCTTAACGGAAAATTGCCCCGCGGCTATCCAATCGGCGTGGGAAACTGAAAACAGTAGTGACAGAAACAAAAAAACTAATATCAGTATTTTGTGAAAAACTCCCGTGAGAATCTGAATTTTAGAACAACACATCAATCCCCCAATCTTCTACTAATTCTTCCATATTTAAATAACGGGCGAATTGAAATTCTGTCAAGTGAAATCCTTCGTTATTGGACAAGCGATTCTGTCAAGAAGGTTGTGTAAATTGACTAATAAGCATATCCTGATTTTGATT
>DYGG01000036.1:7721-34007 GCA_020724775.1 Ignavibacterium sp. | reverse complement strand
CTGGTTGTCTCTCTTTTCGGAGGCGCCACCATTCTGACCATGCTCGCCGTCGTGCTGGCTATGTCGTACGGTTTCCGTTTCCTCCCTCTGGGAAAACTTGAACGATACAGTCACACTATCGCCGGCGGCACCATATTTCTCTCCGGCGCCGCCATACAGTTTCTGGGGTTGTAGAAGACGTTTCACTTTGTCAGTTCGCAGAACAGGCTCGAACCGTCAACTTCATACAGCCGATATCGGATATCAAATTGTTTTAAAAGCAGATTAAACTGCCGCTCGGATAAGGTTGTGGCGCGGAAGCCGTCCTTGCAAACTATCACTCCCTGTCCCGTCTTCTCCCAGTCAATTTCCCCTACCAGTCCCGCTTTTGACTGCAGTACAAACCATTCCAGGCGCTCCTCCCAGAATTTTTCGCAATAGGTTGAAAGGAGAATTTTACCGCCGGGCTTTGTCACCCGCAGAGACTCTGCTATCAATTTCTCCGGTGGTATCTTGAATGCCGAGATGCTGTTCTGAATCGCCAGAGTCAGGTCAAAGATATTATCAGCAAATCCCAGGAATAAGGCATTCATCGCCAGGAGACGGAACTTCTCTCGCGGCGATAAGAATTTACTTGCGAATTTTAGATTCTCAATCGAGGAATCAATTCCGGTGACAGATGCGGCCTTTTCCGCAAGCGCCGCCATTACCCGGCCATAGCCGCACCCCAATTCCAGAACTTTATCTCCGGTCTTTATCTGCTTGAGAATTTCATCTATTTCCGCCAGCAGATATTGGCGCACGCGTGGCGGAGCGATATCATAGACTTGCTTTAGTCTCCCTCCTGAAAGTCTCCTGGAATAGTACTCCTTTTCAGAGTTATCCCTTCTTTGACTTTTGCTGTCCATTTTATTATAATCCCGCCCTATGGCAGTCTATTTTTTCTCCGATGTCCATCTCGGCGCCGCCGATAAAGCCGGTGAAGAGCAAAAAATCGCCAAACTGTATACCCTGCTGAGTAAAATCAAAACCGATGGCTCCAAAGTTTTTATTCTCGGCGACCTCTTTGATTTCTGGTTTGAATATAAACATGCTATTCCCAAAGAGCATTTAAAAATTGTCTTTCAACTGGCGTCACTGGTAGAACAGGGAAAAGAAGTGCATTATATCAGCGGCAATCATGACTTCTGGCTGGGCGAATTCCTGAGCCGCGAAACCGGCATTGCCATTCATCGCGACTTCTTTGAGTTTACGGAGGAAGGGAAAAGGATTTTCATGATCCATGGTGACGGTCTCTCACCCTCTGACTGGGGATATCGGATTCTGAAGAAAATCCTTCGCAACCGCTTTAATATCTGGCTCTTCCGGAAAATTCCCCCCGACTGGGGCATACCGCTTGCCCGCTTTGTTTCCAGTTCATCACGCGGTTATACTGCCGGACGGGAGCTGGCTTTTGTTCAGGATTACGAAAATTATGCCGCCCGCAAAATTTCCGAAGGATATGATATCGTTCTCATTGGTCATTTGCATCTTCCCATTTCCAAAGAAATCGGCAGAGGAATCTATATAAATACCGGCGATCTCATCGAGCATTTCAGTTATGCCCGTCTCATTGCCGGCAAAATCAGCCTTGAGTATCTCTGATTTATGAAAATTATCCGCTCTGTCCGCCAGATGCAGAGTCACTGCCGCATCCTTGCCGCGAATGGGAAAAGTATCGCGCTGGTGCCGACTATGGGGTTTTTGCATGAGGGCCATCTCTCTCTTATAAGAAAAGCGGGAAAACTGTGCGACCGGGTCATTACCAGCATCTTTGTCAATCCGACACAGTTCGCCGCCAATGAAGATTTCTCCCGCTACCCCCGCGATGAAAAATCCGACCTCGCCAAAATCAAGAAAGCGGGTGGCGATGTTGTTTTTATCCCGAAAGCGAAAGATATCTACCCCGACAATTTTCAAACATTTGTCGACGTTCAAAAACTGACCCGAACCTTAGAGGGAAATGTAAGACCCGGCCACTTCCTCGCGGTTGCCACTATTGTCGCCAAACTATTCAATATTACGCGCCCCGATGTCGCTATTTTCGGCATGAAAGACTACCAGCAGGCGATCGTTCTAAAACAGATGACCTCCGACCTGAATTACCCGATTAGATTTGTCATCGCTCCAACCGTGCGGGAAAAGGATGGGCTGGCAATGTCTTCCCGCAACAGTTATTTCACTACGGAGCAACGTAAGGAAGCTGTCTGCCTTTACCGGGCTTTACGGCGCGCGAAAGTGATGGCATCAGAAAACATATCAGACCTCAACGCCATCCGTACCGATATGGAACGGGTAATCAAGTCTATCTGCCCAACCGCGGAAATCGACTACATTGCATTCACCGATTTCGAATCTCTGGAGCCGTTAATGACAATTCGAAAGAATTGCATCTGTTCACTGGCAGTACGTCTCTTTAATGTCCGTCTCATCGACAATATGAAACTGCTATAAAACGCCTGACTTCCGGCACAAAGGAAAAATCGAAATTGCTGACTCTGTCGCTCCCGTTCCACGAAGTGACATCGCAGATGCCCGCCCCGCTCTTTCGTCTGGAGCGCCTGCCGCTGCTAATCTTCTTTCTTCTTTTTGCGACGGTGATCATTCTTTATATACGCTGGGCGAAGAAGGGAGAATCCCTTTTCATTCGCAAGATTGCCGGTCTTGAGGCGATTGAAGAGGCGGTGGGCCGTGCCACTGAAATGGGCAAGCCGGTTCTCTTTGTCCCCGGCATTCAGGAACTCGATGATATGCAGACTATCGCCGCCGTCTCTATTCTCGGTCGGGTCGCCCGTATCACTGCTCAGTACGAAACGCAAATTATTGTGCCGGTCAATTACCCGCTGGTGCTTGCCGCCAGTCAGGAGGTAATCGAGCAGGCGTATAAAGAAGCGGGGCATGATGATTCGGTCAACCGGGATGCGGTTCGTTATGTGGCAGGAGAGCAGATGGCTCTTGCTGCCGCCATCAACGGCATTATTACCCGTGAGCGACCTGCCGCCAATATTCTGATGGGCGCTTTCTTTGCCGAATCGCTGCTGATTGCCGAAACCGGTTATGCCGCCGGCTCCATTCAAATCGCCGGCACCGCCGAACCGGAACAGTTGCCCTTTTTTATCGCCTCCTGCGATTATACTCTGATGGGCGAAGAACTCTATGCCGCCTCCAGCTACCTCAGCCGTGAACCGGTCCTGCTCGGGGGGCTGAAAGGGCTTGACTTTATGAAGATTTTCCTGGTCTTTTTGATTATTATCGGGACAGTCCTGATGACTATCGGCGCTGGAGACTGGCTCCGCTCCCTCCTGATGGCGGAATAATTGTGGCGCAATTATTGTCTGATATCTGGATTGAAATTGACTTAAATGACAAAATCGGTATCTTGACCCCGTGTTAATCGCAACCTTGCACAGAATAATCTTCTTATCGCTCATTTTTGTGCCGTCTTCGGTTTTCGCCCAGGAGAGTGATTCGTTATTTCGCACCAGCCGAGTCCCCATTCTCTTCTTTGTCGTTCTCTTCTCTATCGTCATCATTCTTTACACCCGCTGGGCGAAACTGGGCAAGACTCTTTTCATCAGGAAAATTGCCGGTCTTGACGCCGTCGAAGAAGCGGTCGGCAGAGCCACGGAGATGGGCAAGCCGGTTCTTTATATTCCCGGAATCTCCGAAATTGACGAAATCGAGACTATTGCCGGTATTGCCATTCTGGGGCGAGTTGCCCGGATTACCGCGCAGTATGAAACGCCGCTGATTGTGCCGGTGCGATACCCGATGGTGCTTGCCGCCGGACAAGAAGTGGTGGAGCAGGCTTATTCCGAGATGGGGAAGAAAGACAGTTACCATAAAGATATCGTCCGGTATGTTGCCGGTGAGCAGTTCGCCTTCACGGCAACCGTGAACGGCATCATGATGCGCGACCGGCCCGCCGCCAATATATACATGGGCGGCTTCTTTGCCGAGTCGCTGCTTCTTGCCGAAACCGGCAATGCCGCCGGATCGATACAGATTGCCGGAACCGCCCGCCCTGAGCAGTTGCCGTTCTTTATCGCCGCCTGTGACTATACTTTGATGGGTGAAGAGCTCTATGCCGCCTCCAGTTATCTCAGCCATGAACCGATTCTTCTGGGCGGACTCAAAGGGCAGGATTTTGTCAAGATGATTCTCGTAATTTGCATCATTGCCGGATGCCTCCTGATCACTCTCGATTCCGGAGATTGGTTCAAAAATATTTTTAGGGCAGAATGATTTA
This sequence comes from Ignavibacterium sp., assembly GCA_020724775.1. Classification (GTDB taxonomy): domain Bacteria; phylum Zixibacteria; class MSB-5A5; order GN15; family PGXB01; genus DYGG01. The sequence continues at coordinate 29,740 of DYGG01000036.1, read as the reverse complement.
ATGCGCACTACCGTCCCAGTCGTAATCGCTTTTATATCCGGAATGATCATGGTGGTCGGATTCTTTTTCAATCCGGAACGCTCCTTTCTCGGACGCGTCGAGGAAGAAGTCTTGCAATGGGTCACCATCGTCGGCGGTTTCACCCTTCTGCTGGGAGTCGTTTCGATAGTTCGCGTCAACTCCAAAGTGGTGAAGCAGAAGAAGGCGGGATGGATTTTCAATCTTGCCACTCTGATTTCGGTTTTTGCCATGGCTATTCCATCGATGCTGCCGGTGACCAAGACTTCCAATCTGGGAAGCGTCATTTACAGTATTTTCCCCGAAAGTTGGGGAAGTCTATTCGGTACCGGCACCGGCTCTATCTATGACTGGCTGTTCAATTATCTTGATGCCCCTATGATGGCAACCATGTTCGCCATGCTTGCCTTCTACATTGCTTCAGCCGCTTATCGGGCGTTTCGCGCCCGGAATGCCGAAGCCACCTTGCTGCTCGTTACCGCCGTCCTGGTAATGCTCTGGCGGATTCCTATGGGCGAAGCCTTCCTTCGTCTCTTTAGCGACAATATCCCCGGATATATCAACAGTTACATAATGAACGGCGTCAATGTCGCTGTCCAGCGCGGAATTATTATCGGCGCCGCCCTCGGAGCGGCATCAATGTCGCTGCGCATCATGCTCGGCATAGAGCGCACCTATATGGGAAAGGGTTGAAATGAATTTCTGGGAAAAACTCTCCCATATCGACCGCCGCTGGATTTATCTTTTGGTTGCGATCGCTGTCACTTTCCCGATGCTGGTGGTGATAAGATTTCCCGTCGAACTTTCGCCTGAAGCCCAGAAGTTGTACGATGCTGTCGAATCGCTGCCCGACAGTTCGGTAGTTTTCCTTACCTTCGATTATTACCCGTCAACACTTGCCGAGACAGAACCAATGTCGATCGCGGCGCTGAAACAGATGTTCCGCAAAGATATGAAGATTATCACCATGACGACCATTCCCCTGGGGGGGCCGTCTATCGCCGAGAGAGTCACCCGAAAAGTCGCCGAAGAATATGGCAAAGTCTATGGTGAAGACTTTGTCAATCTGGGGTATAAGGCAAATTATGTGGCGGTGCTGAAAGGGATGGGCGGCGCCATCGAGACTATCTACCCGGCTGACAACACCGGCACACCTCTCAGAGAACTTCCGCTCATGCAACGAGTCAAGAATTACAGCGATATCAAATTTATCTATGTCGTCGCCGACAACGCTATCGTCGATTACTGGATTTCCATCGTCAACGCTCAATACGGTACTCCGGTCGGAGCCGGCGTTACCGCCGTTATGGCTCCTAAGATGTATTCCTTTGTCGAATCGGGACAGTTGGTCGGACTGCTGGGCGGTATGAAGGGAGCCGCCGAGTACGAGCGGCTGGTCAAGTTTGAGGGCACCGCCACCCGCGGTATGGACGCCCAGTCGCTGGTGCATCTTCTCATCATCTTCTTCGTCCTGGTCGGCAATATCAGTTTCCTCGCTATGCGCAGAAGCGGGAAAGAGGCGCGGCGATGACTTTTATACAACATTTCCAACTCTGGCTCGGCGCCTTTCTGGTGCTGTCCCTCTTTTCTTTTCTCTACAAGGACAATCCTTTTTACAAACTTGCCGAACATGTTTTCGCCGGTCTCTCCGCCGGATATTATGTTGGTCTGGTATGGCAGGCCGTAATCATTCAACAGTTGGTTAACCCGATGTTCAACGACGGTCACTGGTGGCTCGCATTTCCCGGATTTCTCGGTGTCCTGATGTTTGCCCGCTTCTTTGCTAAGTGGTCATGGGTCAGCCGTATCTCGCTTGCCTTCGTTATGGGGAATACCGCCGGAGTCTTCTTGATTTCGCAACTTCACGGTTTGGCTCTCCCTCAGACCGCCTCCACGATGATGTCGCTTGACCCCTCCCGCGGATTTGGCGCCACGCTTCTGGCGCTGATTGTCGTTGTCGGCGTAATCTCGACCTTGATTTATTTCTACTTCTCGAAGGAACATAAAGGGGCCCTCGGCGTCACCGCCCGCGTCGGCATCTGGTTCATCATGGTCTCGTTCGGCGCCCATTTTGGATACACCGTAATGGCGCGTATCTCTCTGCTTATCGGCCAGGTTCAATTTCTCCTCTTTGACTGGGGCAGAAGTATCAAGGCTATTTTCTAAATTCATTCTTCCAATCTTGCCAGACCAAAAAACGGTTGCCTTTTTCAGGAAGTTTTCCCTATATTCTTCTCGCTAACACCATGAAAAAAGGACTTAAGATAATCGTCCCTGTAGCCGGTGAGGGGACAAGGATGCGCCCTCATACTTACACCGTGCCGAAACCGCTTCTGCCGGTCGCCGGCAAACCGGTTCTCTCTCATGTTATCGATCCCTTGACCTTCCTTGAACCGGAGGAAATGATCTTTGTCATTGGGCATCTCGGCGACCAGATTGAGGAGTTCGTGAAGAAACAATACAAATTTCCGGTATCTTTCGTCCGGCAGCAGGAACTACTCGGTCTCGGATTCGCCATCTATCTTGCCCTGAAAGTTGTTAAGCCGGGTCCGCTACTTGTCGTGCTCGGTGATACCATCGCCAAGACCGACTATAAGGAGTTTGTAAAGAGCGACCGAAATGTCATCGGCTTGAAAGCGGTCAAAGACCCCCGTCGTTTCGGTGTTGCTGTCATCGATAACGGCCGCATCATCGCCCTCGAAGAAAAGCCGCAAAATCCCAAATCCGACCTGGCGCTTATCGGTCTTTATTATTTCCCCGATTCCGAAGTCCTCAAACTTCACCTGGGAAAACTGGTTGAAATGGGCAAGAAAACCAGCGGCGAAATCCAGTTGACCGACGCCCTCGAGTTTATGCTCGGGGCCGGCGAACTCTTCAAGCCGTTCATCATTGACGGATGGTACGATTGCGGCAAGCGGGAGACCATTCTGGAAACGAATCGTCTGTTGCTCGAAGAAATGAACGCATTCAACGATTATCCGGGGTCAATAATCGTTCCGCCGGTGCATATTTCCCCGTCGGCAAGAATCGAGCAATCGATTATCGGTCCCTATGTTACCGTGGCTGACGGCGCCCAGGTGCATAAATCAATCATTCGCGATTCCATTATCGGACGCAAATCAGTCATCGAGCATTCCCTTCTTGAGCAATCGCTGGTCGGCGAAAAAGCGGTTGTCCGCGGAAGTTTCGACCGCCTCAATATCGGAAGTTCCACAGAAATTGGATAATATAATTCTACATTATAGAGGAGCCGTTAAATGTCAGAGGGCAACTTTCTTTTTACATCTGAATCGGTAACCGAAGGGCATCCCGATAAAGTCTGCGACCAGATTTCCGATGCCGTCCTTGATGACGTCATCCGGCAGGATAAAAACAGCCGCGTTGCCTGCGAATGTTTCGTGACGGTGGGACTGGTCGTCGTTGGCGGCGAAATCACCACCACCGGCTATGCCGATATCCCCCGACTGGTCCGCAGTCTTGTCCGCGAAATCGGGTACACCGACCCTAAATTTGGTTTCCAGTTTGAAGCCTGCGGCATTCTCAATGCCATCGGCACCCAGTCGCCCGATATTGCTCAGGGGGTTGATATTGGCGGCGCCGGCGACCAGGGGCTGATGTCCGGCTACGCCTGTCGCGAAACCGAAGAGTTGATGCCGATGCCGGTTATGCTGGCGCATAAACTGACCAAGCGTCTTGCCGAAGTACGCAAAAAGAAAATACTGGGGTATCTGGGACCTGACGGAAAATCGCAGGTCACCATTGAATACCGCAGCGGCAAACCGGCCCGGGTTGACACCGTGGTAATCTCGGCGCAACACAGCGAAGACATCCTCGACAAAACCGGCACCAAGATTACCGACCATGCCCGCCAGGAAATCATTGAGCAGGTTGTCAAACCGATTATTCCTGCGGCGATGCTTGATGCCAAAACCAAGTATTATATTAATCCGACCGGCAAGTTTGTAATCGGCGGACCGCAGTCGGACACCGGTATGACCGGGCGGAAAATAATTGTTGATACCTACGGCGGCATGGCAAGTCACGGGGGAGGAGCCTTCTCCGGCAAAGACCCGACCAAAGTCGATCGCTCCGCCTCCTATATGGCGCGCTACATCGCCAAAAACATAGTCGCCGCCGGACTGTCGGATAAGTGCACTATCCAACTCGCTTACGCCATCGGCGTGCCGGAGCCGGTCTCCGTTATGGTCTTTACCGACCGCACCAACAAAGTCGATGAAAATCATCTGGAGCAGATTATCCGCAAGAATTTTGACCTTACCCCGCGCGGCATTATTAAAACTCTCGACCTTCTCCGACCTATCTATCGCCAGACCGCCACTTACGGTCATTTTGGATGGAACCATCCTGATTACAGCTGGGAGAAAATCGACAAAATCAAAGACCTTCAGAAGGATGCTTAGATGAAGAAACTGAAATACGATATTGCCGACATCAAACTGGCTCAGCAGGGGAAACTCCGCATCGAATGGGCCGAGCGGAATATGCCGGTCTTGCGACTGATACGTCAGCGGTTTGCCAAAGAAAAGCCGCTTCGCGGTATCAATATGGCTTGCTGCCTGCATGTCACTACCGAAACTGCCAACCTCATGATTACACTCAAAGCCGGTGGCGCCAATGCCGCTCTCTGCGCCTCCAATCCGCTCTCGACTCAGGATGATGTCGCCGCCTCGCTGGTGAAAGATTACGGTATCGCCGTTTTCGCTGTCAATGCCGAAGACAAGAAGACTTATTATCGCCATATCAACCAGGCTCTTGACTTCAAACCGCATATAACTATGGATGACGGCGCCGATCTGGTCTCGACCCTTCATTCGCAGCGGAAAGAACTTTTAAAATATATCATAGGCGGCACCGAGGAAACCACTACCGGCGTCATTCGACTTAAGGCGATGGCGCAGGATGGCGCTTTGAAATATCCTATCATTGCCGTCAACGATTCCAAAACCAAACATTTCTTCGATAACCGTTACGGCACCGGTCAATCGACCATCGATGGCATTCTTCGCGCCACCAATGCCCTCATTGCCGGCGCCAAGGTGGTCATTGCCGGGTACGGCTGGTGCGGACGGGGGGTTGCCACCCGGGCGAAGGGAATGGGGGCGCAGGTGATTGTTACCGAAGTTAACCCCACCAAGGCGATTGAAGCGGTGATGGATGGCTTTGAAGTGATGCCGATGTCCGAAGCGGCGCGTCTTGGCGACATCTTCATTACTCTCACCGGCGACATCAACGTCATCCGCAAAGAGCATTTCCTGAAGATGAAGGACGGCGCTATAGTCTGCAATTCGGGACATTTCAACGTTGAAATCGACCTCAAAACTTTGGAAAAGGTCAAAACACGCAAGCGCCGGATTCGTCCTTTTGTCGAAGAGTACACTCTCCGCAATGGCCGAAGAGTAAATATCCTTGGCGAGGGGAGACTTATAAATCTTGCCGCCGCCGAGGGGCATCCTGCGGTCGTCATGGATATGTCGTTTGCCAATCAGGCTCTTGCCGCCGAATACCTGGTGAGTAACGCCCGGCATCTCTCCCGGAAAGTCTATATCGTTCCGGAGAAACTGGACGACAGCATTGCCGCCTTGAAGTTGAAATCGATGGGAGTTGCTATCGACCGCCTCACCCCGGAGCAGAAAAAGTACCTGGCATCGTGGGAAATGGGGACATAAGGGAGATGCTGCGATAAGGAATACTCTCGCAGCACGGCAAGGCACCGGGGGCTCAGGAAATTCGGTCAGGAATCCGCCGTGGCGGACTGACACCGCGTAAAGAAAACGACAATTGATTGATGCACAAATTCAATATAGACATTCCTTGCTTTGGCATTATATTGCTTCAGGTTATTATTCATAAGATTTGGGAATGGCAAAGGAGTTTATGATTGATGGCAAAATTGTGGAATGAAAATCCCAAGACTGCCCGCCGTCCCATGAAAGATGCCAAGAAAGTCGAGGGTCTTTACATACTTTGACCGTGGAAAGGAATATATAAGATGCCCAACAGATCACATTTCAATAGCGGTCATATGACACTGAACAGACTGAATAGGATTGGCAAGAAGCCGAATGGCACTGCGCCTATTCAACGCATCGAGAAAACGTTTCACAGTATGTATATCGAGGATGCAGTGACGTTCCTGAAGAGAGTTCCGGATTCCTCAATTCAACTTATTATTCTGGACCCACCATACAATTTGGAAATGGATGTGTGGGATAGTTTCTCCGACTACCTGGACTGGGCTAGAGGGTGGGTTGACCAACTTTACCGGGTACTCACCGACACCGGGAATTGTGTCATATTTGGTGGCTTTCAATACCAAGATCTAAAACACGGGGATCTATTGGAACTGCTGCACCACGTAAGGCACAATACAGACCTCCTCTTCGTCAATCTTATCATATGGTATTACAAGAATGGAATGAGCGCACATCGGTTCTTTGCGAACCGACACGAGGAAGCAGTGTGGCTTGCGAAGTCAAAACAGTATTATTTTGACTTGGATTCGGTTCGCGTACCATTTGAGGAGGAGACAAAACGGTTGTACAGTAGAGACAAGCGCCTAAACCCGGTGAGCATCGAAAAGGGCAAGAATCCTACAAATGTCTGGGAAATCAGCCGGCTGAATGCAAATTCAAAAGAACGCGTCGGCCATCCCACGCAGAAACCATTAGAAATAATCAGGAGATTTGTGAGGGCGTTGTCGTACGAAGGGTCATTAGTGCTCGATTTCTTCGCTGGGTCAGGAACTACAGGGAGGGTTTGCATAGAAGAGGGCCGGGATTCCATTTTGGTGGATTCGGACGCAAGTCTGGTCAACTATTTCAATCAGCATTTGGAGAACGTGATACCATCATTTTTAGACCGTGGGTACGAAATCGTCAAAGATGTGGACGTCAGTGAGTTTGTCGACCTAGTGTGCAGCGCGCGATGTATGGTGCCGACTGGTGATGGTGGCCCTGAAAGATCAACAAGAGGGCCATTGCTATGAGCAAGAGGCAAACAGGGCGGCTGACAGAGCAGCAAATTCGTGGAGGCGGCCCTAGGGAAATATTTGGAACAGTGGCGCGAATACATGACGATGCAGTTGCGGACGCAAGTGAGGCCACATATAATCTACTGGTCAAGACATATCCTGAACTCAAATTTCGGATGCGGGAATCCATTGCAAAGAGCGAGATAAACAACATACTGAAGACACTTGACGCGCGACTTGGCGAGACTCTATTTGTGAAAGAGGCAAGCATAAAGCCGGATGGGGGATTAATCGAGGTTTTGGATAAATTGGGCAATTGGAGAATCATACTTGTTTCAGAAGCAAAGCACCAGGGAAAGGACGTTGATAATGTAAGGGAAGGAAAACTGGTGGGCAAGGAGAACGATCAGGATTTAATGGTTGCGGGAAATGCGATTGAGAGAGTACACAAGAATATTAACGAAATAAGAAATGCTATGCTTGGGGAGCTTCATTTCCCATACGTCGTATTTCTTCAAGGTTCCAATTTTGCAACGAGTTCATTTGAGGTGTTGCGGCCTGATGGGCGAGCGGTGATGATCAGACACGATAAGGGCAACATGAATCGTATTGACCGGGTAACCGCGGCGAATTATTGCATGAAGATTAATGAGAATCATTGCAGGAACGTCGTTCTAGAGGGAGGCGAAAGGGACATAATGCTTCAGGCCGCTTCGATATACGCTCGGAGTGACGAGTGGGCACGGGAGGAGATGGTAGGTATCATGGTGCAGGTTGCGGAGATCTCTTTGTCCGTTTTGGATGAGGAATTGCCTTGGCCGTGAGAAATACGATATTTGGATAGCGGCACACTAGAAATGAATCAGCAGACAGGAAGCTACATCATGCGCGGCAGATGTCCAGGTCTGCGGGAAACTCGCGATAATCAGCAGCATACGAACAGGTTGCTCATATACAGCTACTCTTGAGACAGTTTAGTCGGCTCCTGACGGCGCGGGAGATTTCGGTCAGGAAGGGGTGTACAAATCATGACATGGGTTACAGATGTATCGGGACACAGGTAACAATATTGCGGTATGACAAAAAAGCCCTCATCTCTGAGGGCTTTCGAAATCTGCATTTCTAAGTGATTAATTACTTCGTCTCAGCCGGCTTTTCCTTTGCAGGACGAGCATGGACGCCGGTGGTCATCATCTTGGCGAAGTCATACGGCTCTTTCGCCTTGAATTCAGCCGGGACATTCTCGTTATGGCATTTCTGGCAAGTTTTCTCGGTCGGAATAATCAGCCCGTTCTCAATCGCCAGTTTCTGGTCTTTCATTATATTCATCTTCATATAGTTGGAGCCGGGACCATGGCAGGCTTCGCACTGCACGCCGGTCAATAGCGTCCCTTTGGCGTCGGTGCCGGTCGAATGACAGGCGATACATTTCTCGTTCTTCTGGTCTTCCGGCTTCAGCGACTCCCACGCCTTGGCATGCTTGGTCTCCATCCAGGTCGGATGAGTATTATCTTTCTTGTGACACATAGCGCACTTAGCGGCGCCGACATATTCATGCTTCGGGGCAGCCGCCTTCTCCTGCGCCACCAGCGGCTGAGAAAAGGCGAATATGACAGCGGTGATTGTGAAAGTAATCACAAGTCTTTTCATTAAAAAACCTCCTCAGGCTGTGATATATTTGAATCTATTGAATTTCAATCTCTTCTCCATTTCGTTACTACTTATACAAAATAATCAAGATGAAAGCAATCTTTTTTTGACAAAAAAATGACAAAGCCTAAGTCGCGAAAATACAGGTACTTTTGGGATTTTGTAACCGAAAGAAAATTCGCAAATAAGAAAGGGCTCCTCTTTTACGAAGAGCCCTTTAATCAAAAAGACATGTCTATTTCAGTGCGACGCTATCGGCGCCGTCAGTGCCCTTGGTTTGCCCACCGGCGAACCTTGCAGGCTTTCCAGATAGTCGATTGATGATTGCAGCAGGTCTCGTATATAAGCAAAGTTGTGGACTCCGAAGGAGCGGTCTCCCTCAACCTGCAAATAATTCCAGAGAGCGCCGGCAACGTTCCTGTCAGGGATTAAGAGTGTTCCGCCACGGGGGACATTAGGCAAGCCGGTAGAGGCGTTCAGCACTCCGGCATCGACCAGAAGGGTATGCAGTTCCTCTATCCATTCATGGACATGCGTCTGGGCGCTATCGATGTCATAATTCGTCGCACCGGGATGACAGCCGGCCTGTCCGCAGACCCCGGAGGCGAGATTGGAGATATCGCCGGTCTCTTCAGAGACATAAAGCATGTTGAAACTATGCCCGCCGATTTTGTAACCGTCATGCGCCTGAGACGCCCCCATGTGGCAACCGGCGCAGGCATCATCAATCAGGTTTGCATGATGCGAAGTCTTGTCGTAGTCGTACCCGTCAATTTCAAAGCAGTTAGAGCCGTTCAGCATATCGCCCTGCTGGCTGTGATGAGGTCCCCAGCGGTTGGTGGTAAGGACGAGGCTATCTACAATTTGCTCCACCGATTGCCGCGCCTGATGGCAATTGACGCAGAAATTGGCATTGCCGTGGTCGAAGATGTCGCCATTTTTAAGCGCTACCGGAGCCACTGTCCGAAGTGTCAGATTTCCTCTCTCATGCGGGGCATGGCAGGTAAAACAGTGAATGGCGCTGACCGATGAATAAGGGGCGCTTACAGAACCGGTGGCGAGATATTCCAGAAACCCCTGGTGATCATGGCATTTGGTGCAGTCGCTTCCGCCGCCGCGGTTGGTGTAATCGATGTTGTTGCCGGAGGCGTGGATAGAGTTTTTCCATTCCCCTTGCGCCTGCAAAAGCAGTCCCTCATCACCATGGCAGGTAAAGCAACTTCCCAGTTCCGCCGATTCCTTGCTTTCCACAACCACTTTTCGTTCGCATCCGGCAATCATTATGAGAGCCGTCGTTAAGACTATCGCTCCCAGCAGAAATTTTGACCTCATAACACTGCTCCTTTAAAATGAAACATCTTTAACTAAATTCAACTCTACGATATTGGCGGTGTAATAACCGTCCGCCGTCAGATAATCATCAAAATTATGAATATTGTAATCGACCATAAAATGATACGACTCAATAAAATGATAGTCGAAACTGAGACGAAGCGTAATCTGCTCCACGTCGAGGTCACGCTTACTGCGGTAATAGATTACTCCGGCACCGGAGGTTAGCCGGTGAAATTCATTCAGGCTCAAATCACCGTGTAAGGTGTGGTCGGTAAACTCAAATCGATTGTCGCTATTCTGGTAATCCCCTTTGGCATATGAATATCCACCGCTTATGGTCCCCAGAGATAAAACTATGAGCGTTCCGTTCAGAGAAATCCGGTTGAAATCCGATTCGCTTCCCAGCGACAGGTTTTCTCTGGTCCGGCTTTCAAACCGGGCGGTGATGGAGCCGAGGCGCGAGTCACGGAAAGCAGCCGACGCTTTAAAACGAGTGCGGTCTTCGTTCCCCAGAAGTCTTGAGCCGTTATCCATCGTCTCGGCGCGCGTGCCGTATTCCACGCGAAATTCATAATTCCTGTCCGGTCGATACCAGCCGCTCAGATAATACGAGTTGGCCGTGAGTTTGTCCTCAAAGTCATCTCGGACATCGGTCTGATAACCGACAGTTCCTCCGAATTTCTCTTGACGGATATAACTGACATAGAAAGTATGAGCCAGATTATCAGTGGCGACAAAGTCGCTGTCGGAACCGGCGCGGTCAAAGATGAAGTTATAACTGACCGTGACCGGGTCTGCCAGACGATACTCGCCCCCGCCCCAAACCGTGTTGGCGCTTATTTTGAATTCAGACGCCGAGTATTTCGTCTCAAAATGGCGGAATCCTCCGCTGAGAATTACCTTCTCATATTGCGGTAGAGGGGTAAATCCGAACAGTTTAACCCAATAGCGGTCCTGGTCGCGGGCATCAACTTTTCTGTCGTCGAACTTCAGCCCCCGGTATTCGGCTTGAAACATTTTCCCTCGGTCATTGAAGCGAAGCCCGAGATGATGAGCGCTCTGCCGGTAGTCCATTTCGGTCCGGGATCCGAAGCCGTCCGGATTGAAAAGCGAACTTATGGAGCCGTGAATACCGGTATAGGAGCCGCCGCCGAACAACTTGACAGTAGCGAAGGGGAAAACCCAGAGTGAGCCGTCGGTAAAATGACGTCGTGTCCGACTGCTGCCGTCAAAGTCGTATGCCCGGCGATACTGATGATTACTCAGTTGCAGTCCCCATAAGCCCGCTTTGCTTATTCCCGCCCCCAGATGTCGATTGTTCAATGTTATATTCTTGAGGTCGGCGTTTAATTTCATTCCGTTGCTAAAACGATATCGCAGATTCTCAAGCGATAATCCGAGCCCTTCATACTGGTTGAAAGTGCCATGATTGACGCTCTGACTTCCTTCTTCATCGAGAATCGTGTAGCCCAATCGGACCTGTCCGGCGCCGTCATTGGCGCTAACCGAAAGAACGACCGCAAGAAGAATCAGTACTAGTGCGCTTATACCTTTCATCTTCTCCTCCTCAGTCGTTCAGATTATCGTGACAGCCCGACTGGTAACAATCGGGGAATAGTTTGACGCCGAGATTGGGGTCAAGAAATTTCTTGTTGTCATATGACCCATGAATATCAGTATGGCAGAAAACGCAATCGAGCCTGGTTCCCAGGCCGTTATGCATGGTGCGATGAGCCGGTGGAATATCGTGGCATTTCAGGCAGTTGCCGTTTCCGACCTGGACCAGAAGACGGTCGTTAGCCGAACCGTGCGGCTCATGGCACTCGACACAGCCGCCACCGGAGACTAAATGCTTATCGGTAGCGCCATGCTCGTAAAGGAAAGGACCGGATTTCTCAGAGTGGCAATTCTGGCATTTCCAGTCGTGACCAATTGTCAGCATCGGGTCTTTGATACCGGAGAGGCTATGACAATTGGTGCAATTAATATTTTCGGAGCGAAGGGGATGCGCCGAGCGGCGATTGAATTCCGCCTTTACCGCCGGATGGCAACTGGCGCAAAAATCCTGACTCTCATCCTTGACCAGTCCGCTGTTATGATTTCCATGGATGGAATGGCAATCGAGACAGGCGACATTGGCGCGATGGTGGACATCAGTCGTCGCCATCGAAGACTGATGGGGGGAGAGATGGCATCTTCCGCATACCTCGGCTTGCTCGCGGGAAGAGAGTGTCTGCGGTTTGCCGATGTTTTCCGACGACGGGTCATTGATATGCTCTTTCCAGCCATCATGACATCCGACACACCCGGAACCGAAGGATGATTTCATTTCCCCCGAGCCAGCCAGGGCATGCACTGTCCCTTCCAGAGATTTCCCCTGGTCCTCGTGGCAGTTGAGACAGAGTGAGGAATTATCCTGAAGCCAAACACGGTCATTGAACCTGGGCAGCGACCCCAGCGCGGCTGCCGCCAATACAATTGCCGCTATGAGAGAGAGTGAAATGTAATATCTTTTAGAGGACATTTTATCTCCGATATAGACTATTTCCTTGCCGCTTTTGATATTGGCTCATACAGGATGCGAATGGTTGTCTTTGTTATTTTCTTCACAAGCATTTCCAGTTTTATATGCTACTGTAAGTATCTCATTTATCTCAATTCATCGGGATTCTAATAACAAAGTTTAATCTTTCTGTCAAGAATTTTCGAAATTGAGCGAAAAATTGAGGTAAAAATATACCTAATAGTACATATTAAGGTCGCCTCTCAAATGTTTTCACAGAAGTCTGCCAAAGATGCTTTTTGCTTGCCAAGTCGCGGTATAATTCAATATATCTAATAGTTGCGCGTAATTAGTGAAGTAAAAGTGAAGTAAAATGGAGGAATTGAAGCAGGTTTAGGAGACTTTATGCGTCAAAAAGTACAGAATCTTCTGATAATATTGGGATTTTTGGTTGCTTCGGCAGTAACAATGGCAGTGCAGCCGCCTGAGACTTCAAGTAGCGGGCCGTCAATGATCTTTGATGGCGAAAAACATTTCAAGAGCGTCAGAATGCTGACTGGTGAAGGGCAGAACGCAGAGGCTTATCTTTCTTTCGATGAATCCCGGCTGATTTATCAGACCACTTTCGGCGACCTTCAGTGCGACCAGATATTCATCATGAATATTGACGGCTCTGAAAAGAGGATGGTATCTACCGGCAAAGGAAGAACTACCTGCGCCTATTTTCTACCGGGGGACAGCATGATATTGTATGCCTCCACCCATCTGGCGGACACAGCCTGCCCCGCTCCACCCGATATGTCTAAGGGATACGTCTGGAAACTCTTTGAGACTTTTGATATCTTCAGCGCCAGAGCCGACGGTTCCGCGCTGGTACGGATGACCGATACTCCCGGCTACGACGCCGAGGCGACTGTCTCGCCCAAAGGTGATAAAATTGTATTTACCTCTACCCGTGACGGCGATCCGGAAATCTACACTATGAATCTTGACGGCACCAAGCAGACACGTCTCACCTTCGAAAAGGGATATGACGGCGGTCCGTTTTTCTCTCCGGATGGGAGCAAGATAGTTTTCCGCGCGAGCCGTCCCAAGACCGAGCGGGAATTTGCCGATTATGAGGATCTGGTGAAACATGGACTGGTTCGCCCGACTGCGCTGGAGATTTATGTTATGAATGCCGACGGCACCGGTATCCAGCAGGTGACCAATTTCGGCAAAGCCAGTTTTGCGCCTTTTTTCCATCCCGATGGCAAGAGAATAATATTCAGTTCCAATCTCAACAGTGAAAAGGGGCGGAATTTTGACTTGTTCATTATCAATGTCGACGGCACCGGCCTGGAGCAGGTGACTTTCAATGAGACATTTGATGGGTTTCCGATGTTTACTCGTGACGGCAAATTTCTGGTTTTCGCCTCCAACCGCTTCAATAAGAATCCAGGGGAGACAAATATATTTATAGCGGAGTGGGTCGATTGATTCGGAGAACTCGACACTCTGTGAATCGTCTGAAAGGCAGACTGGGATTTTGATACATTTTCAACTGGTTAAGGGAGTGTAAGGTAATGCGTGATACTGTTACTATCCAGGCAACGCAAACGATTGCCGAAGTGAAGGATTCGACGGCCAATCCGGCGCCGCTGGGTCTGCTGGGATTTGGTATGACCACCGTCCTTCTGAATATCCATAATGCCGGTTTCTACGGCTTGGACAGCATGATACTCGGAATGGGTTTTTTTTATGGCGGAGTGGCGCAGATTATTGCCGGCGTGATGGAATGGAAAAAGAAGAACACGTTTGGAACCACCGCTTTTACTTCGTACGGCTTATTCTGGCTTACTCTGGTGGCGCTGCTTTTGTTTCCCAAAATGGGCTGGGCAGAGCCTCCGGTACCGGCCTCTATGGCAGCGTATCTATTTGTCTGGGGTCTATTTACGGCGGTTATGTTCATCGGAACCTTGCGTTTGAATCGTGCTCTTCAGTTAGTCTTTGGAACCTTGACAATTCTCTTCTGGCTGCTGGCATTAGGCAATCTCCTCGAAAGCCCCGGCATTATCCGCCTGGCTGGTTACGAAGGAATTTTGTGCGGGGGCCTGGCGATTTACACCGGTTTGTCGCAGGTTCTGAATGAAATTTATGGTCGCGATATGCTTCCGCTTGGAGCAGTAGTGAAGTGAGAGGAGTCATTTGAGAAATTAAGAGCGGCAGAGAAATGGGTTATACCGCTTTCCATCCGGTTTTCCGTGACTGACGATAAATTTTGGGATTCCGGCTAAATTTAAGCCGAAAATGCCGTAATTAAGTGTTAATAATCTAATTTAGAGGTACAGGCTGACATTTTGAGTGAAAATTTTCCGCTTATCACCATCGTGATACCAATCAAAAATGAGGCGCGCTTCATTGAATCCACAATTAAGAGGATACAGCAACAGGATTATCCCCCCGACCGCCTTGAGATAATAATTGCCTGTGGCCAATCGGAGGATAATTCATCGGTAATCGTGCGGAGACTGGCGTCAGAGGACAGCCGAATTCGTCTGTTTGACAATTTTGTAGGAAAGGCATCGGGGGGAAGAAATCTGGGTATCCGGAATGCCCAAGGAGAAATCATTCTTTTCATTGACGGGCATACCTATATAAAGGACCGGGAACTGCTCAAGAATACGGTGAGATTGATGGAAGAAAAAAAAGTCACCGTTTTGAGCCGTCCGCAGTATCTCGAGCCGCCCGACAATAATGTCTTTCAGCAAGCGGTGGCCCTGGCGAGAAAATCTCTTATCGGGCATGGTTTGGATTCAACCATATACACCGATAAAGAAATCTTCGTCGCTCCAACCAGTTCGGGGGCGACTTACCGCAAAGAACTGTTCGAGCAATTCGGTTATTATGATGAAAGTTTTGATGCCTGTGAAGATGTGGAATTTAATTATCGCCTGACAAAGGCGGGAATAAAGTCCTTTACCTCGATGAAAATGGCGGTCTATTATTATCCGCGGGAGAGTCTCGGCGCCTTGTTTCATCAGATGAAGCGGTACGGTATCGGCCGGTTTCGTCTGGCGAAAAAGCATCCCGGTACCATGGGACTGGGAAGTCTCATCCCGGTTCTTTTCACAGCCGGCATGCCGCTTCTGTTTCTGCTGGGGTTCGTTGTGAAACCGGTCATGACTCTATTTCTGACGCTTTCTCTGCTGTACTTGCTTATCATCTTAGCCGCCTCGCTTTTGATATCTGTCCGGCACGGTTTCCGTTTCCTTGCTTTACTCCCGGCGATATTTTTCACAATTCATACCGGTTTGGGATGGGGATTCTTAGTGGAAGCAGTCAGGAATTTGCTGACTATAAAGCATCTCTCCGCAGCGGACAACCGCTGAAGTTAAACAAAGGCATTGGAGCAAAGGGAATCAATGTTGAATTTCAAGGGAAAATTTTGTATTGATAGACGTCAGTTTTATTTGTCTGGAACTGTTACATTATCGCAACCGGTTAAGGGCGGAATATTCAGTGGAACGGTCATCTTCGGAATTTGAACGTCAAATAGTAGTAACTGGCGGAGCCGGATTTATCGGGAGCAATCTGCTTCTGTATTTAGTCCCCCGTTACCCCCACTATCTGTTTGTAAACGTTGACTGCCTTACTTATGCGGGGAATCTGTCTAACTTGAGGGAGATTGAGAACCTGCCCAATTACCGCTTTGAGAAAGTCGACATCTGTGATTTCGATAACCTCAAGCGCAGCTTTGAGCGGTTCCGGATTGACGGGATAATTCATCTGGCAGCGGAATCACACGTCGACCGCTCCATAACAGGACCGGCCGCCTTCATCCAGACCAACGTTTTAGGGACTTTCCATCTTATGGAAATTGTACGAGAAAGTGTATCGGCAGGCAGGTCAATACGGTTCCATCACGTATCTACCGATGAAGTTTATGGTTCACTGGAGGAGCAGGGGTATTTCACGGAGGCGACACCGTATAAGCCCAATTCCCCCTACTCGGCGTCAAAGGCAGCCAGCGACCACCTGGTGCGGGCTTATCACAAAACTTACGGCATTGATACCGTCACCACTAATTGCTCAAATAACTACGGACCGTATCAGTTTCCGGAGAAACTGATACCGCTGATGATACGCAATGCCCTTGCCGGTATTCCATTGCCGGTGTATGGTGACGGCGGCAATATTCGCGATTGGCTATATGTGGAGGACCATTGCCGGGCAATCGACCTGGTGTTTCATAAAGGGGAGAGCGGCTTGACCTACAATATCGGGGGACACAACGAGATCCGAAATATCGACCTGGTGCGTTTAGTCTGCCGGATACTCGACCAGTTGGTCGGGGGAGATCCAAAAGAGAAATTGATTACGTTCGTCAAAGACCGCCCCGGTCACGACCGGCGCTACGCCATCGACGCCTCTTTCATTCAGGAGAAACTGGGATGGAAGCCGCAATACCGCTTTGAAGACGGCTTAAGGAAGACCGTGCAGTGGTATCTTGACAATGAAAAATGGCTGAGCGATTGTATCAGTGGGGCTTATTTGCAGTACTATCAAAAGATGTATCAAAACCGTTAGGAAAACCAATGCAGACAGAAGTTCGCAAAGGAATCATTCTCGCCGGCGGAAGCGGCAGCCGGTTGTACCCGGTCACGCAGGTCGCCTGCAAACAGTTGTTGCCGATTTATGACAAACCGATGATTTATTACCCGTTGTCCACGCTTATGCTTTTCGGGATTACCGAGATTTTGCTGATTTCCACCCCCAAAGATATTCCCCAGTTTCAGAGTCTGCTGGGAGATGGAAATCACCTCGGCTTGAATATTTCATACAAGATTCAGGAAAAGCCGTCAGGGATAGCGCAGGCGTTTATTATCGGCAAAGAGTTCATCGGCAGTGATAATGTCGTCTTGATTCTCGGTGATAATATTTTCTATGGAGTTTATGATTTTCTTCGGCATGCCCGGCAGTTTCAGGGTGGGGCGCTGGTTTTTGGATACTATGTCCGCGACCCGCAGAGATATGGCGTGGTGGAATTTGATGAGATGGGACGGGTGGTCTCGATTGAGGAGAAGCCAAAGCAACCCAAGTCGAACTATGCCGTGACCGGACTGTATATCTATGACAATCGGGTCGCCGAAATCGCCCGCAATCTGAAACCATCGGGCAGGGGAGAATTAGAAATTACCGATGTGAATAAAGCATATCTTGATGAAGGGTTATTGCGGGTGGAGAAACTGGGTCGGGGGATTACCTGGCTCGATACTGGCGCGCATGAGAGGATGCTCGATGCCGCCAATTTCATTTCGACCATAGAAAAACGACAGGGGCAAAAGATTGCCTGTATTGAGGAGATCGCATACCGGATGCGGTTCATCAATCGGCAACAGATGACAACGCTTCTGGGAAAGATGGCGGACAACGAATACAAGAAATACCTGCTCGAAGTAACCAGAGAAGTAGATGGCTTATAGAAAAATTCTGGTGAGCGGGTGCCGGGGTCAGTTGGGGCGAGATTTAGTCCGTATGCTGGAGCATTCCTATCAGGTCAGCGGCATTGACATAGAGGATGTCGATATTCAGGACAGCCGCGGTCTGGAGAAATGTGTTTTGCAAGCGGCGCCGGATGCTGTGATACACACGGCCGCTTATACCGATGTTGACGGGTGCGAATCTAATCCGGAATTGGCAATGGCGGTTAACTGCGCTGGAGCTGAAAATGTCGCGCGGGCATGCCGCGCCGCCGGAGCCAAGATGCTCTTCTATTCCACCGACTATGTTTTTGACGGGCTCAGCGCCACGCCTTATACCGAAGAGGATATCCCGGCGCCCCAGACCATTTACGGAAAAAGCAAATGGGAAGGCGAGCGGGCGGTATCGCGGACTGTCGAGAATAGTGCCATCTTGAGAATAGCCTGGGTATATGGGTATCACGGCAAGAATTTTGTGAAAACTATGATGAAAATCGGCCGGCAGTATCTCTTTGCCCGCGAGAAGGGCGAAAATCCGCCGCCTTTAAGAGTCGTCGATGACCAGTTCGGCAATCCGACCTGGACAGAAGATGTGGTGCGTCAGACGCAGATAGTCCTGGAAAATGACTTGACGGGAGTCTATCATGCCTCATCCGAAGGAACGGCATCATGGTATAAGTTCGCCTGCGATATATTCCGGCATTTGAATATGTCGGTCAATTTAACACCCTGTACGACCGAGGAATATCCGCGGCCGGCGCGCCGTCCCAGATATTCATCACTGGAAAATGCTGCTTTAAAGAAACTCGGGCTGAATGTTATGCCGCATTACGAAAAGTCTCTTGAAAATTTCCTGAACAGTTATGGCGCGAGGCTGCTGAATGAAATCACAAATTGAGGGAGTTATAATTAGAGAATTGAAGCAGTTTGATGACCGTCGGGGCTGGCTGGTGGAACTGTTTCGTAACGATGAATTGAGTTCGGAATATCATCCGGTGATGGCGTACATCTCCTCGACCCGACCCGGTGTGGCACGGGGACCGCATGAGCATGTCGCCCAGGCCGATTATTTCTGTTTCCTGGGTCCATCGACTTTCCGTCTCTATCTCTGGGATAACAGGGCGAATTCAAAAACCTACGGGATTCATTTTACAGTCGATGTCGGCTCCGAAAATAAGGCGGCGGTGGTTATCCCCCCGGGGGTGGTGCATGCCTACAAGAATATCGGAAACGTCGATGGGATAGTCTTCAACGCCCCCAATCGGCTTTATGCCGGCTCCGGCAGGAAAGAGCCGGTAGATGAGATAAGACACGAAGATGACACCCGTTCGGTTTTCAAGATTGATGACTGAAAATCGAGAACTAAAGGCTCAGAACGATTTTATCGGGTCCCTTATCCAAACCTGTTTTTGACCGATATCTAATTTAACGATATGAACTTAATTGGGAACATGATTCCTTTTATGCCGGGTACTGCTTCCAGGCTCGGAAAAGGACATTGATGGCGACCTCGGTTTCCTCGGAAGCGAAAGTAATCGCCAGGCACTCGGCCGTTTACGGGCTTTCCAATGTGCTGGACCGGGCAGTCAGTTTTCTTATGCTGCCGGTCTATACCCGCTTCTTGACCCCGGCAGACTATGGCATCTTAGAACTCCTTTATATGACTACCAGCGTCATCTCACTGGTAGTCGGACTGGGACTGGAATCAGCCGTCAACAGGTTTTACTTTGATTTCACTACCGAGGAGGAGCGGAAGAAAGTTGTCAGCAGCGCGGTGGTAGGATACGGTGGGCTGATTCTACTTGTAATAGGCGCCATTATCCCTTTTTCCGGAAGTCTGGCGGAACTGATACTCGACTCACGCGAGCATACCAATCTCTTTGTTGTTTCTCTTGCCTCACTGGCGTTTGGCATGGTGCTTCCGATTTTCTTCGCCTATATCCGGGTGCAGCAAAAATCGGTTCAGTACCTGACAGCGAAAATCTCGGCAACGGTGGCAACGCTGGGGCTGAATATCTACTTTGTCGTCTATGCCAAACTGGGGGTTATGGGAATACTGCTCTCGACGCTCATAGTTACAGTGCTTTCCCTGCTGGTGCTGGGGATACTGATTCTGCGCAAGGTAGGGCTCAAATTCAATGTTGGCTTAATGAAAGAGATGATTCGGTTCGGGATGCCCCTGATACCGTCAAATATTTCAGCCTACATTGTCCATTCGTCGGATCGGTATTTTGTGAAAGAATATGTCGATATGACCGCCACCGGGCTGTATTCCCTTGGATATAAGTTCGGAACGCTGGTCAATCAATTTGTGACCTCACCGTTCATTCAGATCTGGAGTCCGCGGCGGATGGAGTATTTCGGCAAAGAGGGATATGAACGAATATACGCCCGGATATTCACCTATTTCTGCGCCGTGAGCCTTTTTGTGGGGCTTTTGATTTCGCTACTGTCGAAAGAAGTGATTTTTTTCATGGCGGCGCCGTCGTTCCAATCGGCATACAAGGTGGTGCCCATCATAGTGCTGGCGCATATCATATTTTCCTTCCATTATCACTTCAATATCGGAATCCTAATGAAGAAAGCCACCAAGTATATCGCGTATGTGAATGTTTCCAACGGCATCCTGAATCTAATACTGAATTTCATTATGATAAAGTATTGGAGCATCTGGGGCGCGGCAATCGCCACTCTTATCTGCTTCATTTTCAAAGTCTCCATGACCTACTATTACTCCAACCGTTTTTATAAGATTCAGATGGAGTGGATGAGGATTACTGTCTTGTTCGCGACCTCTATCGCCCTCTATTTTGTGGGTATCTTTATTGAAACCGGGAATCTCTATGTAGACATCGGAACCAAGACAGTTGTGGGATTGAGTTTCCCTCTGTTGCTGTTCTTGCTTCGGTTCTTTGACGCCGAAGAGATTAAGAGGTTCAAGCAGATTATTAAAACCAGGAGTTTGAAATTCAGTTAATATGCCCGACCTGTTACAACCTATCGCCAGGCATTTGATTTTTCCACTTCAGTCATGGTATGAAAGAAGCAGCGCGCCGCGCTATTTGCGGGAGATGGAGAAAACTCAGTATCTTTCACCGGCGGAAATTAAAGAACTTCAAAGAGGACGACTCCGAAAATTGTTGCAACACGCCTATCAGAATTCCCCCTTTTACCGGCAGCGGTTTGACCGGTGCGGCTTCAACCCGGATGTTTTTTCCGGCACGGAAGACCTCCTTAAGGTCCCGGTTTTGACCAAGGAGGATATTCAGCAGCATAAAGAAGAGATGAAGGCGAGGAATTTTGCGGAATCGGACCTGATTCCGAACAAGACCGGGGGTTCCACCGGGCGGCCGCTTTTTTTCTATCTGGATAAAGAGCGCTCCTTTTCCCGAAAGGCGGCGACTTTCCGCCATAACCGCTGGGCCGGTTGGGAGATTGGGTCGAAAACGGCGGCTATCTGGGGACATCGGGAGGACATCGCCGGACTGGAGGGATTAAAAAGCAGAATTCGGAATTTCCTGCTCGACCGAAGAATAATACTGGATACATCCAGCATAACCCGTGCGAAGTTGGCATCATTTAAGAAGGAACTCCAAAAATTCAAGCCAGTTGTCTATATTGCATACGCCAATTCAATGTACCTCTTTGCTCGCTATCTCAGCGAGACCGGCTCACAGGACCACCATCGTCCCCGGAGCATTGTCACCTCGGCAGAGGTCTTGGAGTCAGAGCAACGGGCGCTTATCGAGAAGATTTTTGATTGCCAGGTCTTTGACCGGTATGGCTCCCGGGAGACAAGCGTCATTGCCTCCGAGTGCAGTGCGCACACGGGTTTGCATATTGGGGCGGAGGCTTTTGTGGTGGAATTTATAAAAGAGGGAAAACCGGCCGCGCCGGGGGAACTCGGCAAAATAATCATAACCGACCTTCTCAATCTGGGCATGCCTTTTATAAGATACCAGATTGAAGATGTCGGCATACCAGGCGGCGAGATCTGCACCTGCGGAAGGGGATTACCGTTGATGAAAATGGCGGCGGGACGAATGACCGATTTTCTGAT
>DYGG01000036.1:0-7711 GCA_020724775.1 Ignavibacterium sp. | reverse complement strand
CGACGGCAAGTTGATATCGGGGGCATCTTTGACTATCTATCTTATTGCCAATGCGCCCGGTGTGGCGCAAGCGCAGTTGGTTCAAGAGACTGTCAACCGTGTCGTCTTCCGTATTGTCAAAGGAGAGAATTTTGGCGATGATTCGCTCGCTTTTTTTGAAAGAGAGATTCCCAGGTTCTTTGGTCCTTCCGTAAAGTACGATATAGAGTTTGTCGAAAATATACCGGTAGAGTCTTCCGGCAAGTATCGTTTCAGTATATCTAAAGTCGACCCGGCTGAAATGTTCTGAAACCAATCGCCGGGGGAATTGTTTAGGAAAAGCCAATGAAGCCTTCCGGATATCGGAACTATATCAATAATTCGAGCCTCTGGTATCGTATGTAGGCATATTGATAATACCAATTAAGTGGAGTTGAAATGACATCTAAAGGGAAACTGGGAATAATCGGCGGAATGGGCTCGGTGGCGGCGGCATATTTCTTCAAACGGCTCGTGGAACTCACTCCCGCCACCACTGACCAGGATTATGTTGAGACTTTCATACATAACAATACGGCAATTCCGGATCGAACCCAGGGAATTCTTTACGGTGGAGCAAATCCGGCGCCGGAGTTGCACCGCTCCGTAAAGATTCTGAATGAGATGGGGGCTGACTATATCGTAATTGCCTGCATGACCTCGCATTACTTCATTCCGGAATTACAGAAACAGTCCCGGGCGGTCATTATTGACGGAATAGCGGAGACTGTCCGCTTCGTAACAACCGTCCACCCGTCGATTAAATCGGTCGGCATTCTGGCGTCGACCGGGAATATTAAGATGTCCCTGTTTCAGGATAAATTTCGCGCGGCCGGTATCAAGCCGCTCGTTTTTGACGACCGTGAACAGGAAACATATTTCATGGAGCCAATTTACCGCGAGTGGGGCATCAAAGCCGGACATATTACCGGCAAACCACGGGAGCGTTTTCTGGAGGGTGCCCGAAAGTTAATCGATGCCGGCGCTGAAGCGATAATCGGCGGATGCTCCGAGATTCCTCTGGTCCTCAAACCGACTGACTTCGGTGTCCCGCTGGTTGATTCCATTGATATCCTGATTAATAGTGCAATCAACCGCTGCCTGGGCAAAGACTCGGTCTTGACGCAAGTTCATCAGCAGAAATAGGCTGTCGAAATGGCAAAAGGGTACAGACTGCTTATCGGAAGTGTCGGCGATGATTCCCATTCGGTGGGAATGGCTCTATTGACGCTCGCCTTTAGAGAAGCAGGCTTCAGAGTCAAAAACCTGGGGATTCTCAATCAACTTGACGATTTCTTCCGGGCTGCCAAAGATTTTGACGCCATCTTCATCTCATGTATTAATGGACATGTGGAGATGTTCCTGGACGATTTCCCCGTAAAGTTAGCCAATTTCAATCTGGGAAACGGACATCCTCGAGTCTGGTATCTGGGCGGGAATCTCTCGGTCAAGGAAAGCAATGAGTCGGTGGTGAGAAGATATCTGAAGATGGGATTTGACTTCGTTGCCCCCAAGCCGATCTCCTGGAACGCCATAATGGAGCAACTACTGAGAGACTTCAGCAACAAAGGTATCCATCCTGAAGAATTAGGCGAAAGGGAAGAGGCTAATATTTCGGATATTCCTCTTCTGGAAACAGTTACCGATGACCCGCTGACTGAAGAAGAATTTGCCGCTCTGAGAAAAGAAGTACTCGATTCCTGGCATACCGGAAGCCAGGTATGGATGGCTGATGTCAAAAAAAATCACTCCGATAAAGCCAAGAACCTGCATGAATTGATTGTCAGACGTCAGAGTAGCAAAGGGGCGCCGCTGGTTCAGCCGCGCACCGGGGTCTCACATACGACCGATGAAATCGCTATTCTGAAACATCTTCGCGCAAACGGCCTGGAAATATCATCCATTCAACTCGACGCCGCCAGTCGAAAAAATATGTATCATAAGGCGGAAGAAGGGGTCCTCCGCACCGAAAAAGGGAAGACGTCATTTTTGAACGGCTACCCGATTCCGGTGCATGGTGTCCGGGGCGTGGAAGAGATTCTTCAGGCGATCGAAACCCCCTTTCAGATACGGGCCGGCTCACCGGACCATCGGCTCGTTTACGAAATAGGCCTGGCCGGCGGGACCAGTTCGGTTGAGGGCGGCTTTATCTGCTACCTGTACCCCTATGACAAGCATACCTCGCCGGTGACCTGTCTGAGGTACTGGAAATATGTCGATAAACTGGCGGCGTTATATGACCGGAAATACAATGTCAAAATAAACCGCGAGTATTTTGGACCGCTGACCACCAGTCTGATTGAGCCGACAATTGCCATAGCGATAAATATGGTTCAAGCGATTCTTTCCGCTAAATCGGGAGTCAAATGTATCAGCGTCGGGCTGGCCGAACAGGGGAATCGTTCGCAGGACATTGCCGCCATCAGAGTCCTCGATATGATGACTCGTCGTTACCTTGCCAAATATGGTTTCGGCGACTGCACTGTCTCGACAGTTTATCATCAGTATATGGCGGCGTTCCCCAACGATATCAACAAGGCGCGAGACTTGATTTTCAATTCATCTGTCACCGGAACACTTGCCGGTTCAACCCGCTTCCTGACCAAAACGCCAGTGGAATCGATACATATTCCGACCAAAGAAGACAATGCCGAAGGTCTGCGGCTGACTCACGCCGGAATCAAAGCCGCTCAGGATACCTCTTTTAATCGGGAGCAGGTGCTGCTTGAGATGAAAATGCTGGAGAAGCAGGTGGCCGGTGTTATGGAAGGCATCGAACTCTTAGGTCAGGGCTCGGTTGCCCGTGGCGCTCTGCGGGCATTTTTGCAGGGAATTCTCGATATCCCCTTTTCTCCCAGCATATATAATCGCAGCCGCTTAATCACCGCCCGCGACAGCGACGGGGCGATTCGGTTTGTCAATCCGGAAGCGATGCCGTTTGATACGGCAACCAAGGAATTCCATCTCGCCAAGATTCATCAGCGAATGGTGCGGGAACGGCTGACCAGACCCTCGCAGATTATCGAGAAAGACCTCACCCGTATATGGAAGAGTGATTATCTCTGCTGGCCGCTCGACGGGACTTATCTGAATTAGAATTGTAACCGGGTGCGGAACAGCTCCAAAATCGACCTCATCAATCTATCGGTCAATAAACAGACGGTTGAACAATTCAAAAGCGAGCAAGTCCGCTATGGTAAAGAAGGCATTTCCTCCCTTGCGCTGCCGATCTAGCATTTTCTGTATCCCCTCGCGGTGATAATACCCGCGACGGAACGTTTTCTCGTCCAACAGAATTTCTTCAAAATAGTTGCGGACTCTTGTGTCCGCGCGGTACCACTGACTGAAGTGAGCATAATTTCTCATATTATAGAATTGTACTCGCCCCTGAGTGATCCGCTCTCCATAGTGTTTGAATCTTTCATAGTAACCGCGGAATTTACGTTTCCAGAGTGAGGGTTTGCTGTAAAGATCTACGCCGGTAGCCTGATAAGGAACCTTAGCCAGGTCAGGCAGTTTTATTTTGAAATATTCGGTCATTAAAGTGCGTGATAATTTCAGGCGAACGGGAATTTTTATGAAGAAATCGAGGAGCGTATCATCGGCCAGAGGAAAGTGATCGTGCCAGATGAATCGATTGCAATCAACCAGATTCATATGACGACCCAGCCGATTCTTTATGAAGAAGACATCCTTCTGATTACAGAACCACTCCGATACCGACTCCTGCAGTCTGAATTCGTCGGCAATGCCCGGAAGATAATCATCACGAAAGAACGCGGCGACATTCTCGCTGAACATCCCGTAATGTTCTTCGCCGACTAAATCGCCCCACAGGGAACGACGAAGATTCTGGAGTTTTTTCTCAAATGCTATATCCCGAACGATATCCTCCGACCTGAAATATGGCGAACCGAAATTGGTGGGACCGCCGAATATTCCATTAATGAAAGCAGTCGATTTTGGCGGCAGGTTGTACTCGCGGCTGACCCCCAGAAGTGCCGCCGGTCCGGCATTATTCATCCCTTCACTCAGGAAAACAAACTTTTCGGCAAACTCGGCCAGCCAGTAAGGCTGCATTTCTATAAATCCATAATGCTTCAAATTCAGAGTCTGCGCCACTTGGCGCGCCACTTTGTGGTCCAGGCAGTTCTTCTTTCCGTGTGTGAAAGCATGCGGCTCTTTTCCTGCCTGAACCGTATGGCTCAGGATAAAGCGGGAATCGAGACCGCCGGAAAGCGGTATCGCGATTTGTTCGGCGCCGTCGATTCTTTTGCGAATGATGTCGCGGAAAAGGACATCCATCTCCTCCACGAATTCCGGTATCGTCTGGTTCGATGCCTCGCCATAATTGTAATCCCAGTACTTCTTGAAAGCGATTTGAAAGTGTTCAAATCTTACGATATGCCCCCCACGTAGATACTTGGCTTGCTTGAAAAACGTCTTATCTCCGAGGGGATATCCATAATTGAAGAAATTGGCGACGCCGTGCATATCGATATCGCGAGGGAAACTCGGACATGCCAGGAATGCCTTTATTTCAGTCGAGAACAAAAAGTATTTGTCATCTTCAAAGTAGTAGAGTTGACGATGCCCGAACCGGTCATTACAAATAACGGCAGTCCGGTTCTTGTTATCAAAGACGGCGATATTAAAGGAGCCATCAATCTTTTCGGGAAGCGATTCCGGATATTTGCGGTAGATTGCAATCAGTCTTGCCGCCTTCTGTTTTGTCGGAGCGGTCAGTTCGGCTGTCATATCTTTCCAGCCATAGATGAAACCGGAGAAAGCGGCAGCGCAATCCATTTCTTTATCAAAGGTCAGTTTCTGCTCTCCTGCAAAAGGAATCGAAATCTGCCCCAGGGCAAACCAGTCGTTAAGATGCAGGTCGGATGTATAATTGGTGTTGTGCGACAGACGAGAAAGCATGCCCTCTATCATAAGGCGGTTTTCCTCGCGATCGGTGTCGCGCTTTCTTATCAGTCCAAATATACCGGGCATAATTTCTTACCTCATTGAAAATATTGAATAAAGCGGCATAAGATTAAGAAATTATTGGAAATTAATCGAGTCGTTTTTTTCGCGATTGAACTCAAACGCCGTCTGGCAACAAGACCCGGCAGAGATGAAACGATAAAATTTGCGCCACTCAGTATTTTGTTTTGTACGATAAGAAATTTTCGTTGACAAAATAAGTCCGGAATCATAATTTCGCTAAGCCTGGAACCGCCGGGTGTCCGGGCAGTCCTCACAACGTCGTTATCATGGGGATGGCGGCGAATTACTTGCGTAGTTATACTTGCCGGAGTTATGTACTACATATTAGAGGCCGGGAGTCGGCAGTTACAGTTTGAAACGGGGCTCAGTTAAGACTATACAAGGAGGTTTTCTTTGCGCAGAAGAATTTTGCCTGCGGCACTGATGATATATCTTTGCCTGTCAAATATTGCCGGAGGGGAAGGTCTGGAACTTGTTCCAGGGGGCATTGATGAAAGCGGAACCTCCCTGCTCAATCCCGGCGAGGTCCTGTTAAAATGGACGGCTCCGGGTGATGATGGTTACAGCGGCCGCGCCAGTAGATACGACCTCCGATACCAGTTGCGCTCGAAAGGTCCGCTCGAAACGGAACTGGAATGGATTCAGGCGCTTAGGGTCACGGGCGAACCGACCCCCTCGACAGCCGGACGGACTGACTCCCTCCTGCTGACCGGATTACCATACGGCGACCGATATTATTTCTGCATCCGCGCTTACGATGAAGTCGGCAATGTCTCGCCTCTTTCCAATTCACCGCTGGTTATAGTGCAGGACAGTTTTAACTGCTCTTATCTTCCGGGGGATGTCAACGGCAACGGTGTAGTAAATATGCTCGATGTTTCATATCTTGTTACATTTCTCTATAAGGATGGTCCTGCGGCAATCCCGGCGGTCGCCGGTGATGTTGACGGCTCCTTCAATGTAAGCATTCTGGATGTATCATATCTGACACTCTATCTCTATCGAGATGGCGATAAACCGGTCTGCCGGGACTAACCGGCGCTTTATAAGATACTTCAGTAATTTAATTTTTCTATGTTTCATCTTTTGGGGGTAATCCTTATCTTTTATAATCGTAATAACTTAAGAGTTTGTCGGAGATGAAATCTTTTCAGCGATTGACGATATTACCGAACGTAAGGAATTCCAATTCATGAGCCAGAGAAATCTTAAAATTATTCTCACTTTTTCATTAGTAGGAAATCTTTTTGCGGTTTATGCCGCCGTCAAGGCGCTGGAGTATCGGAGGCATATTAACGAATTTCTTTACAAGTATACCTATGTCGTTGAAGAGTTCTCGGGGCGGAAAAATTTCTCTATCTCTAACCGTCAACTGACTGAAAAAGGTACAAACGAGAAGCGGGTTGTATTTTTGGGGACCCAGGTCACGGCAGGATGGGACCTGGAGCGGTATTTTCCTGATATTGATGCGGTTAATCGGGGTATCAGCGGCCAGAGAATGGCTGGATTCCTGCTTCGCTTCCGTCCCGATGTTGTGGAACTTGCTCCCCGGGCAGTTGTTATAGAATTCAGTTCATACAGTTTCAGACCGGAAAACAGCATCGAAGAACTGCAGGATTACCTGGCAACATTGACGGAGGTAGCCCTTTATCACAAAATCGAGCCGATACTAACCACTATTATCCCTGTCGGACGCGACTTTGAGATGGAGGAAAACGATGATTATATGATAATGGACAGCATCACGGTATTTAACGGGTGGCTTTCTAAGTTCTGTCAAGACAACAAGATAAGACTGCTTGACTATGGAAGGGCGGTAGCCGATTCTTCCGGATATCTTAGCGAACGATATCGCGCCGGTCATATTATATTAAATGATTCCGGTTACGCTCGTATATCAGAGTTGACAAGTAATGCTTTAAGGGAAATTATGAACCATGCCGACAGAAGCGGCGTATAATAGCCGTAAGTGGGTCAGTTAGGTCTATTTAGTTTTTAAGGAGTACGCAATGAAACCGTTAGTTGTGGTCATATTAGTTGTCTCGATTATAGGCAATCTTGTAGGAGCCTATATCTTTTACAAGGCGCTGAAACTGCGCGAAGAAGTGAAGATGTTTAAGCGATATCATAGCGACTTGAAAGAGAAATATGAAGCAACCAAGGCTGACTTTCCGGGTTTGTCTGTTTATGCCGAAGAGAATCGGCGGCTTTTGAACTCCACGACTCCGGAAGAGCGCAAACAGATGACGGTAATGTATGGGGCTTCGATTACCAAGTATTTCGATCCGGAGAAATTTCTTTCCGGCAAGAAAGTCATCAATAGAGGCATAGGTTCACAGGTTGGTTATCAACTGGTGACCCGCTTTCATTCCGATGTGCTTCAATTAGGACCGGGTCAGGTGGTGCTTAAACTTTGTTCGGGCAACTTCTATCCTGAGTACAGCTTGGATGAAAACTGGGACCTCTATATGGCGATGATACTGATGGCGCAATCGCGCGGTATCAAGCCGCTGCTGGCGACGGTAATCCCGGTTACTCGCTCCGGCGAAAGATTCGAGAATTACAGCGTAACGGCGAAGATTGTTGAGTTCAACAATCGGCTGAAAGATTATGCCCGCAAGAATAAACTTCAGGTGATTGACTATTATGGCGCTATGGCAGACAGCCAGGGGGTTCTTCCCGACAGCCTTGCCCG
>DYGG01000035.1 GCA_020724775.1 Ignavibacterium sp. | reverse complement strand
TCCCAGGCGCTGTCCGCCTGAAGAATCGAACCGGATTTTTCATCAAGAATAATATAATCCCCGCCCGGTCTTTTCACTATCTGTTTCACAGCGACTTTGCGCTCAAAAACCGCCTTCAGATCTGCCACTGTGTCGATTTTCTGCGGCTCGTTGTCCCGGCACCTGAACACCAGCGATGAATTGGCGGAAGTGAACAATATTTCGTTTTCAGTATCAAAAGCGACTGTCAGCGGCGGCTCTATCCTGACACTTTCTCCCGTCCCCCAGAGCACCTCGCCACGATAATCAATGACCAGGATTCTGCCGGTCACGTTATCAGCCAGCGCAATCCTGTCTCCGGCAGGAGAGAGAGCTAGTTGGGCCGGTCTCATGCCGCTGTAACGGGCGGGGGCGCTTTTCCACTCAGTCAGTTGCAACTGAGAATATGCCGGCGCCGCCACACCCAGGAGACAGAGTATCATGGCTACCCGAAAGCAAACGCCAGTAAATTCAGAATCTAATGTTATTCTCATCAGTGTAACGAAACACCATGACAGACAATACAGAGTTTCCGGTCTTTATCGGCAATCAGTATCGAAGTGTATTCGCTGGAGTGCGGCGAATGACAACTGATACAATCCAGCATGTCCTTAGTGCGCGGGTCGGTAATCCCTTCGCCCATCGGATGGTAATGTGTTTTCCTGGCGTCAGGATGACAGGTCATACAAAGACCCATAATATCTTCGGTATCAAGCAGCCCCTTGTAATCGGCGCTGTGCGGCTGATGGCAATTCCCGCAATCCTCAAAGGCGATCTGATGTCTCACCTTTCCGGTAAATTCCGCGCTGTTATGGCAGGTCAAACAGGTCTTGTAACCGTCTTTTATCTGAAGACTTTTTCCGAAACCGACATGCGGGGAATGACAACCGGTGCAACCGTCATCGCTTTTCACCGGTTCGTGCACGACGGCGCGAGCCATCTGAGGCGCGAAATCTTTATGGCAATCAAGGCAGAGCGCTTTGGGCGACGCAATCAGCGGGGTTGCCGTTGTCCCCTGATGGCAGGAACCGCACTCTTTGGCGCTGAACGGCTGATGCGCCTGGGGTAACAGTAGTCCCGGAACGTTTTTCTTTCCGGCGTGGGGCGCATGACAACTCTGGCAATCGGACTGAGAAACATCAAAGCCGCTATGCGCCAGAGATATTTTCGTCGATTTCAGATCGTGGCACTTACCGCAGAGTTCCTGTTTATTGCTGACCAGAAGAGCCTCGTTTTTTCCGGCATGAGGCAAATGGCAGGCGCCGCATTCTCCGGTCAGGAGCGGTTTATGCGCCGGTCCCCCATCCAGTTCCTTCTTCAAATCGTCATGGCAACTAAGGCAGAAGGTCTCTTTTGACTTATTTATTAACCCGGTGTTATCGGAGGCATGCGGCTCGTGGCAATCGAGGCATTTCCCTGCGTGAAACGGCTCGTGCTGTGATGATAATCGGCGTAAATTCTTAAGGTCGCCGTGGCAACTGAAGCAAAGTTGGTTCTCATCAGCACGCAGGAGTTTTTGCCGGTCGGAAGCATGAGCCGCGTGGCAGGTGAGACAATCACCG
This sequence comes from Ignavibacterium sp., assembly GCA_020724775.1. Taxonomy (GTDB): domain Bacteria; phylum Zixibacteria; class MSB-5A5; order GN15; family PGXB01; genus DYGG01. The sequence continues at coordinate 33,012 of DYGG01000035.1, read as the reverse complement.
CCGACGAAGGCGGCATGCTGATGTTTCTTCTCCATATCGGAAGTTACAGCGTCATGGCAGACCTGGCAAAGTTCGCCCAGTTCCCCCGCCAGTTGTATTTTGCCGTCGGATGACTGCGTATGGCATCCCTCGCAGTCTTTCGTTTCATAAGGAGGGTGATTGCTTGCCCGCTGCAGTTTCGGCTTCTCCGAGATATGGGGATTGTGGCAATCGAGGCAGTCGGCGGAAGATAAGTCATAGTTGTTGTGCGCTGCCGTAAGCGAATCATTCAAAGTATGGCAACTGCCGCAAAGCGCCGCGGAGGAATCTTTTACAAAAGCAAAATGGGAGGAACCATGCGGGGCATGACAGGCATCGCATTTTCCCTCCTCCACCGGCTTATGCACTCCCTGTCGACGAAATTTCTCGGAGAGGTCCTCATGACAGGTATAACAGAGGTCGGAAGATTTATCGGTCAGATGCGGTACGCGTCCCACCATCCGGCCCTCGATATTGACTTTCCTGATTCGTCCGGTTAGCAGATTTGCCCGTGTGGCGCCGTGTGGATTGTGGCATCCGGTGCAGTCCCCTTCCTGCGCCGGGGTATGAACGAAATTCTGATTGATTTGAAGTTCGTCGAAGTTGTGACAATTGGCGCAAAGTTCTTCTTCATGGGCAGTAAGAAGGTGCAACTGCTCCGAATAATGGGGTTGGTGACAGTTCAGGCAATCCTCCGTGGCCGGGGGATGAGGGAATTCCATACTGGTTCGCGTTCCGATGTCGGCATGACACTTGAGGCAGAGAGTCTGTTCTCCTTCGCGGACCAGATGCGCCTTGTTGCTGAAATGCGGCTGATGGCATTCAACGCAGTTTGAAGTCAGGTATGGCTGATGCCCGGAGCGAGCCATCAGAGCGGTCTGGTCGGCGCCATGACAATCGACACAGAGGTCGCCCGGTTTTTTCTTTAGAACCGGGGCGACTTCCCCTTCGTGGGGGTCATGACAGGTAAGGCATTCATCGAGAGCAGCATGGACGGCGGAGGCGGAATCCTTGCGCGCGGCAAAACCGGTATGACATTCCAAACAGAGCGCCGAGCCAACCTTCCTGACCAGCGCTTTACTTTCGGAGCCATGCACTTCGTGGCACTTGCTGCACTCTCCCGCCAGCGCCGGAAGATGCGGCGCCTTTCCCTCGCCGCCGACTATATCACTATGGCAGTCGGCGCAAAGTTCAATCTCCGCTTTTTTGAGAAGTTGTCCGTGCCGCGACGAGTGAGGGTCGTGACATTCGACACAATTGTCTGGGCCAACGGCAGCATGGGGGAACGGTTTTTCGGCGCCGCGCGCTTGCTCATCATGACAATTAGCACAGATTGCTCCCGGTGTAACACCGGCTTCAAAAGTGACCTTCCCCGCCGTGCCGGGCAGCGAATGACAGATGGTGCAATCGCCGGAGGCAAAAGGGGCATGGGTATTCTCGGAAAGAAGGGAAGCGTTGGCTGACGAGTGACCGGAGTGGCAGTCGGAACATTGGAGCGACTCGGTATTTTTATCTTTATGCGCCGCTTGAAGAGCGCGGTCGCTTCCTTTATGGCACTCCCCGCATAGTTCATTTGCCGCTTTCAAGAGAAGTCCGTCATGAGCGCTGCTGTGTGCGGCATGACATCGGCCGCAATCAAGGTCGGCAAATGGCGGATGTGTATGCTCCGCCGTCAGCGATCCTTGAAGGTCGGTCTGATGACAGATAAGGCAGGACAGAGGGTCATCGGCTCCCTCTTTTCCGGTGCGAAGAAGATGACGCTTGTCGGAGGCGTGAGGGTCATGACAATCCCAACAGACCCCCTTGTCCACCGGAAAGTGCTTCTGTCCGGATGCAAACGGCTCTTTCAGGTCAGTGTGACAACCGTAACAGAGTTCCGATGTATTATCTTTGAGAATCAACTGTTGCGAAAAACCGTGCCGTTTATGACACGACTCGCAATCCTGCACTTTGACCGGCTGATGTATTATTTTGCGGGAACTGTAGGCTTTTTTGGCTTCCTGATGACAATCGTAGCAACTCTTTGCCGCCTGAATATCCCCCACCATTATGAGCAGAAGAATTACTGCCGCCCCTGCCCCCACCATAATTTTCAACCGCTTGTGACTTGCCATGCCCGGAGCCTTTACATACCTTCAGGCGGCCTGATATACTTTTCGCCCACTTTGAAATCAACCAATTTGAAGCCAAAGAGATTGTCCCGTCGGTAGTGCGGGGCATCTATCACGTAAAAGCCCCAACTCTCCTGAACTCGCCCGTCCTCCATAGTCAAACGAACCAAAACCGCCGGATTATATAAGGTATCAGTCATCTGGAGATATTTGCCGCTGTCTGTTATCCCCAGGTGAGGATTAAATTTCAAAACCTCCGCTTTCAGTTCTTCTTCCCCCACCAGAAAAATCTCACCAATGGCAACGGTATCTACCTGACCAAAATTCGGGAAAAGACGATGCCGTGTCTCGATAACGAATTCCTCTTCGGATTCCACGGTACGGGAGGAATCAGATGACTGGGAGATACCAACAACGGTCATCATTAAGAACGCCAAACTTACCCGGTAAACCATTGCGACGAAAAAGTTCTGCATAGACTAGTATATCCTTCTCAAATTTGTGAAAAAAGTAACAAAATTTGTCCTGATTGTCAAGTATTATCCGTTGAAACAACTATTTTTCTCTCCATTATTCTACAATTGCATCGGAATAAAGTACATAATTTCACCCCTTTGCGCTATAAGAACTTGCAAGCGGGGACTGCCTCTGTAATCTCTACCCGCCGGTAGAGATTTCGCAGTCTTTGCTAGGGACTCTCTCTTTCGTTTCGACGTGGCTTCTTTTCGGGGATATATCATATTACTCCAACCAATATGATAATTTTTCTGTTTCGTCGAAAATTTTCTGCTTGACAACGCGGCTGCCTGCCGATAATATCATACACCGTTTTATCCATTTAAACTTTGCACTGGCAGGCGCGGGAATTCTGTGCACTGTCGATTTTTTGGAAAGTGAGCGAAAAGTGTCCGAACTAATGAACGGATCCAAACCATTGAAGTGGTTGCTCCGTCGCCAACAATGGAGCCTGTTGTATGTTTGAGTCTTTATTCCAAGACTTGAATCAAACAACCGATGGTTGACATTGAAGTATTGACCGGAATAAGAATTTCATTCGGCTTGCGAAGCTGAATACGCAATTTATCTCAGTTCTCTTCATCACTTCAATCTCAATCATCCAGAAAATTTAATAAACTGTTTCTCGGTCTGCCCGTGGCAGTATCGCATCACCGTAGTAGTGGTGTTGCGTAACTGAATGGAGCGATGCCGCAATTCTATGGCAATATCTCGACTGGAGAGTCGGGGGGCTCTCTCCTGTCGGATATGAAAGAGAAATGTTTTGAAGCAAGCGGAATCATCCCGGTATGATTCGGCGAGGATGGTCAGGATGAATTACATAAGAGGGATAAGAGTATTTCCGGCGCTGCGTTCGGCTATTATGAATCTCTGGCAGCATCTGCGAAGCCGGCTGTCCGTATTAAGACAGAAGGGTTCGCCTCAGGCATTGTCGGCGGTAACTGACAGCCAGTGCCCGCTTCCGATTACGGGCGAAGAATACTCTCTGACCACTCTGGGCAGGCTCTATTACGACCGGGGGTATCTGACTGAAGCCGAAAACTATCTCCGTCGGGCGTCGACAGAGAGACCCCAGTTACTCGCCGCGCGCTATGTCATGGCAATCATCGCCGCCGAGCGAGGAGAGTTCAACATCGCCGTGGACATTATGCTCGAAAGTCGGGTTAACAGCATAAATAGCCGCAATGTTTATCAGATTCTGGGCGGAGCCCTGGCCGCTGACGGACTTTGTGAAGCGGCAATTGGGATTTTCTGTCTCGGTATCGACCGCGGTTATGCTGATTTTGCGCTTTATGCTGCCCTGGCTGACACCTATGTTACCACCAGATGCCGTTTCGAAGCGCTGGTTACGGTGGCAAAGGCGCTCAAGTTGGCGCCGGATATGGAGTCACGTCTCTCTTGCTATGCCGTGATGGCAGACTGTGCTTTTGACCTCGAGGATTATAAGTCGGCGGCTGAATATGCCAGGCAGGGATTCAAAAACAATCCGGCGGATTTCAGAAATGCCCTCATATACGGGAATTCTCTGGTGCAACTTGAACGGCTCGATGAAGCGCAAGGGGTTTTCCGCAAGGTCACGATTGTTCACCCCAACCGCTCCGAGGGTTTCCGCAATCTGGGGGTCCTGCTGGGAATGCACGAGCAGTATGAAGAGGCTCTGCGAATGCTATGGCAGGCACTGTGGCTTGATCCGGATGACACCGCGGCGCAGGAGTACCTGGTGGAATACCACGATGCTTATGTCGGAACTGATGACAATGAAGCGGACACGGCTCAGGTGAGCTGAGGCATCACGTCACTGTTTCGATAAAAGCCGCCCCATCGATATCGTCACAAGGTCAGCAGACTTGCCAGCCGGCAGCAGAGATCACTGTCTTAGGTGGAGTTTTCGAGGTAAAGAAGACCCGCCGAATTCTATTCGGCGGGTCAAAAATTTGGTGCCGAAGGGGGGATTTGAACCCCCACGCCTTGTGGGCACTGCGCCCTGAACACAGCGTGTCTGCCAATTTCACCACTTCGGCAAGGGGTTTAAGATATCATTACGTCCCCCGGAGGGCAACTGGTTTTTTGGGCAAATTGCCTATCTCTGGTATTGATTTAGTCGGTTACAGAGACTGGTAGATAAATAAAAAAACCCCGCAAGGGCGGGGCTTACTCATCGATTTCAGGTGTTAATTCAGATACGCTCGCAGTGAGCGGCTGCGGGAGGCGTGACGGAGGCGGCGAATCGCCTTCTCCTTAATTTGACGCACCCGCTCCCGAGTGAGCGAAAAGCGCGCCCCGATTTCCTCCAGAGTTAGAGCCTTCTCATGATTGAGACCAAAATAGAGGCTGATTACTTCCGCCTCACGAGGCGTCAGCGTATCCAGGGCCTTTTCAATCTCAAGTTTCAAAGACTGACTCAAAAGTTCCTCATCCGGCGCCGGCTGAAATTCATCCTCAAGGATATCAATCAGTGAATTGTCTTCACTTACCGAAAAGGGAGCATCCAGCGAAAGATGCGAGTTGGAAATCTTGAGGGTGTCGGAGACCTCCATTTCGGAGAGGTCCAATTCGCGGGCGATTTCATCGGGCGACGGTTCCCGCCCCAGATCCTGTTCCAGCGAACTGGAGACCTTGCCGATCTTATGCAACGTTCCGACGCGGTTTAACGGAAGCCGCACAATACGGCTCTGCTCAGCCAGTGCCTGCAGGATAGCCTGACGAATCCACCAGACGGCGTAACTAATAAACTTGAATCCGCGGGTCTCATCAAACCGTTTCGCCGCCTTTATAAGACCTATATTCCCCTCGTTTATTAGGTCGGCCAGCGAAAGACCCTGATTCTGATACTGCTTTGCCACCGAAACAACAAATCGCAGATTGGCTTTGGTTAATGATTCCAGGGCATTTTTGTCGCCCTGCCTTATTTTCTTTGCCAATCGCACTTCTTCTTCCGGCGGGATAAGGGGAGTCTCCCCAATTTCTCGGAGATACAGGTCAAGCGACCTGTCTTCGTCGCGGTACTTTAACGACTGTTTAGCCACGATGAATTTTAACTCCTTTTCCTATACGGTAATACGGGCTTTCCTATTCCCTATTGAGAGACAGGAGTCGCACCCGGTTTTCATGGCCTGATGGCCTTATATTCAATCGTACCTCTGGGGTCAACCAGAAGAATAGGAACGGCGGTGCGGCTTCCCCGCAGCCGCTCCGCAATGGTTCGCAACTCCCGCAGGTTACCGATATCGTTCCGGTCCACCTGTGTGATAATGGAGCCGGGCTGGATACCAGCCCTGTCAGCCTGTGAGCCGCGAGCCACCCGGTCGATATAAACGCCCGGGAAATAATCCCCAAAACCTTTTTCCGCGGCAATCTGTTCCGTAAAATCCAGAAGTTCCATCCCCAACCAAGATAATCTTTCGCCGCTCGGCGTAAACTGCCGGGCGTTTGCCAGTTGGTACTGCTCCCGGTCAACTATCCGGGCAGTAACTGTGATCTTCTTTCCCCCTCTTAGTAACGCTATCTGGGCATCCTGATTGCGCGGGGCAGTGGCGATTAAGACCGATAATTGCCCCGGGTCATTGACATCATGGTCGTTAAACTTAATGAGAATATCGTTCCGTCTGATACCGGCGTGGTCGGCGGGGGAATCGCGGAAGACAGAGTCGACATGTACGCCCCGGACGGCATCCATTCCATATCTCTTGGCTTGCGCTTGTGTTACTGCCGAAAGCCAGATGCCAAGCCACCCGCGCGAGACCTTTCCGCTGGCAATCAGGTCCGGTACTATCGCCCGAGCGATATTAATCGGAATCGCAAAACCGATTCCAACCGAACCGCCTGACGGGCTGGAAATGGCGGCGTTGACCCCAATCGCTTCCCCTTTGAGGTTCAAAAGAGGACCTCCGGAGTTTCCGGGATTGATGGAGGCATCGGTCTGAATATAATCTTGGTACCGTGGCGATTCGCTGCCAAATCTCAGATTACTGCGACCTTTAGCCGAAATCACTCCAACAGTTACCGTTCGGTCCAGTCCCTGCTGCGGGAATGGGTTACCGATGGCGATCGACCAATCGCCGACTTTGATTTCATCGGAGTTGCCGAACGGAATGTAAATAATGTTTTCCTCTGGTTCTACCTTCAGCACCGCCAGGTCTGTTTCCTGGTCGGCCCCGACCACCTGAGCGTCATACTGATACCCCGTTGCCGTTCTGACTGCCACCCGCTTGGCATTGCGCACCACATGATTGTTGGTCAGGATATAACCGTCGGGCCTGAAGAAAAATCCGGAACCAAAGGAGACGGACGGCTCATTGGGCACCTGAAAAAAGCGCCAGAAGAAATCGTCATAGTGTCGCGGTTGCGCCTCCTGCTCCACGGAGATATTTACCACAGCGTTGCTTTTCTGCTCGACCACCGCCACGAAAGGAGAAACATTCTCTCCGCTCGAGTTTCTGACGGTCGGATATTCCCCCTGCGGAATGGTCGCTACTGATTTCTGGGTGAAGTCAAGATTAGACGCCAAAATAAAACCCAGGACAGTGAAGCCGAGAGCAACCAGCCCCACTGAAAAATATCGCCCACCTGCCCCAATAGGGAAAAACGACCTCCCTTTCAATTTTCATCCTCCAAACAATTTAGCCAATAATTATACGAACCATAACAGATTTTGTCAATAGATATATTTACTCTCCCCGACATATCCTATAGTTCATTATACTTAAATAAATGAAGTAAGTTTCTTTTTCATTTCTTCCTCTTAAGAGAGGCAACTCCCTGAATTGCAACAGATTCTGTAAAATCACCCCCTGCCGGCGACGCGGTGTTCGGTATCTGATTGACATTGATTCTGATTAAGCATAGATTATTGTTTTTCTTATGCCATATTCTAAAGAGATAGAGCAGGTTATTGAGATAGGGCGACGTCTCTACGCCAAAGGATTTATTGCCGGCGTTGACGGCAATCTTTCGATTCGTCCCAACTCCCGTGAAATCCTTATCACCGCTACCGGCGTTTCCAAGGGATTTCTTGAGCCCGAAGACCTTGTTGTCGTGGATTACGCCGGTAAGACAGTAAGCGGGGACCGCAAACCCTCCTCGGAGATGAAAATGCATCTGGCTGTCTATAACGGTCGCGATAATATTCATGCCTGTTGCCATGCCCATCCCCCTTATGCTACCGCCTTCTCCGTAGTGGAGAAAATTCTGCCACCCAATATCCTTCCTGAGGTTATCCTTACCCTGGGACAGATTCCGCTGGTTGAGTATGCTCCGCCCGGAACCGCCGCTGTCCCGCGCGCTTTGGAAAGGTTTCTGAAAGAGCATGACGGTTTCATTCTGACCAATCATGGCGTCCTTACGCTGGGGCGGAATCTCTTTGAGGCTTTCTACCGGATGGAAACGGTTGAACATTACGCTAAAATCATCTATATTGCCGAGCAGAGCGGCAAACTCAATTTTCTCGACCTGGATGAAGTGCGCCGTCTGGAGAAACTGAGAGAAACTCTCGGGACACAAACCAAATGATTAAAAAGGTCATCCTCGACAAAGCCGATCGCCTTTATCATCTCCCTTTCGACCTGGATGAGTACTTTCCGCGTCAGACATTGCAGTCGGCGGCGCGGCGATTCCCGCAGATCGACCTGGGGCATTTTCGCTGGCCGGTCGAAAAATGGCAGGGTGATGGTCCGGGTTCGTCAGAAATCGCCGGCGCTAAAGAACTGCTGACTTTGAAAGAAGCCTTAGCATCCTGGCTACAGGAAGAATTTTCTCTTCGAATCAACCCTCGCAAGCAGATCTTCATAGGCCATGGCATTCGGCGAATCCTGCTTGACTTCTCCCTCGCCTTTATCGAGTATGGCGACCTGGTGCTCTGTCCCGAGCCGGGTCTTCCCGCTTACCGTCGTGATATAATAATTGCCGGCGGCATGCCGCTAAGTTATCAAATCTCGGAAAAAACCAATCACAAACCGTCGCTCAAAAAATTCTCCGTCAATGTCGGTAAGACCGCCAAAGTTTTGATGCTCAACTCTCCCCACAATCCGCTCGGCTCGGTCCTTGATGAATCCGACCTCGGTGAGTTGATTCGTTACGCCTCCCGCGATAATATCTTGCTGGTCAATGATGCCGCCTACTGCTCCTTGGCCGAAGAAAAGTTCCTGCCGCTTTTCTCGCTCCCGGGCGGGGACCGGGTATCGCTGGAAATTTTCTCCGTGCCGCTGACTTTCGGACTTCCGCATATACCGCTTGGTTTTGCCGTTGGCCCGGCCGAAACTATCGGCACACTGGAATCAGCGGGCCGGTTGATGGGGCAGTTTATGCCGATAGGATGGATCTCCGCCGCCCTGAAAGCGATTGAGCAGTATCCGTCGGCGGAATTGAAAAACGTCCGCAAGCGGATTGAGCAATCGCGGCAGGCAGCGAAGCAGATGGTCGAGAAATACGACTGGAAACCGCTGGGGCATGATTCGGCTCCCTTCCTCTGGACTAAAATCCCCGGGCGAAAAGCATCGGCCGCTTTCGCGACCGCACTTCTACGCCGTCGCGGGATTCTGACTCTCCCCGGCACCGCTTTCGGCGATGCCGCTGATGGCTACCTGCGGCTTTCTTTGACCGCGTCAGCCGAGGAATACCGCAGCGCTGAGGAACAACTGGGCCGCCGTTTCCTGCAGAAAGAATGAGGGATATCTCTATGGACGTTATCAGACTCAACAATATGGTCTTCTACGGATACCATGGCGTTACCGCGGCTGAGAAGGAAACCGGCCGACGATTCGAAGTTGACTGTGAACTCGAAGCCGACCTGGCATCGCCGGGACAAACCGATTCCCTGACTGACACGGTCGATTATGCCGCCGTTTATCAGAAGGTGCGCGAGATTGTCGAAGGGAAAGCGTTCTCGCTGGTGGAGTCGCTGGCGGTAAGCCTGGCTAACGAAATCCTGAAAGAGTTTCCAGTTTTCAAAGTCTCGGTACGGGTGCGCAAAATTATCCCTCCGATTCCAGGGACCATCAGCCATATTGAAATTGAAGTCACCCGCCAGCAGTCGGACACATCCAAAATAATCGGCGACAGCAGAGAATGAGAGGTTATTGATGTCTTGCTTTGTGTATTTATCATTCGGTTCCAACCTGGGCGACCGTGAAGCCAATCTCAATCATGCCATCGCTGCGGTGGAAAAAATCGAAGGTTTTGATTTTGTTTCCGGCTCATCCATTTATATAAGCGAAGCGGCGGGCATGGATAAATCGGCTCCGGAGTTTCTGAACATGGTGGTCAAAGGGGAATACCAATATCGACCACTGGAGTTGTTGAATGCGCTGGAACTTATTGAGAAAAAACTGGGACGGACCAGCAAAAGGAAAATGCTGCCGCGCTCGATTGACATCGACATTCTATTATTTGGCGATGAGATTGTCGAAACCGATCGTCTCTCGATCCCCCATCGTCATTTGACGGACCGCCCGTTTATTTTGATACCGCTGCTTCAATTGGAGCCGACCTTGATTCATCCGGTAAGTTGCGAGCCATTGGCGACCTATCTGAAAGAGAAAGATAAGAAAAGAATCCTGATGTACAGGGAAACCCCAAGCCGCCATGCCTGAGCCGCAATATATCGCCATTGAAGGAGTTATCGGCGCCGGCAAAACCACTCTTGCCCGGATGCTCGCTGAAAGGCTCAAGGCGCAACTGCTTCTTGATGACGCCATGAACAACCCGTTCCTGGTTGACTTCTACAAGAATCCAAAGAGGCACGCCTTTTCGGCACAACTATACTTCCTTCTCACTCGCTACCAGCAGCAGCAAACTTTACTGGTGCGGGACCTTTTTGCCGAGCGGATTGTCGCCGATTACTCTTTTGCCCGCGACCCGATTTTTGCCACCGTTAATCTCGACGGGAAAGAACTGACCCTCTATGAAAAAATCCTGCCGCTTCTGACTGCCAATATTCCGAAACCGGACCTGACCATTTACCTGCAGACGTCCACGCCGGTGCTGCTGCAGCGAATCAAGAAACGGGCTATCTCGTTTGAAAAAGGAATCAGCGAAGAGTATCTCAAGCAATTGAATGAATCCTTCAATTATTTCTTCTTCCATTATGAAGATTCCCCCCTGCTGGTGGTTAAAACGGATGATATCGACTTTGTCAGCAACCCCGGCGATTTTGAGAATCTGGTGCAGATAATAATGAAGCCGGCCAGAGGGAAAAGATATTATGTCCCGGCCGGAAGCAACTCCTGAACAATTGAATCGGATGAAAATATGGGTAACACTGAACGCAAAAAGATGACTGTCACCCGCTTCCGTGAAAAGAAGGCGAGAGGCGAAAAACTGGCGATTCTGACTGCCTATGATTTTTTCACGGCAAAGACGCTTGACCGCGCCGGAGTCGATTCCCTTCTGGTCGGCGACTCGGTCGGCATGGTTCTTTACGGCGAAAAGAATACTCATCCGGTGACTATGGAAATGATGCTGGCGCATACGCGCGCGGTGGCGCGTGCCGCCGAATTCGCCCTGGTTATTGCGGACATGCCGTTTATGTCGTACCAGCCGTCCTTCGAATCCGCCATCACCAACGCGGGGAGATTCATCCGCGAATCATTCGCCGAAGCGGTGAAACTGGAGGGGGGAATCGAGATGGCTGCGACAGTGAAGCGGATTGTCGAATGCGGTATTCCGGTGATGGGGCATATCGGGATGACTCCCCAGTCGATTCATCGATTCGGGGGCGCCCGGGTGCAGGGACGAAAGGAATTATCGCGGCAGTATCTGATTGATTCGGCCGAAGCGCTCGAGGAAGCCGGCGCTTTTTCTATAGTACTGGAATTGATTCAGGCTGATGTCGCCGCCGAGGTTACCACCGCCGTCGATATTCCCACCATCGGTATCGGTTCCGGCAAAGAATGCGACGGACAGGTGCTGGTGATTAACGATATTCTCGGTCTGTATGATATCTACACCCCGAAGTTTGTCCGCAAGTACGCCGACCTCCCGCCGGTCATTGAAAAGGCGGCATCTGATTTTATAAGCGATGTCCGCTCGGGAAGATATCCCGGCGATGACGAGTCTTTCTTTAAGAAGGAATGAAGAGTTTTCTGCAGGAAGAAAAACGAACATCGGCCGGGGAGTCTTGACAAACCTGTTATTCTTAATCTGAAAATCAAGTTAGCCAATTCTACAGGAGTGGACTATGTCGTTATCTTTCAAATGCCACAAGTGCAAGAGTGAAATTGTAAGCGGATTTCTGAATCGGGGCGAAACGATGGCTTGTCCTTTCTGCGGGGCGCTGGTGGTCATACCGGAGACTGCCGTGGAGACCAGCAAAGCGGCGACTATCAAGAATAAAGTTCCTAACATCAAATCATCCTTCGGCAAGAAATGGGAGTTGAAGATAACCGAGAAAGAGGATATCGCGCCGGTCTGCCCGTACTGCGAGATTCAACTGACGGAGTTTTACATTCGTTCCAAGGGATGGGGTTTTATCAACACCCGAGATTCGGTCTATTTTTGTCCCAACTGTCACAAAGTCCTCGGCTTCGGCCAGAGCCGGATGATGTAGATAAGGCCGGGGTGTCGGACTTATCGTCCTCATGAAGCGCGCTACCCTCGCAATTCGGACTCAGAAACCTAATTACATTGTTGCTCAATTCTGGCAGTGGTTAATTGGATAATGCACAAAACATCTTTATATTGTCTCCCGATGCGGAGAAGTTTGGCACTTGACGGGTTATATAAAATTCGGATATTTCCCCTGTGCTTCAATGGAATGAGTACATTAAAATCTTCGTTGCCGTGATGGTCATAGTTGACCCTCTCGGTGCTATCCCGCTCTTTCTGGGGTTGACCTCGAATCACAGCGACAGTGACCGCCGTCGTATCGCCTGGGTGGCATCACTGGCGATGGCAATTATTCTGATAATTTCCTGTCTGCTCGGCGACCGTATTCTTCACTTTTTCGGCATCAGTATGGCGTCGTTCCGGGTTGCCGGCGGAATTCTTCTGCTTTTTCTCGGCATCGCCATGATGCATGCCCGTCAGAGTTCGAGCAAACATACTCCCGAAGAGGACCGGGAAGCGGAAAACAAAGAGAGCATTGCCGTGGTGCCATTAGCGCTTCCCCTGCTGGCGGGACCGGGCGCGATTAGCCTGATGATTATCTACGCTCAAGATGCCCCCGGCTGGGGACACCGCGGGATTCTCATCGGAAGCAGTATTTTCGCCGCTTTGCTAATATACTTTACCCTTCTGTTCTCCATCCGGTTGAGTCGTGTCTTCGGGCAGACCGGCATCAACATAGTGAGCCGGGTGATGGGGCTTATTCTAACCGCCATCTCGATTGAGTTTATCACCTCGGGACTACTTGAGATTTTCCCCGGTTGGGGAATATAGACGACAGATTATTTCAAGAGGATATAAAGAAGGGCTCCAAGGACAATGATACCGCCTGCTACCGGGTAGGTATATTTGGGCAGTCGCCATTTGCCGGTGATGCTCTTTTTCGAAACCTCTCTGGCAAGCGGTTTCTCCTGTTGGGTGAGGCTGTGGCGAAATTCCTCCCAATCATAAAGGAATTCCTCCATCCCGCGATACCGCAGAGTTGTGCGGATAGCCAGCATTTTGGAGAGGATATCGTAGATTTTGCTCGGGATGCTTTTTTGAAGCGCCCCCAGAAAGAGACGTCCCGCCCGGTCATGAATCGGATTCTTGCCGAACATCAGTTGATGCAGTATGACGCCGAGAGCGTAAATATCTGCCTGCTTACTTAACCGGCGCTCCGGCGAAGCATACCAGTTCTTCTCCATCATGTTGTAGTGTGGTGGCATCCCGAAATCGGTCAACTTGATTTTCTCGTCCCGCGTGAAAAGTATATTGGAGGGACGCAAATCGCCGTGAATAATGTTGTTTTTGTGGGCAAAGTCGAGTCCTTCGGCGACCTCGGCTGCAATTGTCATCGCTTTTTCGTACGGATACGGCTTAATCATCCGGTCGGCAAGCGAGCCTCCCGGAGCGTATTCCATTACCACGACCAGTTTGCGGCTGTCACCGCCGGCTCCGTAAATGTTGATTATATTTTTGTGTTTGAGATGGCTTAAGAGTTTCGCCTCCTTGAGACCGGCGTTAGACTTTTCATTCTTCTTGATAACAACCAGTTCCTGGCTTTCGCAGTTCTCCACCAAAAGGGTCGATGCGTATTTGGTTTCGCGGATGGTGTCGAGGAACTGACATTTGCCGATGAAAGAATCAAGGCCGGCGAATTCCGCTTTCGGGAAGGGGGCGTTGCGAGCGCGGCCCGATATCAGATTCAGAAGTTCATCCTTCAACTCCACCGCTGTCTGAAACCGGTCGCGCGGGTCCTCGGCAAGGCAGCGGGAAACAATATCATCATATCGCTTTGAAATGTTGGAATCAACTTCGGACGGCATCCGAAATCGCCCCATCGGCCTGCGACCGGTCAGAATTTCATATATAATAATCCCGATGGAAAAGATATCGGTGGTCAGGTCGACGTTGGCAGAGGATTCCCGCTGCTCCGGCGACATATATGCCAGAGTCCCCATAACAATGTCGGAGTTCGTATTTTCATGCTCTTCTTTATTGGATATTAGAGCAATACCGAAATCAGCCAGGAGGGCATTTCCGGTTCGGTCAATAAGAATATTGGCCGGCTTGATATCGCGGTGAATCACGCCATTCTTATGAGCATAATCGAGCCCTTTGAGAATCATTATGATGATCTCGAGTTTGTCCCGGAGAGTGAACTCGCTGGAGTGGATGATTTCTTTGAAAGAGCGGCCGTCAACAAACTCCATCACGAAATAATATCGCCCGTCAGCCATCCCTTTATCAATAATATGAACGATGTTGGAGTGATTCAAGGCGGCGATCGTGACCGACTCCCGTTCGAAACGGCGGACGATATCGGGGTCGGCGATATAGTGGGGAAAAAGGACTTTAATGGCTACCAGTCGGCCCAGCGACTTCTGGCGCGCTTTATATATTTCGGCGATTCCCCCTTGCCCGATTTTCTCCAGAATCTCATAATCTTTCAGGTCTGGCGGGGAATCGGTCTTAACTTCTTGCTGTATCATAAAATATATAAGGATGGCCCCTAAATGGGCTATCCTCATATATAATCGGCAGATAGGTAAGGAAATTTATTTCATGAGAAGCATCTTGCGGGTCAAAGATTTCCCGTCAGCAGTCATCCGGTAAAAATAGATTCCGCTGGGTGCATTTTCAGCATTCCATTCCACTTTATGCTCCCCTGAAGGAAACTCGCCATCAGCAAGCATCGTTACTTTTTGACCCAGGAGATTGAAGACCTCAATCCGGACATGAGAGCGAGTCGGCAAAGAAAACGATATGGAGGTCACCGGGTTGAATGGATTGGGGTAGTTCTGCGCCAGGGATAGAGTAGTCGGCAACATCCCCTCCTCCAGAGCGATATCGGTGGAATGACGGATTTCGACGGTGCCGGCAATAAAATCGGGCAGAAGAGTAGTGCCGTCGGTGTCCGAAAACTCGATTCGTCTCCAGATATGGTAAATTTGTCCACCGACGTCAATGGTGGAATCGCGGTTGACGGAATCGACCGCCACCGAAATATCGGGAGCGGAAGCCGAAGCGGTCAGATATAATGTGGCAAGCAGCCCCGAGTCATTGGCAAAAAAGGGAAGCGGATAGACCACATCAGGTATGTAGGAAAACTCCAGTGACGTTCCATTAATGATATAGTACCCCTCCATATTACTCTGTTTGAGGGAACCGCCAAAATCGATATAGTTGCAGGTGACGTAACTGCTGGAAAAGCGGAGGGGGACTCTCAGGGCGGTGGTCGGATAGTTGTTGTTGGTCAGCCAGACTTTCAATGTAAAAGAATCACCCGGCTTGACCGTCTTACTCTCCACGGAAACAATGCCGGTAAAGGCAGGGGGTGTAGCCGCCATGCTGATACTGAAGGTGCAAACCAGTATCATAACTGTGAAAACCGTTGACAGTTTTCTCATATCTTTTATCCTTTCCAAAACACTCGCTTTCGTCGTTAGTCTCAGTTCTTTTCTCAATATACCTAACAGGTTAACTGAATTCCAGTCAGGTATTGCGCAAAGATGATGCCGTGAATACGGATAAATTAAGCGGACAACCAGAGAATCAAGTGTGCAATAATTAAACACTGAAAATGAAGTGGAAAGGAATCGCCCGATCTCGGGGCAGTTTCGCAGTTCAGGGCTTTATAGCGCAGCCGCAGCCTTCGCAGGCTTCCATATCTTTAGCCACCATCTCGACTCGGACGATGCCGTAAATAGAGGCGCTGTCGGCATCATATTCGACCTTTTCCAGCACAAAGGCTTCATCCTTGCCGCCGGAGTTGTCGCCTCGAAAGACGGAGATAGCGGAGCGGACGGAGTAGAACTGCTTGAGAAGAAGAAATTGCTCCTGGATATCGTGTTCGTCAAAATCTGCCACAAGGTCTCGTACGCGGCTTGCCATAAGACGGCTCGCCGGCAGGTTCTGCACAAATGGAAGCAACAGCGCTCCGCCGATAGTTTGACCGCAACTCTGTTTTTTGAGGCCAAATCGAACCAGACGGTCATCGGCATCAAGGACAACCTTGAGAAGTTCCGTATAATCAGAACAGGGCATAGCAGGCATTCCTCATAGTTGATACAGCATTAGATATACGGCAATTCCTGACAAAGAGACAAAGATCCAGACTGGCCAGACCCATTTTACCAGCCGCCGATGCCGGTCGAATCTTTCCCGGAAGGCGTAATAGACGGCGGCAATAATAAAAGGAACCATCAGCGCCGCCAGAATGATATGCGGTATCAGAATGGCAAAATAGAGCGGACGGGTCCAATCTTGGTGCCGATACGGCACCGAGCCGACCGCATTATGATAAATAAGATAGGAAATAAGAAAAAGCGCGGAAGCCGCCAGAGCCGCGAGCATAAATCGTTTATGCCAATCGGCGCGGCGGTTCTTGATACAAATATATCCGGAAATGAGCAAGAGGGCGCTCACGCCGTTCAGAAGAGCATTCAGGTGAGGCAGGTCGGCGGTGCTCACGGAAGTTCCCGAGCCAGTTGACTGATTTGTCCTTTAAGGATATTGATACTGGCGTCGCTCAGGCCGTCAAAGTAACCGCGAATCTGTCCCCGCTCATCGACCAGGACAAATTTTGTGGTATGATTTCCAGGAAGGTCTTCGGCAGCAAGCATAAAGCCATTCTCGGACAGGGCAACCACCTCTTCAATCGGCGCCCTTAGAAAGACCCAGCGATTGTCGGTTACTCCCTGCCGTTCGGCATATTCTCGCAGGACAGAGAGGCTGTCGCGCTCCGGGTCAACCGAAATCGATATCAGTTGCACCTTGCTGCTGCCCTCAAAGGCTTTGTAGAGAGAGAACATCTTGCTCGCCAAAATGGGACAGGGACCTTTGCAATGGGTGAAGATAAAATCAACCACATTCAGTCTCCCCTTCATATCCTGCAAGCCAAAAGGCGCGCCGCTTCTTTCGGTGAACTGGAATTCCGGAAGTTGTCCCAGCACCGGAATTTGTTCGCGCGACTTTCGCGCCTGGTCGATAACGAATATCGCCACCGCCGCCAGAACAAAGAAAGCGGCAACGGACAGAATCAGATTGCGCAAAGTTTTATTCGATTGAGTCATAGTTTCCTCCCGTACTGCTTCAAAGCCGAGAACAGAATAAGCAAAGTGCCGACCAATAAACTGGCGAGCCAGAGGTGAAATACCTGCATCATCTCGGGAAGCCCGACAATCATCAGGAGCGCCCCCACGAGAACCTGCAGCGCCACAATCGCCATTAATCCCCAACTGGCCTGCTTCACCAGAGAGGAGGGATTCTTAGCGGTGCGCAAAATCTTACCGGCGGTCTGCCAGGCGCCGATGGCTATCACTATACCCAGGAAAGTATGCAGATGACTCACAATGCCGACCTTTCCGAGATACTCGGACTCAGACAAAAGCGGAAATTCCTTCTGTAGAATCTCGACGGTGGAGCGAATTTCTGTCCCCATCACAATCTGAATAAAGGTCAGTATCCAGAGCAGGACAATCCAGCGATCGGTCTTTCCGGGATAGACCGCATCTTTTTCTTCCTCCGGCTTGACGATATAATATGCTTGCTGAGTGACATATATTAAGATACTGACAATTATGAATGCCAAACCCATATGAACCGAAACAAAGAGCGGTTCCAACTCCGACGCCACCACCTGCCCCCCCTGCCATCCCTGAAAAGCAACCAGAACCAGAGTCGCCAGGGTCGGGTAGAGAAGGCGGGGGTACTGACGGGCTTTAGTCAATGCCAGAAATGCCAGAACAAGAATCAGGATTCCGAGAGCGACACCGCCCAGGCGGTTGACATATTCAATCCAGGCGAGTGTAAAGTTAAAAAGGCTGGGGTCGATATCGGGCGGGAGTTGATTGACACTGGTCGGCGGAAACCAGCGGCCAAAACATCGGGGCCAATCTGGACATCCCAACCCGGCGCCGGAAACGCGAACCAGACCGCCGAGAAATATCACAAGGTAAGTTGCCAGAGTGGAAATGTAGGCGAATTTCAGAAACTTATTCATACGATTTGCTCCCCCCTGCTTTAGACCGATATGGATTCATGGTCTGGTTTCTGACTCACAAAGATTGTTTTTTGAATAACTAATGTCCCTCAGGCGCCGTCGTCACCGAGTCAGGAATTATCCCTGACGGCACCGCGGTACTATCACTCCCGCGTTCTTTATAGATGACCGCATCCTTTTCAATCGGCGCCGCCTGCATGACGTCAATATCCCCGCGCCGCATGGTATCGAACATGGTAAAAGTTATGAACAACGCCAGGAAGAGAATCGCCACGGCAAAGATAATCATAAAGATTTTCTTATCGTACAGGAGGTGCATAAAAAAGAGCGCCACCAGCAGGGCTTTGACGGAGGCAATCGACAGAGCGACGACGACATTAAATCCGCCCAGCGGAATAAAGGAGACCCCCACCGTAACGGCTGTCAGCACCAGAAGCGCCGCTCCAACCGAGAGATAGGTTTTCAACGGCAGGATATGAATATGGGATTTACTATGCTCGCTCATTATTCTACCCAATTAAGTATAGAAGAGGGAAAAGGAAGATCCAGATGAGGTCAACCAGATGCCAGTAGAGGCCGGTCATTTCAATCGGGGTGTAATACTGAGCCGAGAAATTGTTTTTCACGGTGCGATACAGCACCCAACTG
The DNA here is from genome assembly GCA_020724775.1 of Ignavibacterium sp. Taxonomy (GTDB): domain Bacteria; phylum Zixibacteria; class MSB-5A5; order GN15; family PGXB01; genus DYGG01. The sequence goes on along the minus strand of DYGG01000035.1, from coordinate 14,136 downwards.
ATGGCGACCATTCCGGCAAGCACATGGATTCCATGAAGGCCGGTCATGGTAAAATAGACACTGAAAAAGATATGCGGATTATTCCCCTGAACTCCGGTGAAAGTGTAAAATTTTCCGGGCAGTTGACCCAGATGAAACTTGTGGCTGTATTCAAAATACTTTACTACCAGAAAGATGGCGGCGCATGCCAGAGTAATCACAAGAAACCAGATAGTTTTCTTCCGGTCGTTTAACTGCATGCTTCTTATCGCCAGCGCCATGGTGACGGAACTTGATATAAGCACGACCGTATTAAGCGCTCCCAGTTCGACATTCAGAAACTTATGAGCGTTGTAGAACATGTCGGGATTCCAGGCGCGATAGATGGTGTAAAAGCAGAAAAGTCCGCCGAAGAGAAGCACCTCGGTCAACAGGAATATCCACATTCCCAGTTTGGCGGATTCCTGCTGCTGCTCGACTTCACTGAAGTGGTGCGCCAGGTAAGCCGGATGTTCTTTGCCGTGGGTCATGCTCTTGCCGGGCTCCCCTCCTCTACCAAGACTTTGTCGTAGTCATATGGTCCGTGAGTCAGCACCGGTGCTTCATCGAAATTCTCCGGGGGTGGCGGTGAACTATTGGTCCACTCCAGAGTCAGCGCGCCCCAGGGGTTACTTCCGGCCGGTCGGCCGCGATAAATTGAATGCAATAGGTAGACCAGCATGACGACAAATCCCAGCCCAAGAATCCAGGAACCAATCGAGGAGAAGGCATGGAGCGGCTGATACTGGTCCAGATAATTGTAATAACGGCGCGGCATCCCTTTCGTACCGAGTATAAACTGTGTAAAGAAGGTTACGTTGAATCCGATAAATACCAGGACGGCTGCGATTTTAGCCCAGAACTCACTGTACATTCTTCCCCAGATTTTGGGCCACCAGTAGTGAATACCCCCCAGAAATGCCATCACCGTGCCGCCCATCATCACATAATGAAAGTGAGCGACCACAAAGTATGTGTCGTGGAGATGGACATCGGTCGCCAGCGCCCCGAGAAAGATTCCGGTCAAACCTCCGATGGTGAAAAGAAAAAGAAAGGAAAGAGCATAGAGCATCGGCGTGGCGAAACTGATTGAGCCTTTGTATAAGGTCGCCAGCCAGTTAAAGACTTTTATCCCGCTGGGGATGCCGACCAGGAAAGTGAGGAAGGAAAAGATCATGGCGGCAAGAGGCGATTGGCCGCTGACAAACATATGATGCCCCCAGACCAAAAAACTGATAAAGGCGATAGCCAGACTGGAGAAGGCGATGGCATTGTATCCGAAAATTTTTCGGTGAGCAAAGACTGCTATCAGTTCGCTGATTATCCCCATACCGGGAAGAATCATAATATACACAGCCGGGTGCGAGTAGAACCAGAAGAAATGCTGGTAGAGGACCGGGTCACCGCCCATAGCCGGGTCGAAAATTCCGATTCCGAAAACCCGCTCCAGCACCAATAGCAGCAGGGTAATGCCGAGCACCGGTGTCGCCAGCACCTGAATGATAGCGGTGGCATAAAGCGCCCAGACAAACAATGGCAACTGTCTCCAGGTCATCCCCGGCGCCCGCAATTTATGAATGGTAACTATGAAATTGAGTCCGGTGAAAATCGACGAAAATCCGAGTATGAATGCCCCCATAGTCATCGATATAACCGAGGTGGTTGTTTCGGTGCTATACGGTGTGTAAAAAGTCCATCCGGTATCGACAGCACTGGAGAACATGGAGTACACCGCAAAGAGCGCCCCAAACAGATAGATATACCAGGAGGCGAGGTTAAGGCGGGGAAACGCGACATCTTTCGCCCCCAGCATCTGGGGCAGAACAAAATTTCCGAGGGCGGCCGGAATCGAAGGAATGATAAAGAGAAATATCATAATGGCGCCATGAAGAGTGAAGACCTGGTTGTAGGTGTCCGGTCCCATGATGTCCCGCCCGGGATTGAGAAGTTCCCATCGAATCAACAGGGCAAAAACGCCCCCCAGGAAGAAAGATGCCATGATGGCTATCAAATACAGGACTCCAATCCTTTTGTGGTCGAGGGTCAAAAGCCAGGATTTAAGCCCACGGGGGGTATTCAGATAATTTCTTGCAAGCGCTATATTTTCAGACATGGCAATTACTCTTTTAAGGATTTTATATAGGCGATCAGGGCGTCCAATTGACGGTCATTGAGCACTCCCTGATAGGTCGGCATTACCGGCTCAAACCCGGCGACTATTTTTGCCTGCGGATTCAAAATTGATTCCCGCAAATAATTTTCATCGACCATCGCTTCCCCGTCTTCCAACTGGGTAACATGGCCAAAAATCCCTTTGAAACTGGGACCCACCAGAAGAGTGCCATCAACGGAGTGGCATGTCACGCAGGCTTTGGACACGTAAAGTTCGGCTCCGAACTCTTCGGGAGTTTTCCCTTCGCCACCGCCCGAGCCGGATTCCAGCCATGCCTGGTATTCCCGCTCCGGTAGAACTTTCACCTTGCCGAGCATTTCGGAATGACCCTTTCCGCAATATTCGGTGCAGAAAAGATTGTATATGCCCGGGTCAGTGGCTTCAAACCAGGTAACAGTGTAACGGTTCGGAAGCACATCCATTTTGATACGAAAATCAGGCACAAAAAAACTATGAATTACATCGCGGGATGACATAAGCAACTTTACCGGTTTACCCACCGGCACCACCAGTTCATTCAGGGAATTTGAGCCGTTGGGATAAACAAAAGTCCAGAACCATTTCTGTCCCGTCACTTTGATTTCTATGGCATCTTTGGGAGGGACATGCATTTTAATGAAGACTTTAAAACCCCAGAAGAAGACTATCACTACCAGAATTGTAGGAATCACCGACCAGAGAATTTCCAGTTTGGTGTTGTGCGCCAGTCCCGAGGTCAGTCCCGCTTTTCGCTGGCGACGGTAACGAATACTGAAAAAGGTGATTCCGAACACGACGATGGCAAAGAATACCACCGATGTGTAAAAAATGAAATAAAAGAGAGTATCGACTTCACCGGCGATAGTAGAGCGTCCCGGCGGCATGAAGAGTGTCCCGGTACTGTCCATAATTATCTCCCGCCTGCCTTTGCTCCTTGCATTTCATCCTGTTTTTTTGCAAAACTCCGCTTCCGGTCCTTCAACCAGAGAATCGCCAGAAATATGAATAGAAGAATCAGGCTGAGCAGTCCGCCCAGTTTCATTATATTGGAAGCAAAGACCACATACCCCTTGGCATCCGGGTCATAATGATAGCAGTAAAGTATAATGCGGTCGATGGTATTCCCGATTTTTCCCTCAGATGCTTCCAGAATTGCCAGTTTCAAATCGTTAGCCTTGAAGGTGAGCCCGTAAAGGTATCGGCTTATGACACCATCGGGAGATAGAATAAATGCCACGGCGGCATGAGCATATTCCTGACGCGCTTCATCATAATAGTATCTGAAACCGAGAGCCTCCGCCAGAGAGCGTGTCTGTTCTTCCGGACCGACAAAGAAATGCCACCCGTCCGCGGCATTGTCCCGGCGGAAATATTCCAGGTAATTTCTCTTCTTGGCGGCGGCAAGTTCGTATGTCTCTCGCGGATTAATGCTGACATTCAGAAGTAGATAGTCTCCACCCGGTTCCCAGGGAACAGTCCGAAGTCCATCGCTTAAGCCGTTTAGAACCATCTGGCAAAGCATCGGGCAATTATAGTACCCCATCACCATGACTACCGGCTTTCCCTGTCCAAAATATTTGGCGAGCGTGACAGTGTCGCCACGGTCATTGACCAGCCGTGTATCCAGTGGAATCTGTTCGCCAAGATGTTCGACTACGTCAATATTCCGCAGTTCGGGCAGGGAGTCATGGAGAACCTGAGCCGCTGCCGGAACCGCCACCATAAAGAGAACCGCCAGCACCAAGGGCGCGCACAGGCGGTAAAGATATCTTTTAGTCGAAATCATCGTCATTTTGAACCTGTCTTTTCGCTGGACTGACTGATTCTCTCCTGAAACGCCGCGTCAGCCATCAAATCAATGGCCCGCTCCACCGGAATCTGATAGACTCCACCGGTGGCATCGAGCAACTTATAGGAATGAAGAGCCTCCGCTTCTCGGGCGCGTAGTTCTCGGAGCGTCGATGATTCCGGTTTGAGTACGGTTTCATAAATCTGTTCTTCCGTGAAGACGGTGAAATAATCTATCATGGCTACCACCATAACGACCAAAAGCAATATCCCCATAACGCCGACAAAGATGACTTTGTTCGCGCTTACGTCTCTTTTTTCATATCCCTCGTTCGGCTCGCTCATTTGATTATTTTCCCTTGGCTCCGTCATGGTCCCCTCATTCACTGATAAACTCCACAGAGGCTTTTAACTGCGGGTCTTTGACCGGTATCAGCGGATGGGCGGCGATTCTTTTGAGAAGAGACCAGACGAAAATTCCGCCAATCCCTATGAAGGCGGTGAGATCAAACCAGGAGAGATTAAATCCCTGCTCTTGCAGACCCGGCATAATCACCCAGTACAGGTCAACCCAGCGCATAAAAAGCATCCAGAAAGCCATCACGGTTAAAAAAACGGCCTTCCTCTTTGCCGAGCGGGTAATCAGTATGAAGAAAGGAAGGACAAAATGTCCCATGACCAAAAGAAGGCTTACTCCTTTCCAGGAACCGACCCATCGGTTGCGAAACCAGATTGTCTCTTCCGGGATGTTGGCGTACCAGATGAGGAAGTACTGCGAAAAGGCGATATATGCCCAGAAAACTGTGAAGGCAAAGAGCAACTTCCCCAGGTCATGAAAATGCTCGGTGGTAGTCATATTGCGGAGTATTCCCTGTCGCCGCATAAAGAAAAGCACAATTACAAGAAATGAAATAATCGCCACGAGGCTTCCCGAAAATATATAGACTCCAAAGATGGTCGAATACCAGTGGGCATCCAGTGACATAAGCCAGTCAAAGGAGGCGAAACTGAAAGTGAAAGCGTAAGCGATTATTCCGAAGGCGCTAATTACCCTCATTCTTTTGGTAATCGCTTCCTCCGGATTTAAGTCCTGCTTCAAAGATGCCTTGAAAAGAAGAACGGAAACGGCATTCCAGACTCCAAAGAAAACTGCCGCGCGGACAACAAAAAAAGTAATATTCAAATAGGGGGCTTTTTTCTGCAGAATCAGGTCGGCTTCAACGGCCTCATGATGCGTCCAGTGAAAGAGGTCATGCAGCCCAAGAAGGAGCGGCAAAAAGAACAGCAACATGAGCGGGGTCTGCATCATGACATTTTCGGCGAGGCGCCTCAGAGTGACACTCCATCGCGCCGCCACCAGGTGATGAAGCATGACAAAAAACAGAGAGCCCATGGCGATGTTGAACCAGAAGATAAAAGCGTTGAGATAAGAATGGAAAAACTGCGCCGGATTCAGGAAATAACCGATAGCGCTGACAGCGAGCCCGGCGATGCCGACAATCAGGGAACGCGTGCCGAAACTCCCCGGTTCGGTTATCCGATATGTCCCCTCATCGTATCTCATCATTCTCCCGCTCACCTTATCCCCTGCCGCAACTCGGCCGGTATATCTTCAATTCTGGCGTTCTGACTTTTCTGCAAAGCGCGCATATATGCCACTATCGCCCACCGGTCGGAGACCGAAATCTGATGCCCATAGGAAGGCATGTTGCGGATTCCGTGCGAAATCACGTCAAAAATATGGCCATCGGGTAACTGCCGCATACGATGGTCATGAAAGGTAGGAGGCGGAAGGTAACCGCGCGTTATCATAATCCCTTTGCCGTCGCCCAATCGGCTGTGGCAGGGGCTGCAATAAATATCAAACCGCTCTTGTCCCCGTTTCAAGAGGGTGCGTGTAATGGAGACCGGCATACTCTTCACAAAATTACCCTTTTCATCTTTGCCGGTAAAATAAGTGACGTCATCATTGAGATATCCTTGTGCTACCGTTCCGGGAACCGGAAGGCGCATGGCGCTGCCGTCGGAATAAAAACGACTTTCCCCATACGGTTTGTTCTTGGGCTGAGTCGCCATCCCCCGATCAATGGAAAGAGGGGAGTTTTCCGATGGTCTTCCCTGCCCGCAACCGGCAATAAGGACAGCCAGTAGCGCCACTAACAGCAGTATATTCTTGACTCGAAAATCCATGCTCAGTCCTTCAGTACTTCGATATTGCTGCCGCCAATCGATTCCAGAAATTTTTGCAGTTTATCACCTTCGGCGTTATTTACGGCGATGGCGCTTATGAAAAAACCGTCGTCGGTGACTCTTTTGAAGCGCTCCGAGTTGAACAGGGGGTGATGAAACTGCGGCAGGCGGTTCAGTCCCAGCATGCCGAACAGCGAAGCCCCGGCCGCCATAAGGACTCCCAGCGCAAAGGTAACCGGCAGATATGCCTGAAAACTGAAAAAGGGCTTCCCTGATATGACCAGCGGGTACGCGATGGTGCTGGCGTACCACTGAAGCGCCACCCCACCGAGTGCCCCGAACGTGGCACAAAGACCGGCAATCCAGCCAAGCGGCGACCGTTCCAGTCCCATAGCGGCATCCATTCCATGAATCGGAAAGGGAGAGTGACAATCGAAATGACGACAGCCGGCATCACGCATCTTCTCCGCGGCATGATATAACGCAGCGGCGCTTTCGAACTCCGCGAGAATATATAATTCTTTGGTATTGCTATCTGCCATAATGCTCAACCTTTTGCCTGCTCTTTGGCGGTATGATGCGGGTCGGCTTGCGGCAGGACTCCTTTGACTTCCGCCATGGAGATTATTGGGACAAATCGGACAAACAACAAAAAGAGCGTGAGAAACAATCCGAAGGAGCCAACGAAAGTGGCGATATCCCAGAAAGTCGGGCTATAATAATCCCAGTTGGCCGGAAGGAAATCGCGTGAGAGCGAGGTTACCACAATCACGAACCGCTCAAACCACATTCCTATGTTAATAAGAATTGAGATGACAAAGAGAGCGCCGATACTGTTTCGGACCTTCTTGAACCAGAAAAGTTGCGGCACCAGAACATTGCAGGTTATCATTGTCCAGTACGCCCAGGCATAAGGACCGAAGGCTCTATTCAGAAATGTAAATAATTCATATTCATTGCCACTGTACCAGGCGATAAAAAACTCCATCATGTAAGCGTAACCGACCATCATACCGGTGACCAGCATAATTTTGCTCATTTTATCGAGATGATTGACGGTGATAAAATCCTCCAGCCCAAAAATCTTCCGCGCCAGAATGCCCAGCGTCATTACCATGGCAAACCCGGAGAAGATAGCGCCGGCGACAAAATACGGGGGGAAGATGGTGGTGTGCCACCCGGGTACGAGACTGACGGCAAAATCCGTACTCACTACGCTGTGAACCGATAGCACCAGCGGGGTGGAGATTCCGGCAAGGATCAAGTAAGCCAGTTCGTAATGTTTCCATTGACGATTGCCGCCGCGCCATCCCAGCGCCAGAATTCCCATGATTAATCTTTTCCATTTGGTTTTGGCTCGGTCACGCAGTGTAGCAAAGTCGGGAATCAGCCCGGTGTACCAGAAAAGTAGCGACGCGGTGAAATAGGTGCTTACGGCAAAAACGTCCCACAAGAGCGGACTGCGGAAGTTGGGCCACATTCCCATCTGGTTGGGCACGGGAAACATCCAGTACGCCGCCCAGATGCGACCGACATGTATTCCCGGGAAAATCAGGGCGCAGGTAATGGCGAAAAGGGTCATGGCCTCAGCAAAGCGATTGATGGATGTTCTCCAGCGTTGACGCATCAGGAAAAGTATCGCCGAAATCAGGGTGCCGGCATGTCCAATACCGACCCAGAAGACAAAATTGATGATGGCAAATCCCCAGCCGACCGGAACATTAACGCCCCAGATTCCGATACCTTCCCAGACCAGATAACCGATAGAGCCGAAAAAGACCAGCGCGAGAAGCGATGAGATCGTGATAGCCAGATACCAGTATGGTGAAACTTTGGCTTCAACTATACCGCTGATCTTCTCCGTGACGGAATGAAAACTCTGGTTGCCGGTAATCAATGGCGTCCCGGGATTATCCAATGACTTTGTATCTTTGGCAGTCGTGTTCATCGCTCCACCGGTCAAGATCCAAGCGGTTTATAATTTTCCAGTTCCGGATGCGGGTTGCGCACCTTTGCCAAATAGGTATTGCGTGGCTGGGTGTTCAATTCCGCCAGCAACGCATAATTGCGGTTCTGTTTCTTTATCTGCGATACCCGGCTTTCCGGATCATTAATATTTCCGAAGACGATTGCGTCGGCCGGGCATCCCTGCTGGCAAGCGGTGATGACTTCGCCGTCGCGAATCGTCCGATTCTCTTTCTTGGCGGTAATCCGGGCCCGGCTGATTCTCTGAACGCAGAAAGTGCACTTCTCCATAACCCCCCGGGAACGAACCGTGACATCGGGATTCTGCGCCATTTTCAGAGTCTCCGCCATTTTGCCGGTATAATTGAAAAAGTTAAACCGCCGCACCTTATAAGGGCAGTTGTTGGAGCAGTAACGGGTGCCGATACAGCGGTTGTAGGTCATAACATTCAGACCTTCGCGATCGTGCGATGTTGCCGCCACCGGACAGACCTGTTCGCACGGCGCATTTTCGCAGTGCTGACAGGCTACCGGCTGATGCACTACTTCGGGATTATCGGTGTCGCCGATAAAGTAACGGTCATTTCGTATCCAGTGCATCTCCCGGCCGCGGTGCACCTGCTCCTTCCCGACTATCGGGATATTGTTCTCACTCTGACAGGCGATGGTGCAGGCGTTGCATCCGGTGCAAATATTCAAATCGATAGTCATTCCCCACTGATACCCCTCATCATACTTATGCTCGGTATAAATAGACACCAGAGGCGGATGTTCGACCATCTTCTCCGCAAAATCGGGCTCACGGCGGTACTCTTCTAATGAGGCTTCCCGTACGACCGGACGCCCCTCCATGCTCTGATGGTCCTGTGTGGTCGCAAGAAGGTATGTCCCCCCTGTTTTCTGGATAATCGCGCCGATTCCGAAATCAGGCGAGGACGAATGACGAATCCGGTAAGAATTAAACCCGACTCCAGTGCCAACGTGACCGGCTTTTTCACGCCCATAGCCAAGCGACACGGAAACAGTGTTATCCGCCTGTCCCGGCATTACCCAGACCGGCAACTCTAACCGATGTCCCCGGAAATTTATCTGTACCATGTCGCCATTCCTGACGCGCAGGGCATCGGCTGTATTAAAACTCAGAAGTGCGGCATTATCCCAGCATAACTTGGTCATGGAATCCGGCAGTTCCTGAAGCCACCCGTTATTGGCAAAGCGTCCGTCAAACAAAGAGGGCGAGACGGTAAAAACGATTTCCAAATTTTCGGCGGTAATCGCCCCTTCCTGCTGCGGGAGATTTTTCAAAGATTCTGTCAACGCGTAATGATCAATTTGAGGAATCATCAGGGGGTATGCCGAACTTTCCTTGAGACCGTCATGCAATATTTTCCGCCATTCCTTTTCGTAATCGGTTCCTTTCAAAATATCCTGCCAGTAGTACCGCACGATATCGTACCCCCGACGGTCCCGCCCGGTAACGAGAAGACTCATCATCTCCAGCGATGAATGGCTGTCATACAACGGCTCAATCATCGGCTGAATTATTCCTAATGTGCCGTCAAGCGAGCGCACATCCCCCCAGGATTCGAGGAAATGACTCTGGGGCAAGTGCCATTCGGTCAGTTGCGAGGTCTCATCAATATATGGGCTGAGATGAACAGAGTGCTCAACTTTGCCAAGAACGGTTTTTACATCAATGTCAGCGCAGGAATTGTAAACAGGATTGCCGCCGAGAATTATGACAGAAGTGACAGAACCAGATTCGATTTTCCTGGATAGGGAGGCAAAAGCGTCAGAATCGGGATAAATCAGACCGTCCGGACGGGCGTAATCGACCGTTATGCCGGTCGCGCCAATAGCATGATTAATCGCCGCGACCAGGGCATGAACTTCCGGCGGTTGTCGCCGTCCGGCAATAAGGAGAGAATTCGGCGCGGAAGCCAGAAGGTCACGCGCCAGAACATTTAGCCACTTTTTGTCTATATCAGCCGCAATAGAATCCGGCAGGTCGGAAATGTTTAGTGACAGTCCAAGTGTTTGCAACTCACCAGCCAGAGCGATAGCAAAGTGTACCACCTGACTGCTGGGGAGACGAAGCCGATGGTCGGCCATGGCGCCGGTCAGCGAAAAGACCCCCTCGACGACATAAAGGCGGTTCATCGAGTCATTTTCTGATTGAATCCGCCGGCTCTGCGCGAATTTTCTGGTAGCCGCAATATTTCCGCTCTCCGTCAGCAGAAAATCAGCATCAAGCGACAGGATTACTTTCGCCCGGTCAAAATGATAAAGCGGCTGCAATGTTTGACCGGTCGCCAATTTGATTCCTTTATATATCTTCTCGTCGCTTACCGCTTCGTAAACAACAAAATCTGCTTCGGGGAAATTCTTTCGGAATTCTTCGTACAGTCTAAAGAATGTGGGAGATGAGGTTGACTCCGCAATAATCGCCAATCCTTCTCCTTTTTTCTGAAGATACCGGGGATACAGGTCGTGCCAGAAGGCGACAAATTCAGCCCATTCCTTCTCCACTCCCCGATAGAGCGGCTTGTGGGAACGGTCGGGGTCATAAAGTCCAAGCAGGGATGCTTGCGTAATAGCGCTGGATGCTCCCCTAGTACTGGGATGAAGCCGGTTCCCCTCTATCTTAGTCGGTCTTCCCTCATGTGTCTCCACTACCAGACCATACCCACCAACACCAAAGGGCATAGAGGTGGCATAATGGAAGGGTTGACCGGGCACCAGTTCTTCCGGCGGTGCAACATACGGAACAATCTTATCGACCGGTCGCCGGCATCCGGTAAGCCCGGCGAGCGCCAGCGAGGCGCTCATTATCGATATGAAATTGCGCCGCGATATGGAATTATCCAACTCCCAGGCATGCTCGGGAAACTCCCTGTGCAGAAATTCTCGAAACTGCGGAGTATCCGCAATTTGCTCCAGGCTCCGCCAGTAATCTTTTCCCTGTTTCTTTTTCATGCCTTTTATCTATGACATCCCGAGCAATCGACGGTCGGATTAATCCCTCTTTCCGCACGTATCCGTCGCGCCAGTTGGGGCTGCTCCGCGGGCGGGGTCCAGTTCATATTGGTCAGTTCCTCGCGGGGGCGGAGATGCCGGTCGGGATTGCGATGACAATCGAGACACCATGACATGCTGAGCGGTTCTTTCTGCGTGACCACTTCCATCTGCGCCACATTGCCATGGCAACTGGCGCAGCCGACTCCGGCATTGAGATGAACGCTGTGGTCAAAATAGACAAAGTCGGGAAGGTCGTGCACCCGCACCCACTGAATGGGGAGCCGCTTGCTCCAACTTTCCCGCACCAGAAGCAACTTCTCACTTTCCGGCAATATCAATTTGTGGCAGTTCATACAGGTCTGGGTTGGGGGAACGCCGGCCGCCGCCGAAGTCTCCACCTGCGAATGGCAGTAGCGGCAGTCGAGCCCGAGGTCGCCGGCATGTAACTTGTGGCTGTACGGCACCGGCTGTTTGGGTCGATAGCCGACATCGGAATACTTAGGAGAGCCATAATACCAGAAAAAGCCTGTCACCGCCGCCAGAATCGCGACCGTTCCGGATAGAAAATAAACCGGAAGTCGATTGGTCCATTTTGGAAAAATCTGAGCCAACTAAGCAATCCTGTTTCTTTTCCTGGGGGCGCTGGCTGATGATGATTGCCAACTTGCCCGGTCATTCAGCAATCCTGAGATTTACGGCGGCGAAAATAAAACAAAAAATTGTCCCTGTCAACAATTATCGCAATGTTCCCCGCTGTAATATCCCATTAAAATAGATGTTTTTAATACACATTAACATATTATTCAGATATATTTGTCCGCAATCAGCGCCACAAAGAGCGCGAATAGATGTATCAATGAAAATTTGAAAACAGTCCAGTATTCCTTATGGTGCAGGGTTCGCCACGCCTGTAAACCGCGATAGATAAAGATGAAATTCACCACGGCAGCGGTACCCAGATAGAGCGGCCCGGCGCCATAGAAGAGGGGTAGAAAACTTGCCGCCGCCAGAAGCAGGGAGTATATCAGAATCTGTCGCACCGTTTCCCGGTCGCCCGCTTTCAACGGAAGCATGGGCAGTCCTGCGGCGCGATAGTCGTCCTTAAAGCAGAGCGCCAGCGCCCAGAAATGGGGAGGCGTCCAGAGAAATATTATCAAAAAGAGAATCCAGGGGGAGACCGCCAGGGAGCCGGTGGCGGCAGTCCAGGCGCCGACCGGAGCCATCGCTCCGGCTATTCCGCCAATCACGATATTCTGCGCCGTGTGCGGTTTAAGCCAGAGAGTATAAAAAAGCGAGTAAAAAAGAATGGTCGCCAGCGAAAGGACCGCCGTAAGCCAGTTGAAGAAGAGCCCCAGTATAAGAACACCGCTGGCGCCAATGGCAAGCGTAAAGAAGAGCGCCTCACGGGCCGAAATTTTCCCGGTCGGAAGGGGACGCCTTTGACGGGTACGTTTCATTTTACCGTCAATCTCCCGCTCGAAATACTGATTAAGGGCATTGGCTGCGCCACCGGTCAGATACAGCCCTATCATAAAGACCAGAAACTGAAACGGCTTGCTCATCATACTTCCTTCGAGCACCAACGCCCCGGCTCCGGTTATAAGAACCAGGAGCATGATGGACGGTTTGGTTAACTGGAGCAGATTTTTGACTACAGCCAGCGCACTGCGGCGGGAAACGACGTCACTGGCGCCTGAGATACGGCCAGCGGTGGTCAATTCGAGAGGCCCGGTCGAAGAAGTTTTCAAATAACTCATTTCAATATTTCTGTCATTTACTCTGCAAAATTACGCAGATGGTCTTCCTTTATTTGCCGTTTTAGTGAAAAACAGCCTGCCAAATCTCTTGTTCCATTAAATGTCGTCCGCTTGTTCCAATGAAAACATCGCAGAGAAAAGAATATAGGATGATTTGGAGATTAAAGGAATGAAAATATGGAGAGAAATGATTCAGGGCGGAAATCATTCCGCCCTGAATTAATTGTTTCCCATTTTCGCGATGATAATATCAACGCGACTGCGTCTAAATTATTCGAAGGCGCCGTCAAGGGCGCGGAATGATTCGTGCATTACGGTCAACTTATCGGCAATCTGTTCATCTTTTCCCTCTTTGCAGACCAGATCGAGCGCGTCAACCGACTTCTTCAGTTCCGCCCGCTTCTCGACAATAACCGTTTCCCTTTCCTTGAACTGCTCCGGAATCGGAGCATTTATCAAAGTATCCATTTTAGCCTGCAGAAGCGGCAGTGAAGCCTTGATGGCGGCGAAATCAGATTTGGGAAGCGCCTGATGCCAGAGAGGGTAAAGGACCAGATGGAATTTATCGATTTCCCGCATGCGCGGCGCCAGGACGCGCGCCATCTGCTCAAATGCCGTATGCATCTCTTCAACCGCCACTGCCAGATGGTCATTGTCGTCAGCCATGGCAATTGTGTCAAGATGTGCCACCGCCTTGGCCAACGCCAAACGCCGTGCCGTGAACTCATCTTTTACATGCATATAATATTCCGGCACTTCGCTTGTCAGTAAGAGTTCCATGCTCTTCTTAAATTCCGGAACCTTTTCCCGTACCCCCTTATAGTCGCCGTCAGGAAGCAAGGAATGCCAGACCGGCGCCATGACATCATGAAACTCTCTTATGCCAATAACGCGCGGACGCTCCATGCTGGTAACAGGAGCGCAGCCGGATTCTTCCCCTTTAACCTGCTCCTCGGCCAAAAGCATAATCGGGAATAAGCAGAGAATTGTCCCGAACATGAATGCTGTCAAAATCTGCTTACACTTCATCAAAAACCTCCATCGGAATTAATTGAAAATATGAATGGGATACCTAAGGAAATGTTCGCGGTATTTCAATTGATGTCGCCTTAAACATGTCATTCATATGCACCAAACGAAAAATAAAACCTGCCTGCCAAATTAGCAAGCGATTTATCTCACTCGGGAAATTTAGATTCTGTCAAGAAGGTTGTGTAAATTGACTAATAAGCATATCCTGATTTTGAT